>JANXZG010000051.1 GCA_025355645.1 Gammaproteobacteria bacterium | reverse complement strand
CGAGCCGTGCGCGTGATCGAGGATTGCCTGAACGGCCGGCGTACGGTCTGGGAGGATCCTTTCAAGGCAGGACGCAACGGACTTAGTGGTCTGGCACAACGCATCGAGATACATTCACCGCTCGCGCTGGTGATCCTGATGCTGGGTAGCAATGATTTCCAGTCAATGCATCCGCACACCGCGTGGCATGCCGCCCTGGGTGTCGCAACCCTGGTGGCTGCGGTGCGCAATGCGCCAATCGAGCCCGGCATGCCGGCGCCGCCTGTGCTGGTCGTGGCACCGCCGCAGCTTGGCGAAGCGCGCGGCGTCATAGCCCGCAAGTTTTCGGGCGCCGCGCAAAAATCCGCAGGGCTCGCCGCGGCCCTCCGCGATATCAGCGCCGAGCTGGGCTGCGCGTTTTTTGATGCCGGGGAGGTCGCCACAGTAAGCGCGGCGGACGGCATCCACCTGGATGCCGATCAGCATGCGCTGCTCGGCAAGGCGCTGGCCGCATTTGTCGCGGCAGTGCCATTGGCGCCGGCCACTTGAGGGCCACCCTGTCACGCGCGCTGACACGCGCCTCACTGCCGGCCCTGTCGCGCCTGAATCCGGAGGTGGCGCACTACCTCGCGCTGGCGGGCTTAAAGCTCACGCGGCCGCTGTGGGGAATTAAGCCGGCTCCGGCAAGACTTGCATTGCGCCTGTGTGGGCTGAGCTTTGCCCATCCACTCGGGCTCGCGGCCGGCTTCGACAAGAACGGCGATTTCCTTGATGCGCTCGGAGCACTTGGCTTCAGTCACATCGAGCTCGGCACCGTCACGCCGCGGCCGCAGTCCGGCAACCCAAAGCCGCGCCTGTTCAGGCTTGCCGCGGCACAGGCCCTCGTGAATCGCATGGGATTCAACAACAAGGGGGTCGATCATCTGGTGAGGATGCTGGCGCGCAGTCACTACCGCGGCATCCGCGGCATCAGCATCGGCAGGAATTTCGATACGCCGAATGACGAGGCGCAAGGCGACTATGTTCATTGTTTGCGCAAGATCTATCCTTACGCCGACTACGTCGCCGTCAACATCTCCTCGCCGAACACGGCGCACCTGCGCGAATTGCAGGAACCTGACAGCCTGCAACGCATCGTGGGCGCGCTGGTTGAAGCCCGGCAGGCCCTGGCCGGGCGATTTGGCAAGCATGTTCCGCTGCTGCTCAAGATTGCTCCCGATCTCAATGCCGAACAGATCACTGGCATCGTGCAATTGCTGCGTGTGCTAGAAGTGGATGGCGTCATCGCAACGAATACCTCGTCAAATCTTCAGGAATTCGCCCATGAGCTGCCGCCCAATCAGCAGGGGGGATTAAGCGGCGCGCCGCTGCATCACCTCTCCATCAGGATTATCGCGCAGCTGCGCTCGGCGCTCGGGCCGGATTACCCCATCATCGGCGTAGGCGGCATTTTAAACGCCGACAGCGCGCGACAGACCTTGCAGGCAGGAGCCAACTTGCTGCAGATCTATACTGGTTTTGTATTGCGGGGGCCGCCGCTGATCGAAGAAATCTTGGCAACCTTGGCGGCAGAGCCGCGGTGATCCAGCCCGCGGACATTGCGGCTTTCCAGCGCGATGGTGCTGTGGTGCTGCGCCAGCTGTTCACAGCGGAGCAGATGGGCTGGCTCAGCGCGGGCGTCGACTGGAATCTGGGCAACTTGAGCTCGCTGGCGAAAGTTGCAAGCCTCGCCGACGATCCCGGACGATTCGTCGAGGACTTCTGCACCTGGCAGCAAAATGAGCACTATCGACAGTTCATTTTCCACAGCGGCGTCGCCGGCACGGCCGGGGCGCTGATGCAAAGCGACAGTGCCCGCCTTTATCACGATCATATGCTGACCAAGGAAGCGAACACGCGACAGCGCACCCCTTGGCACCAGGACCAGCCCTACTACAACATCGAAGGCCAACAGAACGTCAGCTTTTGGATTCCAGTCGACCCGGTCAGCCGCGAGACGACGCTGGAATTCGTCTGTGGGTCGCACCTCGGGCCTTGGCTCATGCCACGCTCCTTCATGGACGCCCAAGCGCGCTGGTTCCCGGATGGAAGCCTTGCCGACCTACCGGACATCGATGCGAACCGGCAGGCTTTTCCGATACTTGGATGGGCAATGCAGCCGGGCGATGCCGTCGCTTTTCACATGCTGGCACTGCATGGCGCGCCAGGCACATCGGGGCCCCAGCGACGGCGTGTCTTCTCGGCGAGATTCATGGGTGAGGATATCCGTCATGCACCGCGCCGCTGGCGTACCTCCCCGGAATTCGCAGGGCTGTCGCAGCAGCTCCCGGCGGGGGCAGCGATGAATCACCCGCTGTTTCCGGTGGTGTGGCGCCGAACCCAGGCTATTTTCTGAACGCTGCGGCATCGAAAGATGCCCCGCATGAGCGGCGGTGATGCGGCCGGCGCTATAGCGTTTGCGCGTCCGGATTCAATCCAGGATCCAATGACGAGCTGCTTGCGCCTGGAGATATTCCCGGGCGCCAGCGCCGCGCAGCAAGGCAATTGTCGACATCAGTCCGGCTTCCGTACAGCTGCTGGCGGCAACGGTCACGGATCGCGGGGCATTCTGCACTGGCCACCCGGTTCGGGGATCTAGGATATGCCCGTACCGCACGCCATCTTTCAAAAGGTAACGACGCGAGTCACCACTGGTCGCCAGCGCCCCGTGCGTGAGATCCAGAATCATCGCTGCATCCCGAATGGTGTCCGGCCGCTCGATGCCGACCTGCCATGGACCGTTGGGTGGAGGTCGGTTCGCACGCAAGTCTCCGCCAAAGTTGATCAGAAATGGAGCCGGCCGGCGCGCAGCCAGCGCTTCGTAAGCGCGATCGACCGCGTACTCCTTGCCGATGCCACCGAAATCCAGTTCCATTCCGGCAGGTAGGGTAAGCCACGGGCGTTGCCACGTCAGCTTGTGAAAACCCACAAACGGTAACAGGCGCTCGATTGCCGCAGAGTCTGGAATGCGATCGGAACCATCGAATTTCCAGGCGTGCCGCAGAACACCGGAAGTGATGTCAAAAGCGCCATCGCTCAATTCATGGCATTGGCTGGCAAAATCGATCAACGATGCCGTTTCATCGTCCACCTCGACTGCAATTCCACGGCTTGCATGGATCCTGGCGACGACACTGTCGTTTCGATAACGACTGAACTTGTATTCGACGCGCCACGCCTCCGCCGCCGCCAGCGCTGCGAACTCCAGGGCTTCGGCGCGGCCGGTAGAGAGCAGCAGCACTTCACACGGACTCGCCATGGCCCAGAAGCAGACCGCAGTGAGAGCATCACCGCGAGCTTCGACCTTGAGCTGCTGTGCCAACGTAGTACTCGCTGATTCCGCCACCGGACCACGCTAAAGGCCAATGTTTAGAACCGCCACCCGATCTGGACGAGGACCGCTTTGACACCCGGGAACAGATCGAGCCCTTGCAGGCTGACGGGCACCGCAGCCCGCTCAACCAATGTCTGCTGATAATACTCCACGCGGATACTCAGTTCTGACTCCTTGCGGTCCCCGACGCCCGGAAACGTTTGCGCGAATTTCAATCCGTAGGTCAGGGCATGAAACGCCGCAAGTCGGGAGTCAGACGCCTGATAGGTGGGCAACACCGTCGTATCCAGGATAAACGGCGTATAAAAATCCGCCGCGGATTGGTTATACCAGCGGATGGTCGGTTCGATATATCGCTCGCGATTGGAGAGCTGCCGGCGCAGGTGAAGTTGCGCCGTTTCTGATCGCACTCCCCAGTCATCGCTCATGTAGCGCAGTGACAACGCGGTCGAGACTTGCGGGTTCCACGTCACCCGATTCTCCCAATAGGCACTCCTGCGTGTGCGCTCCCTCGGGCGGCTCTCGTAGATGTATTCCGTGGTGCCGCCGCCGCCGTCGATGACGGAAGTGATTTTATACGGATCGTTCAGGTAGCCATGAAACCGATCCACCGAGACGTTGAACTCGGACAGCCAATAGCGGTTCATCACCTGGGTGACGCCCAGCAGCAGGCCAACGCCATTCTTGGTTTCCAGGCTGGTCTTGCCACCGACCTGAATCCCGATGCCAGTGCCCGGTCCACCGCCGAACGCGATGTCGGCCCCAGGTATCGGCGCGCCGCCAATCGGGTGCAAGCGGTCGTATTCATTGTTAATGCCAACCGATACCGTGGTGTTCTTGTCGTTGAAGTCGTGGGCGATCGAGGCATTCGCCGAAATGGAGAAAAAATCGTGCTCATCAGACAACTTGGCGCCCACGCTCAGCTGATCGGTCCTGGCGAGCGGAATTGTCCAGTTCGCGCCGACCGCGATGCGATCGTCATGATAATTCGGGTCCACCGGCAGTTGCCCGGGCGCGGTGACGTAAGCGGTTTGCGCGCCCTTGCTCGAGGGCGAACCGAACGTTTGCGGAATCCGGCTCGGCAGCGCCCCGTTAGGACTCGCTCCAGCCAGCGCATCGTAAACAAAGTTGGCACTTATCGACTGTCCGTTCGCAAATACCTTGGCAACATCGACGATCGGCTCGATCGCATGAATGCGGCCGTCTTCGTGATAATAAGCGAGCGCAGAATTAATGGACCAGTCGTCCAGCACACCGCTGTCGGCACTGACAGCTCGAGCATCCTGGCTGCGCGCAGCGCCTGCACTCAGCAACGCGCAGCTGGCGGCCATTAATCGCCGCCTTACGGTGGTATCAGGCCGCGGCGGTGCGGGTTTTAGTTGCATCCGCAACCCCCGCCCGCGAATGAACGGCCACCGGACGATGCCTCTTTACTGAAGTAAAGGTGATCATCGATCGCCGCGTCCACAGCGTCGCTGTCCAGCTGCATCTCCGCGCGCGCCATGACATCGCGCTGCCAGGGTTTGACACCCAGCGAGCTGCATCCCGCCAGGAAAACCATGCCGGCAATTATAAAAGCTGCATTCAAGCGACCAGGCATCATCCTTCTCCTCTACAGCAACGCGTTATTTTTCTGCCAACAACTCACGCAGTTGCGACTCGTAAAGTGCGCCGTCGACCGGCCGAAAGCCCATGTGGGTGAATCGCGTAACACCATGGCGGTCGATCAGCACGCTCGAGGGCATGCTCTTGACGTTATAAGAGGCGGCGAGCTCTCCGGCTGGGTCAAAACGCACGTCGAATGTCGGCTTGAATTGGCGCAAGAATTTATCCGCGTCGGCCCGGTCGGTATCGAGATTGACGGCTACGATGGTCAGGCCCTGCGCCGCATAGGTCGTCATCAAAGTCTGCATCCAGGGAAATGATTGCCTGCACGGGGCGCACCAAGACGCCCAAAAATCCAGGTAAACGACGCGTCCGCGAAGAGTGCCAAGATCGAGAGGCGCTGCGGCCCAGGTCGGTGCGAAGAGCCCGAGACCCATAGCTACGAGAATAAACTTCAACATGGCGCAATGCTCCTTGGGGCCCTAAGACTTAGCCATTCTTAGCAGGTGTGTACCGGGGCAACCGCGCGAGGTTTCATCGAATGAGAAATTCTCCGACGAGCGAACCGCACCGGCGGCTACTAGCGCAAAAACGGGTCCGCATGGTTGCTGCTTGCAAGCAGTCAGGGCTGCGAAGGGCCCCAAATGGAGGGTACTTGACTGTGCCCCGGCCCTGCAATTTCAAGGCAGGCTGCTCGGCTTTGTTCCCGTCCTGCTAGGGGGCCTCGATCGAATAGCCGCGGGTCCGCAAAGTATCGAGCAGCCCGCCGTGCTCGAGCAGCAGGTCAATATTGACGACGGCCAGCACTACCTGCTTGTCACGCATGCGTTCATCAATGGCTTTAAGCCAGGCCTGCTGGATCTGTGCCAGGAGGTCGGCTGACCCTGTGTCGGAAACCAGCGCTGCATGGCATCCGATGTCTTCGGCGGAATCCGGTAGATGTTGCATGGCATCGAGATCGCCGCGCGTCCAGGCACTCGCCCTCTCGGCAAGCCGCGGCAATCCCGTTTCAGTCGTGCTAAGGACAGCCGCCAGGCATTTGTTCTCAGTTGCCGCGGGAACGGTCTTCAGTGTATCGAGCAGATCGCGCACCCCAGCGATCTTGACCTCGTCCACCGGGATGTCGTGCTTATCGGCGAGATTCCGCACCGCCGCGCCAAGATCAATTCGGGACGACAGGCCCGCCTGACGCAATGCCGTTTCCTCGAGGAAAGCGGCGGCGATAATTGGTCGAAAGCGCTCCCACTTGGCCCGGTCGCTCGTGTACTTAGCGCGCTGCGTGGCGAAACGCTGATACAAGTCTGGCGGCAATACGTCCTTGAGTTTGCGACCGCCATTTACTGTCAATAAATCGTGATGGGTCAGGAAAATCCACATGGCATGCGCAAAACCGATTTCCAGCGGCTTGGTGAGCAACACCACATTGGCGGACAGCATCACCTGTTCCGCCTGACGCGAGCGCCAGGTAATGCCCTTGGGCAACGGTGCCAGTGAGCCCAGTATCCACAGCTGCGCATCGCCGCGACGGACATGCCACATCTCGGGCCCGGATCGCTCGCCGTTGACGACAATCTCATCAAGCACATCCGGCGGGCCCCCCGCTATTTGCGAGCGGCTGGGCGAAACTGGCAACGCCGTGAAGGCCAGCACTGCGAGCAATCCCGCAACCGGTCTCACGCGCACTTCTTAAGCTGTCCGCTAGTTCTTGGCACCCGTCAGCGCCCGCAGCAACTCATAGTCGAACTCCAGCCCGTCCCTGAACGAGGCGGCGGTAATGCGCTCATCCTTGCCGTGCCAGCGGATATTGTCGCGGTCGTTGGCCATGCCGCAGACACCATAACTGGGAATGTTTGCGAGCATTGTATAGATACTGTCCGACGCGCCGTTCTCCATAGTCGCTACGACCGGAGCGCCGGGCCAGAGTTTCGCACCAATGTCCTTCAATGCCTGCATCAGGTCGGCGCGCAGCGGCGGCGGACTCATGGCGGCCTTATCCGACCCATGATCGAAAATCTCCCCGGCATCACTGCGGTAGCGGACGGTCAGCGCTGGGTCATTGAACAGATGCACCAGCTCGAGGCGCACCTCTTCCTGCGAATGCCCGGGCAGTATCCGGCAGTTGATGTTTACCTCGGCACGCTGTGGCAGCGCGTTGACGGCATGTCCTGCGCTCTGCATCGTCGGCACGCAGGTGGTATGCAGCTTGGCATTGTCGTTTGCAATCGCCGTCAGCCGCGCAAGGGCGCCAGGATCCGGCGGCGTTGCCAGCATCGCGCGAATATCGGCTGCCCGCGGCGGCGCCTCAATCTTCGCCATCTCGGAATAATAGGCGCGCGTCACGACATTGAGTTCAAACGGAAAGGCATGCTGTTCCAGCGCGCCGAGCGCTCGGGTCACGCGGTAGATAGGATTGTCCGGCGTCGGCAGGGAACTGTGCCCACCTGGGCTGACCGCCACGACCTCGTAATCGGCATAGAGCTTTTCCGCAGCTTCTATATTAATTGAGACAGGCTTGCCGGCATCAGTGCTGACTGCCCCACCGTCGGGATTGATGACGTACTCGGCATCGATAAGGTCGCGATGATTCTTCAGCAGCCAGTCCACTCCATTGGAATCCCCTCCTTCCTCATCCGCGGTCAGCGCAAGGATGATGTCCCGGTTCGGCACGTAGTGTTCCTTTCTCATCCGGATGAAGACGGTGACCATGGCCGCATCATCGACCTTCATGTCCTGCGTTCCGCGCCCATAGTAATAGCCGTCTTTCTCCACAAACTGGAACGGGTCCGTCGTCCAGTCCTCGCGGCGCGCTTCGACGACATCAAGGTGCCCGATGATCAGGATAGGCCGCAGGGGGCTGCCGGGCTTGCCGCGATAGCGTACGACCAGATTGCCCTTGCGGGGATTGGGGCCCAACAGATTCAAATCGATCGCCGCAAAACCACCGGCGCGCAGGCGCTGGGCCATGGCTTCGGCCGCGATCGTAGTACTGCCGACCGAGCCGGTCGTGTTGATTTCAATCAGCTGCTTGAAAATATCGTGGCCAAGCTGCACTGTCGCGGGGTCGGCGCTCGGGCGGGAAGCAGCCTGCGCTGCTGTAATGGCGCTCATCAGTATCGCGGCCACAGCTGTCGAAATCGTCAGGCGAACGGGCATGATTTCCTGCGTTTTGTTGGACCCTGGTCGGGTGCCACATTATGCACTGCGAAACCCGCTAAATCCGCCGGCAGTGGTATCTTATCCGGAGAACTGAGCGTGCAATTCCAGCGGGAGAGGTAATGGCGAAATCCAAAAAAAAGGTGCCCGGTGGGGCCGTCAGCCGAACGGATGCGGAAGCCGCGGTTAGGACTCTGCTGCGATGGGCCGGGGAAGATCCGCAACGCGAAGGACTACAGGATACGCCAAAACGCGTTGTCAACGCATATCGGGACTGGTTTTCCGGTTACAACATTGACCCGGGCGAATACCTGCGTCGCACGTTCGAGGAAGTCGAGGGCTATGACGAAATGGTGGTGCTGCGTGATATTTCATTCGAGTCGTTTTGCGAGCATCACATGGCGCCGATCATCGGCAGGGCACATGTCGGCTATCTGCCCAATGACCGGGTGGTCGGTATCAGCAAGCTGGCGCGAGTAGTCGAAGGCTATGCCCGGCGTTTCCAGGTGCAGGAAAAGCTGACTGCCCAGATCGCGGCTTGCATCAACGATGTACTGAAGCCGCGCGGCGTTGGCGTCGTCGTCGATGCCGTGCACCAGTGCATGACGACGCGTGGGGTGCACAAGCGCGGCGTGTCCATGGTATCCAGCAAAATGCTCGGCGCCTTCCGCACCGATCACAGCACGCGCGCGGAATTCCTGCGCTTCATCGACATCGAGCGCAAGAGCGGGAGCTGATACTTGTTCCAGCAGCTCAAGGGGCTCGATCCCGATCCAATCCTCGGGCTCATGGCCAAATTCCGCGCGGACCCGCACCCGCAAAAAGTCGACCTCGGGGTCGGCGTGTATCGCGACCCCAGCGGCAACACTCCGGTCCTTGAGTGCGTCACCCGCGCCGAGCAGACGATCCTCGCCGGGCAGACGACGAAAACATATATAGGTCCGGCGGGCCGCGCCGAATTCAACGATGCCGTGACCCAGCTCGTGCTCGGACCCGGGCACCCCGCCGTACGGGATCGGCGCACGGTGACGGTGCAGACGCCGGGCGGCTGCGGCGCTTTACGCGTCGGTGCAGAACTGATTCGCGCTGCGGCGGCCGGCGTGCGGGTGCACGTGAGCGACCCGACCTGGAGCAATCATGTGCCCCTTCTCGGCAGCTCCGGCCTGCGCCTCGAGCGCTACCCCTATTACGAGCCGGCGAGCCATCGGCTGCGTTTTGCCGAGATGCTTGCGCAACTGGAACACGCGAGTGCCGGCGACGTCGTACTGCTACACGCATGCTGCCATAATCCGACCGGGGCGGACCTCGACCCACAGCAATGGGAGACACTGATCGGCCTGGTGCAGCGGCGCAATCTGGTGCCCTTCCTGGACCTTGCCTATCAGGGTCTTAGCGAGGGCCTCGGGGCCGATGCGGCGGCAGTACGTCGCATCGGCGCGGCAGTGCCGGAAATGCTGCTCGCCGTGTCCTTCTCGAAGAACCTCGGGCTGTATCGCGAGCGTACCGGCGCCCTTATCTGCATCGCCGAAACTGCGGGGCGCGCGGATGCGATCAGAAGCCAGGTGCTACAGATCGGCCGCAGCATGTATTCGATGCCGCCGGACCATGGCGCCGCCATCGCCGCGCGAATCTTCGCGGATCCGGCGCTTACCTCGTCCTGGCACAGGGAACTTGAGCAGATGCGCGCGCGCATCGATGGCATGCGCGTCTTACTCGCCGGCCAGTTGAAAACAGCGCGGGCCGAAGGAGACTTCGACTTTCTGAGCAGGCAGCACGGAATGTTTTCGCTGCTCGGCGTCAGCGGCCAGCAGGTCGCGCTGCTGCGCGAGCGGCATCACGTGTACATGACCTCGGATAGCCGCATGAACATGGCAGGAATAAGCCCGGAGAACGTCGGATACGTGGCTGACGCGATCGCCGCAGTGCTACGCTGCTAGGAGCCCAATGCGCTGGCAGCGTCAGTTATCCTGCCGAACTTGCGGTCGGCTCTTGAATCGATGCCGGGTTTCGCCGTTGAGTGTCTTTTCGGTGAAATTTCCGCGGCTGTAATCCGCGACAACCTTGCGCCAAAACAACACCGCACCGGGATTGCGCTGGTACTGCAGGATTTCCCACTCACCGGCGAACCGGTCGAATATGAGCGCTGCAGCACTTCGGCCAGCGCCGCTGCGTCGGTACTGCTTGCGTATGAAAAACTCCGCCATGAAATAATCCGCAAGCTTTGCGCCGCTGCTGGCAACTCGCGGGCGAGTCACGAGCGCAAAGCCTACGGGGTCCGGACCGCGCAGTATCACGAGCGGATGCGAAAATTCGTTGGCAAACCAGTTCGCAAAAATTTCGTCTTGCTGTGGATTTTCGGGATCTAGCAGCGCGTAGACACCCGTATTGAGGTCGGCCAGCGATTCGAGGTATTCGCTGTAGACGTACTCGATCCAGTTGCGGTCCTTCTTCGAGTACTTGCAGTCTCGGATGCTGATCAACACAAGGACCTCGTGTTCACCAACGCCGCATAACACATGGCCCAGGGAAGCACACTTGCAGTGCGCCCGCCCGGGACCATGGGGTTCGTGGCTTAAAGCCTATTACGGCTTCGCGGCCGAGCTCGCGGCAGCGGCCGCGGCAGCAGCGTCGGCAGAAGCTGAAGAAGCATCCGCAGCCATCGGGGCTGCTGCAGGGGGCGCCATGTCCGCAGCCGGAGCAGGAGCTTCGCTCTTGCTGCCGCAAGCACTGAGGATGAACGCAGCAGCAATGGCGCTAATAGCAAGTTTGGTCTTCATCTATCGATACCCCAAAAATTATTTAGTGTAAAAACGGTTAGGCATAGGGAATGGACTCTTGGGCCTTCTGCCAAGAGGTCGCGGGCGATTTTAGAGGATTTCAGGGCAATTTCATATCTCTTTTGGCCCTAGTCGCCCAATGCACGTTAAGCTTGTGTTAAGAATTTAGGCGAATAAGGCGGGGAAACAGTGGTTACGGACAAATTGGACGGGCTGTACCGGGAGCATCTGCAGGTCATGATGCGTCGTGCCGATCGCGTACTCGGTGAGTGCGGCTTTGACGCACTTGTCGTGCATGCAGGATCCGCCCCGACGCAATTCCTCGACGACCAGGACTACCCCTACAAGGTGAATCCGCACTTCAAGGCGTGGGTACCGATCACCGATAATGCGCGCAGCATTTTGGTATACCGGCCCGGAAGCAAGCCCAAAGTACTGTTTCACCAGCCTGACGATTTCTGGCACAAGCCTGCGCCGATACCACAAGGCGCCTGGACCCGGGAGGTAGAACTGCTAGCGCTACCTCAGCCTTCCGAGGCCAGCGCACATTGGGTAAAACTCGGCCGCACGGCATTCATCGGACCGCCCGGCGAGTTCGACGCTGCTGAGGCGGGCGCGGTCAACCCCGCACAGCTGCTGAACCTGCTGCATTTCGACCGCGCGATCAAGACACCATATGAGCTCGAGTGCCTGCGCCGCGCGAGCCACCTGGCTGCGCATGGGCACAGCGCGGCGCGCGCAGCGTTCGATGCGGGCGAGTCCGAATTCACGACGAACATGCGCTACCTGGAAGCCTGCCAGGCTCGCGAAGAGGACCTGCCGTATCACAATATTGTCGCCTACAACGAAAACGCGGCAACCCTGCATTACCAGCACCTGGATAGGGTCAAGCCGCGGCTATTGCGCTCCTTCCTAATCGATGCCGGGGCCCAGTATCGCGGATACGCCTCTGATATCACGCGCACCTACGCGGCGGACGTGGGCGTATTTTCGGACCTGGTCGCGGCGGTCGACGCCGTGCAACAGGATCTGTGCCAGGAAATCGTCGTGGGGCGCGACTTTCGCGAGGTTCACCTGACTGCGCACCGCCAGCTAGGCGATTTGCTGCATCGCATCAAACTGATCGATGTCGGCGGTCAGGACGCGCTCGAACTGGGACTCACCAACGTATTTTTCCCGCATGGCATCGGCCACCTGCTTGGCCTGCAGGTGCATGACGTCGGTGGAATCATGGGTAACTCGGCAGGTGCCGAGCGCCAGCGTCCGGAGGGTCACCCATATCTGCGCCTGACCCGGATGCTGGAACCGGGCGTCGTCGTGACCGTCGAGCCCGGGATTTATTTCATAGATACGCTATTAGCGCGCGCGAAGTCGGATGCGCGGCGTGCGCACATCGACTGGGCTCTCGTTGAGACCTTGCACCCGTTTGGCGGCGTACGCATCGAGGATGACGTTGCGACCAGCGCGGCGGGACCTGAGAATCTGACGCGCAATGCATTTGCCGCATGCGCATCCTGAGAGTCACTGACGGCGATTTTCCGCGGCAGCAGGCACTGCCGCGGATCGGGCAACGACTCGCACACCCGGATCAAAGCCTCCTCTAGAGGCAGATCCGAGCGTCTACGGGCGAGCCCTCAGAGCATCGCGGATTTCCTCGAGCAATACTTCCTGGCGAGACGGAGGAGCAGGCGCTGGCGGCGCGACGGGTGCCGGCTTCTTCAGCTTGTTTATCGCGCGGATTGCCAGAAAGATCACGAAGGCAACGATCAGGAAATCAAAAATGCTCTGAATAAAGCTGCCGTACTTGATCAGCACGGGCGCGCCATTAGGACCATTCCCCAGGCTGAACGTAAGCTCCGCGAAACTCACGCCACCGATCAGTTTCCCGAGGATCGGCATGATGACATCGCCCACCAATGACGAGACGATCTTGCCGAACGCGGCGCCGATGATGACGCCGACCGCGAGGTCGACGACATTGCCCTTCACCGCAAATTCCTTGAACTCGCTGGCAACACTCATTTTTATCCCTCCCTAACAGCCCATCGAAGGATCAGGCAGCCGCTTTGGCCTTGCGCTTCGGCTTGCCCTTGGCCGGTGCTTCCGGCGCGGCGACTACCGGAGCGGCCGACTCCACCAATTGCATCAGGGCCATGTCAGCCGAATCACCAGGACGTGGCTCCATTTTCAATATCCGCGTATATCCGCCGGCACGCGCCTTGAATCGCGGCCCCAAGTCCGTGAATAACTTCTCGACGATGGCTATGTCGCGCAGGCGCGAAAACGCCATCCGGCGCTTCGCCAGGGAGTCCACCTTCGCCAGCGTAATCAACGGTTCCACGACACGCCGCAGCTCCTTCGCCTTCGGAACGGTCGTGCGTATCGTCTCGTGACGCAGCAGCGACGTCGCCATATTGCGAAGCATCGCGTGGCGATGTGACGAGTTGCGCGATAACTGGCGACCGCTGTTTCTGTGACGCATGTGCTTAAGACCTTCGCTTCCGTAAATTAGAGGCCGTCGCGCTCGTCATCGCGCTTCAGGCCCGGGGGCGGCCAGTTGTCGATGCGCATGCCAAGTGTCAGACCGTGGCTCTCCAGAACTTCCTTGATCTCCGTCAGCGATTTCTTGCCAAGGTTGGGCGTGCGCAGCAACTCGACTTCGGTACGCTGCACGAGATCGCCGATATAATGGATGTTCTCCGCCTTGAGGCAGTTTGCGCTGCGAACAGTCAGCTCGAGCTCGTCGACCGGACGTAACAGGATTGGGTCAAACTGGGTCTCCGCCGCCTTGGTCGTGGATTCGTCCTGACCCTGCAGGTCTACGAAAACTGACAGTTGATCCTTCAGAATGCCGCCGGCGCGCCGGATTGCTTCCTCGGGGTCAATCGTGCCGTTGGTCTCGATGTCCAGGATCAGCTTGTCGAGGTCGGTGCGTTGTTCGACGCGCGCACTCTCGACATTGTAAGTGACCTTGCGGACCGGGCTGAACGAGGCATCCAGCTGCAGCTGCCCAATCGCGCGGGATTGCTCCTCAAAGGCGAGCCGCTGCGCCGCGGGCCGATAGCCGCGCCCGCGCTCGATCTTCAGCGACATGGACAATTCACCCGCCTTGGTCAGGTTGGCGATGACCAGTTCCGGGTTCAGGATCTCGATGTCATGCTCGGCGGAAATGTCGCCGGCAGTCACGGGGCCCGGGCCCTTCTTGTGCAATCGCAGCTCGGTGACATCGCGCGAATGCATGCGGATGGCCACCAGCTTGAGGTTTAGCAGGATGTCGACGACGTCCTCTTGCACGCCCTCGATGGCGGTGTACTCGTGCAATACGCCCTCGATCGCGACTTCCGTGATCGCCGCTCCCGGCAGGGAAGACAGCAGCACGCGCCGCAACGCGTTGCCGAGCGTGTGGCCGAAACCGCGTTCAAACGGCTCGATCACGATTCGCGCGTGACGGGCAGACACGGGATGTACCTTGACAACCCGCGGCTTCAAAAATTCATTGATCGATCCCTGCATGGATATCACCTACGTTTACTGACCGAACGCTACTACTTGGAGTACAACTCGACGACAAGGCTCTCATTGATGTCCGGCAGGATTTCCTGACGGTCGGGAACCGATTTCAGGATGCCCGACATCTTCTTGTCGTCCACCTCAACCCAATCCGGGAAACCGACCTGCGCGGCGACCGTCAGGGCCGCCTGCACACGGGTCTGCTTCTTGGCTTTCTCGCGCAGATTGATCACATCGCCCGCCTTGCATTGATACGAGGCGATGTTCACGAGCTTTTCATTAACCGAGACAGCCTTGTGGCTGACCAGCTGGCGGGCCTCGGCGCGGGTGGCGGCAAAGCCCATCCGGTAGACCACGTTGTCGAGCCGGCATTCGAGATACTGCAGCAGCGACTCGCCGGTCGCACCGGGGCGGCCCGCCGCCTTGCGATAGTAGTTGCGGAACTGCCGCTCAAGCACGCCGTACATGCGACGCAGCTTCTGCTTTTCGCGCAGCTGCAGCCCATACTCAGAGAGCCGCTGCTTACGCTCGCTCTTGACGCCGCCCGGAGGAACTTCCAGCTTGCATTTCGATTCCAGCGGTTTCACGCCGCTCTTGAGGAACAGATCAGTGCCCTCGCGTCGCGATAACTTGCACTTGGGACCGGTATATTTTGCCATTACAAACCCTTGGGTTATTAGACGCGACGCTTTTTCGGCGGACGGCAGCCGTTATGCGGAATGGGCGTCACGTCTTCGATATTGGTGATCTTGAGGCCACAGCCGTTCAGCGCGCGCACCGCCGATTCGCGCCCAGGCCCCGGACCCATCACCCGCACCTCGACATTCTTCAGCCCGTGTTCCTGCGCCGCCGTGCCGGCACGCTCAGCCGCGACCTGCGCAGCGAACGGGGTCGACTTGCGCGATCCGCGGAAGCCGCAGCCGCCTGAGGTCGCCCACGACAGCGTGTTGCCCTGGCGATCGGTGATCGTGACGATCGTGTTGTTGAACGATGCATGGACGTGCGCAATGCCATCGAGAACGTTCTTGCGAACCTTCTTGCGTGCTGGCTTACCCGCCGCGGCAGCTGCCGCTCCCTGCGCGTTTGCGCCACCCGCATTCTGCTTTTGTTCAGCCATAAATTGTCTCTGTTACTAAACTTTGCCCGGCGGCGCGTTCATCTTGACCGCCTGCTTGCGCGGGCCCTTGCGGGTGCGTGCATTCGTGCGAGTCCGCTGACCTCGCATCGGCAGGCCCTTGCGATGGCGCAGCCCGCGGTAGCAGCCGAGGTCCATCAGCCGCTTGATGTTCATAGATACTTCACGCCGCAAGTCGCCTTCCACCGCAAACTTCGCCACCTGTGAGCGCAGCGAGGCAACTTCGGGGTCAGTCAGATCCTTGACCTTGACGCTGTGCTTGACGCCGGCCGCATCGCAGATCTGCGCCGCACGCGTGTTGCCAATGCCGAAAATATGGGTCAGCCCGATGACGACATGCTTGTTCATCGGAATGTTGATGCCGGCGATACGTGCCATCTATTTCTCCCTCAAACGGACCGCAATAGCGCACGCGAAAAAGCGCGCAACTTTAAATGAAAAGTGCCCCGAAATCAATTCTTTAGCTGCTGCCGGATACATCCGTTCACCCTTGCCGCTGTTTGTGGCGGGGATCCGCACAAATGATGTACACAATGCCGCGGCGCCGCACGACTTTGCAGTTCTTGCAGATCTTCTTTACTGAAGGACGAACTTTCATCTCTTACTCCCGATGCCCCGCAGGCTGGCCTTTTTCATCAGGCCCTCGTATTGGTGCGACATCATGTGCGAAGTGGCCTGGGCGACGAAATCCATGACGCCGACCACGATGATCAACAGCGAAGTGCCGCCGAACTGGAATGGGATGCCGGGGTTGGCCATGCGCAGCAGCTCGGGCAGCAGGCACACGGCCATGATGTAGAGACCGCCCCAGAGGGTAAGGCGCGTCAGCACCTTGTCCAGGTAATCGCCCGTCTGCTGGCCCGGCCGGATGCCCGGAATGAATGCGCCAGCCTTCTTCAGGTTCTCTGCCGTGTCGCGCGCGTCATAGACCAGGGCGACGTAGAAGAACGAAAAGCCGATGATCAGCAATGCGAACAAGATCACGTGCAGCGGCTGGCCGTAGCCAAGGACCGAGGCAATGCGCTGCAGCGTGCGTTGAATGATGTTCGGATTCGGGCTGTTGCCGAAGAACTGCGCAATCGTCGCCGGGAACACCAGAAGGCTGGACGCAAAAATTGGTGGGATGACCCCGGCCATGTTCAGCTTGAATGGCAAGTGCGTCGTCTGACCCTGCATCATGCGCCGACCCACCTGGCGCTTCGCGTAGTTGACCTGGATCTTGCGCTGCGCCTTCTCGACGAACACGCAGAACAGCGTCACCAGGATCACGACCACGAGAATCAGTAGCACGATCAGCGGGTTCATCTCGCCGGAGCGCACCATTTCGAGCGTGTTGCCAATGGCGCGTGGCAAGCCCGCGACAATTCCGGCCACGATGATCATGGTGATGCCGTTGCCGATGCCGCGTTCGGTGATCTGTTCGCCGAGCCACATGACGAACATCGTCCCGGTCATGATGGACACTGTCGCGATGAACAGGAACTGCGGGCCCGGATTAGGTACCAGGTGCCCGCCTGAATTCTGGATCGCAAGCGCCGCGCCAAAGCCCTGGAACGCGGCGAGGCCGACGGTGCCGTAACGGGTGTACTGCATCAGCTTGCGCCGGCCGGATTCCCCGTCCTTGCGGATCTGGTTCCAGGGCGGGTAGACCATCGAGGCCATCTGCACGATGATCGACGCCGTGATATAGGGCATCACGTTCAGCGCCAGGATGCTGAAGCGCTGCAAAGCGCCGCCCGAGAACATGTTGAAGATCCCGAGCAAGGTGCCCTGCTGCCCGGAAAAGAACGCCGCAAACTTGGCCGCATCGATGCCCGGCACCGGAATGAAGGTACCGACCCGGTAGACCACGAGCGCTCCAAGCAGGAACAGCAGGCGTTTGCGCATTTCCGCAAAACGCGTGATGTCTCCTAGCTGGGCAACATTGGTGCTGGTGGTCGACACTTTCGAGAAATTCCTAGGTGTTCGCAAACCGGCCGCCAGCCGATTCGACGGCGCCCTTGGCGCCCTTGGTTGCAGTGATCGCCTTGTCACTGATGACATAGGCTTTTGCGATCTTGCCGGACAGGATGATCTTGACCCGCTTGGTGCCCTCGGGAACCAGATTCGCGCCGATCAGCACATCCAGCGTGACCTCGCCAACGGTCACCCGCGCTAGGTCATCGAGCGTCAGTTCCGAACGCGACGCCTTCATGGCAGACCGAAAGCCGATTTTCGGCAGCCGGCGCTGCAGCGGCATCTGGCCGCCCTCGAACCCGACCTTGTGGTAGCCGCCCTTTCGCGCGCGCTGGCCCTTGACGCCGCGGCCGCAGGTCTTGCCCTGACCTGCCGAGCCACCGCGACCGACACGCAGGTGCTCGCGCTTGGATCCTGCAGCTGGTTTGATCGTATTCAATCGCATTATCGCTTCTCCGAACCCGTCGCGGGCTCAACCGCCAGCATATGGCTCGCGGTATTGACCATCCCCCGATTCGCCGGCGTGTCAGCCACGACGACGCTATGCCCGATCCTTCTCAGTCCAAGTCCGCGCGCCGAATTCCTGATATTTGCCAACTGCCCATGCAAGCTGCGCTTGAGCGTGACCTTGATCTGCTTGCCGCTCATGCCGCGCTTCCCATGATTTCCGCAACCGTCTTGCCACGCTTCGCCGCGATGTCATCGGGGGTCCTGAGTTTCGCGAGCGCATCCATGGTCGCGCGCACCACGTTGATTGGATTGCGCGAGCCGTAGCTCTTCGCCAGTACGTTACGCACGCCGGCACACTCGAACACTGCGCGCATGCCGCCGCCGGCGATCACGCCGGTACCATCGGCCGCCGGCTGCATATAGACCCGCGTCGTTCCATGCCGGCCCTTGACTGCATAGAACAGGGTGTCGTTCTTCAGCGAGACGTTCACGAGGCTCTTGCGCGCCTGCATCATGGCCTTGGAAATGGCTACCGGCACTTCGCGCGCCTTGCCATAGCCGAAGCCGACACGCCCGGCGCCATCGCCGACGACGGTCAGCGCGGTGAAGCCGAATTGCTTTCCGCCCTTGACGACCTTGGCGACCCGATTGACAGCGACCAGCTTCTCGAGCAGGTCATCGCCGGACATTGGTTTTTCTACTCTTGCCATAGCCTATAAACCTTGGGTTAGAACTCGAGGCCCGCTTCGCGAGCGGCCTCTGCCAGCGCTTTGACGCGCCCGTGGTACATGAATCCGGAACGATCGAATGCAACCTTGGATATGCCTTTCGCCTTGGCGCGCTCGGCAATCACGCGGCCTACGGCCTTTGCCGCAGCGATGTTGCCGGTCCCTTTCAGGTCACCGCGCACGTCCTTTTGCAGCGTGGACGCGGCCGCCAGCACGGTATCCCCGCCCGCCGCGATAATCTGCGCATAAATATGCTGCGGAGTACGGTGGACCGACAGGCGGACAGCCGCCAGTTCCTTGATCTTCGCGCGGCCGCGCAAGGCGCGCCGCAGGCGAATGTCGCGTTTTTCGAGTTTCATAGCCTTACTTCTTCTTCGCTTCCTTAAGCGAAATCTTTTCATCTGAATATTTGACGCCCTTGCCCTTGTACGGCTCGGGCGGCCTGAAGCCACGTATCTCCGCTGCGATCTGCCCGACCCGCTGCCGGTCGATGCCCTTGACGATGATTTCGGTTTGCGATGGCGCCTCGATCGTGACCCCCTCCGGAATCGCGAAATTGATCAAGTGCGAGAATCCGAGCGTCAGGGTCAGGTTCTTGCCCTGCACCGCGGCGCGATAGCCTACGCCAACCAGCTCGAGTTTCTTTTCATAGCCCTTGGTCACTCCAGTGACCATGTTGGCGAGGTGCGCGCGGGTAGCGCCAGCAATGGCATCCAGCATCTGCCCGCCAGAGAGCGCCTCAACGGCAAGATGCTGGTCCTTCTGGACGACCTTGATGCCGCTCTTGATCGGCAGCGTCAGGGAACCCTTGGCACCCTTGACGGTGACCACTTCCGCGGCGATCGTCGCACTGACGCCCTGTGGCAGATCGACCGGTTTCTTGGCAACTCGAGACATGATGGCAACCCTTGAGGATGTGACGTCAGTTATTGGACGACGAAGAGCACTTCGCCGCCCGTGCCGGCGGCACGAGCCTGCGCATCGGTCATGATGCCCTGCGGCGTGGAGACGACCGCAACGCCCAAACCGCCCAGCACCTTCGGTAATTCGTCCTTGCCGCGGTAAATACGCAGCCCCGGCCGGCTGATGCGCTCAATTCGGTCAATCACGGGCCGGCCATCGTGGTATTTCAATTCGATCGACAGCGTCGCCTTGGCGCCCTGCGCGTCGACGCTGAATGCGCCGATGTACCCCTCGTCCTTCAATACCTTCAGGATGGACTGCTTGAGTTTCGAGGTGCCGACGGCAACTGTCGGCTTGCCCGCGGCCTGGGCGTTGCGGATGCGAGTCAGGAGGTCAGCGATAGGATCAGTCATGCTCATTGTGCGCGCCTCACCAGCTCGCCTTCGACAGGCCAGGGATTTCACCGCGATTGGCCGCCTCACGCAGCTTTGTGCGAGCCAGGCCAAACTTGCGGTACACGCCGCGCGAACGCCCCGTGATCGAGCAACGATTGCGCTGCCGCGTAGCTCCCGCATCGCGCGGCTGCTTCTGCAGTTCCACCTGCGCCTTTTCGCGCTCCTCGCCTCCGGTCTTCGGATCGCGGATGAGCTCCTTGAGTTCGGCGCGCCTGGCAGCATATTTCTTTGCAACCTTGAGGCGGCGCTTCTCACGCATGAGCATGTTCGTCTTTGCCATGGGCTGTTGACCTACTTACGGAACGGGAATTTGAAAGCTTCTAACAATGCGCGACCGTGCTTGTCGTCGCGCGCCGATGTGGAAATCGTGATGTCCATGCCACGGATCTGGTCGATCTGGTCGTACTGGATTTCCGGGAAAATGATCTGCTCCTTGACGCCGAGGCTGAAATTGCCGCGCCCGTCGAAGGAGCGGCCGCTGATGCCGCGGAAGTCACGGATTCTGGGAATCGCAATGTTGACCAGGCGATCGAGGAATTCATACATGCGCGCACCGCGCAAGGTTACCTTGCAGCCAATCGCCTGGCCGTCACGCACCTTGAAGGTCGCAACGGATTTCTTGGCCTTGGTCACGGCGGGCTTCTGCCCGGTGATCTTGGCCATGTCAGCAGTGGCCGCATCCATGACCTTCTTGTCGGCCACGGCTTCACCCACGCCCATATTGACCGTGATCTTCAGTATGCGCGGAACCTGCATCGTGTTCTTCAGGCCGAGGCTCTCCTTGAGCTCCGGCACAATCTTTTCGCGATAAATTTTTTGCAGTCTTGCCATGTTGGTGATACTCGATCCTTATTTCGCGTCGATCATTTCTTTGTTCGACTTGAATATCCTGACCTTGCGGCCATCCTCGAGCTGCTTGAATCCAATGCGGTCGGCCTTCTTCGTCGACGGGTTGAACACCGCCACGTTTGAGATATGCAAGGGCGCCTCGCGTTCGATGATGCCACCCTGCTGGCCAATCTGCGGATTCGGCCGCTGGTGCTTCTTGGACATGTTGAGGCCCTCGACGCGCAGGCGGTCGTCCGCGTACACGTCGATGACGGCGCCGCGGCGCCCCTTGTCACGACCAGCGATCACGATGACCGTGTCGCCTTTGCGAATTTTTTTCATGTTAAAGAACTTCAGGCGCCAGAGAGATGATTTTCATGAACTGGACATTGCGCAGCTCGCGCGTGACCGGCCCGAATATTCTGGTGCCGATCGGCTCGAGCTTGTTCGTCAGCAGTACCGCCGCATTGGTGTCGAAGCGGATCAGCGAGCCGTCCGCGCGCCGCACGCCACTCTTGGTGCGCACGACGACCGCGTCGTATACCTCGCCTTTCTTGACCTTGCCGCGCGGGATCGCATCCTTGACGCTGACCTTGATGACATCGCCGACTGCGGCATAACGCCGCTTGGAGCCGCCCAGCACCTTGATGCACATCAGGCGCTTGGCCCCACTGTTGTCGGCTACATTGAGTATGGTTCGCATCTGAATCATGGCGATCTCTTAAACTGAAGCCCGTGCCCGTTCGACCACGCGAACGAGTACCCAGGATTTACGCTTGGACATCGGGCGGCACGGCTTAATGGAAACGACATCGCCTTCCTTGCAGTCGTTCGCCTCGTCGTGTGCGAGCAGTTTGGTCGTGCGGCGGATGTACTTGCCGTACATCGGGTGCTTGACGAGCCTCTCGATCGAGACCGCAATGGTCTTGTCCATTTTGGTGCTGACGACCTTGCCGGTCAGCAGCCGCTGGCCCTGAACCGGCGCGCCCTCAGTGGTTGATTGGGTCCCGGTTGCCATCACGCCTTACCTCCGCTCGCCTTGAGATCGTTCGCCTGCGACTGCGCAAGAATCGTCTTTACACGCGCTATGTTCTTGCGCACCTTCGCGAACTGGTCCGGCTTTGCCGCCTGCCCGGTCGCCCGCGCCATGCGCAGGTTGAACTGCTCGCGGCGCAGCTTAAGCAATTCCTCGCCGAGCGCTGCGGCATTCTTGGCGCGCAAGTCCTTCGGCTTCATGAACGCACCTGGCGCTTTACGAACGTCGTGGAGACGGAGAGCTTCGCGGCCGCGAGACGGAACGCTTCGCGTGCGATCTCCTCGGTCATGCCCTCAACCTCAAACAGGACCTTGCCCGGCAGTACCTTGGCAATCCAGTACTCGACGTTGCCCTTGCCGCTGCCCATGCGTACTTCGAGTGGCTTCTGCGTGATCGGTACGTCCGGGAACACGCGAATCCAGATCTGGCCGCCGCGCTTGACGTGCCTGGAAATGGCCCGGCGCGCCGCTTCGATCTCGCGTGCAGTCATGCGGCAGCGGTCCGTGGCCTTCAGCCCGTACTCGCCGAACGCGACGAAATTGCCGCGCTGCGCAGAACCCGCGATGCGGCCCTTGAATTGTTTGCGGAACTTGGTCCGCTTTGGTTGCATCATGTGTCGTTACCTGTCAACCCGTCGCCACCGGCGCCGCGGCTTCCGCGGGCTTGCCTGCCTCCGCCTCGCCCTCGACAAATTCCACTACCGGCTCGTCGAAGATTTCGCCCTTGAATACCCAGACCTTGATGCCGATGACACCGTAGGTGGTCTGCGCCTCGGCAAGGCCGTAATCGATGTCGGCGCGGAACGTGTGCAAAGGCACCCGGCCCTCGCGAACCGTCTCGGTGCGCGCGATTTCCGAGCCGTTGAGTCGCCCTGAAATGCGCACCTTGATGCCGAGCGCGCCAGAACGCATGGTGTTCGTCACTGCGCGCTTCATCGCACGTCGGAACATCACGCGCTTCTCGAGCTGCTGGGAGATGCCGTCGGCGACCAGCTTCGCATCGAGCTCGGGCTTGCGGATCTCGGCGATGTTCAGGCGCACATCCTGCATCGTCATGCCGAGGATCTTCGCCACCGCTGTGCGGAGCTTCTCGATGTCCTCGCCCTTCTTGCCAATCACGATGCCGGGACGGGCCGTATGGATCGTGATGTTGGCGCGGCGTGCGGCACGCTCGATGTGGATGCGGCTAACCGATGCGTCGGCAAGCTTCTTGTTCAGATACTGGCGCACCAGGTAGTCAGTATGGATGTTGGACGCGAATGACTTCGTGTGGGCATACCATTTCGACGACCAGTCGCGCGTGATGCCGAGCCGGATACCAATCGGATTAACTTTTTGGCCCATTAGGCGTCTCGCTTCCCGTCGGATACATGAACCTGGATGTGACTGCTGCGCTTGGCAATCTGCACGCCGCGGCCCTTGGCTCGCGCATGGAAGCGCTTCAACAGCGGCGCCGGGTCCACTTCGACCCGCGTGACCTTAAGGTCATCGACGTCGGCATTGAAATTGTTGTAGGCGTTGGCAATCGCACTGTCCAACACCTTCAGGACGATCTTCGCGCCCTTCTTCGGCATGAACTTCAAGGTGTTGACCGCGAGCGTCGCGGACTTGCCGCGGATCGTATCAACGACCAGCCGGCACTTCTGCGGGGATATGCGGGCATAACGCAAAATGGCTTTGGTCTGCATGGCCTACTCCGCCGCCGCGACTTTCTTGTCGCCGGAATGAGCCTTGAATGTACGGGTCGGCGCAAATTCACCGAGCTTGTGTCCAACCATGTTTTCGGAGACCAGCACCGGTATGTGCAGGCGACCGTTGTGCACGGCGATCGTCAGCCCGACCATGTCGGGAATGACCATCGAGCGGCGCGACCAGGTCTTGATCGGTCGACGGTCGTTTTTCTGAGCGGCAACCTGCACCTTATGGGCCAGGGGCAAATCGACGAACGGACCTTTCTTGAGCGAACGAGGCACTGATGCTTCTCCAGATCTACTGTCGTTTGTTCTTTCTGCGCTGCACGATCATGCCGTCGGTGCGCTTGTTCCGACGGGTCTTCTTGCCCTTGGTCTGCAGACCCCATGGGCTCACCGGATGCGGATTGCCCTGTCCGGACTTGCCTTCACCGCCGCCGTGCGGATGATCGACCGGATTCATGACCACACCGCGCACAGTCGGGCGCACACCGAGCCATCGAATGGCGCCGGCCTTGCCATACACGCGCAGGTTGTGCTCATCGTTACCGACCTCGCCGATCGTGGCGCGGCAGTCGACGTGGATCCTGCGCATCTCCCCCGACTTCAGGCGCACGCTGGCATATACGCCTTCTCGCGCGGCAAATTGTGCAGAACCGCCGGCGCTGCGCACCAGCTGGCCACCCTTGCCGGCCTTCAATTCGATATTGTGGACGATGCTGCCAACCGGGATGTGCCGCAGCGGCATTGCATTGCCCGCTTTGATCGGTGCGTCCGCGCCTGAGCGAATTTCATCGCCCGCCTTTACGCCCTTGGGCGCCAGGATGTAGCGTCGCTCGCCGTCTTTATAGAGGATCAGCGCCAGGTGCGAGGTACGGTTCGGGTCGTATTCGAGTCTCTCGACGACGCCTGGAATGCCATCCTTGTCGCGCTTGAAGTCGATGATGCGATAGCGCTGCTTGTGCCCGCCACCAATATGGCGCGTGGTCTGGCGGCCGGAATGATTGCGGGCGCCGGTCCGATCCTTCTTTACCGTCAATGCGGCGATCGGGCCACCCTTGTGCAGATGCGAGCGATCGACCTTGACCACGAAGCGGGTGCCCGGAGAGGTCGGCTTCATTTTGATGAGTGCCATGGCGGGATCCTTACTTCGCTGCGCCGCCGGTAAAGTCGATTGACTGCCCGGTTTCCAAACGCACATAGGCTTTCTTATAGCCGTTGCGCTTGCCGGCAACGTTCTTGAAGCGGCGCGTCTTGCCCGGCTTGTTCAGCAGGTTGACGCCCTCGACCTTCACCTCGAACATCATCTCGACCGCCTTCTTGACTTCCGCCTTCGAGGCATCGTCACGAACGCGAAACACGTATTGATTGGCTTTCTCGGTGGCCATCGCGGCTTTCTCGGAAACATGCGGCTGGATCAGCACGGTCATCAGCCGTTCCTGGTTACTCATGGGGTACCTCCCAGGCGCTGGTCGAGCATTTTTAATGCTCCCACCGTCGCGACCACCTTGTCGTGCTTGACCAGGCTCAGAGGATCGAGCGAGGCCACCGGCATGACTTCCACGTAGGGCACATTGCGGGCGGCGAGGAACAGTTTTTCCTCATACGCCTCGACCAGGATAAGCGCGCGCGTTAGGCCGAGCTCGGCGAGGCGTGCAATCAGCAGTTTTGTCCTCGGCGCAGTCAGCTCCATCGACTCAACCGCAATAATGCGGTCCGTGCGCGCAAGCTCCGACACCATGGACTGCATCGCGGCGCGATACATCTTGCGATTGACCTTTTGCGAGAAGTCGCGCGGCCGGGCGGCAAACGTGCGGCCGCCACCGACCCAGATCGGGCTGCGGCTGGAACCGGCGCGCGCCTGGCCGGTGCCTTTCTGGCTCCACGGCTTCTTGCCACCCCCACGAACTTCCGCGCGGGATTTTTGCCTCTTGGTGCCAGCGCGCCCGGCGGCCATATACGCCGTGACCACCTGGTGCACCAGAGACTCGTTGTAGGCGCGGCCAAAGGCGGCGTCCGACAACTGGATCTCGCTGGCAGCGCCTGCGTTTTTCAACTGGAGCTTCATGGCTTACTTCTTAGCTGCTGGTTTATCGGTCTTCGCCGCGACCTTGGCCGGAGCGGCCCGGGCAGCGGGAGCACCCTTGGCGGCAGCCGCCGGGGCCTTGTTGGGCATCAGTTTCTGGCGCCGTTTCTGCGCCGCGGCCTTGACTGAGGGGCGTACGACGACGCGGCCGCCTTCGGCGCCCGGCACCGCACCGCTGATCAGCAGCAGGTGGCGGGGTATGTCGATCTCGACGATACGCAGATTCTCGATGGTGCGATTGCGCACACCCATGTGCCCTGACATGCGCTTGCCCTTGAAAACGCGTCCCGGCGTCTGGCGCTGGCCGATGGAGCCGGGGGCGCGATGCGAGAGCGAATTGCCGTGCGTCTTCATGCCGCCGGCGAAATTATGGCGCTTGATCGTGCCGGCGAATCCTTTGCCAACGGTGGTTCCGGTCACATCAACGATCTGGCCGGCGGAAAACATGTCGACTTTCAATTCGGCGCCGGCAACGAGGGCTTCGCCCTCACCCTTCCCTAAGCGAAATTCGTGCGAGGCGTAGCCGGCGGCAACATTGCCCTTGGCGAAGTGGCCGGCGAGCGCCTTGGGAACACGGGAAGCCTTGCGCGACCCGAAGGTCACCTGAACGGCACGATAACCGTCCGGCTTTTCACTCTTGATTTGAGTAACCCGGTTCGGCAGCGCCTCGACCACCGTGACAGGCACAGTGACGCCGGCGTCAGTGAATATTCGGGTCATGCCGCACTTACGGCCAACCAGACCAATGGTCATTGTCGATCCTTCATGACAGCAGGAAATCTACGTTTCCAGCTTGCGTTGCAAACAGATCGGCGGTTTGAGCACTCGAGACCCCAGGACCCTCTAGGCAGGTAACTGGCGTCGGCACCCACGCGCTCCGACCTCAAAAATGGACGGCGAAGTATATATGCCCGCAGCGCGTAACGCTACCCCCAGGAGGGGCCTTAATCCGGCCGGCTTTCGCCCTGCAGGCTCAATTCAGCTTGATTTGCACATCCACGCCGGCGGGAAGCTCCAGCTTCATCAGGGCATCGACTGTCTTGTCGGTCGGATTCAGGATGTCCATCAGGCGCTTGTGCGTGCGAATCTCGAACTGGTCGCGCGCGTCCTTGTCGCCGTGCGGGGCCGTCAGGACCGTAAAGCGTTCCATCTTGATCGGCAGGGGCACCGGGCCCTTGACGGTCGCTCCGGTGCGCTTGGCGGTATCGACGATTTCGCGTGCCGACTTGTCGATCAGGCGGTGATCAAACGCCTTGAGGCGAATGCGGATGTTTTGATTGGTAGCCATAATTAATAAGTTCCAGTTTGATGAGGCTGATCAGGCAATCACTTTGGCGACGACGCCGGCGCCAACGGTCTTGCCACCCTCGCGGATGGCAAAGCGCAGCCCCTGCTCCATCGCAATCGGTGCGATCAGCTCGACCACGATCTTGATGTTGTCCCCCGGCATCACCATCTCGGTG
>JANXZG010000041.1 GCA_025355645.1 Gammaproteobacteria bacterium | reverse complement strand
GCCCATAAGCGGTGAGAACGGACCCGGATCGAAATCCGATCCCGCTGCAGCGGGCACTCCCGCGTCGATCAATGTGCGGAAAGCCATGCAGCGCTTCATGAGTTCTTCACCATAAAAGTGAAACTTGTCGGGGTTGTAGTACGCGTACGACGTAAACAATGCTGGCACAGCACCGATGGCTTTAATTCGACGTACCAGGTCATCATTGACGAGTGTGCAGTGGGTTATCTTCGGACGTGCGCCAGCTTGCGGCGCCAATCTCAATGCGCGCTCATAGGCTGTAAGTACATGATCGATGGCGACATCCCCATTGGCGTGGCAATTCATTTGAATGCCGGCCCTATGCACGCGTTCACACCATGCGTTCAGCACGTCTTGCGATTCGGTCAGATTGCCTTTGTAGCCGCTTTTGCTGTCCGGATATGGCACGCTCATGGCCATCGTGCGTTCCGAGAACGATCCGTCAACGCCATGCTCGCAAGTCGCACCGAGTCGTAACCATTCATCGCCAATTCCGGTCGCCATGCCGCCGGCGATCATTGCCTCCAATTCCGGCCCGTCCGCTTCATAGCTCACGCGATGCAGAAGGTCGCCCTGTTCGCGCACTTGCTGTAGGGCGCGGAGATTTCCGCTCTCATGACACACGCTGGTGAGGCCGAATCTCACGAACTGCTTGGAAATAAACGCCAGGCCATCGCGGTCGCGCCGCAGCGCTTCCTCGCCTGCGTATTGACGATGCTTGCCCACCGCATCGATACGCGTGCGCGCATTGTCGGTCACGCGCCCCGTCAGTTCCCCATTCGAATCATGATCGAAGGTACCACCCGGGGGATTTGGCGTTGATTTGCTGACCCCGGCCATTTGAAATGCTTTGCTGTTGTAGAACGCCGTATGACCGCCGCGGTGAATGACCACGACCGGTAGATCCTTGGACACTAAATCCATGTCCTGTACCGTAAGGGCACGCATATCCTTGGACTTGGTGTCATCGTAAAAATATCCTTCCACCCAAGTGTCGGCTGGAGTGGTTGCCGCCCGCTCGCGAAGCTTGTCGATGATCGAGGCAATACTGACGAATTCAACGTCGTATGGATTGCCCACCAGAACTTCGTACAAAAGCTCGTTGCCAGGGGCGTGATTGTGACTATCGTTGAACCCCGGTACGAGGACCATGTGCTGCGCGTCGACGATCTCCGTTGTCTGGCCGGCGAGCGCTCGGATGTCAGTCGTGCTACCGACGGCTACGAAGCGGCCGTCTTTGACCGCAAAGGCTTCAGCGGTAGGTTGACGCGAATCCACCGTATAGACCTTACCGTTGATCACGATGAGCTCGGGATCGCGCGATCGCATCGCGCTGGCGGCCCGCACCAGGTTCCCTCGAGCCATGACGGCAACGCCGGCTGCGGTGAGACCGAGAAACGACCGGCGATTTAGAATATGGGTTTTTATCAACACATTATGACCGGTCCGCGTGATTTCGGGAATTGGGGCTCATGCTCATTGCTTCCCCTACCGCTGAACCCTGACAAACCACCGTGCCTATATTGCGCAAAGGTTCGACTAAACGATGAGACTTCAGATGATTGTCTACGCCGGCAGTTTCAACTTGCGCAGGAAAGCCTTATAGCGAGGATCGCTTTCGAGTTTGGACGGCAGCTGGCTCTTGAGAAGAATAATGCCCGGGTCCTTCTGCGTATAGCCACGTTCAAGCCAATTTACTGCTTCTTCCAATTGGCCCCGAAACGCGTAGACCTGCGCAATAAAAAAAGGGGAGTCGGCTTGCTCTAGAAGATGCTTAAGTGCCACATCGGAATCCGACGCCCGCCTAAGAGCGAAATAAGCCATTGCTGACCCGCCAAAGCGCGACCCCTCATCCGTCTCCATTAGCATCTCTGTTAAAGCCGCTTGGGGTTGGCCGCGGGCAAGCAGTACGCGGCCGAGAAAATAGTGGCCGGGAATGAAAGTAGGACTGATTTCGAGAGTGCGGCGCGCGGCCGCTTCCGCCTCCTCCAGTCGACCGCGGCGTAACTGTACGAGGTTGAGCACCATGTAAGCGCCCGGGTTAAGCGGGTCTTGCGCCAAAGACGCATTGACATACTTTAGCGCTTCGTCCCAGTTCCCCAGATTCTGTGCCTGCACGGCGCATATGAACAAGACATCGCCATCATTAGGCGCAAGATGCCGCGCAATCGTTGCTTCCTGTTCCGCCGCTGCCCAATCCCAGTCGTAGGCGCGATAAACCTCGGCGAGCTCTGCGTGGCCGCGTGCAAGATTCGGATCCAGCTTCAGAGCATGCTGTGCGGCGGCGCGGGCCTGTCCGAAGGCGATGGCCGGCGGCATGAACCCAAACTGTCCTAGAACGAAGTAAGCGGATCCGAGTCCCGCTGCGGCATCCGCGAAAGAGGGGTCGAGATCCAGCGCCCGCTGAAAATTGCTCGCAGCTTGCTCGAAGCCTTGCTGATCGTTTCGATCGAAGGCATGGAGCCCCTGCAGATACTGGGTATAGGCCTCCGTGTTGCGCAGCGCCGGGCGAGCAACGAGACCATCGCCGCTAACTTCGATTTGCAAAGCGCGGACGAGCGTCGTGGCGATCGCGTCTTGCATCTTTAAGACGTCAGTCACATTTTGCTCGTACATTTGCGAAAATATTTGTGAACCGTCTTTGCTATTTATCAGCTGCGTATTGACCCGCAATCGATCACCGGACTTACGCACACTGCCCTCCAACACGTAAGCCACCCCCAGCTGCGTGCCGATGCGGCGCAGATCGTAGGCGTGACCTTTGAATTGGAAAGATGATGTCCTACCAATTACTTTGAGTCCCGGAATCTTCACGAGCAGATCAATGATCTCCTCCGCCATCCCGTCCGCAAAGTACTCCTGATCTTTTTTCTCACTCATATCAGCGAACGGCAGCACCGCAATGGACTTGTCCGAGATTGGCACTCCCGGCGCGGAGTTTGCTTGCGCTCCATTCAACGCCGTGGCTGCCGGAGCTTGCGTAGCTTCTGGAGGTGACCGCCAAAAGTGCAGCCCTGAGGCAACCATGGCACCTACTCCGATGACTGTCGCCGCGGCGACCGTCAGCCATTTCTTTGCTCCAGTAGTGTTAACAGGGCGCCTGGCAACAACTGGAGCGGCTTGCGCCGGCGTCGCCGAATCCTGCCCGACGGCCTCCGCCAGTTTTGCTAATGCCGCCGGCATCCCCAGCGCTGGCACATCGATCCACTGGGACTCGCCCAGGAAATATTCCAGTGCGGGACTAAGTGCCGCGGCGTCGAGACGAAACGCGATGATTAACTTGCGCTTGGATGCCGCGCGCTCGACTTCCCTGCCCACATGGGATGAAGCCATCGCACTGGCCGACAGCACTAACACTACAACCCGGGCCTCATTAATCGCGCGGACGATGGCGTCGGCGTACTGGGCGCCCGCCTTCACATCGCGTGGCGCCATCCAGCAGCCGAAATGCGCTGCTTCCAGTGCCGAGCAAACCCTCTGCGCCACCTCCGAATCGTGCGACGCGTAACTGATAAACAAATCGCGCACCGAGCCTGGTCTGACCTCAGCGGGGCCACTAGAACTTGCAGATTCAGTACTCTCAGGCATGGCACGAGCTCTTGGTTAGTGCCCGGATAGCCTACCGCAAGCCGCGAGGGCCCGCTGCCAGGCTGGTTTTTCAAGGTCGAATACTGGCCCGAAACAGTCCGGTTGTTCGCAAGATCGGAACTGGTTTGAAAGTCGTGACCTACGTCCGCGTCAAAAGCGTGCAAGCTCGCGATTGTGAACCTTGCCGCCGGTGAATAACCGCGCGGCCACCAGCTGGAACCTCAGCGATCAACCATTTGGGATTTCTGCGCCAGGTATTCGCTTCGCCAGAGGTACAGTGCAAGCAATGCAGCATCGGCGGTGCGCATTGCATGGCTTTGATTCGATGGATGATGAATTACGCTGCCAGGCGCCGCCGCCTGCCACGGCTGGCCGCCCAGTTTCCAGTCCGCGGTGCCTGACAACGGCACATAAATTTCTTCGGCCTCGTGATGATGCAGCGGATAGGTCATGGCAGGGCCCAGCAGCAGCAGGCCGCAGGCAAGGCGCTGCGAAGGAGCGGGCCCAGTCGGTCCGACCAGCTCGGTCCAGCCGTAGTTGTCCCAGAAATCCGGTCCCAAAACCTCCGGCGTATAGGAGCGGCGCCACACCAGTCCAGAGGCAGCGGTTTTAAGCGCTGCAGCGAACGCGGCGCTGAACGCTGGGGCGAGATTGGCGGCCCCGGCTAAGTGGCGCAGGGCCGGAACGGCAGCGGGCACCGGCGCGGCACGCAGCGGCGCGCTGGGCCACAGCGCAAGATATTCCGCGACCAGCGGCGAGTGAAGCCCTGCCAACAGCTGCTGCCCCTGCGCGATCAGATTTGCGGCACCTGCGGCGCTCATGCGCCGAGCACCTCCTGCACCGCGCGGTAACCCTGCTCCATCGCGACATCCGTGTATGCCCCGCCGCCGGAATCCGAGTTGGCGATGGAGATGCGGCCGAAGCGTGCCCGTCCAATGACTTGCGGCGTCTCGTTTTCGGCGTACTGCGGCTCGAACAGCGAGTTGTGTTCCGGGGCATAGCCGTGCGGCCAGCGATTGACTGTGATGCCGGTAATGTCGGCGGCCGGGTCAAAACCACCGCCCGCCAGCGCTGCGCCGAGCTGGGCGCGGATTTCCCGCTCAAACACCTCGAACGGTGTCGTCTGCAGCTGGGCGCGCCCGACCTTGTTCTGTTCGTGCTCGGGCAGCCCGGGCTGGCATGGCGTGCGGGTCATCCAGACCAGGTTCGGCTCGTCCGGCGAACGCGTACTGCGGTACTCGCCAATGTCAACGGTCGGATTCAGGCGCATCGACGTGTGGTAGCCACCTGGCGCAAACAACTGACGCACTTTGAGCTTATGGAACGCTTGCCAGTTGCGTAGCGCGACCGTCGTATAAACCAGTGGTGTCTTTACAAGGGTATGCAACGCAGCCTTCTGCGGCTGCGGCAGTTCTGGGCATAGATAAGGAATCATCATGTTGTAGCAGGCGAGCACGCAGTGCCCGGCGCGCACCGTGAACAGGCGGCCATCGCGGATATACGTCACGGCGACTCCGGTCGGCGCCTTCGCCGGACCCAGGTTGGCCGCGCGCAAGACAATGCTGCTGAGGCGCAGGCGCACGGGCGAGCCCTGTTCATCAAGGCGCGCATAGTCGGCGACCGCAGTGACCGCATTCTCGACGCCCGAGCCCGGCAGCGCGCGCGGAATCAGACGGCGCACCAGCAGGCGCGCAATAGTCGCGTTGCCATCGGGAAAATGCAGTCGTGTAGAGCCGCCCGTGTCGGAATAGCCGGCCGGCGTGAAGCCCATCGCGGGTACCGAGCCAGGCAGCAGTTTCAGGCCATCAAATCCGGGCAGGCCGATTCCCCAGGCATCGGCGGCCGATACCGCATCGGCGCCAACGCCCCATTCGCCCTGCGTGCGGGTTCGGTAGATCGCGGCGACGGATGGGTCTACCTTGATCACCTGGGTCAGGTAATCGAGGTAACTGATCGTCGTCAGATGCTGCTTTTTCTGCTCGGCCGTCCAGCTTGGGAAGTAATCGACGTTGGCCGTCTCGACGCGCTCGACATCGGCTTTCGCGGCCGCGGACAAGGGCGCGCCCACAAGAAAGTCCGGCCAGGGTTTTTCGTGATAACCGACCGCCAGATGATCGGCGCCGAAGGTCGCGCGATCGAAAAATATTCCGGTCCCGAGCCCAAGCGAGTCATAGAACTCAGGGTGTTGCACCTGCTTCGCGAGCGCCGCGGCATCGATGCCGATTGCGCGTAGCACCCCATCCGCCACCGGTCCATAGGGCCGCGGACTGTCGATCTCCAGCGTGCCACCATTCATCAGCGCCAGATGCCCATCGAGATGAAATTCATTGCGCTTGGCGTGTCCGCCGAAATCATCGTGATTGTCGAGCAGCAAAACGCGTGCGGACGGATGTGCCTGCAGATAGAAATGTGCCGAGGACAGGCCGCTGATGCCGGCGCCGACCACGACGAGGTCGTAGTGCTCGTCCAGCATTGTTGCGGAGCTCACCGTCATGCCGTCGCGCAGTGCGTGCGCGGCCTCGAAAGAGCCCGGGTGGCTGCCGCGCATGCCACTGAGGGTGGGCGGATAATAACCGGGATTATCCTGCGCACCGGCGGGCGAGAGACTATGCGCAGTCGCGGGGCCCGGCAGCAGGGAGGCGCCGAGCAGGCCGGCGCCGCCGATCGCCGCTCCCTGCATGAAGTCTCGCCGCGAGATGGACCGATCCATACCGAGGGCATGATCCTGTGGGGTCATATTCTTGCGCTTCATCGTGTCCTCATAAGCCGGGCTATGTGATCGTTCAGGAATTTCAAGTCTGCGGGCGAGGCGCCGGCGCCGGCCGGATGGCCCCATAAAGAAGGAATGATCTGCAGGTCGCAGCGGCGGATGAACGCTGCCTCGTAACGCGCGTCCGCCACCGGGAAATACAGGTCGGTCGCAGATGGCATATACAGCACGCGTGCCTTGATCGAGCGCAGCGCCGCCTGCGTGTCGCCGTTAAACGGCGGCGTGGTGCCGACGTCGTGGGCCTCCCAGGTTCGCATCTGCAGGATCAGGTTATTTGCATCGGCGCCGGGGATGAAATTCTTGCGATACTGCTCAATCACCGCAGCGAGGCTCTTTCCGGGCGGATCGTCCTGGCGCCACAGTTCGCGTCGCCACCATTCCTGCGAATACAGCCACGCGGTCCAGACAATCCCAAAGGCCTCGATGCCCTTCTGCGGTTGCTCGGTGTAATTGCCGTCCTTGAAGGCCGGGTCGAGCGTCAGCGCCGTGATCTCGCTTTCCAGCCTGACGATGCCATGTCCGTAAGTTTTCGCGGTCCCCGAGGATGCGGCGATGCGATCCATGAAATCCGGATAACTGACGGCCCATTGAAAGGCCTGCTGCGCCCCCATCGAGAAGCCAATGACGGCCTGAAGGTGAGTCACATGCAACTGCTGCGTCAGCATCTGGTGCACAGCTTCGACGTTGTCGCGGATCGTCATCACGGGAAAGCGGGGTCCGTGAAAGGGCTCTGGCGAATTACTGGGCGATGAGGATCGGCCGTTGCCGAAAAGCTCGGTCATGACCAGGAACAGCTTATTGGGATCTAGCGCTTTGCCAGGCCCAATCAGCCACTCATAGCCATGCATGTCGGCCATGTAGTGGGAGGGCAAAAGCACGACGTTGTCGCCAGTGGCGCTCAGCTTTCCGTACGTTCCATACACGACCCGGGCTTCCGGCAGCACGGCGCCGCTTTCGGTGTGAAAAGCGGGAATGACGAACTCATGCTGCTCCGGCTCCGCATGGGCCGCAGACATAAGACCTGCGGCAAGTGCCAGGGCGGCGCCAATCCAGCGAATCTTCAGAATCTTCAAGTGCATGGGACGACCTATCATGGATAATGAACAATATATGAAGAACGCCACGCCGGCGACAGAAGCGGAGCAGAACACGACCTCGATGGCGGTGCGCTGGTACATCCTGATCATGATGTGCATGGTCTACACCCTCAGTATCGCCGACCGCTATTGTATCTCGACAGTCCTCGAACCGATCCGGATCGAGTTTGGGCTAAATGACACCCAGGTCAGCCTGGCGGCCGGGATACCGCTCGCGATTTTTTATGTGGTGTTCGGCTTTCCACTGTCCTGGCTGATCGATCGCGGCAACCGGCGCAACATCATCTCCATATGCATCGTCGTCTGGTCGGCCATGACCATGTTGTGCGGCAAGGCGCGATTTGCACTGGCATTCATGCTTGCCAGAATCGGCGTCGGCATCGGCGAGGCGGGCGGCACCCCCGGCGCGAATTCGATCTTGTCCGATTATTTCACAGCACGCCTGAGGCCTATGGCCCTGACCGTGTTCTCACTCGGTGCCCCCATCGGCGCCTACCTCGCTGCAAGCTTTGCCGGCGATGTCGCGGACGGCCATGGCTGGGCGGCGCATACGGCGACCGCGGTCGCCGGCACGCACGGCTGGCGCTCGGTGTTCATCGTGTTGGGCGCGCCCGGTGTCATCGCCGGCCTGCTGATCTACTTTACGGTCCGCGAACCCAAGCGCGGCCAGCTCGATCGCAAATCGGACGAGGCTACGCCCGGGCTGCTCGAAACCTTCCGGTTCCTGTGGGGACAGAAGTCCGCCGTCAAATCGATGTTGGCCAGCGCAATCACGGCATTCTGGGGCTGGGGCCTGATGTACTTCACGCCGACATTCCTGCAGCGCACCTATGCTATGACCCCAGGTGAAGCGGGAAACCTGACCGGCCCGATGCACTTATACGGCGGGATTGCTGCAACGGTGTTCACGAGCTGGCTGATCGCCCAGCCGTGGTTCAAGGATCCGCGACGCATCACCTGGCTGATGGGCTGGGGAGTCGGTCTTGCGACCATACCGTCGATCATCATTTATTCCACACATTCGCTGGTGCTTGCGAAAGCGATGTTGTGGATCTTCGTGCCATCCATCTATTTCTACATTGGACCGTGCTTTGGCATCCTCAATAACCTCTCGCCGCCGCCGATGCGGGCCATTTTCTGCGCAACTACGCTGTTCGTCGCAAACTTCGGAAATCTGATTCTGGCACCCGCGATGGGCGGCCTCCTGAGTGATATATCCGCGCAGGTTTTCCAGTGGAACCCGAGCAGCGCGCAGTCGCTGCGGCTCGCCCTGCTGTGCATTGCGCCGAGCGGCTTCCTGTCGGCCTACTATTTCTTCACCTGCACCCGGACCATGCTCGAGGACCAGGAGCGGGCGATCGGCATACCGGTCACATAGCGCGCAGGTCCGCGGCAACTCGCTCCAGCACGGCGGCCCAGTCCCTGGGTTTCTTCTGTCTATATATACGCAGCGTCGGATACCAGGGGCTGTCGTCCCGGTCCATCATCCAGCGCGCGTCAGAATTGAAAGACAGCAGCAGCCACGTGGGCCGTGCCAGAGCACCGGCCAGGTGGGTCATGCTGGTATCGACGCTGATCACGAGGTCCATCGACTCGACCAGCGCGGCCGCGTCGCTGAAATCGCGTTGTTCCGCCGCAAAATTTGCAATCCAGGAATTCTCCGCCAGCGTTGCCAGATCGGCATCCCGGTATTCTTTTTGCAGGCATATGTATTGCCTATCGCGTGGTACCCGGGTAATCCAGTCAGCCAGCGCGATACTGCGATTCGTATCATTGGCGTATATCGCGGCGCCGCTGCATACGAAACCTATGCGCGCAGCGCGCCGCTCACCGAGGCGCTCGCGCCAATGGGCCGCACATTCCGGCTCGGCGCGCAGATACGGCACGCTCGCGGGCACCGACTGCAGCGTGGTGCCAAAGGCCAGCGGCAGGCTAAGAAGCGGACAGTGGTAATCGAACTTTGGCAGGGGGCTGCCCGCGGCGACCAAGCGGCCCACCCCGGGAAGTGAGCGCAGCAGATTCATGAGCGGCGCCTGCGCCTCGAATATCACTTCGGCGCCCCGTTGCGCGAGCAACGGGATATAGCGGCAGTAGTGCAAGGTATCCCCGAGGCCCTGCTCCCAGTAAATCAGGATGCGCTTGCCCCTGAGGTCTTCCCGGCCGAGCCACAGCGGCGTTTGAAACACGCGCGGCGCTTTGCCATGCAGCCTCGCCGCATGCGGCCAGCGCGATTCGTACAGTGGCCAGCCTGCCGCGTAGTCACCCTGCAGCAGCAAAGAGATGGATTTCCCGTATTGTGCATCGGCAAATGCCGGCCTCAGCTGAAGGGCCCGCTCGTAGCTCGCCAAGGCCTCCGGTAGCTTTCGCAATTCATGCAGGACCATGCCGCGGTTCGACCAGGCTTCCGCATAGTCCGCCCTTATCGCAATAGCCCGGTCGTAACTGCCGAGCGCCGCTTCCCATTCGCCGAGCTCTTGCAGCGCAGTGCCGCGATTCGACCACGCTTCGGCATGATCGGCCTGCGCAGCGATGACCAGATCGTAGCTTTGCACCGCCGCCCGGTAACGTTTCAGATCCTTCAGCGCATTGGCACGATTGAAGCGAGCCTGGAGCAGGTCCGGATTGATCGCGAGCGCCCGGTCGTAGCTCGCGAGCGCGGCTTCTGTCTTCCCCTGCTGCTGCTGGATTACGCCCAGGTTGAACCACGGTTCGGCACGGCCGGGGGACAGGGCAATCGCCCGCCCATAGCTTTCGATGGCCGCATCCCAGCGCGACAGTTCCTTGAGCACGTTGGCGCGATTGAAATGCGAGTGGAAGAATCCGGCATCCTGCGTGATGGCCTTATCGTAGCTCGCAAGCGCCCCCTCCCAGGCTCGTAGTTGCTGCAACAGGACGCCGCGGTTGAAATGTGCGATCCCATCCTTGTCATCGAGCGCGAGCGCCCGGTCATAGCTTTGCAAGGCCTGGTCGGCGCGCCCGAGCGCAGCGAGCACGACGCCGCGGTTGCATAGGGCATGCGCGTAATCCGGCTGCGCGTCGATCGCCCGGTCATAGTCGGCCAGTGCCGCCTGCCAGTCGCCTCGATCCTTCAGCAGGTTGGCGCTCTTATAATAGGTTCGCGCCAGCTCCTTGCGGTCCTGTCCCATCCGGTCAGTCTAGCAAAAGGGGCATTGCGGCCAGATTGCCTTTTAAATGTTTTTGGTTCCCACTATGAGCGTGGGCGATCCGCTGCTGCAGATCCTTATTCTCCTGAGCGCATCGGTGTGCGTGGTTGCCGCGGTACGCAAGCTCGCCCTGCCCGCGATCCTGGGCTACCTCGCCGTCGGCATGATGCTGGGACCGCACGCACTCGCGCTCGCCACCGACAATGCCACAACGCGACTGTTGGCGGACTTCGGCGTGGTGTTCCTCGTGTTCACGCTGGGCCTGGAATTTTCGCTGCCGCGGCTGATCGCGATGCGCGGCGAGGTGCTCGGGGTGGGCGGCGCACAAGTGCTGGCAACATCGGCGATCGTTGCGTTGATCGCGGTCGAATTCTTCGGCGTCGCAATACCCGCCGGCATCGTGATCGGCGGAGCGGTCGCGATGTCATCGACCGCCATCATCATCGCGCAACTGACCGACCAGTCGGAGAACAATCGCACGCATGGGCGCATTGCGGTGGCGATCTGCCTGTTTCAGGACCTCGCATTCCCGTTATTCCTGGCGCTGGAATCCTCATTGTCCGGTCGCGGTCCAAGCGCGGACATCGGGCATATCGGCTACGCGGTCGTGGTCGCACTGTTCGCGCTCGGCATCGTGCTGGCGTCGGGACGCTGGCTGTTGCGGCCGCTGTTCTTCGCGATTGCCTCGGTGCGCAGCGCCGAGCTTTTCTCGCTCGCGGTCCTGCTGGCCGTGCTCGCTTCGGCGTGGGCCACGCATAAGGCGGGCCTGTCCCTCGCACTGGGCGCCTTCCTGGCCGGCATGATGCTTGCGGAGACCGAGTTCCGGCACCAAGTGGAGGCGACCATCCGCTCCTATCGCGATGTCCTGCTGGGATTGTTCTTTATAACCGTCGGCATGCTGCTCAATATCCGGTTGCTGTTCCAGCACCTGCTACTGGTCACGATGCTGCTGGCGGGCATGCTGGTGCTGAAGGCCGCGGTCGTGATGCTCGCGGCAAAGCCGGCGACCGGCAGTTGGTTCAAGGCCTTGCGCACCGGCATTGTCGTGTCGCAGGGCGGCGAATTCGGTTTTGCGCTTCTGACCCTCTCGCTACGTGATGAGCTGATGGATTCTGCCGTGCTGCAGCCCCTGCTCGCCGCGACCGTGCTGAGCATGGTGCTCTCACCGCTGCTGATACGACACAACCGCCGGTTGACCCGGCTCGTGCTGCGCGAACGCGGCCCACCGCCGCCCGCAGCGGCAGTGCGCGAGGCGCAGGCGACGCTCGCGGTCGCTGGACGCGAACATGTGATCATCTGCGGCTTCGGGCGCGTCGGACAGAACATCGCGCGCGTGCTGGAGCGGGCCGGCTTTGAGTATCTCGCGCTGGACGTCGATCCATACCGGATCAGGGCCGGGCGCCAGGCGGGAGATGCGATCATGTTCGGCGATCCGGGCCAGGCGGCGGTGCTGCAGAGCGTGGGCGTCGAGCATGCCAGTTGCGTCGTGATCACGTTTGCCAATGCGCCGGTCGCGCTGCGCGTGCTGCGCGCAGTGCGCTCCTTGCGCGAGGATGTGCCGATCCTCGTGCGCACCCAGGACGATACGCTGCTCGGCGAATTGCAGCGCGCGGGTGCGACCGAAGTGGTGCCGGAGACCTTCGAGGCGAGCCTGATGCTGCTGTCGCATGTGCTGCTGCTGCTGAAAGTGCCTGTCTCCCGCGTGGTTCGCACCGTCGATGACATCCGCACGCATCGCTACAGCATGCTGCGACAGTTCTTTCCGGCTCAAGGCGCGACACCGCCGGATGAAACGCATGCATTCCGCGAGGAGCTTCACAGCGTGATTCTGCCGCCGCATGCCTGGGCAGTTGGCCGCAGCATCGCCGAGCTGATCGCAAGCGGCTCCCAAGCGAGCGTCGCCTCATTGCGCCGCGATGGCATCGTCGGGCGCGCGCCGGCGTCGGACACGATCCTCAAGGAGGGCGACGTGGTGGTGGTCTGCGGCACGCCGGAGGCGGTCGAGCACGCCGAAACGCTGCTGCTGATGGGTTAATGGCACAAATTGAGCTAGAATCCGGCACCCTTTGGGCCGGAGCCGCGATATGAAGAAGCCAGTCACCATCACCATCACCGGGGCCGCCGGCAACATTGGCTACGCCCTTGCGTTTCGGGTTGCGTCCGGCCAGATGCTCGGAGCCGACCAGCCCATCAATCTGAATCTGCTGGAAATCTCGCCGGCACTTGGCACGGTATCCGGCGTCGTGATGGAACTGCATGACTGCGCCTTCGCGACCCTGAACCGCATCAGCGCAACCGATGATGCGAAAATAGCTTTCAGGGATTGCGACTATGCGATGCTGGTGGGCGCGAGGCCCCGGGGTCCCGGCATGGAGCGCAAGGATTTGCTGCTGGAGAACGCCAAGATCTTCTCAGCACAGGGCAAGGCGATGAACGAGGTCGCGAGCCGCGACGTCCGCGTCCTGGTCGTAGGCAATCCGGCCAACACGAATTCGCTGATTGCTCAACGCAACGCGCCGGCGCTGAATCCGAAGAACTTCACCGCGATGACCCGCCTCGATCACAACCGCGGCCGCGCACAGGTGGCGCTAAAAGCAGGCGTTGCGGTCGCCGACGTTCGCCACATCATCATCTGGGGCAATCACTCCGGCACGCAGTATCCCGATCTGCACCACGCCACCATTTCCGGCAAGCCCGCCCTCGGCGTCGTCGGCGATCAATGGTTCCGGGAAAACTACATTCCGACCGTGCAGCAGCGCGGCGCCGCCGTCATCAAGGCGCGCGGCACCTCCTCGGCCGCATCGGCGGCGGCGGCCGCCATCGATCACATTCACGACTGGGCCCTCGGCAGCGCCTCGGGCGACTGGGTCAGTATGGCGGTGCCGTCCGACGGCAGCTACGGCATTGCGGCTGGTGTCATTTACTCATTCCCCGTCACCTGCCAGAACGGTCAGTACTCCATCGTGCAGGGACTACCGATCGATGATTTCAGCCGTTCGCGCATGCAGGCGACCTACGATGAACTATGTGAAGAACGTGACGGCGTGAAAGACCTGCTCTAGCCGCCCCTAGCTGCTGCGGCCTATAGTAGGGACCATGGAGATATCCCTGCATTGCGTGCTCCTCGCCCTCGGATGGGGCGCGCTGACCCTCGTGATCCTGATGATACTGGCCTACCGGCGCGCAGGGCTCAGCGTCTCGACGCTCACGCTGGGTGCGCTGACCGTGGCGTACTGGGTGCTCTGGGACGTCGCCGACGCCTGGAAGATCATCGCCTCCCTTCCGGTCTTTTTACTCGTGCTGCTAAACCTGCGCCCGCTGCGCGTGTGGCTCATCACGCGCCCATTCCTGAAAGCCTACCTGCGCATGCTGCCGGCGATGTCCTCGACCGAGCGCGAAGCACTGGAGGCGGGCACCGTCTGGTGGGATGGCGAGCTGTTCACGGGTGGACCGGACTGGAACAAACTGATGTCGGCGCGTGCGCCTGAGCTGCGCGCCGACGAGCGGGCCTTCCTCGATGGCCCCTGCGAGCGATTGTGCGAGATGCTCGATGATTGGGACATCACGCACCGGCGCGGCGACCTGCCGCCCGAGGTGTGGGAGTTCCTGAAGTCAGCCGGGTTCTTCGCGATGATCATCCCAAAACGTTACGGCGGACTGGAGTTCTCCGCGTATGGGCATTCATGTGTGCTTGCCAAGGTATCGTCGCGCTGCGCGACAGCCTCCTCAACGATCGCCGTGCCCAATTCCCTGGGGCCGGCGGAGCTTTTATTGCATTACGGCACGCCCGAGCAAAAAGAGCATTTCCTGCCGCGCCTCGCGCGCGGCGAGGACGTCCCGTGCTTTGCGCTGACCGGCCCGCGGGCAGGTTCCGATGCCGCCTCGATCCCCGACACCGGCATCATCTGCAAGGGAATCTGGCAGGGTCGCGAGATCACCGGTATCCGCCTGAATTTCTCCAAGCGCTACATCACGCTCGCCCCGATCGCCACGGTGATCGGGCTCGCGTTTCGACTGTTCGATCCGGACAAGCTGTTGAGCGGGGTGACGGATCTGGGCATCACTTGTGCATTGATTCCGCGCATGACGCAGGGGGTCACGATCGGGCGGCGCCATCTGCCGCTCGATGTGCCGTTTCAGAACGGCCCGATCCAGGGTGTCGATGTGTTTGTGCCGGTCGATGCGATCATCGGCGGATTCAAGATGGCCGGACAAGGCTGGCGCATGCTGGTCGAGCAGCTCTCGGTGGGACGCTGCATTTCGCTACCCTCGAACGCCACCGGCGCGGCCAAGGCTGGCGTGTATGCCTCGGCCGCCTATACCCGTATCCGGCGCCAGTTCAACATGCCGGTTGGCAAGTTCGAGGGCGTGGAGCAGGTGATCGCGCGCATGGCAGCGCGCACCTACATCATGGACGCGGCGCGCTCGGTCACGGCCGGTGCGATCGACGGCGGCGAGAAGCCCAGTGTCCCTTCGGCGATGCTGAAGTATCACGTGACTGAACTCGGCCGCATGGTCGCGAACGATGCGATGGACGTGCACGGCGGCAAGGGCATCTGCCTGGGGCCAAAGAATTATCTTGGCCGCAATTACCAGATCGTGCCGGTGGCAATCACGGTCGAAGGTGCCAACATCCTGACCCGCAGCCTGATCATCTTCGGACAGGGCGCGGTACGCTGCCACCCGTGGGTGCTGAAGGAAATGAATGCGGCGCGCAATCCGGACCGCGAGAAGGGCGTGCTCGACTTTGACAAGGCGTTGCTTGGCCATATCGGCTACGCTCTATCAAATGCGGCGCGCTCCATCGTGATGGCGATGACCTTCGCACGCTTCACGCGGGTTCCGGTGAGCGGCCCGACCCGGCGCTATTTCCAGCATATCAATCGCTACAGCGCCTCGTTCTCGTTCGCTGCGGACGTGGCGATGCTGGCACTCGGCGGTTACCTGAAAAAGAAGGAAACGCTGTCCGCGAGACTCGGTGATGTGCTGTCGATGATGTATCTGGCCTCGATGGTGCTGAAGCACCATGCGAACCAGGGCAGTCCGAAGGCGGACCTGCCGCTGATCGACTGGGCCTGCCGGAGCCTTTTATACCAGGCGCAGGAACAGCTGCACCAGTTCCTGCGCAATTTCCCAAACAGGATGCTCGCCGCGCTGATGCGGCTCGTGATTTTTCCGCGCGGCCTGACCTATTTTCCGCCGAGCGACCGGTCGGGACGGGAAATCGCCAAGCTGGTCATGACGCCGGGAGAGGCACGCGAAAGACTATGCGCGCCGCTCTACAACACGCTCGCCCCGCACAATCCCCTTGGACTTCTGCAGGAGGTGCTGGTATTGGCCGAGGCGGCCGAAGCGCTCGAAAAACGTATCCGCGTCGAGGGTGTCAAGACCGGCAAGATCACCGCGCTCGATCTGCCGGGACAGATCCGCCAGGCGCTGCAGCAAGGCATCCTCTTGGCGAGCGAAGCGGATACCTTGACGCGCTACGACGCCAAGGTCATGGACCTGCTGAATGTCGATGATTTCTCGCCGCAGGATATCGGCACCCAGCGCGGGGCGACCTGAACCGCTCGTAGACTGATATGTACACGAGTTATTTCGGTCTCAGCGAGAAACCCTTCGCGATCACGCCCGATCCGCGCTATCTCTATCTTAGCGAGCGCCATGCCGAGGCCCTGGCGCACCTGCTGTACGGCATTAACGAATCTGGCGGATTCATCCAGCTGACCGGGGAGGTTGGCACCGGCAAGACCACGGTCGTGCGCACGCTGCTGTCGCGCATACCACAGCACGCGGATGTGGCCGTGATACTGAATCCGCGCATCACGCCGACCGAATTCCTGCTGAGTATTTGCGAGGAGCTGGGTGTGGAGATCGACGCCACCGAGCGCGACAGTGTTAAGTCCCTGGTCGATGCGCTGAACCGGCGCTTGCTGAAGGCCCATTCGGAGGGGCGGCGCGTCACGGTCATCGTCGATGAAGCGCAGAATCTCTCGGCCGGGGTCCTCGAGCAGGTTCGCCTGCTGACGAATCTTGAAACGCCGACGCAGAAACTGCTGCAGATCATCCTGATCGGCCAGCCTGAACTTGCCGAGATGCTGGATCGCAACGAGCTGCGGCAGCTCGCGCAGCGGATCACCGGGCGGTATCACTTGAGCCCGCTCAGCGGCGAGGAGACGCGCGAATACGTTCGCCATCGAGTGCGCGTGGCGGGCGTCTCGGCGGAACTTTTCACGCCCGGCGCACTTCGCGAAATTCACCGCCTGTCAGGCGGCATACCGCGCATCGTCAATGTGTGCTGCGACCGGGCCTTGCTGGGCGCTTACACGCGCGAGCAGCGCACCGTGAATGCTGCGCTGGTGCGACGCGCCGCAGGTGAGGTGTACGGCCGGCGCTACTTCCCACGCTGGGCATCCTGGCTCGCCGCTTGCCTGACCATTGCAGCGGTCGCGGCGATATTCTTCATCCCGTGGCATTTATGGGTTCCGGTGCGCACAGGCGCACCCCCGACGATGACGACGCCGGCATCTGTTGCCGCCGAGGCGCCCTCCGCCGCCATTGCGGAAAGCCGCCCAACGCCCAAGCCCGCGCCCGCAGCGGATCTCGAGGCGCTGTTGGCCGAGAATGCGGCGACCACCACGGAAGCAGGCGCGTACCGGCGGCTGCTGGCGCTTTGGGGTACCGCGCTGACCGGCGACCAGGACCCTTGCGGGCAGGCTGCGAAGGCAGGTCTTGCCTGCCTCGATCAGCATGGGTCCTGGGCGCAGGTGCACATGCTGAACAGGCCCGCGGTGCTGACGCTGACCGATCAACATGGCCAGCGTCATCGGGTGGTGCTCACGGCGCTCGACAACCAGAGCGCGACGCTCACGCTGGGGGAGCGCAGCGAACGGGTGCCGCTCGATACGGTCTCACGGCTGTGGTTCGGAGATTTCACGATTGTATGGCGCCCCAAGTCGGCGCGCGCGCGCCGACTCGCCATCGGCAGCAGTGGCGAGGCGGTGCGCTGGTTGCGACGCAAGCTGAGCGCGCTGCACGGCTCATCGGTGGATCCGGAGCATGGCGATGTCTATGACCAGGCGCTTGCCGATGCGGTGCAGGAATTCCAGCGCCAACACCGGCTGGTTGCCGATGGCGTAGCCGGCGTGCTGACGCAGGTCGTGCTGGATTCGACGCTTGCGGATCCGCAGTCACCGCTGCTCGAGCCGCCCCCGGCGCGCGGCGGATAGGGGACCACATGTCATTCATCCTCGATGCGTTGAAGAAATCGGAGTCTGAAAGACAGCGCCAGCTGGGACCGGGCCTGGTGGACAGCGGCATCAGCGCACGCCGGCGGCGCCTGCCGGCGTGGGCGATCATCATTTGCATGCTGCTGGGAATCAACGTCGTGATACTGGCCGTGATGCTGCTCAGGCAGCAAACGCCCGCCGCGCCGGCGACGGCAGCTTCACCGGCGCCCCTCCCGGCGAAAGGCACGGCAGCACCCGCACCGAGCCCGAGCCATTTTAGCCCGCTCGACACCGCTCCGGTCTACGCTCCGGAGATCCCGGTGGACCAGCCGGAACCTGGCGCGAGCATCAATGTGCCAGGCCCCCGGGCTGCGCGGCAGCGCGCCGAGCCTGCCGTGCCGGAAAGCGGGGCGCAGGACGATGAGCTGCTGCCGGAAATCAGCCAGGTCACTCTGGCGGGCGGACAATCCCTGCCGGATCTGCATCTTGATGTGCATGTGTACGCGACACGCGCGGCGGATCGCTTTGTCTATATCAACATGCGCAAGTACCGCGAGGGCGCGTTGCTGCCGGAAGGCCTCAGTATCGAGCACATCCGCCGCGATGGCGTCGTGCTGAACTACCAGGGCGTGCGCTTCCTGCTGCCCCGTCAGTGACTGGCGGACTTCGCCAGGCGGCGTAGGGCATCGCCGGTGATCCGGTAATTGATCCAGCCGGCATTGGGCCGGGCTCCGAGTTTTTCGTAGAAATCCCGGGCGCTCTGGTTCCAGTCGAGCACCTGCCATTCAAAACGCCCGCAGTCCCTTGCCACCGCGATCCCGGCAAGGTGAGTCAGCAGGGCCTTGCCGACGCCATGGCCGCGAAACGCAGGCTGCACAAACAAATCCTCGAGATACAGTCCGCGTCGGCCGAGCCAGGTCGAAAAGTTGTGGAAAAACAGCGCAAACCCGGCCGCCTGGCCTTGCACGCGCGCGATCAGGCACTCGGCGCCGCCGCCTGCACCAAATAGCGATTCCCGCAGGATCGCCTCGCTGACCACGACCTGGTCCTCCAGTTTTTCGTAGATCGCGAGCCCGCGGATCAACTCGAGGATCAGTGGCACATCGGCCAGGGTCGCGGCGCTAATATGGACATCAGTGGCTTGTGTCATCGTGCATCGCTACCATGTTGGTGAAGGGTTAAGCCGCTACGGGAGTTTACTGTCTTGAGCATGCGTTTGCCGACATCAGTCGCGGTGGCAGCGCTCGGCGCAGTCGCCGGCTTCTTCGCGAGCCCCGCGGCGCGCGCAGCCTACATCGAGGGGCAGATCGGCTTTCCGGGGCAATCTGCGCCGCCAATGATGGCCTATATCTGCGAGGTCGACACCTCGCGCATCCGTACGATCCCGATCGCGCCGGGGCAGAATAAATTTGCCGTCGAGGTCCCCGCCGGTCGCTACCTGATATTCCTCGCGCCGCGCGAGCCCGGTGCCCCGAATATCTATGGGGCGTACACCGGGGCCGACCATACGCTGGCGAACGTCAACGTGACCGCCCATACGGCCCGCGCCGAGATCAACATCGATGACTGGTATCTCTCCGATGCAATCGCCGCGCAGCTCGATCGCATCCGCGGCATCGAGACGAGCATCGCGGCCGAACCCCTGTCTGCACCGCGATTCTCGGAGTACCGGGCGCCGCCTTACGAAGCGAGCACCGCTCCCCGGCCGGAGTTCATGGAAGGTTCGCTGAGCAACGATGAGCGTGCCCGGCTGCAGCAGTCCCTGCCGGCGGCACCGAACTTTGCGGGCAACTTCAGCCTCGTGCTGAGCCACTGCGGCGGTGACTGCGATCGGCTGTTCCTGTTCGACTGGCGCAACGGCAAGGTCTTCGAGCCCGCCGGACCCGGGGAGATGCGCGGCACCCTGCCCTGCAGAGCCGCCGATGCAGTGCAGTTTCGTCGCGACAGCCGCCTGCTCAGCGTCACGGGCGTGCATGCGGATGGATTGCTGACCCGGTATTTTCTATGGCGGCCTGACACCGGCACGCTGGCACCCGCTACGGAAATACAGCGCACCGTGCAACAATTCTGCGCCTCGTGAGATGATGAAGGCATGCGCAAGATACTAAAACTGACGATGAGCGGTCTCGTGACGGTCCTGCCGCTCGCGTTGACCGTGTACGTGATCTGGTGGGTCGTGAATACGCTCGAGGGCTGGCTGCGGCATGCGTTGATCGGGCTCGGGATCATATCTCCGGAACACTACTGGCCCGGCCTTGGGCTGATTACGGGCTTCCTGCTGCTGCTGGTAGTCGGCGCGCTCGTCAATGCCTATGCCGGCAGGTTGCTGCTGAAATACTGGGACGATTTCCTCGGGCGGATTCCGCTAGTCAAGACGCTCTACGGCGGCTTTCGCGATGTGGTGAGCCTGTTGCCCTCGGGCAGCGGGGAGAAGCGCGACCTGCAGCGAGTCGTGCTGGCGAGGTTCGGCGGCGTGCATGCAATTGGCTTTGTCACGCGCGAGGACGTGCCGCCGGTGCTGAATGCTCACGGTGGGCGCGACTGGGTCACCGTGTATTTTCCGATGAGCTACGCCTTCGGCGGCTACACGGTCTATCTGCCCCGCGATCATGTCGAACACCTCGACATTTCAGTCGAGGATGCAATGCGTCTCGCGATCACGGCGGGGCTCACGGCCGCTCACAAGGGACCGATATTGCGTCCATGAGCGTGCGCGGCTGGATCCTGTTCGCGCTCCTGCTCTCGCCGCCCGCGTTTAGCGCGCCGCGAACCGAGGCCGTTAAACTAAAGGAGTGGAAACTCTCGGCAGCCGTCGTGCTGAGCAGGCGCGGCGATGCGAACTCGCTGGCGACCGCGGCGCTGCTGAGTCCCACCGACGGACCAGAGCTTTCGGCGCAAGCGAGCGAACTGGCACCGGAAAGCGCGACCTTCGCCTGGGTGCGACTGCGCCTGTGCGCGATCGCGCCGCCCTGCGATTTTCGCGATGCGGCGACCGCGATGCGCTGGGTCGCGCCCGCCAATCCGGCGGCCTGGCTGCCCACGCTTAACGTGGCATTCAAAGATGGTGACCTAGTCGAGACCGAGCGCGTGTTGTTCGATATGTCGCAGGGCAAGCACTTCGCGGCCTACGCGACGGATGTCGCCGTGCTGATGTTCGATGCGCTAAAGGCGGCGGCGAATTCGCTGCCGATGGACACGGCCGCGAACGATGCGAGCCGGCTGGCGCTGGTCATCAGCGTGGCCGCGGCGAAACTCGTGCCTTCTTTCACGACTATCGAGGAGGTCTGCCGGGACCCTGCCCCTGGTACAGAGCGTCGCGATTCCTGCATGAAGATCGCGCGCACGCTGCAGCGCGGGGACACCGTGCGCGGCGAATTCGCCGGCATCTCGATCGAAAAACATCTGGTGGCGCCGGATTCGAAGGAAGCTATTGCCTTGGCCGAGCGGCGCCGCGTGCTCGAGTCGCAAGAATCCCTGGCAGCGAACTTTGATACGCCACTTCTGCCCTGGTCAAGGAATGCCCATGCACGCTGGCATCTGGCGCGGATGCGCAGCCTGCCCCGCGAGCAGGACGTCCTTCTCGCCATCCTGCGCGAGCAGGGAACGCCGTCCTATCCCGCTGTGCCGGCGCCAGCGCCGGCGCCGGCACAATAAACTTACCCGAATCAGCGGGCCTTGGCGGCGATGACCTCGATTTCCACCAGCGCGCCCGGTGCAACCAATGCCGCGACCATCACGGCGCTGCGCGCAGGTTTGTTCGGTTGTTCCGCCGTGCCAAAGAACTTCGTGTAACCGGCCATTAAGCCGGGAAAGTCCATCTTGTTGTCCTTATCCGGGGCCATGAATACCGTCATCTTTATGACATCGCCCATGGTCAACCCTAGGCGCGCGAGTGTTCCCTTGATCAGGGTCAGCGCACCCGTGGTCTGGGTTTCCATGTTGCCGTAAGCCTCGACACTGCCTTTCGGGGCATCTTTATTGATCATCGGAGGCAATGCGCCGCTCAGGAAATAGGTGTCGGCATCCTTGCTCACCGTTACTGCGGCGGAGATCGGAAAATCGCTGTTCTCGAGCGGCAATCGCACCACTGCAGGTGCCGGGGCGGCCTTGCCGGCAGCAAATACCGAGCAAGCAAAAATCGCGCCGGCAGTTGCCGCCGCGGCGAGCGCCGCCGTGCGACGCGCCTTATTATTAATCATGGAGCACTCCCGCTGGTTGAAAACGCCGATTCTATACCTTTCCGGGGCGCGCCTCCTTCCTGCGTCAGCGCTCCTATCTCTGCGCCGATGCGAAGGTCGTCAATCTGGCCGAAGGCGTGCTTGCGAATGGCGCCCTGCTTATCAATCAAGATCAGGCTCGGCGTGCCGCGCATCCGGTAGCGTTCCATGGTCTCCGGTATGGGGCCGGTCTTGCTCGGCTGATCGAGCGCAATCGGAAACTTCAGCCGGTATTCCTGGATGAATGCCTTGACCACGGCCGGAGTCACCGCCGCATGGTGCTCGAATGTTGCGTGCAGTCCGATCACAGCGACCTCCTTCGGATCGAAGGTCTGGTGTATGCGCAGTGTCTGTGGCACCCCGAAGGAGAGGGACTTGGGGCACAGCACCTGAAACGCAGAGAGCACGACGACGCGGCCGCGCAATGCGGCAAGCTCGATTTCGCTGTCAGTATTAAACCAGGCTTGCGCCGTCAGTTCCGGCGCCTGCGCAATGACCATCGGCATGATGGCTCGATTGTATCAGCCGAATCAGCCGAACTGTTGTGCCGGTGTGGATTGGCTTGCGAGCCCGCTGGAGTGCACCCGCTGACTGATCAGGGCACTGATGCATCTCGCCATTAATTCGGCGCTACGCCCGTGCTGCATCTCGAAATCGGCGCCGCTCGGGGGATTGAACAGCGCGAGTACGCCGGCGAAGCGGCCATTCGGATAGGCAATTGGACAGGCCAGCGTCTTGTAGGCCGTGGCGCCGGGTGACGCCGGACCCGAAGCACTATTGACCATGATCGTGCGCTGATGCTGTTGCATCGATTCGAGCAGCTGGCGACGCGGGCCCTGCAGAAGTTGCGGCGACATGCGATTGCCACTCGATGTCAGTGAGATCGACAGGTTGCGCTCAGGGATCCACAGTGCGGCGAGTGCGCAGCCGACGTATGCAAAGCTGCATTTCAGGATCGAGTCCAGGGACTCCTGTTCGCTGCCCAGATTCGTGCGCCGGGGCAGGCCCTGCATGCGCAGCGGCGCCGCCTGGACTTCATTCGAGCCCAACGCCTCACGCAATATGAGCTCGCGCCGCAGGCAGTCAATCGCCGGCTGCACGAACGGGCGCAGCGTTTCTACGGGACGTGCGGAATTCTGGCTGCCGGTTATCGCGACCTCGAGGCTGATCACCGCCAGCACTTCGTGATTCTCTGCGCGCAGCGCGAACGCGTAGAGCGCGCGATCATTGTCGATTGCGCGCCCGAGTGCCGGGGTCTCGGCCGGATCTTGCAGCGCCGCCGATATGGTCTGCCGGACAAAATCGCCGGATTCGTCCGCGCTCCAGTCGGGGGATGACCACAGGGAATTTGAGAAGCCGTCGTGCACGGCAAAGCCGCGCAGGCGGGGCAACAGCAAAGTTAGCAGGCGGCCGTATGATTCGAACGAGGTTTTACCGGTCGCTGGGCCTTCACTTGCGGATTCCTTGCTCGGCAACACTGATACTCCCGGTCCATCGTAATCGGCGGTAGAAACTTCAGTGTGCAAGATGCGCGCAAACGGAATATTGAACCATGTCGCAAATCGGCGAAGCCGCTAGGTCCCTAGGCGCCGGCTACGAGCGGCAAGCCAGCCGAGCAGGTATTGGCCCCCCGGCAGGCGCACGAGGCCGAATACCCTGCGCCAGAAACGCGCGGTCCGGGCATCCAGGCGGCCCAAAGGCAACTCACGATATATGTTGGGTCGTGGCTCATGTACAAAGGCACCCTGGACCCGCACCGTCACGGTTTGCGACGGCAGCACGATACTGATGAGCGCACCACCCTGGTCCAGCCAGTCAATACCGAGCGCCTCGCATTTCGGCAGCTGCGCGAAGGGCAGCGATCCGCGTATATAAACAGCTGCCTCAAGTGTCGCGTGCTGCCGCAGGCACCATAGGCCCCTGCCGCAATCCTCGACGTCAAAAGGCGCGATCAGTTTAAGATGCTTGTGCATGGATACGTCCCCCATCCTGCTGCCGGGCCAGACTTTTAGCTCGAGCGGCCGCCCGCGGCTTGATTACGCCGCGGTCGCGACCCTGGCACTGCCGTTCATGGCCAATAGCGGCGTGCAGGCCGTACTGAATGCAACCGATACCTGGTTCATGGGCCGCATCTCGCCGACGGCGCTCAACGCGATGGGTGCAGTTTACTGGCCGGTCTTGGTGTTCGTGTTTTTATTTGGCGGCGTGGGCCTGTCGGTGCAGACCCTGGTGGCGCAGGCCGAAGGAGCCGGGGATTTTCCCAAAGCTTCGCAGGCCACCTGGCTCGCGCTGTGGGGATCCCTGTTCACCCTGCCGGCGTTCCTGTTGCTCGCGCTGATGGGGTCGTGGCTGTTTGCACCGTTCGGGATCGGGGCTGCAACGCGCGACATGGCGCTCGCCTACTGGGGACCGCGCATGCTGGGGGCACCGCTCGGTGTCGCACTCTGGGCGGTGCTGGGATTTTTCAATGGCATCGGCAAGCCCGGCGTCACGTTACGCATCACGCTGGGCGTGGCGGTGGCGAACGCGTTTTTGAACCAGTGGTTCGTCTTCGGTTTAGGGCTAGGGATCGCAGGGTCCGCCTGGGCAACCGGTGCGGCCCAGCTGCTCGGCCTGGTAGTCGCGCTGTTTTTTTTCTTGGGCCCGACCTACCGGATGCGCTACTCGACGACGTCGACGACGCGATTGCAGTTCGCACCGCTATGGCGCCAGAACCGCCTGGGGCTGCCGATGGGACTGCTGTTTGCCGCCGACATATTCGGTTTCGCGATGTTCCAGCTGATGCAGGTGCGTCTCGGCACGGTCGACGGCGCGGCCACGCAGATCGTCATGGTGCTGACCTCGTTCTGCTACATGCCGGCGTTCGGCATCGCGATGGCAGGCACGACCCTGGTCGGCCAGGCAATTGGTGCTGGCAACCGCGACTGGGCCGCGAAAGTCGGCAACGGCATCATCGTGCTCGCGGTGGCCTTCATGGGCCTGATCGGCGTGGGGCTTGCTGCCAGCGGGGCGTGGATCATGCCGTGGTTCGCTGGCAGCGGGCCAGAGTCGGCGGCCATCGCCGCGCAGGGTTGCATCCTTTTATGGATCGCGGCCGCCTACCAGATCTTCGACGGCCTGAGCATCAGCAGCGGCTCGTGCCTCAGGGGCGCCGGGGATGTCATCGTTCCGGCTGCCATGGTGCTCGCCCTGTCCTGGGGATTGTTCGTGCCGCTCGCGCACAGCCTGTCCTTTCCTGCTGGCGCAGGCTGGGTCAAGGGCTTGCCGCAGTTCGGTCTCGGTGCGGTCGGCGGTTGGCTCGCGGCGGTCGCGTATATTTTTTGCCTCGGCACGCTGCTATTCGCGCGCTGGCGAGCGGGGACCTGGCGGCGCGTCGTGCTGTCGGTGCTCGTGACGGGGACCTTGCTTGGCCTCGTGCTGCCCGGGAGTGCGCACTCAGCAGAGAGCACCCCGGATGCGATCCGCGCGGCCATTGCCGGGGAAGGCCTGCCGCCGGCCGCGGTCAGTTTCATCGTCATCGACGCCGCCACCGGCAGGACAGTCGCATCCGCCAACGCCGAGGTGCCGCGAAGCCCCGCCTCGACAATGAAAGTAGTCACGACCTACGCGGCGCTTGACTTGCTCGGCCCTGCATTTGCATGGCATACACGCGCATTTGTCCGTGGTGAGATTCGCGACGGCGTGCTGCTGGGCGATCTGGTGCTGAAGGGCGGCGGCGATCCTTACCTTACGCTCGAGCGCTGGTGGGGATTTGCGCGCCAGCTGCGTAATACTGGCCTGCGCGCGATTCGCGGCGACATCATCATCGATGATTCCGCTTATTCGCTGGCGCTCGAGGACCCGGGCGCCTTCGATGGCCGCCCGAATCGCTCCTACAACGTGGCGCCCGCTGCACTGCTGGTGAACTTCCAGTCGGTAGAATTCCGCGTGGCGCCCGACGCCGCCGCTCACCGGGTACTCATCAGTGCCGATCCGATGCCTGATAATCTGACCATCGACAATCGCATCCGCTTTGTCGCCGGCCGCTGCCGCAAGTCCGCCGATCGCGTGGAGTTCACGGTCAGCTCCGCGCGCTGGGATCACGTTACCTTCAGCGGCAGCCTGGCTGCGCAATGCCCGGCGCGCGACTTCAGGCGTGCCTTGCTCCAGCCGCGTGAGTATGCGTACGGCACGTTCCTGTCGTACTGGCGCCAGCTGGGCGGTGAGTTCAGCGGCCAACTGCGCAGCGGCACGGCGCCGGACGGTGCCGCAGCGCTGCTCGACTATGACTCCCAGAGCCTCGGGGAACTGATCCGCCTGACGAATAAATTTAGCAACAACGTGATGGCGCGTGATCTGTTCCTGACGCTGGGCACGCAGCGCTTCGGCGAGCCTGCGACGCTCGAGAACAGCCGCCTGGCAATTGGGGCGTGGGGACAGGCGCATAACCTGGGACTTGAGCAGATGACGATCGACAATGGCTCGGGCCTGTCGCGCGAGGAGCGGATCAGCGCCGCCGCGCTCGCGCGCGTGCTGCTCTCCGCCTGGCATAGCCCATTCCAGCCTGAATTCATGGCTTCATTGCCGCTAGCGGGGGTTGACGGCACTCTGCGTGCGCGCCTGCGCGATGTTGCCGCCGGTTCCGTGCGCCTGAAAACCGGAACGCTGGCTGGCGTCAGCGCCATCGCGGGTTTCGTCAGGTCGGCCGATGGCAATAGCTTTGTAACCGTCTCGATCGTCAATGATGCACGCGCCGATGTCGGCGCGGCAGAATCGGTGCACGCCGCGGTCATCCGCTGGACGCAGGGCCTCGCTAGATCCGCGGGGTCTCCAGCTCCCATAGCGGCGCAGTGACGTCCCGACGTACCCAAAGTCCGAAGCCCAGGTAGCGGAAATTGCGCCGCAACCGCGTGGCGTACCAGGCACCCGTCCGCAGATGCACGGAGCGGTCGGTGCGGCCCCGGTCGCAATTGCTGCGCCAGTCCTCGCGCGTTAGCGCAGAAAAATACAGCGCGGCTCGGGACAGGCGATTGAGGTTCGCGATCGCGCGCACCGCGTCCCGATCGCCGAGGTACTGCAGCACGTCGTAGCACACGACCAGATCAAAGGGGGCGCGCGCCTTGAAATCCACGAGCGAACCTTGCACCCAGCCATAGCGCGTGCACAGATATTCGCTGTACTCGAGCCCGGTGTACGTGGCGCGCGGCAGCAGCGCGGCAAATGAGCGCCGCAGCAGCCCCACGCCGCAGCCGGCATCAAGGATCCTGCGTACCGGGATGCGCGCGTGACGAAGCGCGGCGAGGATCAGCGCGGCCCGGTCGCGCATTTCGGCCGCGTTCGTGACGCGGGTGGCCGGATTGAAATAAAAACGCCTGAAGAACTCCGCGCCAAAGGCGCTCATTCGACCGTCAGGCTCTTGGCAAGATTGCGGGGCTGGTCGACGTCGGTCCCCTTGAGGATCGCGACATGGTAGGCAAGCAGCTGCAGCGGGATGGTGAAAATCACGGGCGCGAGGAACGCGGAGGGCACGCCTGGCACGTGCAACACGGTCACGCCCTCCTCGCTCTGCATGCCGGTGGAGGGGTCGGCAAAAACATACAGCTGCCCACCCCTCGCCCGCACTTCCTGCAGGTTCGATTTCAGCTTTTCCAGCAATTCATTGTTGGGCGCTACCGCGACCACTGGCATGTCCTCGTCGACCAGCGCGAGCGGCCCATGCTTGAGCTCAGCCGCCGCATAGGCCTCGGCGTGAATATAGGAGATCTCTTTGAGCTTCAGCGCGCCTTCCATCGCAATCGCATAGAGGGGCCCGCGTCCCAGGAACAGCGCGTGATGCTTATCGGCAAATGTCTCCGCGAGCAGTGCGATGGCGGTATCGAGTTTCAACGCCTTCTCAACCAAACCCGGCAGCTGCAGCAGCTCCTCGACCAGCTTGCGCTCCCCGGCCGCATCGAGCTTGCCGTGCTTGGCGAGCGCGATAACCAGCATCCCGAGCGCCGTCAGCTGCGTCGTGAACGCCTTGGTCGAGGCCACGCCGATCTCAGGGCCGGCGCGCGTCAGCAGCACGAGGTCCGATTCTCGCACCATGGAGCTCTCGGCGACGTTGCAGATCGTCAAGGTCGACAGATACCCTGCCTGCCTTGCCACGCGTAGCGCCGCCAGCGTATCGGCCGTCTCCCCCGACTGGGAGATCGTCACGAACAGGGTGCCCGGCACAATGACCGGATGGCGATACCGATATTCGCTCGAGAACTCGACCCTTGCCGGGATCCGGCAGATCTCCTCGATCAGGTGACAGGCGACGAGCCCGGCGTGATAACTGGTGCCGCAGGCCACGATCTGGACGGCCTGCGTCTTGCCGAACAGCTCGGCGGCGGCGGGTCCGAATGCGGCATCCAGCAGGCGCCCGCCGGCGATGCGCTCCTCGAGCGTCTGTGCGATTGCACGCGGCTGCTCGTGGATTTCCTTGAGCATGAAATGCCGGTAATGGCCGCGCTCAACCGCGTCGGCCGGCAAGTCGCTTTCACGCGCTTCGCGCGTGACTTCACGTCCGCTGGCGTCAAGAATACGGATCGACTTGCGGCGGATTTCCGCAATGTCGCCTTCCTCCAGAAACATGAAGCGTCGCGTGACCGGCAGCAGCGCTGCGACATCTGATGCCACGAAATTCTCATCAACTCCGAGGCCGATGACAACCGGGCAACCGGCACGCGCAACAACGATGCATTCCGGGTCCTTTGCGCAGAGCACGGCGAGCGCGTAGGCACCGCGCAGCTCGGCAACGGTGCGGCGCACCGCGCCGAGCAAATCGCGCGACTGGCCCAGGTGGTGATGAATACGATGCCCCACGACCTCGGTATCGGTCTCCGAGGTGAACAGGTAACCCTCCGCCTTGAGCTCGCCGCGCAGCGATTCGTGGTTCTCGATGATGCCGTTGTGCACGATGGCGATGCCATCGCGCGAGATCAGTGGATGCGCATTGCGCGTCGAGGGGACCCCGTGGGTCGCCCAACGGGTGTGTGCAATACCGACATGCCCGGCGAGCGGCGCGGCCGCAAGAGCCTCCTGCAGGACCTTGACCTTGCCGACCGTGCGACGCCGGTCCACCTGACCCTGCTCATCAATGACGGCAAGCCCCGCGGAATCGTATCCCCGGTATTCGAGGCGCTTCAGGCCCTCAATCAGGATCGGAACGCAATTGCGCTCCGCAACGACCCCCACGATTCCGCACATTGAACAGGGCTCCAGCAAGAATGGGATTTCAGGCCCGCTAGTGTGCCCGAGCGGAAAGGAATCCCATAACGACTGGCGCGCACCAGCCTATCTATAAGTTGTTATATAATACCGTTTAGTTTCTATTATAGTGTACTTATTTATGCTGGACACTATGGGTGATCGTCGCTTCCAGAAGAGCCTGAACGCGGGCATAGGCGCGCTGGTACTGCTCGCCATCCTCGATCAATCGGTTGAGGACCTGTATGGCTATCAGATCGCGAAGCGTCTGGCCGAGGCCAATGGTGGGGAATCAATATTCAGGGACGGTACTATTTACCCGGTATTGCGGACGCTGGCTGCGGCAGGGTTGCTGACGAGCCGCATCGTGCCCTCGTATTCCGGGCCGCCGCGGCGCTACTACCGGATTACCGCGCCAGGTCGCGAGTCGCTCGCGCAGTGGCGCGCGGCTTGGGGCGAAACTTTCGCTCTGGTTCAACATTTCTTAGGCTGAAATCTTGGGACTCGGTATTTGGATTGCGAGCCCTGCCGTCATCAGTCTGATTCGATGTGGACCTAACACAAGTGACCGCCTTGGGTGGTTTTGCCCGACGCGTGCGAGCGCCGGGCTAATGACGGAAATCACCAGCCCACTAGGCGTCGATAGGGAAGGAGGGAGGGTCCTATACACGCGTGGATCCCCATTTGGTCGGATTCCCGCGCACATCAAAGATGGCCGAAAAAACTGCCGCAGCGCGCGAGCAGGGGCCTAGGTGTTGTTGTGCGCGCGCGATGAGGTTAATGCTAGGTGCCGGGGCAGATACACCAGCCCCCCATACCCCATGACCCGGTTTTTTGTGCGCGGCGCCGCGCGAACGGTCGAGATGCCATGGCGGCCATCGCCGCTCGCGACGCGCTTATGCTACTGCTGCGTAACGCAGCAGACGTCCGTTCTCCCGCTTCACCGCTGCATAGCACTCGCAGGTCCTCTCCTCGAGTCCACTGCGATCCAGAATGGTAATTCGACCGCGCGTGTAGCGAATGAGTCCGGCAGCTTGCAGTTTACCCGCAGCCTCAGTCACGCCCTCGCGGCGCACGCCGAGCATATTGGCGATTGATTGGTGCGTCATCGCGAATTCGCTGGATGAGATCCGGTCAAGGCTCAGCAACAGTCGCCGGCACAGCTGCTGCTCTAGCGCATGATGGCGATTGCAGGCGGCCGTCTGTCCCATCTGGGTGATCAGCGCCTGCGAGTAGCGTAGCAGCAACTGCTGCATGGTCCCGCCTCGTGCAAACTCCTGCTTGATCACCCGGCTGGCCATCCGGTACGCGCCGCCAGCGCTCGAAATGACCGCACGACAAGCCGTGGTTTCATCACCCATGCATAGCGAGGCGCCGGCTACGCCTTCATTGCCAATGAGTGCTATCTCAGCGCAGGCACCGTTCGCCATCGTGTGCAACAGCGAAATAATCGAGGTGGTCGGGAAATACACATGTCGCATGTGGCTGCCCGATTGGTACAGCACATCACCTGCCGCGAGCGGGATAAATTCCAGATGACATTCGATGCGCTCGAGGTCCAGCGCGGATAACACGGCGAGCAGTCGATTGCTGCCTATCGAGTGCGTTTGCGCGTCCCCAATCGCGCGCCGGTTCGACAAAACAGATACTGTCTGTCGAATGCTATCGCCCTGCTCTGGATACTGACGTTCTGTGTAAAACATAAAATCAGCCTTTATAGTATTGCTGGATGGCAAACCAAGTTTACGGTTCGTGCAATCACCGCTATGTCCGCAATGGTCACGTCCAATAGTAGGCGCATGCTTACGTGACGGCCCGTAATAGCAGTTTCGACGCAGGTAGTGGCCATCACCGGATGGCAAGCTCGGACGCTGTAGTTATCCTACCCAAAATTCCTCTGGCGTCTGATGCGACATCGGGACGCCGGTGAACTGCATTGGGGTCTGCATTAAGTAGGCTGGATAGGTTAGTCAGCCATCTAAGGAACGTGAACATGGAAGCTTCCCGAAAAACCTCCGCGGTGCAATCTGCACCCGACGCCATTTCGCTGCTGAAGGCGGACCACCAACAGGTCAAGGAGTGGTTTGAGGCGTTTGAAAAGCTCGTATCCGGTCCCAAGCGCAAGAAGCTCGCTACGGAAATATGCAACGCGCTGATTATTCATACTGAGATCGAGGAGGAAATCTTCTATCCGGCATTCCTGGACGCAACGCAGGACAAGGATATGCACCATGAGGCCGTGGTTGAACACGCGGGCGCCAAGGAGCTTATCATCCAGATACAGGCGTCGGACCCCGCTGATGATTATTATCAGCCGAAGGTCCACGTGCTGTTTGAAATGATCAAGCATCACGTCAACGAAGAAGAAAAACCGGGCGGGATGTTTGCCGCAGCGAAGGCCTGTAAGCAGCTGGATCTGGCAGCGCTAGGCGAGAAGATGTTTGCGCGAAAGCAAACGCTGATGGACCAGATGGGCTCCGTGTCTGACCGGAAATAGCGCGGCGCCCGTCGCCGTCGCCACGCTGCAGCTGGCATCGCTCATCTTCGTATCCGTGAGCTTTGCCGGCGCGGCCGGTTCAGAGGGCCCTTCGGGCTTTCAGCCGCGATCGTCGGTTCGGACAAATTCGATAATGCAGGCCGCCCAGTCTGGCTTTCAATCAAAAATAGCTGCCCAGAACTCTCAGCCGAGCCTGGATTTACGCTTACCCGCCCCGACGAAATCGTTGGACGGGTATCCATCGGCTCCGAGTAGAACCCGTTGGGACTCAGGCAGCCAAGCCCCGTCCACATTTCAGCTCTCTTTTGGAAAGCTGCGCAGCCCTACGGAAGAATTCGTAAACCTCGTACATCACGAAGGGCTGCCGCTTGCGCGGCTATGGGAAAATAAATCCGCGCTTGTGAGCCTGGGATTAAACCAGAAAGGACATGCGGGACTCTGGGTGATTCAAAAAACGCCTTGAACCGACGGCCGCCTCCGAACAGCTTACCCGAAGTACCGGCGCTACCCTGTGTATAAGCGGTAGGCCGCATGGTCAGTTGTCTTACAGGGAATACCGACCACGTCCGACCGGCGCTGCAATCGGACCGCTGTAGAATCACAGCTTGTTTCCTTTCTGTAATGAATTCGGGCGTATTTCGACCGGACCAAGGGTGACACATGGCAAGTTCCCAAGATAAGCTGCCAAAGCGGCCGCGTAAAACGGCCAAACGGGCCAAGGGAGCCCTCAGCAGCGTACGCAGGGGCGCGGCGCCCACGATCCGCAGGGTGTCGGGCCAGGCATGGGAAGGGGTCGAACAAGGCCTGGAGGCGATCGATGAAACGGCCCGCCACGCCCATGAGGCTTCGCGCAAAGCATCCAAAACGGTAGTGTCGTACACTAAGAAGAAACCAATCAAGGCGATCGCGGGCGCCTCGGGTGCCTTGCTGCATGCTGCCCTCAACATATTTAGGCTGTCACGCGATAAACAATCAGATGCCCGCAACCGTTAGACAATAAGACTCACAATCAAAACAGGAGAATAAAGTATGTCATTTCTTGCCTGGATTATCCTTGGTCTGATCGCCGGATTTGTCGCGAGTAAGCTTGTGAACAAGACCGGTGAAGGAATGGTATTGGACATCGTGCTCGGTGTTGTCGGAGCCGTCGTCGGAGGGTACCTGTTCCAAACTTTCGGAATGTCGGGCGTCACCGGACTGAACCTCTACAGCATTCTGGTTGCGATCGTCGGCGCCGTGGTTATCCTCTTTATCTATCACGCCTTTATCCGTCGCACCCCTTAAGCCTGATAGGCAGCCCGCAGGACGCGGAAGATCGGCCAAGATAATCTCTTCTCGGATGTCCTGGCGGGCGGTTAGGGCCCGCCCGCCAGGAGACAGACCCGGCCAAGCGCTTCCTGATCAGGACCAGGTGTCGAATGAGAGTTGCAAATTGTCGAGCCTTATCATCAAGAATCGCCGGGCCTGGTGGTATGGGGGCATCACCCTCGTAGCGCTCGGTTTGCTGCTCGCGTATTTCAGCTCAAACTCGCTTAAGGACAATGCCGCCCGCGAGCGGGCCGGCGAGTGGGAACAGCATTCTCTACAGGTAGTCATCGAGGCACGCACCCTGTGGTCCGCTTTGCAGGCGATCGATGTGAGCGAGCGCGGCTATCTGCTGTCCGGCGAGCCGAGTTTTCTCGCCCCGTTCCAGAAGGGGGTCGGGGATACGGGCAGTGAACTGGCCACCATAAAGCAGTTGACCAGCGATAATCCGCGCCAGCAAGAAGCGCTAAAAGCGCTCGGCGACGATGTGAACGAGCGTTTGCAATCTGCCAATGCCGCGATGCAGGCGCCTCGCGCCCAACGCCATTCGGCAGCGTTGAACATCGCGTTAGCGGACCGCGAACAGGCGCAAATGGACGCCGCGCACGCCAAGATAGACGGCATGTTGGCCGAAGAGCAGCGCCTATTCGGATTGCGACGCGCGACCAGCATGGCGGCTCGAAACGCCAACTATAGAAACTCATTGATTGTTCTGGCGCTCGGCGTGCTGTTTTTTGCAGTGGCGGGCGCTGCCTATTATGCGGCCATCCGCGCTGACATCAGGACCCAGATCAGCGAGGCAACAGCGCGCGCCAACATGATCCGCGCAAAGAGCGAAGCGGAGACACAGAGGGTAGGCGCGTTATTGAAAGCCATCGGCGACGTGACGCCGGCAATGATTTACGCCATGGACGCCCAGGGCCGATTGACCTATGGCAACCCTAGCATGCTAGGAGCACTGGGAAAAACAGCGGGGGAGGCGTTCGGAAAGACGCTTGCCGAGATTGCGCCAGATCCTGCGCAGGGCGCGCTCATCGGCGCAAACGATCTACGGATCATGGCCACCGGGGTCGTGGAGACGGTCGATGAGACGCTGACTCGGCCTGACCAAAAGACCCTCGTGCTGCGCTCGACCAAGACACCCTTGCGCGATGTGGCTGGCGCTGTCATCGGGCTCGCGGGCGTGACGGTCGATGTCAGCGAGGAGTTCGCCATGCTCGAATCCCTGCGCGAGAGCGAAGAGCGCTTCCGGACGCTGAGCAATACACTGCCGGCCTTTATTTTCGTCGCGGATATTCAAGGTGCGCTGACCTATACGAACCACGTCTTCCAGTCGTTCACCGGAAAGTCGCCCGAAGAACTGCTCGACTTCGGATGGCTTGATACCTTGCATCCGGACGATCGCAGTGAAGCTGCGCATAGCTGGGCGCAAGCGTGGCAGTCGGGTAATAACTATGATGCCGAATATCGCATTCGTCATCACGCCGATGGCTACCGGTGCTTCACCGTGAGGGCGATGCCCGTGCGGGACGTGCGCAACGCTATCTCGCAGTGGGTGGGCACCTGTATCGACACGCAGGACCTTGTCGACGCGCGTAACGCGCTGAAGGCATTGAACTCCAGGCTCGAGCTCGGCGTGGCGGAACGAACGGCCGATTTACAGAATGCGCTGACCAGTTTGCGCAATGAGGCGGCGGAGCGGCAAGCCGCGGAGTCGCAATTGCGGCAAATGCAAAAAGTGGAATCGCTTGGCCAGTTAACTGGCGGCATTGCGCACGATTTTAATAATATGCTGGCCATCGTGATTGGCTCCCTGGATATTGCGAAACGAAAGCTGCTGACCGATCCGCAACGCGCACTCAAGAGCATCGAAAACGCCGAGGAAGGGGCGCGCCGATCATCCCAGCTCACCGCGCGATTGCTTGCTTACTCGCGTCAACAGGCACTTGCTCCGGAGGTCCTCAATGTCAACAAGCTGGTCGGCGGCATGTCAGAATTGCTGCGCCGGACCATCGGTGAAAGCGTGCGTGTCGAAACTGTTCTGGCTGGGGGATTATGGCATTCGCTGGCTGACGCCGTGCAGCTCGAGAGCGCGATCGTGAATCTTTGCGTCAACGCCCGCGACGCGATGCCCGATGGCGGAAAGCTGACGATCGAAACCGCCAATGCGCATCTCGATGACGCCTACGCCGCCCGTTCCCCGGGGACCATACCGGGGCAATATGTGCTCATTGGCGTGAGTGATACCGGAACCGGCATGGCGCCTGAGGTGGTTGAGCGCGCCTTCGATCCGTTCTACACAACCAAGGGGGTTGGCAAGGGAACGGGACTCGGCTTGAGCCAGGTGTATGGATTCGTCAAGCAGTCCGGTGGGCATGTCCGAATATATTCGGAGCTTGGGCAGGGCACCACAGTCAAAATCTACCTGCAACGTCATACCGGGGCCGAGCAACGGGACGCGGAAAAGAAAACTCCCGACTATGACCTGCCGGCTGCGAAAGAAGGAGAGATCCTGCTAGTGGTCGAAGATGAGGAGGCCGTCAGGCACATGGCCGTCGATGTGCTGCGGGACCTGGGGTACACCGTGGTACAGGCGAGTGATGGCGTTCAGGCCATCGACATCCTGCACATGCAACCGCGTATATCCTTGCTGTTCACGGATATTGTCATGCCAAGGATGAACGGGCGGGTGCTGGCTGAGCAGGCGAAAAAGATGCGTCCCGAACTCAAAGTCCTGTTTACCACCGGCTATACCCGGAACGCGGTCGTTCACAATGGCATGCTCGATGCAGGGGTCGCGTTCCTGCCCAAGCCGTTTACCGTCGCGGAGTTAGCCAAGAAAGTCCGGCGCGTGTTGGACGGCGGCGGCATCAATCGATAGTGCGGTCACGCGGCGCCCCCTAGGGCGCTCTGGTATGTCCCCTAGCCTCCCCCTGCATACGCGCTGCAGTGGCGCGGGGATATTGCGCTAGCGCGGCCACCAAGAAACCGCCTGGCGGACCGGTTTTGACCACATTGATGGCCCACTGACTGCAACACAGTGGTGTCAGAGGACACCTACACGGCGACGGACAAAGCCTCAGAGGCCTGAGCGGCGCTGTCCTATACAGCCATATTGACCGACCCGGCAGGCTAGTGCCGCGAACAAATTTTCCCCGTCCATTGCAGGAGGACTTATGAAGCGATTTACTCTCGTTGCCATGGTGGCGCTCAGTGCAGCGCCCTTTGCCGCAACCTTTGTCCAGGCGAACCCTGACTCGGATCGCTCGCATCCCGGACATTTCGTCAAGGACTCGGTCATCACGACCAAGATCAAGACCACGCTGGCGGCCCAGCACATCACGAATTTGGTGCATGTGAAGGTCGACACCGACGATCAGGGTGTTGTGTGGCTGAGCGGCAGGGCGCGGAGCCAGGATGCTATTGATTCGGCCATCTCCATTGCACGCGCGACTGAGGGCGTGCGGGATGTGCATTCGTCTATTCGACTGAGGATGGACAAGTAGCAGCGTTGAGGACAAGATTGCCACGCTGGGGTGGTGATCGGATGATCTGAAGGGGCGCCCACGGGGGGGCCCCTTTGATTTTAAGCCCTATGGCGTTAAGGCGCGGGTAAGGTCGCCTTTATCTGCCGGTAGGCGGCCAGCGCATCAAGCAGCCATCGATTGCTATCGACTGGCGCGCCACCGTTGCACCTGATCTGATACGAGATGCCGGTCATGCTGCTCCTCGAGGCGGCCTGCTCAATAAAGTCGTTGGTCGTGCTGATCTGATCGTGGGCCACCAGGTACTGATACTTAAGGCTCAGGTGGTCCCGCGCACGCTTGCCGGCGTACCAGGTACCGTTGCGATTAAATTCGCAGCCTGAATCTTCCACCTGCTGCAGCAGATACCCGACTTCAACCTGCACCTCTACGGGTGGCGCGGCGAGCGCCGCACCGACAAGCAATAGATTCAGTGCCAATCCAAACCGGACGGCAGCGCGCTTTTTCATAATTCGGAATCCAATGGCAATAGCGATAAAATATTGACCTCAGAGCGCTGCCACGCGTGCTTTACCGGCTCCTTGCGGTATTCCACCGCGCTACCGTTCTCGACCGTCTTCCAGATCAAATGAGTAGACCGTTCGCTCCCCGGTGCCAGCTGTACGTTGTATGAGTTCTCCGGCTGGGTCATGGCCTCGAATCGCAGCGCCGTCTGCGTCGCCAGCTCCTCGCTATCAATGATAAGACCTACTTCGGTATTCAAACGGCGGGATCGATGGTCCAGATTCATTGAACCCACGATAAGCCGTCGGCGATCGAGCACGAACAGTTTTGCGTGCAAACCATAGTTTCCGAAGCGGGATATGGTCGTTGATTGGCCGCTGCCGCGCGTATTGCCGAGCCGGGAGCGAACCTCATATAACTGCGCGCCATCCTTCAGCAGCTCGGGCCTATAGTGCCGGTAGCCGGAGTGCGCAGATTTCTCGGGTGCGGATTCGAGCGAGTTGGTCAGGATACGAACCCGCACGTTCTGCGCGAGCCGGTCCTTCAGCAAATTCATTTCATCCTGGGGAGGAACGACGTAGGGCGAGACAATCAGCAGCTCCGACTTCACCTGCGCGATAGCGCGGGCGATGGGTTCGTACATGCGGCTGGCCACCGCCGGTACCTGCCGGCCCAGTTTTTTCTCCGGGCTATCGCATACGACT
>JANXZG010000029.1 GCA_025355645.1 Gammaproteobacteria bacterium | reverse complement strand
GTTGCGCGAGATCACTCAAAAGTGGACGATGCCAGCACGCGAATGGGCCGCAGCCAAAGCTCAGTTCGCGGTTGTGTTCGGTGATCGATTCGAGGTCAATCGTTAATCCCCGGCTCGACACACAGAATTTCTGACAGACCCTCGGCCGATCCAAGCTTCTTGCGGGTGATCGCTATGACGGAGCGCCCGCGCTGCGCAGTCTGCTGCAAGCGGTCGGGGATTTTTCCGAATCAGAAGTCGTGGAATCCGGCGACGAGCTATCGCTGGATCCACCCCTGGTGGAGGGCTTGAAGAGCTTTCAGCGCAGGCACGGGCTGGCCGCTGATGGGGTGTTGGGTGGACGTACGTTTGATGCGCTAACAACGCCGCTGAATGCGCGCGTGCGGCAGATTGAACTGACGCTCGAACGATGGCGCTGGCTCCCCGCTTTTGACACGCCACCCATCATCGTCAATATTCCGCAGTTCACGCTCTATGCCTTTCGCACCACGTCCGATCGCTTGGCTGACATCCAACAAATGCCCGTGATCGTGGGTCGAACCTACCCGCGCACGCGCACACCTGTCTTTGTGGGCGAAATGAAGTACGTAAATTTCCGACCGTTCTGGGATGTGCCGCGCAGCATCACGGTGCGGGAGATGCTGCCGGCCATTGCCGCCGACAGTCGTTACCTGCAGCGCAATCGTTTGGAAATCGTATCGCAAGGCAACGGTCAGCAGGCGCGGGCCCAGGCGCCCACTCCCAAAGCCGTCGCTGACTTGGCGGCGGGGCATTCTCGATTGCGACAATTACCGGGTGAAGATAATGCACTGGGGTTGGTAAAGTTTGTTATTCCAAACGTGCATGATGTGTACCTACATTCCACTCCCGCTCACCAATTGTTCCTGCAATCGCGCCGTGCCTTCAGCCACGGCTGCATCCGGGTGAGCGATCCCGTGTCCCTGGCCGTTTACGTGCTGCGAGACAATCCGGGTGCATGGGATGCGGAGAAAGTCGACTCGGCCATGCACAAAGCGGACTCATCGCGCGTAGTTCTGACGCACCCGATTAAGGTCATGGTTCTCTATGCGACAGCGCTCGCGCTTGAGGACGGATCGATAGACTTCTTCGATGACATCTACGGGCACGATCGAAAATTGGAAGTCTTGTTGAGGCAGCGGGTAAATCGCTAGGCGTCAAATGCCTGTTAGACGCATGCGGAATGTACGTATGGACACGTATCGACAGAGCCACTAAATTGATCCCTTATGATCGGCCGCGAAAGGAATTGGGCAGTTCCCAATAAACGCTGTTGGCGGGTCTTCGGATCGCACATTGCGGTCCGGCGCGTGGGCTTTTCGCCACTGTTGCTGCTGATCGCCGGGATCTGGCTGCAGGCAGGCGCGGGCCACGCCGCGGGAGTCGGACGGCAGCTCTCTGGTGAAGCGCTGTTTCAACTGGCATGCTCGGAATGCCATGGCGCCAACGCGACTGGCAATGGACCTAAGGCGGCGCTGCTGCATGAAGCGGTTCCGAATTTAACCAAAATCGCGGTGCGACGCGGCGGCAGGATTTCGGATGAGGAACTGTTTCGCCTCATCGACGGACAGGCTGATTTGGGCGCCAATCCCTTACGGGAAATGCCCGTGTGGGGCTATGAGTTCTTTGGTGACGATCCTGATGATCAGATTGCTCACCGTCAGGCCACGGACCGCATCGTGCGGATCATGAAGTACTTGCGTTCGATCCAGCGCCAGTAGTCGTTTAATGCCGCGCATAGACATGAGGTAGCCTGCAGTGAAGAATCATTACTCTCGCGGTCGCCGAAGCTTCCTAGAAGGGTGTAAGTGCCTTAAGCGGTGGACTCGCATTGCTGGGAAATAGGGCAGCGACGGCGCTTAGCAACCGCCCGGATAACCGGGCCATCTCGTTCGTGCACACGCACACGGGCGAGAAACTTACCGCACCCTACTTTCAAGTGGGGCAGTACCGTCCAGATTGTCTCTCGGAGGTCAACCATCTTCTGCGTGACTTTCGCACCGGCGATGTGTTTCCGATCGATCCCTCAATGATCGATATTTTGTTTTATCTGCGCGAAGCAACCCAATGCGAGGCGCCTTTTCAGGTTATTTCTGGCTATCGCTCGCCCGCGACCAATGCTTTGCTGCGTCAACACTCGGAGGGCGTGGCGCAGCATAGTTTGCATCTCGAGGGGCGCGCGATCGATGTACGCTTGGGAGGCCATGCGACCAAGGAACTCGCCATGGCGGCTCGAAGCCTAAGCCGCGGCGGGGTGGGTTTTTACCCGGCATCGGATTTCGTCCACGTTGACACGGGGCGTGTCAGGTTTTGGTAAGGGCGTTGCGCCTAGGGTCGGTGCGGCCGCTCGGGATCTGACAGCGGCTCGGAGTTTCCGAGACGCGCGACATAGTCGGCGAGCGCATCCTTTTCCGATTCGCGCATACCGCGCAGCGCACTGGACATCTCCGGAGGTGCGAGATCGCGGTGCAATCGCGCCGCCTCTTCGACCTGGCGCCGAAGATAAGGATAATGCTGACCTGCAATGCGCGGAACACGGTTAGTTGCCTGACCCCGTCCATCGGCGTCATGGCAGGCGGCACAGATGTGCGTATAGATCTCCTGTCCCACTCGCAAGTGCTCGCCTAAGCCTGTGACAGGCGAGGGATTCCATTGCAAAGCAGACAGGTACGCAGCGACTGCCGAAAAATCCGCGTGATCGGCGGTTTTTGGATGCGCCGTAACTATTTGCATGGCGGTATCCACGCGCGCACCCGAAGCGAATAGGCCGAGCTGCGTTTCCAGATAGCGCTTTTGTTGACCTGCGAGGTTCGGAATAGATCCATCCATTGATCCCCAGGCGCTCGGCTGGTGGCAAACTACACAGGGTGCATATAGATGGGCACCCTCTGCGGCAGCGGGTGCCGCCTGCGCTGAGCTGATCAGCGTTAAACCCACTAGGATGCGAAGTAGCATCGACTACTTATAGCATGCTGCCCGCTTCTTTGGCGCCCCGATCTAATGTTTCCGAGATAGGACGTGGCGTGCGCACGGCCAACCAATCACAGCTCCATCTTGGGGTTTCCGAAGTCCTCTACGGGAACCTCACAATATCATTTTGGCGACCGATAGCTGATCCTACGTCGGAAATAGTCGGTCAACACCGAAGAGGAGCTTGATTCACATGAGTTCAACTGGTTCGGAATGCAGGGCATCTCAGGAACTCGCCGGGGCTACCTGGCTTGGGTTGCCTTGCACAACGCCAGGAACCCACTGCGCATCGACGGGAATGTAAATGCGCTGTGAAGCGGTCGCATGTTGGGATTACATCGAGACGACAATATGAACAGCTTGTTAGTAGTTAGCAATCACGAAGCTAGTGATGAGCGAATCATCGCCGATCTGTCGCAATCCTTTAGCGTACCGTTCAAAAACGTGCAGGCGATCTATCGAGAACAACTGCGGCGCCTCGCCGAGGGCGCTCGCATCCGAACTTTCTTAAGCGTCCTGGCGATGCGAAGGACGCGCAGCATCCTTCGTGACGATAAGTTTCAGAAGTCATCGAGGACCCCGAGGTAACTCCTGAGTCTTAGCATGATATTGCCGACTAACACGCTAGCGCCGGAATTGCTGCGGAATCTAAATGCTTATTGGCGTGCCACGCGCCCCATTTACCTTTACGACAATGCTTGAGGCGTCCGCTGCAGCTATCCGATGTGAAACACATGCTGCTCGGTCATTAGGAACAGCGCCAGGGCACACTTTATCCACACGCACCTCAATTAGGATTATTAGAAAACAGGACTGAACATAATTTATGTCTCCGGATCGGGGCACGGCGGGCCGGCGGTCGTGGCCAATACCCATCTCGAGGGGACATGAGGGTGTTTACCCGAACGCGCATTTGGTGCGGTAGCGGACTAATCGTTAGCCGATGTCGCCACGCCCCAACTTCGTTGAGCCGCAGCCGTTGTAGCGGAGATCACGGATGCGTAGGTAGTCTTACCGCAACTCTACGTACAGCCACGAATCGCACTGCGCAGTGCATTTCTTTAGATTGCGTCCATGTCCACTTCGTGTGTCTCCGTCAAAGGATCGTCATATGCGCCCTATTCGCCACATTCTCGTCGCCGTAAAAGATCCTACATCGCGCTCGCAACCTGCGGTCACTAAGGGCGTACAGATTGCAAAAGCGCTCAGCGCGCAGCTCGAGTTATTCCATGCGATAACGACGCCCGTGTATGCGGACTTATACGGCGAGGGCGAACGCAGCGCGAAGGAGTTGGAGCAAAAGACGTACGCTCTGGCTTGCAAGCGACTCGAAGGCATCACAAAGCGGCTGGGTGGTCGCGGCGCAAAAATCACGGTGGCAGTCGAGTGGGACTTCCCGGCATATGAGGCAATAGTGCGGCGCGCTAGTCGCATCAAGGCAGATCTAATCGTGGCGGAACGGCACGCAGGACGCCACTTTGCGCCGTGGCTCCTGCATCTTAACGATTGGGAGCTGTTGCGCTTGAGTCCGGCTCCGTTATTGCTTGTGAAGAGTCCCGGCTCCTATCGTCATCCTATCGTCCTAGCTGCAGTGGATCCGGCTCATTTCGAAAAGCCGGCCAGGCTCGACGATGTCATTTTAGGTATCGGGGCGGCTATCACGCATGCGCTGCGCGGCACATTGCATGCGGTGCATGCTCATGCGTCGGTGCTAAGCGGCACGAAGGCGACAGATGCATTTAGCCCAGGGAGCGCCGCCCGTATTAATTCTCAGTTCCTCTGCACTGCCAAGACGCAATTGGACCGTCTGCTGCAGTCGACAAAAATTGCGCGCAGCCGACGCCATCTCAATGGCAGCCCACCGGTCGACGCTATTCAGAAAGTTGCACGCGCCATCCACAGCGATATCGTGGTAATGGGGGCGCTCTCTCGTTCGGGCCTCAAGCGGATGTTCATCGGAAATACCGCCGAGAGCCTGCTCGATCAACTGACTTGCGACGTGCTCATCGTCAAGCCGTCGCGCTTCGCACACCGCGTAGCGACCGCGCGTCGAGGCGTACGCCTCATTTCTTCGATGCCGATGTTCGCTTAGGTCCTGGCCGGCGTGCAGGTCGTGTTCGCCTGCAAGGCAGCGGCCTCGCTGCGTTGTCGAACTCAGAGGCGCCGGCCCCAGGAGTGTTCTCGGCCTCGTAACAGGTATCGGCGCATTTGGGCTCCGTATCCCCGGCCGTAAGCACTGGGCATCGAATCGCAGTGATCTATTGACAGCCGTTTGTGTATGACACTCGCGAGATGGAAGAAGTGCGACCGATTGCGGATAGAACTTATGGAAGTCCGCCGCCCAATAATTTAGCTTGGAGCAACGTTCACTGCAAAGGGTCCACCGGAATGTCTTTCGATATTAGTCTCGCCGGCGATTCTCGCCAAAACAGACTGCTAGCGGCCCTTCCGGACGGGGAATGGCTGCGTCTGCACCGGCATCTTGAACCCATAGAAATTCCGCTGGGTGAGACTCTGCGCGAGCAAGGCTCGCAGCTCTCCTACGCGTACTTTCCCACGACATCGATCATTTCACTCCTCCATGCAACTGCGGATGGTACATCGACCGAAATCGCCGCGGTCGGCAACGAAGGCCTGGTAGGCGTTGCACTCATCTTGGGAAGCGAAATGACACCGAGACGCGAGGTCGCTCAGGGAAAGGGTTGGGCGTTTCGAATCAAGGGCGCGATCCTCAAAGAGGAATTCCTGCGAGGAGGAGGGATTCAGCGCTTGTTGCTTCGGTACATACAGGCACTACTCACGCTGGTAGAGCAGACGGCGGTTTGTAATCGACAGCACCGCATTCATCAGCAACTGTGCCGATGGCTGCTGCTGAACCTTGATCGGATCGCATCGGCGGAATTAATAATGACACACGAATTGCTCTCAAAGTTATTGGGGGTTCGGCGCGAAGGAGTAACGGAAGCGGCGCGTAAGCTGCAGCTCGCAGGACTCATTACCTATAATCGCGGTCGCATAACGGTTATCGATCGGGCCGGCGTGGAAGCATGGTGCTGCGAATGCTACGGCGTGGTACGTCGAGAGTACGACCGTTTGCTGTGCCGGAATCTCACTTACCGCCCAAAAGGGCATTAACTCATGCTTGCCAATTTGGTGCAGTTCCTGTCGCAAAAATTTCTCGTTTAACCCATTCGCACGTGGTGTAAAACACTCTCTCGATGCCTGTTGCTGCATTCACCTGAAGCTGCATCAACAACCAGTTTGCTCGGCGTAATCGCTGGTCTCCTAATACTCCGAAGGGGTGAGTTGTCAACCCACCGTAGCGTATGAGGGAAACTACGGATGGTGCGCCAGACAGCACAGGGGGATCCTTGCATTGCGGCGTTTCCAGCAGGAACGAACCTCAATGAGGAGCCAAGCAATGAATGCGCGAAACAATGAATTCAGTACGCCCAGCAAGATCTTCCGGGCGCCTGTGGTAGCGCCATCCCTTGAATCGGCATCGATTTCATTTGCGTCGGAAACCGCCAATGTCATGGGGTTGACAGGAGAAAGTTTGAGGGCTCGGTGCGCCTGCGAGAAAGTGTTGCCGAGGCGGCTTATTTCTTGGCGCACCGCCGTGGATTTGCACCCGGCCACGAACTCGAGGATTGGATCGTTCGAGCGGCGGCCCCGTGAATGATTCGCTGGCGTTTTCGAGTTGTGGGGTGCAGAAAGTCCTGTAAAGAACTTCCGTGATCTACAGAGCCTGTCCATGTGCCAGCCTATGAAAAATATTTTTCCATTGCCGTCACCAGGGCCCGCCTCACGCAAAACAAACATATGCTGCGAAAATGCGGACTGGCTAAGCGGCACCCGATCGTTGATGCCCCGAACCAACAGATCGCAACACAGTCGGGGTTCGAGGAAAACGTATGAGTATTGATCGCTGGGTCATGAGATTTGCGGGAGCGGTGGTGTTGGTGAGCCTCCTGCTCGCTCACTTCGTGAGCGTCAACTGGCTTTGGCTTGCGGCATTCGTCGGGGCGAACTTATTGCAATCTTCGTTCACCGGCTTTTGTCCGCTTGCCATGGTATTAAAACGGCTCGGCATGCAGCCCGGAAAGGCATTCTCGTAACGGCAATGCGATGCGCATGGGGCCATTTCAATCGCCGAAGTTCCTGTTTGCCCTGCTCGGACTATTCTTAGTCCTCGCCGGATGCCACGGCAAGACGTCTCAGCCGCAAGGTAGCCCAGCACCGGCGCTGGCGAGCGTCGTGCTCGAACCGGTGCAGATGCCGCTCGAGCGTGTGGTGGATGGCACGATTGAGGCGGTCAATCAGGCCACCGTTTCTGCGCAGACCAGCGGACGCGTCGCGGAGATTCTGTACGACGTGAACGACGTCGTTCCGGCGGGCGCAGTGATTATTCGGCTCAAAGGAGCAGAGCAGCGCGCGGGGCTGCAAGGCGCTCAGGCCGCAGTGACCGAAGCCAAAGCGCGCAACGCGGAGGCCGCGACTAGTTACCAGCGAGTTGCGGATCTGTACCAACGTCGAGTCGTATCGAAGTCGCAACTCGATCAGGCTACTGCGAATCGCGATGCGGCCGCCGCGCGGTTGTCGGCGCTCGAGGCTGGAGTCTCCACGGCGCGTGAGGGTGTCGGTTATACCGAAATTCGTGCGCCTTACGCGGGTGTCGTCACGAAGCGGCTGGTCGAGGTCGGCGAATCCGTTAGTCCCGGCACGCCGTTGATGACCGGTCTTTCGCTCCGGTACCTACGGGTCGACACAAACGTTCCGCAGGGCATCGTCGCCCAAGTGCAGAAGCTCAAGCACGCCGCCGTTTACATGGCTGGTCAGCGCATCGAGGCTACCAAGATCACGATTTTCCCTGAAGCAGCGACCCCGTCAAGCACGTTCCGGGCAAGACTCGATCTTCCGCCCGGTGAAATCGCTCTAGCCCCCGGGATGTACGTGAAGGTCGGGCTGGTCATCGGCGAGGCAGAACGGCTGTTGGTCCCCATATCCGCAGTGATCGAACGCGGTGAAGTCACGGGTGTTTATGTCATCGACCTCAAGGGCCAGGTCTCTCTTCGGTACGTACGGCCCGGACATCGCCGTGGGGACACACTCGAAATACTGGCCGGCCTCACCGCCGGTGAGCGTGTAGCGCTCGATCCCATTGCGGCAAGCGCTCAGGTGTTTGCCGTAAGACAGACGCCGTGAGCGAACCCCTGGGGTTAAGCGGGCGCCTGGCGCGGTTCTTTCTTGAGAATCAACTCACGCCGCTATTGGCGCTGACGGCTTTGTTGATGGGGGCTGTTGCTGTGCTCGTTACGCCTCGGGAAGAGGAACCGCAGATTGACGTCACGTTTGCGAATATCCTCATTCCCTTTCCGGGTGCGAGTTCCGAGCAGGTCGAAAATCTCGTCGCGACGCCGATGGAGAAAGTGCTTGGAGAGATATCGGGGGTCAAGCACATCTATTCGGTGTCGAGGCCCGGTCTGGCGGTCCTTACCGTGCAGTATGAAGTCGGCATCCATCATAACGATGCCATCGTTCGACTCTACAACGCCGTCTATTCGAATGAGGATTGGCGCCCGGTAGGGGCGGGTATCCTGCAGCCCCTGATCAAGCCGAAAGGGATCGACGACGTGCCTATCGTCACGCTCACCTTGTGGAGCCGCGATCCCGCACTCGGCAGCGATGAGCTGGGCCAGGTTGCACGCGCGATGATGAGCGAAATCAAGCGCGTTCCCGGCACGCGCAACGTGTATGCGGTCGGGGATTCCGAACCAATGATTCATGTGGAACTCGATCCCGCCCGCCTAGCAGCAGCCGGTCTGACGGCAAACGATCTTGCAGCAGCACTACAGGCGGCGAACCTCGTGCGACAGGCTAACGCGATAGTGAGCGGAAATCGACTCTCGCCGGTGCAGGCCGGCACGTTTCTCGCGAATCGCGACGACGTCGGGGGTCTAATCGTGTCTGCGCGCGATGGTAAACCCATTTATCTCGACGATATCGCGACCGTCACGGATGCGGCGCGCACACCCTCGCGCTACGCCTGGTTCGGCATGGGCGCCGCTTCCATCAATGCGGGAGTGCGGCCGGTAGACCACGCACCCGCTGTGACGCTGGCGATCGCAAAGAAGCCAGGCAGCAATGCCATCGACGTCGCGACTGCCGTCATTAATCGGGTACAGCAATTGAAGGCCATCATGATTCCGTCCGGTGTTGAAGTCACAGTCACCCGCAACTACGGTGTTACGGCTAACGACAAGGCGAAGAAGCTTATCGAAAAGCTCTTGTTTGCAACCGCATCCGTCGTCATTTTGGTGTTGCTCGCGGTCGGTAAACGGGAAGCCGTTGTGGTGGGAGCTGCAGTCATCGTGACGCTGGCAGCGACCCTGTTCGCATCCTGGGCGTGGGGCTTCACGATCAACCGGGTTTCCTTGTTTGCACTGATCTTCTCCATCGGTATTCTAGTGGATGATGCCATCGTGATAGTCGAAAACGTCCATCGGCATTTGGCGATCGATGAAGGTTCGGTCACCGACATTATTCCGCGTGCGGTCGATGAAGTGGGCGGTCCGACGATTCTCGCCACCTTTACGGTGATCGCTGCGCTACTGCCGATGGCCTTCGTCTCGGGTCTGATGGGCCCGTACATGAGTCCGATTCCGATCAACGCCAGCATGGGCATGCTGATCTCGCTCGCCCTCGCGCTGATCTTCACGCCATGGCTGTGCCGGCGACTATTTGCGAGCCAGACACACGGAGTGGCTGTTGAATCAAAGAGGGAACGCAAATTACATCGCTGGTTCGAGCGGTTGATGGCGCCGTTCTTGAGTGGCGATAATGCGCGGCGGCGGCGCCATCGGTTGTATCTCGGTACGGCCGCGGCGATCGTGCTTGCGGTGCTCCTCGGCGTGTTCCAACTCGTGGTCTTGAAGATGCTGCCCTTCGACAACAAGTCGGAGTTTCAGGTGATCGTCAACATGCCTGAGGGAACACCAGCCGAGGGCACGGCCGCCGTGCTCACGGCGCTCGCGAGCATCGTGCGCAAGGTACCGGAAGTCGTGAATTATCAAGCGTATGCAGGGACAGCCGCACCCATTAATTTCAACGGACTCGTGCGCCAATACTTTTTGCGTGCCGATAGTAATCAAGGCGATCTACAAGTCAATCTGGTCGACAAAAGTGATCGTAGTCTCAAGAGCCACGACATCGCGCGCTCCATTCGCCCAGCACTTGCTGCCGAAGGCAAGCGTCTCGGCGCCGCTTCCATACAGGTAGTGGAGGTACCTCCAGGGCCACCCGTGCAAGCCCCGCTTGTTGCTGAAGTATACGGACCCGTGTACGCCGCGCAGCAGAAAGTCGCGCGCGCGCTCCGAGGGATGTTCGATTCAACGTCCGATATTGTCGATACCGACGACACCTTGCCAGGGCTGGCGCCCCGCTACACGGTAGCGCTCGATCGAGCTAAAGCCGCCTTGCTCGGCGTACCTCAGGCTGCGGTGACCGAGACACTCGCCACCGCGCTCGGTGGTTTGGATGCCACGTTTGTACATGCCGGACGCGAACGCGACCCGATCGCCGTGCGTCTTGAATTGGCAGTTGCGGATCGCCAGGGACTCGAACAGGCGCTGACGCTTCCAGTTCGCGCAACGTCCGGCGTGCTGATCCCGATTTCCGAGCTCGTGACCGTGTCGCAAAATCCGTGGGATGGAACGATCTATCATAAGGATCTGTTACCAGTGGTATTTGTCACCGGCGACATGGCCGGCCGCCTCGACAGCCCTTTGTACGGCATGTTCAGCCTGACTTCCCAGATCAACAAGTCACAGCCGGGGGGCCAAACAGTCGTGCAGCGCTTCGTGAGTCCGCCGGATCGACTCAGTGATTTTAGCGTGAAGTGGGACGGCGAATGGACAATTACCTATGAGACGTTTCGCGACATGGGTCTTGCCTATGCGGTGGGACTTGTATTCATTTACCTGTTGGTGGTCGCGCAATTTCGCTCATATGCGGTGCCGCTTATCATTATGGCACCGATTCCGCTCACCATCATCGGCGTGATGCCGGGACATGCCTTACTCGGCGCGCAGTTCACCGCGACCTCGATGATCGGCATGATCGCCCTTGCGGGCATCATCGTTCGAAATTCCATCTTGCTGGTTGACTTTATCAATGCGGAAATGGCGGCCGGCCAGCCCCTCGCGCAAGCCGTTGTGCGGGCGGCGTCCATTCGCGCGCGGCCCATTATCCTCACCGCTCTTGCCGCGATGATCGGTGCGTTGTTCATCCTTGATGATCCTATTTTTAACGGCCTCGCCATCTCGCTAATTTTCGGCATTCTGGTGTCGACCGTGCTGACGCTGCTCCTTATTCCATTGCTCTACTACGGCTACCTCGCGCGCTCGCGTGCCAGTGCCGCCCTATAAATAGGAGATTTCCATGGCGCATGTCGTTGTGATTGGCGCCGGTTTGGGTGGAGTTCCCGCCGCGTTTGATTTGCGCAAGCATCTACCCAAGAACCACCAGGTAACCCTTATCGGCGCCCGGCCATATTTCGAATTCACGCCCTCGAATCCTTGGGTCGCCGTCGGCTGGCGTACGACCGAAGAAACTCGAGTCACTATGCAAACGCCACTCGAGAACAAGGGAGTGCGCTGGATCATCGGCACCGTCAACTTTATCGACGCGGAGAAGTCGACGCTCAAGCTCGCGGACGGCCAAGAACTCAGCTACGACTATCTCGTGATCGCCACCGGTCCGAGGCTCGCGTTTGAGGAGGTGCGGGGGTTGGGTCCTCAAGGATTTACCCAGTCGGTCTGCAGTCAAGACCATTCGGCGCAGGCGTGGGAGAGGTATCAGGCGTTTTTGAAGAATCCAGGCCCAATCATCGTGGGCGCCGCGCCGGGGGCGAGTTGCTTCGGACCGGCTTACGAAACCGCCATGATCCTGGATGCGGATTTACGCAAACGCCAGTTGCGTGACCGCGTACCCATGATCTACGTGACCAGCGAACCCTACATCGGTCATATGGGATTGGGAGGCGTCGGCGACAGCAAGGGTCTCATGGAATCGGAGCTTCGCGAGCGCCACATCAAATGGATCACGAACGCAAAAATCATCGCTGTGACCGCCAACGAGATGACGGTGAACGAGCTCGATGACAACGGAACGCTCAAAAAGGAACATAAGCTTCCCTTTGCCTACAGCGCTGTCATCCCGGCGTTCAAAGGCGTGGAGGCAGTCGCCGCGGTTCCGGGACTTTGCAATCCACGCGGATTTGTATTAATCGATAAACACCAGCGGAGCCTAAAATATCCGAACATTTTCTCGGTCGGCGTGTGTGTAGCGATTTCACCTGTCGAGATCACCCCCGTGGCTACGGGAGCGCCCAAAACCGGCTACATGATCGAATCAATGGTATCGGCCACCGCAGCCAACATCGTCGCCGAACTAGCCGGCAAGCCGACCACCGCCGAGGCCACCTGGAACGCTATTTGTCTCGCCGACTTCGGCGATACCGGTGCGGCCTTTGTCGCACTTCCTCAAATTCCGCCGCGCAATGTGACGTGGTCCAAGAAGGGAAAGTGGGTGCACCTCGCGAAGATCGCATTTGAGAGGTATTTTTTGCGCAAAGTACGTACCGGATCATTGACGCCGGTCTACGAGACGTACGTGCTGAAAGCCCTCGGTATCGTACCGCTGAAGCGACGCGCGAGCTGACCAGCGGAGTAACCTATGCAAACCGAGCAAGCGATTGCAATAAACCGTTCATTCCGAAGCGTACGTTGGATAATCTTCGCATTGCTAGGATTCCCATGGGTTATTCATGCGGAGTCGCTAACCGATGCTTGGCAGATGTCCATTGAGGCGAATGGCACGCTGGCGGCAGCTCGCAGTGATCGTGAGGCAGCGGAGGCCGATAACTCCGCCGCGATGCGCCAACGATGGCCCGCGCTGGATGTCACGGGTACCTACACGCAGCTGGATCATGCACCCATTCTCGATATCACGACGCCGGCGGGCCAGCTGCAGGCGCCCATCTGGAAGCACGACGGGTACTCAATGGCCGGTGCCGACCTTTCGGTGCCGCTGTGGACGTCGGGTCGCATCAGCGGTGCAATCGGCGCGGCTGCCGCCCGCGCTCGCGGCGCTGGAGCACAAGAGGCGCGCAGTGCCGCTGAACTCAAGCTCGCCGTAACCGAAAGCTACATTGCCGTGTTTCGATCTCGCAAGTCGCTGCTGGTAGCCGAGTCAAGTGCTGCCAGCCTCAAAGCGCATGCCGACGACGTAAAAGTGATGTACGACAAGGAGGCGGTTGCGCGCTCAGATCTTCTCGCCGCTCAGGTTGCGTTCGCCAATGCCGCGCAGCAGCGCCTGCGCGCAGGGAATGGATTGCATCTCGCGCTGGCGGCATATAATCGCTGGGTAGGCCAGCCGCTCGACCGCGTGCCCGATCTGGAAGAGCCATCCATGGCACTGCCCGCGGCGAGTACAGAACCGCTCGCTCAACTGATTGACCACGCCCTAGCGCGCCGTCCCGAGCTCGCTGCGCTCGGCGCTCAACGAGACGCCCTCGAACAGACGGTCCGTACAGAGCGCGCTCAGAGTCTGCCGCAAGTCGCGCTCCGTGCCGGCTACAACCACGTGGACAATCAGATACTCGACCGCCGGAATTTTGCATCGATTGGCATCGGCTTTCAGTGGCGCCTGTTCGATAGTGGACAACTTGCCGCGAGAACCGGCGCTTTACGCAGCCGCGCCCACGCCGTGGCGTTACGCCTAGCGGATTTGCGGTCTTTGGTGACGCTCGAGGTGGAAACGTCTTTCTACAATAGAGACGAAGCCGCGGCACGGATTCGAGTGATGGCCGGAGCTATCGAGCAGGCCGAGGAGAATGTGCGAATTGCCAAAGAGTTGTACACAAGCGGGCTCGGGACGAATAGCCAGGTCTTAGATGCAGAAACTCTCCGCGTAGTAGCATTCACCAACCGAGATGATGCGGCCTTTGATCTGCTGGTTGCACAATACCGACTTCAACGGGCGGTCGGCGAGTTCTAGACCCATATTCCTTTAGCTTGTCAGCAATTGGAGTTGAACCGCGAGCTGTCGCTGCTGGCAATCTTCTTTATACTATCCATACGTCGCTTGCGTCCCCACATAGAGGCAATTACACACGACGGGTCATGGGAGTGACGGTCGCGGGGACGCAAGCGACGGGGTGCAAGGAATCAAAAAGTTAGAGCTGCCTCGTCTCGCGCAAGCAAAACCGTAAGCGCACTGTAAGCGCGGGGCGCGCAGTCCGCAGCACTCGCCTGGCCCAGAAATTCAAGCGTGATAAGGGTTTACAGTGTTCGAGGGCGCTGCGCTTATAAGCGCAGCGGGAGAATTCCCGGCACCATTGGTTGGCATCGACAGACTTCAATCGCGGTCTCCGATGCGCCACCGTAGCCCAAGATTGATCACGCGGCCGTCGAGCGGCCCCCAGGCGTCCACGGTCCAGCTGCCTATGGCAGCTTGCTGCGGGAGAAGTAGCGGCTGATACCGGGTCAAGCGGCGATCCGTGAAGTTCTCGAAATTCAGGAATCCAGTCACCGAGCCGAACTTGCGTTGAATCGAGGCTCCGAGGACAACGTAACTGGGGCTCGTCGAACGGAACGGACTGGCGGTCTCAGTCCCCGTAAGAGACTGCGGCCCGACGAAGAAGCTCTCTAGTCCAAAGCGCCCCATCGCCGGTCGTTCCCAAGTCATCGTGAACGTGCCCGTATGGCGGGGATTGAGCGGAACGGGTCGGCGTACGCCGTCTGCGGGGAACTCCGTCGAATTGAGGTATCCGTGTGCCGCGATCAGTGAGATTGGCCCGGAACGCCACTGAATCAGCAGTTCAGTGCCAAAGTTGTGAGTGGGCGCCGGATCGTTGACGAAGGCAAATCGCGGCGGCACTGCGCCGGTCTCGATCAGATTGACAGCGTTCGCGACGCTGGAGCTGAATACCGTGAGATTGGCTTCAACCGAGCCGCGATCCAGTTTCCAGAGCCGGTTTATGTCCACCGATATACCTTGAGCGCGTTCGGCGCTCAGCGGTGCAAGAGGCGCGATTCGCGCAAGTCCGTTGGCTTCGGTCTCCTCGGTTAGCGGTGTCGGTGCAAAGAATCCCGTCCCAAATGAAGTCCTCACTCGCCAATCCGATCCCTTCCCGCCGGGACGCCACAGCAGGGCCCAACGGGGACTGACAATCGTCCCGTACTGGCTGTGATGATCGAGGCGCGCGCTTGTCGATAGCGTCAGGCTGGGTGCGATGCGGTATTCATCCTGTGCGAAAAGGGCAGGAGCTGTGTAAATGTAGTTGAACGCAGGAAAGGTCAAGTTGCGATAACGGTCCTGCTCAAACGCAAGACCAGCGATCCAGCTGTGTGGTCCAGCCTCGGCGTCCAGGGTGGCCTCAAGGAAGGACGTATTGGAATGGCTGGTTTCGTCGTCGTCGCCGATCATCTGATGCTGCGTGTGTTCGGAATCGGCTGCTTTCACCGTCATCGTCAAGGCGTCGGTGACGCCCCAATGGCCCACCAGACCCACGTCATCCCGATGGGTGTTGTCATCTTCGATGAACGGTGAGCCGGAAGGATCTCCTGTGGGTAAGCGAGTGCCGTCTGTGGTTCCGCCGCGCCGTTCTTCTGCCATTTCGCCAAAGGTCAAGTAGAGATCGTTTCGGCCCTCACCGCGCCAATAAAATCTGGGCCGGATCGATTCGCGCTTGAAGCCCGGTATGTCTGCCCACCCGTCTCCGTTCACATCCTGCACGGACTGCCGATTGAGATTGCCGAGCATCGAGTAGCTCCATCCGTGATTGGCTTGCGGACTGGACCACCAAAGTGCCAGATCGGTTTCGTCGCGGCTCGTCTGGTTGAGAAGGAAATCGCGCGATCCGTCGGGCCGGCGCGAGACGAAGTTGACGACTCCGCCCAGCGCGGAGGCGCCGTAGAGG
>JANXZG010000027.1 GCA_025355645.1 Gammaproteobacteria bacterium | reverse complement strand
GCGCCGAGTAACGTGGCAATTGCCACCTGCTGATCAAGGAGATTCTGTTCCATCGTGAATACTTCCTGTTGCTTGGCGCTGCGCGCGACCAATATGTCGACGAAACTGCGTTCATCGAGATCCCCTGCCCGATAGGCAGCCTCTGCCTGTTCCGCGGCGTTTGTCAGAACGGAAAGCTGGGGACGTTTAGCGTCGAGCTGGTTACGTAGCAATGCCTGCTCCGCGAGCAGCGCAAGGACCTCCTGCTGCGCATCGATCAGGCGCGCCGTGAATTCCTCATGGAGTTGCAGGCGGGTTGCCCGTTCGGTGGCAATCTTTCCCTGATTGCGGTCAAAGATCGGCAGCTCAAAAGAAATCTGGGGTCCAGCGCTGCGCACGTCGGTGTTGTCGCGTTCGCCGCCCACTCCTAAGCTGAGAACCGGGAATTGGGCGCGGATGGCGCCACGCACTTGTTCCTCTTGCGATTGATACCCGTATTGCAGGGCCAGTAAATCCGGCCGCCGGCTCACAATGGTTCGCAGTGCTTCAGCTACAGCATCAGGCTCTAGCGGCGGGAGTACTATAGACTCCTGCAGCGGGATAACCGCTGCCGGCACAAGGCCAAGCAGCTTGTTCAGATCGGCGCGCCGCTGCGCCTGCTGGTGCGTAAAGTCATCGAGCTGCCGGCGCAAGTCGGCCTCGGCGCTGAGATCGGGCAGCAGGGTACCAATCGCTCCGTCTCCAGTAGCGAGTGCCTCACGGCCGTTCGCGGCGCGCTCACCAACCATGTGCTCCGCCTGCGCCACGGCCTGTAGCTGTTGCTCCCCCGAAACCAGGTCGATCACCAAGATTCGGGCCTTGGCGATGACCTGCCACTCCTCCCACAGCACGCTTGCATCCGTCTGCCGCAGAGCCTGCTTGGCGGCGGCCCGGCGCGTCGGAAGAAGAAGCAACGAGCGCATGTCCATGCTTAAAGAGGCGGTGATGGGATTCGTGGTTCCAGGACCGCTGATGATGTGCGAGAAGGTGCCCGCAACCGTGGGGTTGGGCAGAATACCGGCTTCACGCAGTTGCGCCGCGGCGATGCCGTGTTGAGCGCGGGCTGCGAGCAGGTCCGGATTATTCTGCAGCGCAAGCACGGCGACGTCGTCCATACCGAATTGCGCTGGCAAGGGGTCCCGATGCACCAGCAATTCGAGGCTGGCCCTCGGTTGCGCATCGACGTCGAGCGGCAGCGACGAGTAGGTCGCGCACCCGCCTGCCAGGAGGGCCATTAGGCTGGATAAATACGCGGCCACAACGTGCGCAGGGGTTCGCATTGCCGGACAACTCTAGCTCGTGCAAGCTTGGAGCATGGTTGCGAAAACATTACCGATCGACAACTTGATCAGGCACGCGGTTGCCTATAAAAGCGGGTGCTATAAACAGGAGAAGCCGTGAAAATCCTGGTAGTCGAAGACGACGCCGAAACTGCCAGCTACGTGTCACAGGGCCTACAAGAGGCAGGACATGACGTCGCTATTGCTAGGGACGGCCGGGAGGGCTTAATTCGTGCCGCCGGCGAGGAATGGGATATTGTGATAATTGATCGCATGTTGCCGGGGCTTGATGGCATTGGATTGGTTCGCACATTGCGAGGCGGTGGCATCGAGTGGCCGGTGCTGATCCTGACGACATTGGGCGGAATCGATGACCGGGTCGCCGGACTGAATGCGGGGGCCGATGACTACCTCGTCAAGCCGTTTGCGTTCTCTGAACTCGCCGCCCGCGTGGCAGCTCTCGGGCGTAGGCCCCGTCGAGCGACACAGGAAACCAAACTACGCGTTGCCGACCTCGAGATGGACCTACTTACGCGTGCGGTGAAGCGCGCGGGTCAGGCCATCGATTTGCAGCCGCGTGAGCTTCGCCTGCTCGAATACCTAATGCGCCATGCAGATACCGTGGTGACCCGCACGATGCTACTTGAGAAAGTATGGGACTTGCATTTCGACCCGCATACGAACGTCGTCGAGAGTCACATCAGCAGGCTGCGCAGTAAAGTAGACCGCGGCTCGGGTGCTGCGCTGATTCACACGGTGCGTGGCTCCGGGTATTGTCTGCGGGCCAATGCATAGGGTATTCCGGACCTCGAGCTTTCGCCTGACGGTACTCTACGGCGGGCTGACCAGTCTCGGCTACTTGCTGTTGTTCGGCATTGTATTCTGGGCGACGACTCATGCCATGGAGCGGCAGATAGATGCGAGCGTCGCCGGCGAATTGGCCGAAATCCGGTCGGCCGCGCCGGACGGAAACACCGAGCGCTTGCGCGAGGGCGTGGCCTCCTTGATTGGCCGATCGCCGGACTATTTTTACCTGCTCCAGGATGCGAGTGGTCAGCCGCTCGCAGGAAACCTGCCGGCCATCGACCCGGTTCCGGGGGTGCGGCAGTGGCCGGGCTCGACACGTCACGGCAAGAACCCTTTCAGCGGCATCCGTGGCCGGGGCGTCATGATCGGTGAGGGCAGCTACCTGTTCGTCGGGCTGAGCACTGTGCAGCTACACGAGATGGAAGAACTCGTGATCAACGGCTTTCTATGGGGCCTCGCTCTGGCGATGCTGGTGTCGCTTGCGGGTGGCGCGGCGATGAGCCTGTCGTTCCTGCGCCGCATCGAGGCGGTGAGCCAGACGAGCCGTGACATTATCGGAGGCGATCTGCAGCGCCGTATCCCGGAACGCGGCACCGGCGACGAGTTCGATCACTTAGCAGCAAGCCTAAATGCGATGCTGGACCGGATCCAGTCGTTGATGGAGGGGCTGCGACAGGTCGCGAACGATATCGCCCACGACTTGCGGACACCGCTGACCCGACTCAGGCAACGCCTGGAACTTGCGCAGCGTCGCAACGTCTCTGGCGAGGGAGTGGCGCAGGTCATCGAGCAGACCATGCACGACATCGATTCGATCCTCGAGACCTTCGGAGCGCTATTGCGCATTGCGCAAATTGAAAGTGGTGCCCGCAAGGCGGGCTTCGTGCCCCTAGACCTGAGTGAATTATTGCGCAATGTGATCGAGATCTATCAATCCGCGATCGAGGAACGGCACCAGACACTGACGACGGACCTGGGCACTTCGCTGCGCGTCGTGGGCGACCGCGAGTTGCTGACGCAACTATTCGCCAATCTTCTCGACAATGCAATCCGGCACTCGCCCGACCGTGCGCGGATCGAACTTAGTGCGACGAGGAACCGGGATCGCCTTGAGGTCATCGTTTCCGACAACGGGCCGGGCATTCCCGCGCAAATGTACGAGAAGGTCCTACAACGTTTTTATCGCATCGAAAGCAGCCGCAGCACACCGGGAAATGGACTCGGGCTCAGCCTCGCGCAGGCCATCGCGCGTCTGCATGAATCGGAACTGACTCTGGGCGACCACGCCCCGGGGCTCAGCGTCAAGGTTTCCCTGGCCTCGAGTTAATTGCCGCATCCCAACGACTGCTCGGGAATATGCAAAGCGCGTCGCACGCAGTACCCAAGTGTGTAGTGAGGCGCTGGAACCTAGCGTCGACAGGCAGGGGGACCGGCTGCGGGTTGAGCGAAATCTGCTGCAATCGACGAGTGACGCACGGTCATTCATGGAACGACAGACGCGATTAACATAGCCTCAGTTGCCGGTCGGGGAATTCCGCCAGGATCGGCGATCCGCTGATCGCCGAGAGGGTGCTAAACCTTTGTAGCCCGCTTGATCGGCTAAATCCAGGATTTTGTTTGGCTGCTTTGCGGCCGTCGATTCCTACCAGCGTGCGCCAACTTTGGCGGAATGCAGACACCGCCGGAACTGCGTAAGGAAGTAGCCGGGCTATTGCATCTTTTCGAATTCGGCGCGGCCGGACTTTTGCTGCGCGAGCACCGCGGCCTTTTCGCCTGCAGTATTCCAGTCAGGATACGCATTCGTTGCGTCCGTGACCCGATCGATCCAGGCCATGAAATACTTTGCATCCACGCTTGAGTGCGGTTTCTGGCTCGCCACGGTCACGTACACCGGGCTCGTCGTCGCGTATACGTATTTATCCAAAACCGGATATTCCGCCTTGTCGCTGGTCGCACGCAGCAGGCACCAGCCGCTTTGCCGCAGCGGCACTGTGCCGGAAAAGTCCGTGGCGGTGCGCGAACCTTGAAGCTTTAATTTTCGCACGACGCTGCCATTGCACACGAGCTCAAGGTGATCGAGCGGCACGATTGAATACAGGTGCGCAGTAAACGGCACGGCTGCGCTTGCTGCCGGGAGCGCGAGGTCCGACCCTATCGGCAGGCCGCCCAGCGTGAAATCGAGCAGTGGTCCATCGGTCGCGACGCTGCGGCCTGATTTTAAGGCGCCGAGCCACTCGGACACGGACAGTGGGCCGTCGCTGACACGCACGTAGACGCGGTCGGTCCCCACGGGGCCATGCAGCGAGGCGAAATTGGTCATAGCGTCCGTGCCATTTGCCGCCGGCAGGCGGAACCCTAGGTTCAGAAGCCGGTACCACACGGCGGCCGTTGCGGCATAGTCCGAGAATCCGCCGACTTCAATGTAGTCGACTTTCCCCAGGGCGACGTCGATCGGCAGTTCATTGCTGAGCGATTCTTTGGCATCAAACGGGTGCGGGTCCTCGTCGAATGGATGCACATAACCCACCAATGCGCCGCGCGCATGCGCCAGGTCAGCGACGTCCGCGTTGGTCGGCACAAGGCTCGCTGCCGCGGTATTCGCGTAGCCGCTGTAGCCTGGCAGCAAGGTGGTGCCCGACAGGCCGAGGATGCCTAAGTGTCCCCAGTAACTGGTATGAAACTCCTGGCCATGCATCACGATGCGCTCTGGCGTCGAGGCGGCATCGATCCCGCGGCCACTGTAGGCGATGTCCGGGAAGCGCTGCTCCTTGTTCACGATCAGTGCATGCACGATGTCCAGATCCTCGGCTGCCATCTGCTCAATCAAATGCGCCGGGACGTTGCGATATAGGCCGCCATAGTTCATATGCACGTGGACATCGCCACTGACCCAGCGCCCGCCGCCGGCGGCCGCAGAGGAAACCCGCGCCGCGCTCGCTGCAAGCTCGGAAGTGGCGCCTGCGGCAATCGTCACGGTGTGCGACTCGAGCGGCTGGCGAAAACCGCGCACAATCTCGACCTTGACCGCGCCAGCGGGCACCTCGAGCGTCACGGTGCCGCGCGCATGGAAATAATGCGCCTCGAAGTTCCGCTCCGCGCGGTCATATCCGTCATCGCCATGGATCCAGGCGGTGGCGGGCGCATAAAACTTCCCGCGTGCGTCCGTCACCGATAGTCGCGCGGCGCCCGGGGCGCCATCCGCATCCTTCAGTGTCAGCTGCAAAAAGCCTGTGGGCGCGAGGTATTTCCGCGCGGCGATTTGCAGGGCACGTTCGGCGCCGCCAGCGACCTCATGCAACATCAGCTCAAGGCCACCGCTGGCATTCGAAATATAGGCGATGGTGTGTCCGTCCGGGGCCCAGCGCGGCCCGACCGCATCGAACTCTCCATAAGAAATCGGGAATGCATCGCCGCCCGCTGCCGGCATCAGCCATAGCTGGTGGAAATTGCGACCCAGGTAGGACGCGTAGACCAGGCGTGTGCCCTCCGGGGACACATCCGGACGCGCCCGCCAGTTGGTCTCCTCGTAATGCAGCTCCCTGGCTTCGCTGCCCGCATGAGCCTCAGCCTGCCAGAACCCACCCGTGCCATAAATGTGCCCGCGGTTTGAGACGTAGATGATCGATGTGCCGTCGCGCGTCCAGACCGGGCTGAGCTCATGGTCATACGCACTATAGTAGTAGCGGCGCAGCGGGCTCTTGGTCTCCCCCGTGATCCTCACGGCTGGCCCTAAGCCGGCGGCTGAAACCGGGGCGATGAAGATGTGGAAGCGCCCGTTGTAAGAAGTCGATACATAGGCGATCCGTGTGCCGTCGGGCGAAAAGCGCGGCTCGACATTGACTGCCCCGCCCTGGGTCAACTGGCGCGATGTACCGCTTGCGACATCCAGCAATCGCAGTTCAATCGCATCGTGGTTGTACGAAGCATAGACGATACTGCGCCCATCCGGCGACCAGTCCGGCTGGTAGTCGTAGCCCGGCCCGTCGGTCAGCTGCACCGCCGTCGTTGAGTCGAGGCGCTGGCGCCACAGGGAGCCTCCCATTGAGTACACGAGATCCTGCGAGTCCGGGGCGAAAGCCACGCTGCTCGGGCCGGCGGTCAGCTGCGGCAGGTACATCTCGTGGTAGTAATAAGGATGCGGCAGGGCGATCTGCTCAAGGATCGCGCGACGCTCGGCAAGCGCCGGATTGCTGGCCGACGCGGCCAGGGCGAGCGCGCATGAGGTCGCGCGCAGGATCGCAAAGAGAGCGCTTCTGGCCATATGTTCATCCCCGCCGTCACTGGAGGCTGAAAATTATATCGTATCGGCCGCGGCGCTCACGGCCGCAGTAAAGAAAAGGGCCGCTTGCGCGGCCCTGTCGTTATCCCCCTAGCGGGCTTTATTTTTAGGCGCGCAGCTTGCGGCCGCGAATCACTACCAAACCACCCAACAGCAGCGTCAAAGCGCTCGCTGCCGACGTCGGATCAATTTCCGGCGCCGCATTCGGGTTCACGACGAGGAACTCCTGGCTCTGGTTCTTGCCGTTCGGATTGCTCGATGACGGCGTGTAGACCGATACGCTGCTTTGCACGGTGTTGTCGTACGTCGTGAAGGCAGTCTGCTCCAGTGCCGCCACCGCCGCGCTCGAACTGGCATTGCCGCTGTCGAAGATATTCCAGATGGCGAACGAGAGGTTGGTCTGCGCAGCCGCGTTCGTGACGTTGCCTGGCAATACGAGCTGGGTTGCGAGCCAGGACGCCGCGTTGTACGCCTGCTGCGCAGTATAGTTCGTGCCCTGGAACATCACGGATCCGGTGAATTTTTCCGTGCCATCCAATGCGCCGGATGCCGTCTCGGTCGCTGCCCACGATGTATTGAGGTAGGACTCCGTCGTGAAGTCATCACAAACCATGTAGCCCGTGTAGGTCGTCGGACCCGAGCTCGTACCCTGCTGGATGGTTCCAACGTAAGGGCTGACGAACACGCCGTTCGATACCGCGCCATCGCCAACACCGGTCAGGGTCAGGGTGTACTGCGCAAATACCGTTGGGGCAAAAGCCAGCAGCGACAATGCAAACAGCGTATTAACCTTGGCTTTCATCAGCGTTCCGTCCTTGTTTGAACTCCAGGGCTGTAGCATCAGCCCTCCAGTGCGCGAGTGCAAAAGCAGATCAGAAATTTGTGATAACCGGGTCACATTGCAAAATCTTATGTCGTATATGCGCTCCTGCGGATAGCAGCAGAGCCTCAAAAACAAGGGTAAAAGCGCTTGTAACTCGCAAGCCGCCTATCTTTGAAATGCCGGGAATGGGCGCTCACCGCGGCCAGCATTTCCTGTTCGACCTTGAGCTCAGCAGCGCGGTCGCCGCTAAATCGCAATTTGTCCGGGTTGGACGTTACGCTGCGATCGACTTTAACTCGTATGCAGCACTCACCCGCGCTTGAGCCAATATTGCTGCATCAGTTCGTGCGACCAGGCCGGCTGCCTGACAGGTACCCGTGGCAGGAATTCGGCCATCACCGGTTTGAGATCCAGCACGGGCGTGCCGTCGATCGCATCCAGTTCCGAAACGTACAGCCGGTTCCCCTCCAGGCGCATGATCTTGCAAATCGTGCTGCCAAGCCGGTTCGGCCGGTTCCGGGCGCGTTGCGCAAAGATCCCCACGGCAGGCCAGCGGACATCGTTGCGAGGATGGCGAGTGCCCGACACGATATCGGCCGGGTTAACCTGATGGAACAGGAACAGCACCTCAACGTGTGAGAACGAGTCAAGCCCGGCCACGGCGTCCGCCTTGAAGGCCTCTGCTAATTTGATGCAGGACTCTTCACCGGCCCAGAAATCATCCTCTGCATGCGGGCGCATCGCGTCCACGACGCCTATTGGTTCGAGCTCAAATTTCATGAAAACGCTCCCGCGCGGCCAGCGCTGAAAAGGCCCGGTTCTTTACCCCTTGGGAAGCACGCGAGACCGCCACGAGTCCTGGGCCTGCAGGATCACATCGGCGATCGGAATGGCGAGCGCGAGGCAGACCCAGATGATGGTCTCGCCCGCGCCGTTGCTGTCATCGAGCCCGAGTACGCCTGAGACCAGGCGGACCTCGAAGAACACCAGCGCGACGGCATAGCTTCGTGTCATCCACATCCGGTGCTGCTGGAACTTGCGCTTGCGGATGAAGTAAAACGCTAAGCCGGTGGTCGTCATCAGCAACAGCGCGTCAACGGTCGTGGCAAGCGTAAAGGCGCGTGAAAAGCCGAGTTTCTCATCCAGGTACTGGATGTAGTTGCCTATCGGGGCAAGCACGAAGACCGCCGTGACATAGATGCGCCCGATCACGCGATGCAGCTTCGTGAAGCGGCCACGCAACCGGTCGGAGAATTGCAAGGGGGCGAGCAGCAGTGCGCAGGCGCCCGCGCTGCCATGGAACAGCAGCCACCATTTGAACGACTCGATGTGTTTCCATTCATCGTTCGCGCCGTCGATGAGAAAGCCCTCGTTGTGCACCACGACGTAGGACATCATCAGGACGACCGCGGCAAAGAGCAGGTTCTTTGGTCGCAACCAGCCAACACGTGGACGGGATTCGGGTACCGTTGACATTTACGGGTCCTTGGCTGAGGGAGCAAGATTATCGCGGACGAATTGCATGTGCTGGCGCAGAGCGTACAGCTGGGTGGCATGCGAGCCAGGCATCTTTAGCGCAATGACGGATTTTTCGATGCGAGCCAGCTGCTCAAGCAGCGCCTTGCGCTGCTTGGCGGTAAAATCCCCGAGCGACTTGCGCTCAAGCGCCATCAGTTGTCCATAACGGCGGTTGATGCGGCGCCGGATGTTCCAGTTGTAGAGCTCCGGAATGTAACGGATGATCGGAATCACGACCAGCAACAACGGTACCATCACGACCAGCGCTCGATCGAACAGCGTGGCGAGCCAGAACGGCAGGTACCGATAGGCGAAGCTCTTCCCCGACTTGTAAAAACGCGTGGCGTCGGCACTGACCGGGAATTCACTGGCCCGTGGCGAGGGAAACTCCCCGGGATTCTGGAACAGACCAGCGTGGCCATGGACTTCAGTCGCGGCCTCGATCAACAAATCCGATAGTGCCGGATGCAGGTTGGAGTGGGCCACGAGTTCGATCGTCGGGGCCAGTAAACTGAGCTGCGCTGGCGGCAGGTTCTCCCCGAGGTCAAATCCACCCGCCGGGATTTCCAGCTTGGACAGATACCGGAAACGGCCCACGTAAGCGTCCGCCTGCTGGAAATCGAAAAGGCGGACCCCCGCCGCATGCAGCATTTCACCAATGACTTCGGACGTCGCCGAGTCTCCCGTCAGGAATATCGCCTCGACCTTGCCGCTCAGGAGCGCTGCCCGCGCGTCCGGCCCATCGAGATCCTCTAGCTCCGTCTGTTCGCCCACGCGGATGCCATTGGCCTTCAGCAGCGCGAGCGTCAGCGCGCGCGTGCCGCTGCCCTCGGGGCCGATCGAGAGTCGATGGCCGCGTAGCTCCGAGAGGCGCTCAAGCGGATGTGGACTGCGGTAGAAAACGGTCAGAGGGATATAAAACACGCTGCCGAGGGAGACCAGGTCGCCAATCTCGTCTGCCGGGGTAATCCCGGACTGCACCAGGGCAATATCTACGCCGGAGCTTGGCGAGCGCAGGCGGTCCAGGTTATCGAGGGAACCTTCGGTCGTCAGTACCTTGAGCGTGATGCCGCTGCGTTTCAGGATCTTCTGGTACTGCAGGGCGGAGAGATTTAGCCGGCTTCCCGGCGTACCACTGGCGATGGTCAGGGTGTTCGGCGGCGCCGGCCGCAGATAATGCAGCGCAAGGAAAAAAGCGATCGCGCACAGCGCTAGCAGCGGCCACAGCCATTTACCTGCGCCCATCCACTGGAACCCCGCGGCTTGAGGCTCAGGCTCCGCGACCTTGACAGGCTCAGCCATCATCGCTCAGCGCAACGCGCTAAATACCTTCGAGACCACGGAACTGACCGCGGCGGCGGGGTTCTGCCGGATCGCGCGTTCTTCCTCGCCGATCATCAGATAAAGGCCGTCCAGCGCCCGGTCGGTGACGTACTGCTCCACGTTAGCGGCATCGCCCTTGATAAGCCCGAGCTTCGCGCCCTGGCCGGCGAACTGGTCGTATTTTTGCGCGAGGCCGACCTGATCCGTGACACGCTTGACGACGGGAAGAAATTTCACCGCCAGCTGCGCGGAAGTCTTATCCTTGAAGAAGTTTGTCACCGAATTATCGCCGCCGGTCAGGATACCCTTGGCATCTGCAAAGCTCATGCTCTTGACGGCGTGAATCAATAGCGGCTTCGCCTGCGGCACCGCCTGCTCGGCCGCCTGGTTCATGCTGGCGACCAGTTCGTCAGCATCCTTGCCGCGGCCGATCATCCGCATGCCGGCCGCGAGCTGTTCGAGCGCGCGCGGCAGTCCGATTTTGACCTTTGGGTTGTTCGAAAACCCTCCGGGTACGCCAAGCTTGCCGACGGCGGACGATGCGCCTTGCGCGAGTGCCCCGCGGATACCGCTGGATGCTTCCTGGTTCGTCAGATCATTGACCCCCAGTGCCCACGCTGAACCGGCAAGCAGGCAGCCCATTACAGCTGCGGTGACGAACGATGGTCGAATGGATATGGTCATGGCAGGGATCCCTTCTTTATTTAGTGCTTCGACCCGCAAAGATAGCAGATACCCCGGTGATATCATCATCCGACCTTGCCCACCCGAAGCCCACCCATCCCAAGGACCCTGCTGTGCTGCGCCGCGCTCGCGCTGGCGCCTGCCTGCCTCGCCAGCAGCGCCGCCTCTTCTGCGATGGACAAGGACCTCATGGAGGTCAGCGTCGCGCAGCTGCAAAGCTTCTACCGCCAACACAAGTACACGGTCACGCAGGTCGTGAACTGGCACCTTGCTCGCATACACCGGTATGACGGCATCTACCGCTCGATCGAAACGCTGATGGAACCGGACGCGCTGGCGCAGGCGGCGCACGAAGATCTGGATGCGGCACGCGGAGCGGTCAATCATGGGCCGCTGTGGGGCGTGCCCATCGTCATCAAGGCTAATACCAGCATCGAGGGCCAGGTAACGAGTGATGGCTGGTCGGGCTATACGATCGCGGGCCATGAACTGATTGCGCCGAAGGATGCCCCGATCGTTGCAAAACTGCGCGCGGCGGGCGCTATCATACTCGGCCACGCGAATATGCCGGATTTCGCCAACAGCGATACGAACCGCAGCAGCTCCTTCGGTCGCACCGGCAACGCCTACGACGTACGCTTCTCCCCGGGCGGCTCTTCGGGTGGCATCGTCACTGCGCTCGCCGCCAATATGGCTGTGCTTGGCACGGGCACCGATACCGGCAATTCGATCCGCATGCCCGCGGCCACGAGCGCCCTGATCGGTGTATTTCCGACGCGCGGGCTGGTCAGCATCGCCGGGATTGCCCCGCTCGACTGGCTGCTCGACAACACCGGACCCATCGCCCGCAATGTGACCGATGCGGCCATCGCACTTTCCGTGATGGCGGCGGAGGATCCACAGGATGCGGCAACGGCAGGCTCGGCCGCCAAGGCCCAGCCGGGGCCCTATACCCAGTACCTGAAGCCCGATGCCTTGCGCGGCAAGCGCTTTGGCGTGCCGGCGTTCATCCTGAAGGGCATTGGCATACCTTTTCATGGCGTGCCAGGCGCGGTGAGCGATGCAGCCGCAGCCAAGCTCGAGGCAGCCGCGGCGCAGCCGCTGCAGGCGTCCACGCAAGCTGCGTTCATGAAGTCAGTCGCTGAGCTGCGCGCCGCGGGCGCCACCGTCATCATGGATGAGTCGATCCTGCCGGAAAGCTTTGCGCAAACGGCGAGCCGTATCAGCACCTACCCGTACGTGCTTGAAGGGACTGATCAGTTCCTCAAGAATTTCGGACCCGCGCAATACCATTCCGCCGCCGAGTACAAGCAAGCGCTGGGTTCAGCGCTGGGCGAGGCCATCATCGGGCAGGAGCCCGGTGATTCGCATTATGGCGATGTGGTCATCACGCAGACCGACGTTGAAATTTCCCCAGAGTCGAAGGCGGGATATTTTGATCCGCGCCGGCGCGCGATGGAGTTGTACCTGGAACCACTCGGGCGGCTGCACCTGGATGGCTATGTGTATCCGGCGATCCAGATGCCGCCTGTCGATGAAACGATGGCACAGGACGGGCGCCTTTCCGAGGGTCCCCATTCCGCAACCAGCTGGGTCAACATGCTGGGCGTGCCTGCGGTCGTCGTCGTCGGCGGGTTTTATCCCGGCGGCCTGCCATTTGGGCTCGAATTCTCTGGCCGCCCCTGGAAGGACGGCGACCTGCTCGGCATCGCCTATGGCTGGGAGCAATCCACCCATCATCGCCGCCCGCCCGTGCTGGTCGAGCGCGGGCTGCTGACGACTGCCCCTTAAGAGCGCAAGGCCTTCATGGCGGGTGCGCGGCCTGGATATTGAATGCGGGCAATGCCGGCCCTATATCTGGTAGCTTGATCGCCCGGCTCGCGAGTGCCCAGATCCATTTATGCTGACCATCCGACGCAGTGAAGAACGCGGCCTTGCCGATCATGGCTGGTTGAAATCCCGCCACAGCTTTTCGTTTGCCGATTATTACGATCCGGCGCACATGGGATACAGCGTGTTGCGGGTCATCAATGAGGATCGCGTACAACCGGCCAAGGGGTTCGGCACGCATGCGCATCGCGACATGGAGATCCTGAGCTACGTACTCGAAGGGCAACTGGGTCATCGGGACTCCATGGGGAACGGCTCCGTGATCGTCCCCGGCGATGTGCAGCGCATGAGCGCGGGCTCCGGCGTCACGCATAGCGAAATGAACCCTTCGCCGACGGAGCCCGTGCATTTTCTGCAGATCTGGATTATCCCGTCGGCGCGCGGTATCGCGCCGGGCTATGAGCAAAAACATTTCGAGCGGACTGAACGGCGTGGCAAGCTGAAACTGGTCGCTTCCCCCGACAGTGCGGACGGGTCCGTGCAGCTCCACCAGGACGCAAAAATGTATACAGGGCTTTTCGACGGTGCTGAGCGCGCCTCGTATGCAGCGAAGCCGGGGCGATCGCTGTATTTGCACCTGGCGCGAGGTTCACTTCAGGTCAATGACGCATCGCTCAGTGCGGGGGATGCCGCGATGCTTGATTCACCGGCGAGTCTCGACATCCACGGCGGCAGCGGGGCCGAGCTGCTGGTGTTCGATCTGCCGGGCGCTCGTGGCAGCGTGTGATCAAGCTGCTCGGCATCTCGGGAAGCTTGCGGCAGGGCTCCTTTAATACCGCCCTGCTGCGCGCCGCGCAGGCCTCGCTGCCGGATTCGGTGCTCGAGCTCAAGACACTTCACGGCATTCCGCTTTACGACGGCGATATCGAGGCGAATGCCGGCATTCCGCCGGCCGTGGTCGCACTGAAATCCGCGATCATCGCAGCCGACGGCCTGTTGCTCGCCACTCCGGAATACAATGCCGGGATCCCGGGCGTATTCAAAAATGGCATCGATTGGCTGTCGCGGCCGCCGGCAGATGTGCCGCGCGTGTTTGGCGCAAAGCCCGTCGCCCTGATCGGCGCTTCCCAGGGTGCCTACGGGACGATCTTGTCGCAGGCGGCCTGGCTGCCAGTGCTGAAAGCCTTGCGCACAACTCTATGGACCGGCGGGCGCATCATGATTGCCAAGGCAAACACCGCTTTCGGGGAAGATGGCCTGCTCAAGGACAAAGCCGCCCAGGAGCAGCTGCGCGAATTCCTGCGCGGGTTCGCAGCGTTCGTCACGCAGCACGCCAAGCCGCCCTCACTGCATCCCTGAACCCGCCAGTAATGACCTCAAGCGGGCCCCGAATTGCGTTTTTGCGCTAGCACGAAAGTGCATGTGCACATAAGCAATCGGTCATTTTCGATCCGCACGTACCTCGTTACAGTGTTGGCTCAACGATTATTCGAGAGCCTTCATGCCGGATATTTCCAAGGAGCTGCGCCTGCGCGCCGAGGCGACAACTGCGCAGCTGCGCGCCGCGCTCGCTGCATACAAAAGTGTCTGCTATGCCAGCAGCTTAGGGCCGGAATCAATCGTCCTGACGGACCTGATCTGCGGCGAGGTGCCGCAAATCGGGATTTTCAGCATCGACACCGGGCGATTGTTTCCCGAGACCCATGAGCTGATCGAGAAGCTGCAGGCCCGCTATGGCCGCAGGCTGCGCATGTACCATCCAGACGCGCTAGCGCTCGAGAGCTGGGTGGATGAGAACGGCGTCAATGGTTTTCGCGACAGCGTCGAGCAGCGCCACGGCTGCTGCGGCATTCGCAAGGTGCAGCCATTCCGGCGCGCGGTTGCGGGCCATGGCGCGTGGGTCACCGGCATACGACGCGGCCATTCGGCTAGTCGTGCGCTTGCCGCTCCCGTCGAATGGGACCCGATGTACAACCTGTACAAACTAAGCCCGCTGCTGGACTGGTCGGAAAAGGACATCTGGGATTACCTCAAAGCCAAGGACCTGCCCTATCACGCCTTGCACGATCGCGGCTATCCCAGCATCGGCTGCGCGCCGTGCACACGTGCGACACGCCCGGGCCAGGATCCGCGCGCAGGACGCTGGTGGTGGGAGCGCACGGAATCACGCGAGTGCGGCTTGCACCCGCGCCGCGAAGTGGCTATCGCGGCCCCGGTGCCGGAGAATATGATGGTCTGAGGCCCTCCTTCGAGGAGCGCGGTAGGCCGCGGGAATCGTTCGCTAAAAATTGCAAAAGACCTGAAATTTAACGCCCGCGCGTCCGGTCTTTATCCTCGGAAACCCGATTTATTCATGGAGTGGCCCTGCGGCTGCGGCCTTGCTGCCGGGCATTACGAGCAGATAGCGCGGACGATAAATATGATCCTGGTGTTGCTGGTATTCCTTGGCGGCGTGCTCACGATATTGAGCCCCTGCATCCTGCCGGTGCTGCCGTTTGTGTTTGCCCGATCGCAGCAGAAATTCCTGACTAGTGGCTTGCCGATGCTTGTGGGCATGGCCGGCACGTTCGCGGGTATCGCGACGCTTGCCGCGGTCGGCGGCGCCTGGGCGGTGCGCGTCAATCAATATGGACGCATCATCGCGATGGTAATGCTGGCGGCATTTGCCGCGACCTTGCTGTCACGACGGCTGGCAGACTGGATGTCGCGGCCATTCATCGCGCTCGGCAACCGGCTCATCTCTCCGGGCGCCAACGGCGAGCCGAAATCCGGCGTGATCCCCTCCCTGCTGCTGGGTGTCGCAACGGGATTCCTGTGGGCCCCCTGCGCAGGCCCGATCTTAGGGCTGGTCTTGACCGGTGCCGCGCTATCCGGTCCCAGCGCCCATACCACCGCGTTACTTTTTGCCTACGCTGCGGGCGCAGCGGCCTCGCTCGCGGTGGCGATACTGGCCGGCGGCAGGGTATTCGCCGCGCTGAAGCGATTCCTCGGCACCGGTGAATGGATACGGCGCGCGCTTGGCGTTGGCGTGTTGCTCGCGCTCGCCGCGATCGCGACGGGTGCGGACAGCGGCGTACTCACGCGCGTGTCGCTCGCCGGGACCACGCGCCTGGAGCAGTCCCTGATCGAGACCATACATCCAGTCGACGGCCTGCCGGTTGCCGCCAAGAGTGACCTGGCGGTCGAGGGGTACATACCTTCGCTCAGCGGCGCGGTGTCCTGGATGAACTCCCCTGCGCTAACCCCGGAAGGATTGCGCGGCAAGGTCGTGCTGATCGATTTCTGGACGTATTCCTGCATCAATTGCCTGCGCGCCCTGCCCTTCGTGAAGGCCTGGTACGAGAAATACAAGGATTACGGCCTCGTCGTCATCGGCGTGCATGCGCCGGAGTTTGCATTTGAAAAGGATCCGGCCAACGTCGCGCGCGCCATCCGTGAGCTTGGCATTACGTATCCTGTGGCGCTCGATAATGACTATGCGATATGGCGGGGATTCCACAACCAGTACTGGCCCGCGCATTATTTCATCGACGCGACCGGTGCCATCAGGAGTCATCATTTTGGCGAGGGCAACTACCGGGAGTCGGAGCAGACGATCCGCCAAATGCTGATCGAGGCCGGCTACACGAGTCTACCGCCGGCAGGCATGACGGTCGCCAAGGGCACCGGCGCCGAGGCGCCCGCGGATGAAGCCCACGTCCTGTCGCCGGAGACCTACATCGGCTACCGGCGTGCGCAAAGCTTTGCTTCCCCTGAGCCGGTGGTGCGCGATCATTTGCAGCTTTATTCCGCTCCGAGCGACATGGGCATCAATCAATGGGCGCTCGCCGGATCCTGGACCATCGAAGGCCAGAAGGCGGTGCTGGAGAAGGCGCCCGGAAAAATTGTGTATCGGTTCTTCGCACGCGACCTGCACCTGGTGCTGGGTCCGGGTACGGGCGCAGCACCTGTCCGCTTTCGCGTGCAGCTCGATGGTGCCGCGCCCGGCGCGAACCATGGCGCAGACACGGATGCTCATGGCGAGGGCATCATCCGCGAGGAGCGCCTGTACCAGCTGATCCGCCAGTCCACGAATGTCGGCGAGCATGTCTTTTCAATCGAATTCCTGGGCGGCGACGCCCAGGCCTATGCCTTCACCTTTGGATAATCCATGAAAAATTTCCTTAACCCCTGGCAGATCAAACTGATCGCGATCGTTGCGGTGGCCGCCGTTGGATTTTCACTATGGCGCTGGCCCGTGCTTGGTGCGGAAGCACCCGTCGTCATCGCAGCCCCCGCGCTCGATAACCCGAAGCAGGCAGGAGCCGTGCAGACAGCCGTGCTCGCGGGCGGCTGCTTCTGGGGCGTACAGGGAGTCTTCGAGCATGTGCGCGGCGTGCAGAAGGTGCTGGCAGGCTATGCGGGCGGCGGCGCGGCAAGCGCGCAATATGAAACCGTGAGCTCCGGGGCCACGGGCCATGCGGAGTCCGTCGAGATCCTGTTCGACCCGGCGCAGATCTCCTACGGCCAGATCCTGCAGATCGCCTTGTCAGTCGTGCATGACCCGACGCAGGTCAACCGCCAGGGGCCGGATGTGGGCACGCAATACCGCTCGGCGATCTTCTATGCCGATGAGGCGCAAAAGCACATCGCAGAAGGCTATATCAGCCAGCTCGAGCAGTCCCATGCCTTCCCGCGCGCGATTGCGACCCGAGTTGACCCGCTCAAGGGTTTCTATCCGGCCGAGAATTATCACCAGGATTACCTCGTGCACAACCCGGGTTCTTTTTACATTCGGATCAACGATCAACCCAAGATCGACAATTTCCGGCGGCTGTTTCCCGCGCTCTATCGCGAGCAACCGGTGTTGGTCGGGACGCCGGAGGCGATCAATTGACGCGAGGCGCATCCCCGGGCGGCACAAAGGTATATTGGATGAAACCGTGATTCTTGCCCAGGCGCTCATACAACTGGCGCGCGACGGCGTTGTTTTCATGGGTCAGCCAGTACGGAGTATTTGATCCGGCGGCCTTAGCCGCCTTGGCTACCGCCTCGATCAGCAGGCGCCCGCAACCCGTGCCGCGCATTTTCGGGTCCACATACAGATCCTGCAGGTAGCAGGCCGGCTCCTTCGCCCAGGTATCCTCGTGAAAGAGGTAATGCACGATGCCGACGAGCTCATCGGCCGACGTGCGGGCAGCGAGGCCGTGTATACGGCCATTATGCAGGCGTTGCCAGGTACTCTCCGTGATCGTTGCCGCGATCTCGATGCCGTAGAAGCGCTGGTACTCGCGCCACAGCTCGCCCCAGCGCGCCCGCTCAGAGAGCCTTATCGGTGTGATTTGAATCATTCCTAGCCCCTTGCAGATACGATCAAACTCGACGGTTTCGCCGCCATGTTATCAGCCGGCTTGCCCGGGAACACCAGATACCCCAAGGATCTGCCGATCTCATACAATGCTCGCATGCATCATTCAGTGGCTATCTGCATTTTCCAGCCGGCAAGATGCACGACGCAATGCAATTAAACGACGTGAACACACCGATGCAGGCCATGGATCCCATTTCAGCCGCGCTGCGCGAGGCGCAGGCCAAGGCGGAACTGCTGTTCGCTACGGTGATCAATGGCGGGATGATCAAAGCTGGCAAGACCGAGAGTGAACTGACCGCGGAAATCCACGGTATCGCGCGGTCGCGCTTTGGCCTTAAGCGTCACTGGCATAAACGCGTGGTGCGATCCGGGCCGAACACGCTGCTGACCTACTATGACGATCCGGCGGATCGGTGCATTACCGCGGACGACATTGTGTACCTGGATTTCGGACCGGTATTTGACCACTGGGAAGCGGACTTTGGCCGCACTCATGTCGTGGGCTCCGATCCTGACAAGCACCGCCTGGTTGCAGACCTTGCGGTCGCGTTCAAGCGCGGCAAGGATTTATATCGTGCAACGCCCCAGCTGACCTGCGGAGCGCTCTACGACTTTGTGGCGGGCCTCGCAAAGCCGCTGGGCTGGGAATTTGGCGCGCAGACCGCAGGCCACCTGATCGGCCACTTTCCGCATGAGCGGACGCCGGACCCAAAGCGTTTTTCAATACGCAGCGGCAATGAAGTCTTGCTGCGCGAACCGGACGCCCAGGGCCGACTGCGTCACTGGATCCTCGAGATCCACTTCATCGACCGCGCCCGCCAGATCGGCGGATTTTTCGAGGAGCTGCTGACGGCCTGACACTTTGGCCCCGTTGGGGCGCGATTGCTACGGCTTTCCGACCTCAAGCGCGCTCGCACGATAGGGCTGGGCGACAAAGCCCGGATCCGCCGGACCAAACAGTCCCTGCAGCTGCCCCTCCAGCACATAGGCCGTCGTGCCGAGAACCGTTACGGACACCGGTCCTTCAGCATACCCGTCCTTTAATGTCGTGAGCGTCCCGGAACTGCCGGTCACTTTAAGTTTCGCCAGCCGGCCAGGGCCGCCGCTTTCCACGAGCAGCAGGCCCTTGCCGAAGCTGCGCATGCCATCCGGACGATCGATGCTGCGGCTTAAGGCGACCTCGATCACGGAGCCCGCCTTACCGTCGGCTCCTATTGCCATGGCAAAGATCTTGTTCGTCATCAGCGTATTGACGAACAGGCGATTGCCGATGATCGAGATCCCGTCGATGACGCCGCCTTTTGGACCAAAGCTTCCATGGCCCGCCCAGGGCGCAAGCTTTGCGCCCTTGTGCGCGAGGCGATCGACTTCCATGTTCTCACTGTCGGTGACGTAGACCGATGCGTCGGCGCCAACCGCGATATCGTTGCAAAACGCGCCCGCGGTCGGCAGTGGATAGCGGGCCCTCAACTTGCCGCTCGTCAGGTCAAAGGCACGGAGCACGGATGGGGCCTGCGTGCCCTTCGATCCGGGAAAGGACGAGAAGCACGCCCACAGGGTATGCGACCTGTTGTCGGCAAAGACGCCGTACACACCGAGCGTCGGCTCGCTGTCGGCGGCTATCCAATGCTCAGCAGTGGCTGCTCCCGGCCCCACCATGAAGATCTCGCGCCCCGTGATGCTGCCGATGAAGATCCGTCCGTCGGCCGCCGACGTAATGCTCTCGGGATAAATCTTCTCGCCGGGAATCGCGAGCGTCGTAGGCAAGCTGCTCGCAGCTTGGCTCAAGGCCCAGACGTACGCAGCCACCGCAGAGACCTGGTCGGCACTCAGCTGCGCGCCGCCCATGGCCGGCATCGGCTGGTGATAGTTCTTGGGCGTGCTGACGCCGACCCGGATGGTTGCGGCAATCGCCGCAGGCGTGCCATCGCTCCAGAGCCAACGGTTGCTGGTCAGGTCAGGCCCCAAGGGCGTGCCCGTGGCGCCTGATCCGTGGCAACCCGTGCAGGTCGCGCCGCCCACTTGTCCGTGATAGATGCGATCGCCGAGTGCCAGCGTATCCCGCGTTATCCCATCGGGAAGCGGCAGGCTGGCGACGTCACGTACGCCGGCGTTTGCATGCGTACCTTCCGGCGGATTTGAGGTGGCGGCCAGGATATCTCCAGCCGCTGAAGAGGAGCTCGGGCACGGCACGGGCTTGATGGCATCCGCTGAGGCTAGCGGATTTCCGTGGTACACAATCCGATAGATCCGTCCGGCAATGTCATCCGAGACGTAGAGCGCTCCGTCGGGTCCGACCGCCAAGCCGGTGGGCCGGTGCCGGGCCTTCTCGGGCGATCGCTCGGCGCCGGCGAAGCCGTCCGCAAAGATCTCGCACTGGCCTGCGGCTTTATCGCCCGAAAGGGCCTGAAATACGATGTTGTAGCCTTGCTGTGCAAAGGGCGCGCGGTTCCAGGATCCGTGGAATGCGATGAACACACCGTTATGGTAGCGGGCGGGAAATTGCGGCTTGTCATAGAACGCCATGCCGTCGGGCGCCCAGTGCGCCGGGAAATCCATGACCGGCCCGCTCTTGTCCGCGCACTCACCGATCCGCTTGCCATCCCCGCCGTATTCCGGCGCCAGCACGAGGCTGTGCAGCCCCGAATCGTAATAGCATTCTGGCCAGCCATAGTCGCCGCCCTGCTTCAGCAGCAGCAGCTCTTCGGCCGGCAGTGTCGCCTCCTGGCTCAGCTGATAAATGGCAGGCCAGTTCGAATGCAGCTGATCGCGTCCGTGCTGCGTGACGAAAACTCGATTTCCGGCCGCATCCACCCCAAATCCTTCGCCATTGCGTATGCCGGTGACGTAGCGGGCTGCGGGCGAGAATTTCTGGCCCGTCTGGTTCGCGTCATAGCGCCAGATGCCACCGCGCGTCAGCAATTCAGTGCAGGGCTTGCTGCCGGGGGATTCGAGGGTACGATTCTGTGGCTGGCAGGAATTGGTCGCCGATCCCACATCCACGTACAGGGCGCCCGCCGCATCAATCGCGAACGGATGCATCGGATGATCGCCCCCGAGCGGCAGCCCGGAGAGGACCGTCTGCGGCGGATCCTTGGGCACCAGGGAATCGACGGGTAACGCGAAACGGACGATCCGGTCGTTGATCTCGGCATACAGGGCACTCTTATATATGGAGATCCCCGTGCCACCGGCGCCGCCACTCTGTACCGTCTCGCCAAAGCGTTGATTCTTGTCAGCCTTGCCCTTGCCTGTGGTGTCCTGAAGCGCGACCAGGAAACCGCCGCCGTGGAGCGCGTCGTTGGGATAATAATTGCCTGACCAGGTGTTGACGTAGACGACCCCGTTGGCATTGACCACCAGGTGCCTCGCGTGACCGACCCGGTCGGCAAAGACCGTGGCGCAGAAACCGGCGGGGAGGGTGAGCCCGCTGTCATCATTCGGGCAGTCGCTAGCCTTCGCAGGCTCCGCAGCAACGGCCGTGCTCCCGGCCAGTGAAGCGGAAATGGCAACCAACGCACGCCAACGCATCGGGGATATACGCATCGGGATCTCCAGTACTTGATGGATCAGGAATCGCCGGCCTGCGCAGCGCTGCGATTCTCAGTCCCGATAATAAGTGAGTTCCCCCAGAAAAGGGCGGGTGCCGAGCGGACGTTGATCAGGCGCAGGCGAGCTCGAACCACTCATCGGCTCCCTGAGCGCCGGCAGAGGCTGGTAATTGGCTGATAAAGGGAAGACTGTAAGGCATGCAGCGAGCGCGCGCAGGATCGTAATATCGAATGGCTATCATCGAATCATCGCGGGGCTTCCGTTGAAGATCGCCGTAAATTGCGGACCGGAATCCGGCAGCGCTCACCCAGGGCGTGAAGTGTTTCTCGCGCTTGCGCTGAAGGGGCTGTTGTTGCTGGCCCTCTACCTGTTGTGCTTTAGCCCCGCGCACCGCCCTGCATCCGGTCCCGATGCCACGGCGACAGCGCTGATCGGCGCACGAGCCTCCGCGAGCGCGCCATGAACACGGCGACCCTCGTCGACCTCTCACGCCTGCAGTTCGCCATCACGGCGATGTACCACTTCCTGTTCGTTCCGCTGACGCTCGGCCTCTCCGTGCTGCTCGCGATCATGGAAAGCGTCTATGTCATGACGGGGCGGCCGGTTTGGCGCGACATGACGCGGTTCTGGGGAGTCCTGTTTGGCATCAATTTCGCGATGGGTGTGGCGACCGGGATCACGATGGAGTTTCAGTTCGGCACGAACTGGGCGTATTTCTCGCATTATGTCGGCGATATCTTCGGCGTGCCGCTGGCCATCGAGGGCCTGATGGCCTTCTTCCTGGAAGCATCCTTTATTGGCCTGTTCTTCTTCGGCTGGGAGCGCCTGTCCCGCCGCCAGCACCTGATCGTCACGTGGCTCGTGGCGATCGGCAGCAACCTCTCGGCGCTGTGGATCCTGATCGCAAATGCCTGGATGCAAAATCCGATCGGCGCGCACTTTAATTCCAGCACCATGCGCATGGAGCTCAGCTCGATCCAGGAGGTGCTGCTGAACCCGGTCGCACAATGCAAGTTCGTGCATACAGTCAGCGCAGGCTACGTGACCGGCGCTGTATTCGTGCTTGCGATCAGCGCCTGGTACCTGCTGAAGGGCCGGCATGTCGAGTTCGCCAAGCGCTCGGCGACCGTGGCGATCAGCTTCGGGCTCGCCTCGGCGCTCTCGGTCGTCGTGCTCGGCGATGAGAGCGGCTACACGATCACCGAGCAGCAGAAAATGAAGCTCGCCGCGATCGAGAGCGAATGGCATACCGAACCCGCCCCGGCCTCGTTCACGATCTTCGGGATTCCGGACATGGCGAACCACGAGACCCGCGCTGCCCTGCGGGTGCCCTGGGCGCTCGGGTTGATCGCCACGCGCTCGCTCGATACCGAGGTGCCTGGGATCTATGAGCTGGTCGCGCATGCGAAGGAGCGCATAGCCAACGGCATCCCGGCCTCCTCGGCACTGCGGGTCCTGAGGCAGGATCCAACCGATGCGGCGGCCCGCAAGACCCTGGACGCGCACGTCGAGGATCTGGGTTATGCGCTGCTGCTTCGTAAATATGTCGATGACCCGGCCAAGGCGACCGCTGCGCAAATCGACCAGGCGGCCTGGGGTACGGTGCCCGATGTGCCGCAGATTTTCTGGTCGTTTCGCATCATGGTGGGCCTGGGTCTTTTTTTCATCGGGCTGTTTGCTTTTGGCTTTTATCTCGCGGCTCGCCGCAAGATCGCTGACCGCCGGCGCTTCTTAAAGATCGCCTTGTGGACGCTGCCGCTGCCATGGATCGCCGCGGAGCTCGGCTGGTACGTAGCCGAGCACGGCCGGCAGCCCTGGTCCATCGAGGGGGTCCTGCCGACTTTTCTCGCGGTCTCGCCGGTTCCGGTATCGAGCGTGGCGACCAGCCTCGCGGGATTCGTGCTCTTCTATACCGTCCTTGCCATCATCGATGTGTATCTGCTCAGAAAATACGTGCGGCTTGGGCCGGCTGCACCGCCCGGGGGTAGCCCCGATGCCTGACTTCAGTACGCTGAAAGTCATCTGGTGGCTGCTGCTCGGTGTGCTGCTCGGCGGGTTTGCGATCATGGATGGCTTTGACCTCGGCGTCGGCATGCTGCTGCCCTTCATCGCGCGCACCGATACCGAGCGGCGGGTCGTGATCAATACCGTGGGTCCGGTCTGGGAGGGCAACCAGGTATGGCTGATCCTGGGGGGCGGGGCGATCTTTGCCGCCTGGCCCGCGCTGTATGCCGCGAGCTTCTCGGGCTTTTACCTCGCGATGCTGCTGATACTGGGCGCCTTGATCCTGCGACCGGTCGGCATCAAGTTTCGCAGCAAGATGCCCGGGGCGCGATGGCGAAGCTCGTGGGATTGGGCGCTGTTCATCGCCGGTGCAGTGCCCTCGCTCGTGTTCGGTGTCGCGATGGGTAACCTGCTGGTGGGGGTGCCGTTCAGGTTCGATTCCGAGCTGCGCGCGAGCTACGAATTCGGCCTGGTTGATCTGCTGAATCCGTTCGCGCTGTTATGCGGCGCTGTTAGCGTCGCGATGCTGCTGACGCATGGCGCCGCCTACCTTGCGATCAAGACCGATGCTGCGGTCGCAGCGCGTGCGCGCGCGATATCGCGCGTGGCCGCCCTCGCCTGGTTCGCACTGTTCCTGGCCGCGGGCTTTTGGCTCTGGCGCAGTCATTATGGATTTTCCATCACCTCGGGCGCCTTGCCGGGCGGCGAACCGAATCCTCTCGCCAAGACCGCCATTGCCCGGAGCGGGGCATGGCTCGCTAACTATGCGCGGTGGCCACTCGCCCTGCTCGCTCCACTGACGGGCCTTGCAGCCCCGCTGCTGGTTGCGCTGCTGGCAAATGCGCGCCAGCGGCTCGTCGTATTCCTGGTCAACGCACTCGGTATCGCCGGGGTCATCGGCACGATGGGCATCAGCCTGTTTCCTTTCCTGCTGCCATCCTCCTCATACCCGCAAAGCAGTCTGACCATATGGGATGCCTCGAGCAGCCAGCGCACGCTCGGCTTCATGCTGATTGCGGTCATGATTTTCCTGCCCATCGTGATGGCCTACACCGCCTGGGTCTATCGGGTCATGCGCGGACCCGTCACGAGCGCGTATATCGAAGCCAATAGCGACACGAGCTACTGAGGAGCGATCATGTGGTATTTCAGCTGGATATTGGGTCTCGGGCTCGCCTGTGCTTTTGCGATCCTGAACGCCATGTGGTTCGAGCTGGATGCGGACCGGCATGCGAGCGAGCATCCCGCCGATAAGTCCAATATCCCCTGACCGGCTCGGTCCGAAAAGTTTAGGCTCAAGCAAGTAAAAAGCATCGACCTCCGCTTAGTTTATCCAGTGCAATATCAGTGCCCGAACTGCTTCGCGATCGTGAATCGCAACGTGATGGGCTCGAGCGGATGCTCATGGATATCTGCGCGTCCTTCGGGGTAAGCCCCTATTTCAGATCGCAGCCGATCCACGTACCAGAACTCGGCCGCCGCTGCGCGGCTGTTGAGCAGGTTATAGATGCCGACCGAGGCACTCCAGCCGCCGGAAAATGCATAGTGCGCGTCGAGGTTCAGCTCACCAAATCCGCGGCCATTGACTTGGCCGGATGCGGTCGGCGCATTGGCGCAGGATGTCGCCACGCCGGGAAAGTCCCGCAGGGCTGCGGAATTGACGCAAGGTCCCGAAGATAGCGGGTAGTTGCCGAGGTAGCGGTAGTCAAGGCCGCCGCTCCAGGGCCCAAGATTCTTGAAGTACAGCGCGAGCGAACCGGTCGCGGCCGGTGCATCCGTGATGAAGCTGCCCGAGTGACCCGTGCCATCGTCGAATGCGCGCGTAAAGCGCGTGTGATTGCCCGAATAGCTGCCGTAGAACTCCAGGTGCGCATTGAGCTGATAGGTCACGTTGACTTCATAGCCATAACGACGGCTCGGCGGTCCCGCGACATCCACGCCGACGTCCGGATCCATGATCGTCTCCGATTGCTGCCAAAGATTGTAGATCGCTGCGGTAAAGGCCAGGTTCGGCTGGACTGCGGCGCGAAGCCCGAGTTCCTGTCCTTCCTGCCTGGCAAGCAGCGGTGTGTGCGGCAGGCCCAGGTCCACGCTTCGATCCTGATTGACTCCGCGCAGGTCCGCGCTGTGAAACCCCCTGCCGGCGGACAGATAAAATTCCAGGTTAGTGACGGGCGCAACAATCACGCTGCCCTTTGGCTGGAGCAGCGATTGTGACTGGGTACCGCCATTGGAGTATCCCAAGGTCTGGTGCAGTGGCGCGAGATAATCGACGTCGGTGCCGTGCTGGTAGTCTTCACGAAGACCTAGCACCGTTCGAAGCTTTGTCGTCCAGTGCGTAACCGCCTGGACGTACGCGCCGCTCGCAAACAGGTACACCTGGTCATTGTTGGTCAAGGACGCGGGATCTGCGGGCGATGCCCTCGGGACCTGCCCCTCGCTGGGCAGGCGCCCGACGCCCAGCAGGTCGTAACGCGTGAGGCCCCCCACTGAAAAATCATTCTCGATCGCACCGATCACAGTTGACCCTGTGTAATCCGCAGCGCCGCCCAGCACGCGGCGGGTCTCGAACTGGTCCTCCTGGTCGCCGTGCACAGGATCGAACAGGAAATGCGTAAAGTCGCTGTACATGTGCAGCTGGTTATAAATGAAGAACCCGCTTGCTGAGAATTGCCCGCCGCCCAGCACCGCGTGGTAATTCGCCGAGAGGCTCGCGCGCTCGGCATGTCCCGCGTCGGTCGGGTCCAAGCTGCCGAACCGATCCGGGACCAGTTCATCGGCAATCGCGCGGACCGGGATATCTGTCGTATTCGTCCAGGCCTGGTGGTAATACATGCCAGTCACTGCATAGCCGTTATGAGCGTCCCCCCGGCTGTAGCGAAGCACGAGATTTTCTTTCCGCGCATCATCGGCAATCTGGAAGGGCCCATCGTAGTGCTGCGCCTCGATGAATCCCAGCAAATGGCCACCGCCGATCGACTCGGTGCCTGCCGCGGTAATGCGCTGGAAGCCCAGCGTGCCGATCGTTGCGGACAATTCGTCCTCGATCGTATCCCTGTAACTGATGCGCACAGACCCGACCGCGCCGAAATCGCCGATGTCGGCGTAGTAAGGGCCCTTGGTGTAGGCAATCCCATCGGTAAGTTCCGGAACCAGGAAATTGACGTCGGTGTAACCCTGGCCATGCGCATGGGTGACCTGGTTGACCGGCATGCCATCGATGTAGGTATCAAGGTCCGTGCCGTGATCCAGGTTGTAACCGCGCAGCAGGTACTGGTTCGCCTTTCCCTCGCCGCTATGCGAGGTCACGATCAGGCCCGGAACGCTCTCCAGCAACTGTCCCGGGCGGTACACGGGCGCGAGCTGCAGCTCCTCATCCGCGATCTCTCCGACACTTGCGCTGGTCGCAATGCCCAGCAATCCCTCGCGCATCGCCGTGACCGCAATCTCGGGCAGTAGCCCTGAGTCCATGTCCGATTCGAACGACGATGCACCCGACGCTGCGGGCAAGCTTGCCCACAGGATCAACGTACATGCCGTGCTCGCGCGCGCCGCCCACACTGTCATCCCCCTTTGACTGTCCACGCGGGTACTTGCCGCTCATGCATGTCCTACGAGACAGAGCCTTGTGCGGATGCAGGCAATCAGCGCATTTTTCTGGTTTTTTATCTCTTTTCGGATGGATCGCCAGCCCGCGGGGACGCACGCAAGCGGCAGGAGGCCCGTATACTTGCAAATGATGCGGCCATCGCCCCTGCGCAGCCGGCACTGGCGCACCGTCCATCACTTTAATTGCCGGCGTGGCGGGGCTCTGCGCGTCTATAACAAAAGGCAGTACCGCTTGACTGAATTCCAGCCCGTCGCTGCGCCGCTGACCAAAGCCTCGTCCCGCGTGGTCTTTTCGCGCGCGGAATGGGCACGGCTCGCCGGCTTCTATGGATTCATCGCCGTTCTACATGTGCTCGGTTGGGGCCTGTACCTGCATTACGCGGTGAGCTATCCGCAGCTCGTGGGCTTAGGGTTCGTCGCCTATATGTTCGGCCTGCGCCATGCATTTGATGCGGACCACATTGCCGCGATCGATGACACCGTGCGATTCATGCTGCAGAAGGCCAAGAAGCCCTTGGGCGTCGGATTCTTCTTCTCGCTGGGTCATTCCACGATTGTGCTGGCCTTGAGCCTCGCGGTCGCCTTCGCCGCAACCAGCGTCTGGGCGGGCATGCCGCAGATGCGGAACATGGGAGCGATCATCAGCGCCGGCATCTCCGGCGCATTCCTGTGGCTGATCGGGATCCTGAATTTTTTTGTGCTGCTGGACATCCTGCAGGTCTGGCATACGGCAAAGGCCGGCACCCATAGCCATGCGCACCTCGATGCGCTGCTGCAAAAGCGCGGCCTGCTGAATCGATTGTTTGGCGGCCGCCTGCAGAAAATGATGAACCACAGCTGGCAGATGTACCCCGTCGGCCTGTTGTTCGGCCTGGGGTTTGATACCGCATCGGAAGCGGGGCTGCTTGCAATGACCGCAGGCGCCGCGGTCGGCAATATGCCTATTTTCGCGGTGCTGAGCCTGCCGCTGCTGTTTGCCGCCGGCATGACGATGATGGATACGACCGACGGCGTACTGATGTCCAAGGCATACGACTGGGCATTTTTGAATCCACTTCGCAAGATCTTCTACAACATCACGACAACGGTACTGTCGATCGCTGTCGCGCTCGTCGTGGGCACGATCGAGATCCTGCAGGTGCTGATCGGCAGCTTGCACCTGCACGGGCGTCTCTACGATGCGATCGGAAGACTCGATTTTGGCATCCTGGGCTACCTGATCGTCGGCATGTTCCTGCTGGCCTGGGGCCTGTCGGTTGCGGTGTGGAAATTTGGGCGTATCGAGGCGCGCTTTTCAGTGCGTGATGACCCGCAGTTGCATCATCCCGTTCACGATGTTGGCTTGCGGCGCCCGCAGCGGCCGGTCGATCCGCAATAGCGCTAGCCGGCGGCCCCGGGTTTGAGCGATTTGAGTTGCTATTACCGGCAATTTCGCCGAATGTCCGGTCCGGTTGCCGGAAGCTTTGGAGCATCGATTAACACTGACCCGCCCGCCAGCCGCTCATCACCAACGTTCGGTGCACGCGTGCTGCAATTTCCATTGGTCCGGCTGGTCCTGGCGCTGCTCGCCATTGCGATCCCGTATGCGGCCCTCGTCATTCCGCTGAACCTGTACGTAACGGACAAGTCGGCCAGAAGACTGGGCGCGCTCGTGCTGACGGTCATCGTTCTCGCTGCTTACCGCAGCTATGTAAGGTTCATAGAACGCCGACCGGTCACGGAACTGTCGAGACCCGCGTTCGCTCGCGAGCTCTTGGCCGGTGTGCTGTTGGGCGCACTGCTCTTCTCAATGACGATCGGCGTAATTGCCGCTCTCGGCGCATTTCATGTCACCGGCAGCACCGGCTGGACGCCGATGCTCGCGGCGGTGCCAACTTTCATCCTGGCGGCGGTCTTCGAAGAGGTCGTCATTCGCGGCGTGGTCTTTCGGATACTCGAGCTGTGGCTCGGCAGCTGGATGGCCCTGGCACTCTCGGCAGCCTTGTTTGGATTGCTGCACATATTCAATCCGGGCGCAGACCTGCAAAGCTCCGCAGCCATCATGATGGAAGCGGGGATTTTGCTGGCAGCGGCGTACATGGTGACCCGAAGGCTGTGGTTTTGCATCGGCATTCACTTCGCCTGGAATTTTACCCAGGGCGCCATCTTTTCCGTCTCGGTCTCGGGGCACGCCATCAGCGGGCTGCTGCAGTCCCAGATGACAGGGCCTGTGTGGCTGACGGGCGGCGCCTTTGGTGCGGAAGCATCCGTTGTCGCGGTCCTGATTTGCACCATCGCAGGCCTGCTGTTCCTGCGGGTGGCTTACCGCATGGGTCATTTCATTCGGCCGGCTTGGGCGGTCAAGCCTGCCTCGGCAATACCGAGCAGCTAGAGCCCGGCAGCGGCTGACTTTGCCTTCAGCCGTTCGGCCATCCGGCTGCGATCGATGATGACCCGTTCATGCGTGGCGACGCCGATCGTGTCGATTCCGTCCGACGCTTGGATATGAAATTCGATTTTTCGGCCATTCACCGCGGTGACTTGCGCTTTTGCGGTGACCGTCATCCCCGCCGGCGTCGCGGCCAGGTGCGTCACGTCCACCCGCGTGCCGACACAGGTCTCGCTAGCGTCCAGAAAGGGTTTGATCGCATTCAGTGCCGCATTTTCCATCAGCATGATCATCATGGGTGTAGCGAACACGGGCGGCAGCGTCACGTCCTTGAAGCGATTGGCCAGGTGCTCGGTCGTCACCAGCACGGAGTACGAGCCTTGGGATCCTACCGGGATGTTCTGCATAGTCGGTTGTTCCGGTCGCGTTGAAAAAGTGCAAGGCGCGGGCATCATACTGCGCGCTCCCCCCAAAAATGGCTCGACGGCATAGCCTGCCTCCACCCAGGCATCCAGGCCGCCATGCAGCGGGCGCACGCGGGTGAATCCATGGTTCTTCAGCAGCTTTGCAGCCTGCGCCGCGGAGGCCTCATTTGGGCAATTGCAATACAAGATAAGGTCGCGGTCGCGCGGCAGGTCCTGCACATGCTCGCCAACCTGGTCGAGCGGTACATGCAAGGCGCCCGGAATCCTTCGGGATTCCCGCGCTGCTGCACTTGGCGAGCGTACATCCACGATCAGCGGAGTGGCGCCCGAGTCCATCAGTTCATAAAGTTCTCTGACGCTGATGCGCGCCATGCGCAGTTGCGCATAGAAGCGTCGCCGCTCCCACCATTTGAAGGCGATATAGCCGATCAGCGCGGCAAGCCCCACGGCGACAAGACTGGTACCAAATCGCTCCGCGATAGGCATCAATCGATCGATCTGCGACCTGAACAGCATGCCGACGCCGAGAAAGCAACCGACCCAGAGCGCAGCGCCAATGGAGCTGAAAAACACGAACCGCTGCCAGCGCATGCGCATGGCGCCGGCCAAAGGCGGCGCAATGATGGCAAAGCCCGGGATGAACTTGGCGATGATGATCCCGTTGGGTCCCCACTGCTCGAAGCGAGATTGCGTCTCGCTGACGCACGAATCCGGCGTCAGGGATATCCAGCACAGCATCTTCATGACCCGGTTGCCATACAGGCGGCCGGCCACATACCAGGCCATATCCGCAAAGACGTATCCCAGTACGCAGTCCAGGAATAGCTCCGCGCCCCACCCGTGCTGCTCCGATGCAACCGCGCCCGCGACCACCATGGTCGGGATCGCAGGCACGGGAAGGCCGAGCTGGTCCAGCAGTACGTTGCCGACCACGAGCGCGAGGCCCAGCTGGCTTGCCATCGGCACCAGCGGAAGCGTCACGAGAGGCGCCTGTAACGTTCAGTAGGCATCCTGGTGAGGCTAACCCGGTCCGGGAACAATCATGTCTCTTGTCGTGGTGGCACAGGATCGCCGGCCGGAAACGTATCTTCCAGCGCTTCATCGCGGCGCCCGTCACTACTCGGAATCGGCTCCGGGGCCATGGGTGACGGTGGGTCCTGCGTTTTCGGCGGGGGATCTGGCACAACTGTTTTTTTGTTCATCACAAGCCTCCGTAACGATAGCTGCTAAGAGCGAAATCCGATTTTCGCGTGCGTGCCGTCGCAAAAAGGCTTCGTGGCACTTCCGCCGCAGCGACACAGGTACGCAGTCGTCGTGCGCGCAACGACCCGGCCCGTGCCACTGATGATCTCAAGGTTCCCGCGAACCTTTAAGGGCCCATCAACCTGGGGATCCACGCGCAGCTCTCCGTCACGCACCGGCAGCATGTCCGCCTTGCCGGTGGCCGGCTCGCCGCTTGCTGTGAAGCCGATCTCATGATGGGAACTGTCGCAATAGGGCTTGTTCTTTGAAGCGCCGCAGCGACACAGCGTCGCCCGATATCCGATGGATGCCCCATCCAGGCGCAGGTCCCCATGCAGCGCGTAGGGACCTGCTTCACGAACTGCGGCGAGATTCACGGGCGGTGCGGTTTCATCCGGGCGGCCGTCCTTGCGCCGGTAACGAATTGCGCCCGAAGGACATTCCTGCGCGACCGCAGCGAGCCGCTCGACATCGAGGGTGTCCGGATGCAGCCAGGGTCCTTTCACATTCGCGAGGAAGACCGTGGGCGCTCCGGTCACGCAAAAACGCGAATGGATGCACAGGCGCCCCTCGAACATCAATGTCAGGGCCCTGCCCTCAACCGTCTCGACCCCGTCCTTGACGGAGCTTAGCTCAGGAGCGCGAGCCGGCTTGTCGACAGCCGGCGCCACGGGCGCCGCTGCGGCACCGGCAACTCCTGGCAGGGAGGGCGCCGACAAATCGAAGTCTTGCTTCGCGCGTGCAGATAATGCGCTGAACTCGCGTGTGCTCCTGGCAATCCGCGCATCATCGGCCGGCCGCATGTCCCTGGCAGCCACCGCAAGCTCGTCAAGCCGCTCGATAAAAAACCGCCGCGCGGCTGCGCCCGCCGGAAAAGGGGCGGAGTCGCGCAGTGCCGTGAAGGACATGCCGGCATTGCAGTCCGGGTTCGAGGGTCCCGCTGGCAGGCGCGCGGCGCGCTCGCCAAGCGGGGATACCGCTCGCATCAGGCCTATTGCGAGCTCCACTGCGAGCGCCTTGTCCGGGTGCGGGGCCTGCACGCTATAGGCATAGGCGAGCAGGCGCAGCATCAAAGCATAGGCGGCGTTGGCCAAATCGACCGTGGCAAAGGACGGCGCGTGTTCTATCCATACGCGCCCCTGCGGCCGCGGGGGCTTGCGCAGCACCGGGTTGGTCGCCGCCGGATGGGCCGGCGAAAAGGCGGGATTTGCGCTGTTGAGCTGCTCGAATTGCGTTCGTATCACCCGGAATCGTTCGAAATGGGAGCCGGCCAAGTGCTCGCGTGCGCCTTCGCCCTGGGTCACGATGGAATCGAACGCCGCAAGCGCGGTCTTCAGGCACACCACAGGCACCGCCCCCGGCACGTTGATCTCATTGTCGGACAGCTGCAGTGTCCGGTCGCCGCAGAATGCCGCCGGCTCTCCAATCCGCGCGACGAGGCTGCGCAATCCTTCCGCAAGCGCGAGGTAAAACTCGCCCACCGTTTCATAGTCGATGCCCATCGGCGTCAATCTCGACGCGGTACCGCGAACGAACTTTCGTTCCGGCTCGAATCCTGCGCCGTCCGGCTCGGTCGAATCCGCCGGGCGCTCCAGGTGTATGAAATGCTGTAGCACCGCGGCGTTGAACGGCGCCAGCTTCACGATCACGGATGCCGGCAGGTAACCCGTATCCAGCGGAAAGTTAGCGCGCCCGAAGCGCGGCGTGCCGCCCAGCGCGGAGGTGATATTCCATACAGCGGCCAAATGGCTCATTTCATCGACCGCGACTGCAATGATCTCGCGGCGCCAGCGTGAAACCAGTTCGGCTTCCACCGCGCTCAGGCCCTCCTCCACCCCTGATTTCAGGCTGAACGCAGCGTACAGGTACGTGCACATCAGGTTGTGCTCGAGCTCGGCCGCTTCGTACAGCGCGTGGATCAGGATTTCACGGGAGGCGTCCCCCAGGGCGTGGGGGTGCGGTACAGCCGGCATGGTTACGTTATCATCCATATAAAGCGTTACTGCCCGCTCACAACAACCGCGCGACACGATCGGCCAGCGACTGCATGCCGCCCGATATATCGCAGACCTGCCCATTCACGAAAAACCCAGGAGTTGCACGAATGTGGCTGCGATTGGCGCCCGCCATCTGCTCGCGCACTCGCTGCCGGTAGATTTCGTCGTCGAGCGATGCCTTGAACTGGGCGAGAGCGAGCGCAATGTCCGCCGCATACTTGTCGAGCGCGGCACGGTGGAGCTTGGCGCCTTCGCGCATCAGTAGATCGTGCATTTCCCAAAATCTTTCTTGCGCCGCGGCCGCTTCTGCGGCTTCCGCCGCCATCAAGGCATGCGGATGGGCACTTTCAATTGGATAGTGACGGTAGATAAGCCGCACGGCATTGGGTGAGCGCTCGAGCAGCATTCGCACGGCAGGCTCGGCCGCGCGGCAGGTCGGGCATTCGAAGTCTCCATACTCGACGATTGTTACCGGCGCGTGTCCAGGCCCGCGCACATGATCAGTAGCACTCACCGGGTCCATGAGGTCAAGGTGATTTTTTGTGTTCACTCAGATTCCCCGTCCGTTCGATTTCCCGCAGCAATGCCCAATATTAGCCCTCCTTGCAAATTCCGGCGACTGCATTAGGACCTTTGAGACCGATCTCTGGCTTTTGTTGACAGATGATTTAGAGCGACCACGCTATGCGCAAGGGACTATTAAGCTATCGCCCTGCCTAGCTCGCATGGAAAGAAAGCAATTTGTGACCGCCTCACATTAAATCGTATTTCGCGAAGATCGCGGGGGCAAGCAGCACTGTCCCCGGGTTCATCGCCCGCGATGCCGAGCCGAGTGCTCCGCTAGCTGCCGTAATGATGCCGGATCGTGTGCGCGGATATGACCGCGGCGCTGGTGGCGGACGGTTTTACTTGAGCACTCATAATGGGTCTCACCGTGTTGGGACTTGAATAGATTTCTTTGATTCTCGGTGGCGCTGTGCGCAGGACCGCCGCGTTCCGGCTTCAGCGAATCGGCATTTACCTCGCTAGTGCGATACGAACCTATTAAAATCTTTGCTTAAAATCTTTGCTGATTGTCTGTTCGATATCGCACTCAAAACATCGCCGCCGCATTGGTGCCGCGCTGTGGCGTGGCCGCATGCGCGGATCAGGAAGTATCATGAGTACAAGGTCTAAAAATAAGCGGCGCGAACGCGCTTTTCCAATTAGGGTCGCCGCGTTGCACAAGAAATGAAGTCACTGGGACGAAAACCAGACGGCGAACGGCAAGAGCGCGTCAAGTCATCGCCTACATGGGCTGACGACCGCTTTGCCAACATCCACCCGGTCATGGCGGGGCTACGGGATCCAACCGTGCCAATGCCAACCCTGAGTGATTTCTTATGCGGTGGCGCCCCGGCGAGTGCCGAACCGGCCCCTGCCTTCCTTAAATCCTCTGGAGACCTGGAGGAGCGCGCCCGCCTCAGGCCTGCGGGCCACCTGGCTCGGGCATTCGACCGTGATGATCGAAATCGACGGCCATCGGGTGCTCACCGATCCGGTATGGGGTCCGCGCGCCTCGCCATCTCGCTTCGTTGGCCCGAAGCGATTTCAGCCCATTCCGGTTCCGTTTCGATCGTTGCCCGAGATCGACCTCGCGTTGGTATCCCACGACCATTACGACCATCTTGATTACCCAACCGTCCGGCAGCTGGTGAAACGCGATACGCCGTTCGTGACATCGCTCGGCGTCGGCGCGCACCTGGAAGGCTGGGGCGTGCGTCCCGAACGCATCACTGAACTCGACTGGTGGGAGTCGCACGAAGTACCCGGTACCGGTCTCAACGTGACCGCCGCACCATCGCAGCATTTTTCCGGGCGTGGCCTGAAAGACCGCCACCTAACACTGGGTCTTCCCTGGTGCTTCGATCGGCGCGGCATAGTGTGTTCTTCAGCGGGGATACGGGACTGACCACGGAGTACCAGGTGATCCGTGAAAGGCTTGGACCATTCGACCTCGTGATGCTGGAGATATTGGCGCCTACCATACAGCCTGGGGGGACATCCATCTCGGGCCCGACAATGCACTTAAAGCCTTGGCATTGCTCGGCGGGGGACCGTTCCTGCCGATCCATTGGGGTACGTTTAGCCTGGCGATGCATGCCTGGGACCAGCCAGCGGAAAGACTATTGGAACTCGGCGTACGAGGTGGCGTGCCGCTCGTGATGCGCCTCTATAGCCAGACATCAAGGGAATCGTACGCTAAGAGGGCCACTCCTGAGGAGTGGCCCTCGCCCCAGCGGATCGATGTCCCAATATTTAAGAACTCAGCGGCACGTACTCCACGGCGCCTGTATCCGCGTCGTAGATTTCCTCGGCCGGAAACCAATAGATCTCCTCGTTGCCCTGATCGTCAATGTATGAATATCCGATGTACTCGGTGCCCAAGTCTTCCATCTGGGCCAGCCGGTATGAGGCATAGACCGGGTGTGCGGTGGAATTTTCTGCCATCTTTCGATGCGTCTTGTATTTCTTGACTGGAATATCGCCCTTCTCAGAATGCCTGACATGCAGGCCTGCGATCTTGCCGCCTTTAACTTCTACGGATGTCGTGTATTTGCCTTTATGATCAATCTCATGATGGCCTTCTTGTTTCAGCTTCTCGCCTACCAGCTGGTGGGCGTTGTGATGATGCTGCACCTTGCCCTGAGCAGCGATGGCGGAATTGCCCAAGGCAAATGCTCCTAATATTGCGATGGTTGCAGGAAGCAAGCGATGTACGAGTGATGAGTGCATATTAATCTCCAGGTTTTTTACCAGCACCCGCCGATTATGCTGGTCGGCCTTGAAACAGCTATCAAGCGTTGACCTGTTTGACAGTGGGATTTTTCCTACCGGGATTTCGGCACTCGCAGCAAATGATCGGCCGCCGCGGTGACGCGCGTTCGCGTCCCCGCGACCAAGGCCGTGCGATCCCAGATAGTTGGCGAGGCCGGAAAAGCCGAGCAGGCTGTGCTCCGATGACCATCTTCATACGGGGCGGCGCGCGTATGTTCGCTACAACACAGACGTTACAGCCGCTGTGGGGGTATGGTTGTGTGGTACAAAAGATTGGAGCAGCTTAAAAATGAAAAACTCACTTCTGATCGCACAATGCGGCATCCTCCTGGCGGCGTTCATGGCATCGAGTGGTTGCGTAGTGGTCGAGCCGCGCAACGACTACTATGATCGCGACCATCATCGTTATTATCACGAACATGTTTGGCGCGAATGCGTTGAACACGATGAGCACTGCCGGTAATCGGAGCTTCTCACTGATTGAGCCGCCAAAAAAGGCTCGAAGTGAGCGCCGCCCCTGAGGCCAGGGGCGGCGCGATATCGCTGACAGGTCAGATCAGCAAGAATCGCAAATATTGCCTGTCCGAAACTTAAAGCGTTGCCGGAACGCGATCCAGAGGACAGCAGGTGATTACCACTGCTCGCCCGACCCGGTATTCGTCAGGCGATTTTAGGTACTAAGCTTTGCATCCATCGTGATAGTTGCGTTCAGGACCTTGGATACCGGGCAACCGGACTTGGCGTCATTGGCGATCTTGGCAAATTGCTCCGGGGTCGCCCCAGGCACTGCGGCGGTCACCGTCAAGTGACTCGCAGTAATCGCAAATCCCCCCGCCACCTTATCGAGTGACACTGCGGCGTGCGTTTCAATGCGTTTAACTGTCAGGCCCGCCTCACCCAGCATCATTGCCAGCGCCATCGAGAAGCATCCCGCATGCGCAGCACCGATCAATTCTTCCGGATTGGTGCCTTTCCCGCCCTCAAAACGCGATTTGAAGCCGTAAGGCGCGTCCTTGAGCACGCCGGTCTCGGTGGAGATTTTGCCACCTCCGTCCTTGATGCCACCTTCCCAGATCGCCCATGAAGTTTTCTTGATCATATTGATTCCTTTTGGAGCAACGCTGCCTATTACCAAGAACGGATTCTAGCCAAGGCGCCTCGCATCTTTCAGTTCGTCAGCGCACGTACCGGCGCTTCGGGCTGAACGCATTAGAGCGCAGCTATGGTGGCGTTTGATTGCATACGGACGTAACCGGTCCTCATTTCGTGCCTCTCCTTCCGCCGAGTTCGGGACCATCATCGGCGCTTATCCTGCAGCATTGAGGTTCGGCTATGGACGATGCAGATAATCCGCGCATATTTTTCGCCGCTGAGCGCTCGCTGCTCGCGTGGAACCGGACCTGCCTGGCCATGATGGGATTCGGGTTGGTGATGGAACAATTCGGTCTGTTCTTGCGGCTGATGGATCCCACGCACCGCGCACGGAGCATCGTTTTGGGAGGGTATGGCGCCGATGGTGTTTTCATCGATACTGGCCTGCGCATCGACCCTCTCTGTTAGGACCGTCATGCGCAAATTGGCGCCGTGCCAGATTCCCACGGGTCGAATTAGCAGCCTCGCGCTTATTGCAAACCTGGGTGTCGCGGTGGCGGGCCTCGCCCTGACGGGGTACCTTGCTTCGGCGGCGCAGTGATTGCCTGAAAGCGCGGTGGATGCAATTTAAATGATCTTGCAGGGAATATCCGCGGACTCATCGAAGATGTAAACGGCGCACAGCCGGTGATAACCATCCGCGATGATTACCTTTCCGAGCCGCGGATCTCTGCAGAGCAGGACCGGAGAGATTGGCTGCTTGCGCTTTATTTGCGACCGACACTTCTGGACATCGCCGTCGTCGGGAGCAAGCATCGGTACTTCAGCCGCCCGGAAAATATCCTTGGCGGCAAATACGGTCATTTTGGCGCGCTTTAATTTTTTAACGGCCTTTTGTGCATCCGGAGGCAGCAACACAAGGTTCAGGTAAGCAAGCGCAGCGGGGTAATCATGCTTGGCGGGTTCGTCCAACCAGCGCACCTTTGTTTTTTTCATGGCAGTTCTTCAGGTATTCCATATAGTGGGTATTCCGAAGGGCATCTTGCACCAATTCGGGCCTTGAAAAAATCGATTAATCCTGCGGATATGAGCCGACCGCCGGGAATCGGTTGACCCAGGGCTTTCAATGCATAGGCCAAATCGGCGCTTGCGGTAGCATCTCTGTAAGATCATACCGGCCTACCAAGGGGATAACGGCCGTCGATCCTCGGCCGGCATGCAAGCCATGTCCGTATGCGCGGGGCACGGGCACCCTGGGTACACCCGATTCGGGCATACTCATCGCGATCCCTTGCTTCGGCGGGCAAGGAGATCTCTTCGGACGTTATTCTAAAGTATCCATGCGCCTCGGCCCCCGCGCTTCTTTAATGTTAATTTTCAGAAAAAATCGTCTGTTTCTTTTTGGATGAACACTATGGGCCTTACGCGCAAGCGTGATCTTCGGGATGGCAATGCGGTATGGGCTAATTACGCCGTGCCGAGCATAAGGGGCGCGCGATTGCGTCGCTCCTTGACCACGGAGGTAGTGATCGTCGGCGCGGGAATCAGTGGCGCCCTGTTAGCCCAAGCGCTTGCAGACGCAGGTAAACGCCCCCTCATAGTTGATCGCCGGCGCGCCGCGCTGTTGGGATCGACAGCGGCCAGCACCGCGCTATTACAGTTTGAGCTGGATACACCGCTGACGAAATTAGCCTCCTCCATCGGCCGGCGTAAGGCGGAGAAGATGTGGCTAGCCTCAAGAAACGCGGTCAACGAACTACGAACCCGTACACACCGACTCGGCATCGAGGCACATTTTAAGAGCCGGCCTTCCTTGTACCTCGCCGGCAACGTTCTAGATGCACATGGACTGAAACGAGAGGTTGCACAGAGACAGCGCATTGGTCTTTCCAGCGAATATCTGGATCGAAAGATGCTGGGTCGCCATTTCGGAATCGATCGTGCGGCGGCGTTGCTCAGTCACGGGAATGCAGAGGCCAATCCCGTGGAATTAGCGGCCGGTTTCCTTCGCAGCGCCATCAGCGCGGGAGCACGTTTTCACGCGCCTCATGACATCATCGACATTGACTGCAGCCGACGCGGCACTACATTGCTCACGAACGATGGAATCAACATCCGTGCCCGCCATGTCATCTTCTGCACCGGATACGAACTTGCAAAAATAGTTCCGGCGACGAACAATAAGATTCTGTCCACATGGGCCATCGCAACCCGACCGCAACCGCAAAACATCTGGCCGCAGAAGGCGCTCATCTGGGAAGCCTCGGAGCCATACCTTTATGTGCGCAGCACGGTCGACGGGCGGGTCATTTGTGGTGGAGAGGACGAGGACTTTGCGGATACGAAAAAGCGCGACGCGTTGTCACCCAAGAAGTCCAAGCGTCTCGAAACGAAGCTGCACCGTTTATTTCCGCAGGTAGATTCCCGGGCCGTGACTTCCTGGACTGGTAGTTTCGGCGCAAGCCCTAACGGAACGCCGACTATCGGCCAGATTCCGGGCTTCCCGAAGTGCTATGCGGTGATGGGCTACGGCGGAAACGGTATCACCTTTTCGATGCTCGCGGCAACGCTTGTTACTGCGGAAATATTGGGTAAAAAAAGCCCCGACGCCGGTTTATTTACCTTCAAATAGCACCCGGGCGGAGCAAGCGCGTTCTCCTTTGGAATAGGCTCTATCAGAGCGTAAATACCGGCAGCTTGGCCGGATCCATGCCCAGATTCGGGGTCAGGTACTTATTTGTGAGCCGCTCCAAAGTGCCATCGGTCCGCAATTCCTTGATCAGCTTGTTAAATGCCGCGAGATTCGGCGAATCCTTGTTGACCATGCCGCCCCACCTCTCGCCCATGTCATATCGGCCCACGACCTTGAACAGGCCATTGGACTCCTTAGCGCGAGTCAAGACGTTTGGCGTATCAAAAAGCACCGCATCCACCTGGCCGGCAGCCAAGGCTGCGTACATGCCGGCGACCGAGGCAAATACCTTGGGAGGTTCGGTGGGCTTGATGCTGTCCATGATGAACTGCAGGGTCGTGGTCGACTGCTCGGCCGCCAGGCGCATATTCTTGATGTTGTCCTTGTCAATATGGGTGCCTGCCTTGACCAAAATACCCTGGTCAGAGTCGAAATAGGGCTCGGTGAAATTCACGACTTTTTTGCGCTCTTCCGTGATCGTGATCTCGCTCAGTGCAATGTCGAATCCCGTCGCCTGACCCGTGATGACCTGCGCAAAGGAGCGGTTCACGACGATCACGCGATCAAGCCCGGCACGGTAGGCCATATTGGCGGCCATGCAGTACTCAAATCCATCCTTGATCGTGTCTGGCGAGTCGCCATTCCACCAGCCTGGCGCGGGCAAAACGGGCCGCACCGACAGCGCCCCCGGAATCACGGTCTGCAACTTAACCGATCCACGCTGACCTGAAACCTCACAGTTGCCGTAGTCCGGCGTTGCTGAGACGCTCTCTGCGAATAAGCTCAGCAACAGCGTGAAAAGTATCGGTATGCCAATTGCCGTGCCCGCCGCGCCCTTGATCGTATGTTTCTCCATGAAAGATTCCTGTTCGCGTAAGGCGAGATGCCTGTCGGAGCGGCGAGGCGCAAATTAACCAGTCACGCCCGCTGAATTTGGTAACGTGCTTCAGGCGAGGATCGCTGTGGCCGGCTGTGCGATACCGCCATGCGGGCGCCCGCCACCCACATCACCCCAGAGTACGGCATGATCCAGGGGCAAGGCGCGCGAATTGGGCACGGACAGCCACAGGCGCATGAGCAGACGATCCCGGCCCGTGCTGACATCGTCCTTGAACGCCGTGCGGCCGTGATAGATGACGTGGTTGTTCAGCAACTGCATGTCCCCGGACGCGAAGCGCATCTCGAAACAGACCTCCTGCGCGATATCCATCAGCATCTGGATCGCCTCGTGTTCTGCGTCGGTCAGCCTGCGCACACCCGGCAGCATCTGCGCGTTCTCGATGTAGGTGAGCGAGAAATGGCTGGTGAGCTTGCCGTCGCGCACGCCAAAGACGGGCAGTTCGTAGGCTACATGTTCCCCGCCCGCCTCTTCACCGAATCGGCTGCGCGGGATGGGCTTGCAGAGGAGCGCATGCAGATCGGGACGTCGCTTCAGCATTTCGTTGTAGACCGTGGCACTACTGGCCAGCTTGCTGACCCCACCCTCGGCCGCTTGGCGCAGGCAGAGGAGCCCTACAACATCGCAACGGTCTGTGTGAAAGCGCAACTGTCCCGGCGACAGCGTGCGGGCGCCGGAGGATAGAAACGGTTTACCGGAGGCGTCAGTGGTAGCGCCATAAAGCTTGGCGCCAACGCCCATGCCCTCGTCCCTGATATCGCGCATTACTTCGCCGCGGCAGTTCTGGTACATAGGGGTGCCAAGATGACAGCCTAGCCCAAACCATAGGCGGCGAAGTTGCTCCGGGCCATAACGGCTCACATCCAGTCCGCATATTTTTACCATGCCGGACCCGTTCTCCAGCTCTTCACGCACTTCATCCAGGAACACCGAAGCGCCGGGGAGGGCAAAATTGTCAGCAGTGAGGGCATGCCAATCGCGGTCCGCGGCTTTTTCGAGCGCGGCATCAAGCTCGTCCAGCAGGTTTGCCGGGACCTGCTTGAGCCACCGGTGATCCTTACGAATATCCGCCCCGGTCCAAGCACAGGCGCCTTGCAGATAGCGTGATTCAGGCATGGGCATTCCCCTGCGACAACGGAGTATTTGCGGACAGGTTCCATGGCAATCGTCGGCACTTCTGTTTACTGGGCCAGGACTGGTTGCGCATGACGACGATCATAAACGTTTACCGCTGCTTATCGCAGGGGCCTGCCCAGCTCGAGGCAACACGTCGCCGAGTATTATCGGGCTATCGGGGCTACGTGGTAGCCCTTACCGGAGCCGATCCTTGACCGCAGCGGCCACAACTCGGCCAAGTTTAGCGTGCTCTGCAGCCTCATAATGTATTCCGTCCAATGGTGAGCACTGAATATGGTCGCCGGCATCAATAAAGCCAGTTCCATGCGCCGCCGCGACCGCGCGAAACTGCGCGCTGAGATCGCGCGACTTGCCCTGCGCGCCCGTAAACATTTCTGCGAACGCCGTCAGCTTCGCTAACCTGGGTGGCGCGATCAGGATGACTTCCGGCAGTCGACCATTGGGACCGACCGAATATGATCTGCTCATGACTACCAGTTGCTCCACGCCCGCCGCAATCTCGGCGGAAGACCGGGAGAACTGCTTCTTGAGATCGTTGCAGCCAAGGGAAAGGACCACCAGATCAAGCGGAGCATGGCTCATCAAACAGGGCGGCAAGTAAGCAAGGCCGCTGCGATACGGCTCGAGCGGATCATCGAGCACCGTAGTGCGACCATTCAGGCCTTCCTCGATCACCTTGAATGAGGCCCCGAGTTCGCCTTGCATGACTCCGGTCCAGCGAACATCTGGCGGGAATCGGTTGCCCGTCCCGGGATCGTAGCCCCAGGTGTTTGAATCGCCAAAGGCCAAAATTACGGGCATCGGCTCTTCCCCTGCGCCCTTATGGGCGTCACTTGTTCACCAACTTTCGCATTCCAACCGCCGAAGGGTGACCTTCCCAGCGAGGATCTATTGCTATGGCCAACACGAGTTCTACCCCGACAGTGACGTCCTCAGCGACCGGCTGCCCGGCGCCCTAGGACGACAACCTCAGAACGCCCCCATAAAGTCACGCTTGCCAATTTCCAAGCCGTTGTGACGCAAAATGTTGTAGGCGGTGGTGACATGAAACAAGAACTGCGGCAGGCCATAGTTCGCCATATAGGACTGGCCATTCAACTTCTTCTCTTTAGGCGTACCAGGACGCAGTACGATTTCTTTCGTTTCGCTACCCTCAAACTGTGCCGATTTCACGCTATCCAGGAATTCCAGCGTCCGGACCAATAGTGCTTCGAGATCGGCAAAGCTCTTCTCTTTGCCCTCATAGTTGGGCACGTCAACGCCAGCCAGGCGTGCCGTAACCCCGCGCGCAAAATCGGCCGCAATATGCACTTGTTTGACCAGCGGAAACATGTCCGGATAAAGGCGTGCCTGCAATAGTGCATCCGGGTCTATTGACTTGGAAGCGGCATGTGCAGTGGCCTGCGCCAGTACGGCTTTCAATGCGATGAGAAATTGCTTGAAGACGGGGACTGAATTGGTATACATCGGGCTCGTCATGTTCGTTCCTCGGTGGTTCTACAAGGGTAATTGTATGTTCTAAAGGGAAGCAGGTCTGCGAAAGAAGCAAGCATAACAGTGCGCGCGGGAGAGGCGGCCAACCGACGGTTGGCGCGCGTTTCGCTCGCCACGTCGTGGCATTCGGGAGTCGTCGCTGCACGGCTGGAGGGGTTCCTTAAAAGGTTCAGCGGCGGCTGTCGGGTGCGGAAGGGGCGCACGATGAAAATAGGCCGCTCGAGCGCCCGTGGTTTACACATATAGGGCATAATTGGTCGCGAAATGGATGCCTGGATTTCCGGACTCGCGTCGCACGGCTACTCGATCCTGTTCGCCGTGGTATTTCTGGAAGCGATCGGATTCCCGCTGCCCGCAGCCCTTGCATTGCTCATCGCCGGAGCCGCCAGTGCGCGTGGCTCCTTGCACAGTTCGTATGTCCTGGGCGGTGCCCTTATAGCGACAGTTTCGGGGGACACCCTGATGTTCTTGATGGGTCGCTATACAGGCTGGTTCTTTCTCGGCTTGCTTTGCCGAATTTCACTGAACCCAGAGGCCTGCATCCTGAGTTCGGCGGACTCCTTCCTGCGTCGCGGGCGGATGTTGCTCGTTGTGTCGAAATTCATTCCTGGGATCAACACGATGGCGCCACCATTGGCTGGCTCGATGAACATGCGTCCGCTGCAGTTCTTTGGGCTGGACCTTGCTGGGGCTGGTCTTTATATCTTTACATTCTTTGGAATGGGTTTTCTTTTCAGCGGCGCGCTCGGAACAATCACCCGAGGCTATCAATCGTTCGCTCGTGCGGCGGGCTGGGTGGTGGTTGCGCTGATTGCTGCATATGTGGGGTATGTAACCTGGCAATGGGTCAAGGTGCGCGCGTTACGCACCGTCCCTTTCGCGGATCCTTCCGAAGCGGCCCAACTCATCAAGCTTGGAGCACGCATATATGACGTGCGCAGCCATGGCTACCTGGATGCCAAGGCAACACGCATTACGGGTTCCATAAGATTGGATCCCAACACGCTGACCCGATTCAACGAAGAATCGCCCGACGGACCGATGGTCTATGTTTACTGTACCTGCGCTCGCGAAGCTACCAGCGTGCGTGTTGCGCGCGAACTGCAGAACAGGGGAGTCCGCGTCTCGGTAATCAAGGGCGGGCTGCGTGCCTGGAGAAGTGCCGGATTGCCCGTCGAGGGCGTGCCGCTCGAAGAAATGGCGAACCTTCCGAGTTTTCGTTAGCTTTCGCATCCCTACCCGGGAGCGATGCGCTGCTGCCCAACTGGCGGTGATTGTAAGCGTCGAATCTATAGATAACGGCAGGCCCGACCGATATAGACCGACCGGACAACCCTGTTGCTGCAATCACGATCGCTGGAATTGGGCCCGCGCACCGCAAAAGCAGCTGAGGGGCTTGCCCCTTAGCTGTGGGATCCAATTAACTGGCCATGAAAAATCACTGCCAGACTATCAGAAAGATTCGGTGAACTTAATCGAGGGTGATGTTCCGCCCGCTTTGCTGCATGGGCCTAAATTTAAGTTATTGGTCTCTCCCGTTGAGCCGGCATCCTTAACGCAAGCTGGCGCCGAAGTGGAACCATCCGTCAGTGCCACATTCACGGTGACCGAGGAACCCTTATTGAAGACGGCTCGTGAACCACCGGCATTACCGACGACGTTGAATTCGGATTCCTGCCAAACGGCCGAGATATCAACCACGCTGTCGCTGCCGGTAACTGAGTAGGCGGTGGATCCATTATTGAACACGACCGTATCATTTCCGCCCGCAACCGCAGCGCCCGAAATCGTCTGGTTGCCAAGCGTGGTGATCTTCAAATCGGGTGCCGCGACGTAAGCACTGTTCTGGTAGCAGTCGGCGCCGCCATCGCTGCCCCAGGTGCTCGGACATGCCGAGGTGCCCCAGCCAATCAGCCAATATTGCATGAATACAGCGGCCTCGCCCTTGGTGTTGTAATCCGGCGCATAAATGAATTGTTGCCAGACGGTACAACCGGAATGGCCGGCACACGCCGAGGTGGTGCCCGTGAAGTTCGTATTTACCTGTAGCGTGTATTCATTCGGCCCGAGGATGCCGCCGCCGCCAAACGCGGCTACACCAACACTTTTTTCTCGCGTCACGCCCGTGACGCTTGGGAAAGTTCCAAGTGTCTTGCTGATCAGTCCCACCGCCTTAGCGACGTAGTCGTGACCGTTGCCCGTCACTTCCTCCCCACCGGTCGCAGGCTTGCTGAAGACCGGATGAAACCGCGGATGCGCTTCCTTGCACTCCACGCTCTTCCAAACGATTTCGGGATACGATGCCTGAGAACATCCCACCGCCGCGGGAATACTTTCCTCTATGGTCGAGCGCCAGTTGCTACGCGCTGCAGCATCCGGGTCGGCCGCTGCGTCTGCCTCCGCGGCAGATGCACTCTGCAACCAGCATGCGCTAATGAGGCTTGCGGCTGCGATTCGTATTACATAACGCGAATGCGAATTCCACTTCCCTAATGCCACGAATATCCCCTTTATCTTGAGTTTATGTTAGTCGGCGGAACAAGCGCGCCCTATAAAATAGATCCTCACACGTGCATGTGCAGGGGTCAAGAATAATAAAGCAAGCAACCGCCTGGCGCGTTTTCCGGGTCGTTACAGATATACGTGCACATCGCCGCGTTATGCGCGACCCCGTCGGCACCTGCCTGCCTGCCGGCGCTGTGGCCCCGGTTGAGCATCGGAGCATCGTGCTATCGCCTTAAAATTTCTCGCCGTCGTCGATCGCTACACCCGTTGGGCCAGTACAGCTCGCAATAAACACGCTTTTCGCTCGGCTTGTCGGCGAATTGTCTGCATGCCGCGAGGGACTCGACCCAGGTTGCTGTGTCGGCGCTCATCAGCGTGCAACTGGTAAGATGCGATCGCTGGCCTGCGTAATCACCACACCGACAATGACAACCAGGAGCCCTATCACTCTTACTGTCGTCCGCGGGCGCGCGATAGCCCCTGCCAGTGCAAAATGATCTATAGCGGCGGATGTGAGCAGCTGCGCTGTGACGGCGAATAAAATCGCATTTCCGACACCAAAGCGCGGCGCAAGAAATGTGATGGACAGAATGTAAAAACCGACTATCAGACCGCCCGCATAATGTGATGGCGCGACCCGAGCCAGCGCGTGAAGCCCGGGTAGCGGTGTCGCGGTTACCACCGCGAATAGCAAGGTCGCGATGAAACCAGTTCCAAACAGCAAAAGGGTTGCCTGAACCGCGCCCCCCCGCGCCTCGCGCAAGTCCCGCATTCAGAATAGCCATCAGCGGTATCAGTGCACCCGCGCAAAACGCCCAGAGTGCATAAGTTATTGATGACATGCCCCGCCCCCTTAGTAATCCGGTATATGCTGCCGCAATACATGCGCAGAACAAATGCTGCGCTTCTCAACTTGATCATTGCTGCGAGAGGGCGGGCCGGCGATTCATAACTTGTTGATATTAAATGGTGAATAATCCTATACGAGCTTATCACCTGCAGCTCGCCTCCTTCAGCAGCACGGCGTTGCTACCGTGCGCTGATGCAGTGAATCCACATCCGCCTGCAGTAAGCGGCCTTTGAGCGGCCAATTGCGGTTCATAGACTAATCCCTTCAATCTCACCTACTATATAAAGAAGAAAATGCAAACATCCTGGATGAATAAAGCGACTCCCAATCCAGACGTCGCGGTGGCACGGGTGAGCCGTCGATGGTGCTGGCTGATGGTCGCATCTCTGTGCTGCACCTACCCGGCGCTCGCTGAATCAACTTATTCCTTTGATGCGACGATGGGGCGACTGCCGAAATCCATCATACCGCTCGATTACACCGTTTCGCTGACCACGGATCTCGACAAATTAACGCTAAGCGGCGTCGAATCGGTACGGCTGAACTTCCGGGTCGCCTCATCGTCCATCGTGCTGGACTCGCTAAATGAAGTCCTGACCAATGTTCGTATCGACGGCCAGCCGGTTCAGTCAATCGCCTCCGATAACGATCAACAACTTACGACCATCACCCTGAGCAAGTCACTTCCTGCCGGAACGCACGTTCTCAGCTTCGCCTACTCTGGCGTCATCGAGACCACGCCGCGAGGCCTGTTCGCGCAGGATTACGAGAGTCGTGACGGTGCCAAGGGCCGGCTGCTGTCGACCCAACTGGAGGCGGTGGATGCGCGGCGGATGTTCCCGTGCTGGGATGAGCCCGCCTTTCGCGCCACGTTCGGTCTTTCGATTACCGCCCCGGCGAGCCTGACTGCGGTGTCCAACATGCCCGCCCAGAAGCGCATCGTTCATGGCTCACTCGCCACGACGACTTTTCAGCGCTCGCCCTCCATGCCCACCTACCTCGTGGAACTCACGGTGGGTGACCTGAGCAAGGTCTCTGCGGTTCATGACAAGACTCAATTCACGGTCTGGACAGTGCGTGGTGAGGAAGCGAATGGCAGGGAGGCGCTCGCCAATGCCCAAGTGATCCTCAGCGACTACAACGACTACTTCGGTTACCGCTACCCTCTCGCCAAGCTCGATTCGATTGCGATTCCGGGCGGATTCACCGGCGCCATGGAAAGTTGGGGGGCAATCACCTATATCGATCAGCTGCTGCTCGTGGGTCCTTCGGGCGACCTTAACGATCATCAACAGGTATTCAGCACCCAGGCGCATGAAATGGCGCATCAATGGAACGGCGACCTCGTGACCATGGCATGGTGGGACAACATCTGGCTTAACGAAAGCTTTGCCTCCTGGATGGCGGCCAAGGAAACCGACCTGCGCAACCCGACCTGGCACTGGTGGGAAGGCCAGGACGTCGCCAAGGAATTGGCGATGGGAGCGGACGCGAATGGCTCTTCGCACCCGATTTATGTGCGCGTGGAAGATGAAGTGAAGGCGCTTGACGTTGCAGATCCCCAAATCACCTACGCCAAGGGCCAAACGGTCCTGCGCATGATCGAAGAGAGCATCGGCCCGGACAATTTTCGCAAGGGGATTCAAAAATACATGAAGGCGCGCGCGTACTCCAACGCGACCAGCGCGGACCTGTGGAACGCGCTCGATGCTGCAAGTGGCGCGGATGTTTCCGGCATCGTTTCCGGATGGACTGAGCAGGCCGGATTCCCTCTAGTGACCGCGGTCACGTCCTGCGATGCAACCGGCGCACGGACTATCCGCCTGTCGCAACAGAGATTTTTGAAGAACGGCACTGATTCAGCGCATCCTCGCTGGAAAATTCCACTCCGGATCCGCACGGATTTTGCCATTGCGCCGCATTACGAGATGCTCAGCGATGACGGCCAGACGATGCCTGCTGGCCGTTGTGATAAGCCGTTGAGCCTGAACGCGGATGACATTGGCTACTATCGCGTTAAGTACGATGCCGAGACACTTCGAAACAACTTGGCGGCGTTTTCGCACATGCCGGACGCTGATCGTATTGCGCTTCTCGATGATGGCTGGGCGCTGACACTGGTAGGATCCGGGCCACTTTCTGACTACCTGGCGTTGGCATCCGCCATGGGTTCGGACCTCGATGCCACGGCGTGGACCCAGATCGACGGAGCGCTGGAACGCATCGCCTATGACGAATACAGCCTGCCAAGCTACCCACGCTTCGAGTCTGTTGCCCGATCGCTGGTTAGGCCTGCTGTGGACAGCCTTGGGTGGACGCCGAAGCCCGGCGAGCCAGCTGATGTCCAGCAATTGCGACGAGTGTTGCTCGGAAGTCTAGGCGAGTGGGACGACAGCGCAGTCATCCACGAGGCGCAAAAGCGGTTTGAGGCCTTCATGACGGCACGCTCCACCATATCTTCCGACGATCAGGCATTTATATTGTCGATCGTAGCGCAGCACGCAGATGCGGCGACGTTCGATCGGATGCATGCATTGGCAAAATCCGCATCCGACAATACCGAGATTCGTCGCTTCTACATGGCGCTCATGAATGTCAGGGACCCAGCGCTGGCGAAGCAGGCACTGCAGATCGCCCTGTCATCCGAAATTCCCCCGCAGGTCAGCGATCTGCGGATCCTCCTGCTGGGGCAGCTGGCAATCCGTCATCCGCGCTTGTCCTGGGATGCACTCACGTCGCAAACAGAATTGCTCATGGCGCCCTACGTCAGCATCGCCGACACTGTCTATGCCCAGGGTATTCCGCAGGTCTACTGGCGTGGCATACCGCAAAACGAGTTGGAAACCTGGGTGCGCGGCCGCCTCCCGAAGGGTTTATCCGACAGCGCCGACGCGGGTCTCGCGGACGCCCACACTCACTTTGCAGAGCGAAGCATTCTTGTGCCTGCCATGGATGAGTACATGCGGCACGCGCCAAATCAGCCCTGAAGGTGGCCTTGCCAAGTCATGCGCTGACAGCGGCAATTTGGCGTCCAAGTCATTCATCGCAACGGCGCAATAGCGGCGTACGGCCGATAGTAGACTGCTGTTATGAACTAACTTTTCGCGCTCGTACGGATTTGAACCGGGCGACCGGATGTACAGGCCAATTAATAGTACCCGATCCAAACTAGCCTTTCGCGAAGCATGAACCGTTGTGGGATGGTATCCATGATATTCGCGCGCCTAAAATCCCTGCCGGAACTGCAACCCCATGCTGAAAGGTTGTAGCGTCGCACATTACAATGCGGAAAACTCTAAAGCCCTATGCTACTGAGGAAGGGGTAACGTCGATTCCACTCCGTCGTTTGGGTAGGCAAGTCCTCGCAACTTTTGTAGGCTTCATAATCTGCGGTTTGGAGCGCAATTACCCGATCGAGATTGCGTTCCGCACCTGCGAGTTGTCTCACGAAGCGGCGAACGGAAGCCCGGTTGAATAAAAATTGCGCGTTGTTCGGGTCGAGCGTGACGCTCAGTCGAGCGGCGCCATGCGCGCCGCCGACGTTTCCTTGCAGATCGAGCGCGTGACTCACCCGCTGGCCGAAACCCCCTATGCAAGCTGTCGTGGCGACAGTGGCCGCAGCATCTCACCGACGTTTCCAGTTCTTGCCGCACAGACCGCACCATATCTGCAAGCCCAACTGCACGCGTTTCGCGATTAAGCGAGAGGCGACCCCGACGCGCTTACGTACATGTGTGGCATGGCATCGCAGCTTAGCGATGCAGCAATAGAGGCCCTCTCTTACTACTATGCTGCGCAGGCACTGTCGCGAGCCAAGACTGGCGATAAAATGCTCGTGACCCGCGGCAAGCAGATTTTTGAAGAAGGCGTCACTTCGCAAGGTATCCCGGCGTGCGAACTGCCACGGCCCGCAGGCGCGCGGCAACGATACTTCTCCACGGCTCGCCGGGCAGCACGCAGTGTATCTGGTGAGGCAGTCACTGGTTTTTCACAGCGCTTTGCGCGCCCAGCCGGTCATGCACGACGTGGTCAAGGATCTTTCTCGGGACCGGATGCGCGCTGTCGCAATATATCTCGAATCACTGAGCCCCAGAGGCGCGCGCGCAAGGACAGACAAAAACCCTCCCCACTGCGACTGGACGGTTTACAAACTGGCCGTCAACGTCGAGTTTGGCGATGGGCTAACATTTCAGAGAAACTTTCGAACATTCCGATGTATTTCTTGGGAACTTCGCACCCGCAACCGTGTGTCTTCAAACTCTTGAATTGCTTGGGCGATGCAACTTTCGTCCCATCAGGCTAGCGAATCACCATACGCAACCGGCCGCTCGCGTTTGAGCTTCGCGGCAACGTAGAAGCCGGGCTTGCGACACGAAAGCTGGGCGGGTCACTGACACCGAGGATGCGGGCGCACTAAGACCCGTCCTTGTTAGGGGCGCGCTGCGACAGTAACTCCCATTCAGGAATGCCATGGGCGACTAATAATTCGCGCAATGGTTCTAGTTGCCGCGCATATCGTTCCCACAGATGAATCGACGAGGAATAAAGCGGCTGGCGGACCTGGGCCGCGCTGGCGGTAGTGGTCGGATTCGGATTCTTATGAAACTCAAGGCAGGCGGCATGCCATTCAAGGCCACAGCAGACAAGCACACGGCGGATCTGCAACTCAAGATCCAAGACAAGCGCTTCGTAGCTCACGTCAACTATCACCCCAGGCATAGCCGCGTGCCAGTGCCACATTAGCTCGCGATAGCCCGCGTAATACCGGGCTAGTTCGCTGTATTCGTACGAGAAAGGATAGGCATCCTTGAATAGCGTCTTATACACGGCATAGCAGGCTGCCATCGGATGGCGCGTCAGGTGGATGATGTGCGCTTCCGGAAACGCCAGGTGTATGAGTCCGCAATACAGGTAATTGAGCGGCAGCTTGTCGATGAAGTGCGATCGCTCTGGGGCTATTGGTCCGGTCCGCGCAAGATAGTCTTCTCCCAGGGCTTTCATGTCGATCTGTGCGCTCGCGGCGATGAGATCTTGTCGCGACAGATGCGCCGCGTTTTTGTGCGCCAACGCCGCCGCAGTCAGCGCATTAGCAAAGTGGGGTAATTCGCCGGCGGCCAACACCTCTGGGTGCCGGGCGAGGCAGCGTTCCAGTAAGGTGGTGCCAGTGCGCGGCATGCCGACGATGAATATCGGCTTGGTGCTGGGATGGCCGGAAGCTGGCGCACGAAGGCGGCTGGCACCGAATGCACTTTCGATCCATCCGACTGTGTCCACATCCCTTTGGACGTCATAATTAATATGGCGGCGCCGCGAATCCGCGCCGCGACGCAAGTGATCAAATGAGCGTTCAAAGAGGCCGATATCCTCCAGTTCCTTGGCAAGCGCGTGGCGGATAAAGACCTCTCCGCGTGGGTGAGGAATGCCTGCGGCAACCAGCGGCTCCAATTCCCGGACATGGTTACGTCCTGGAGACTGGCGTCGCAGATGCGAACGGTTGAAATACCCCTCGTATTCGTCCGGTTTGATCGCCAGCAGGCGATCGTATTCGGCTTCGGCTTCTTCCAGATCGCCGACGATGCGTAGCACCGTGGCACGATTGAAGCGCAGGTTCGCGGACAGCGGCGCCAACTCCACCGCACGGCTGCAGCATCGCAGCGCGTCCTGAAAGGCCCCGGTTGCGATATAGAAGTTGCCGAGCTCCTCGTAGGCAGCCGGGTCCGATCCGCATCGCCGCGCCGCCGAGGCTGCGGCCTCATTCGCCTCGGGGTGCATCCCGGCGGCGCGCAGGGCGGCGGCTTTGAGCACAAGGTAGCGCGCGTCATCAGGAGCAAGCGCCAGCGCACGGCCGACGAGGCCGAGGGCGACGGGAGGATTTTTCAATGCCAAGGCGATGCGGGCGGCCGCGGCCCACCCGGGAGAATATTCAGGATGCGCCTGCGTCAGCTCGCTGCAGGCAACAGCTGCCTGTTGCAATTTGCCGTCCCTCAGCAGCTGCAGAACGTCTTTGTTCCGCTGACTTGCGGATACAGCCAAGGCGACCCCGCATCACTTGAATTTATAGCGAGCTTCTAGGCCAAAGGTGCGCGGACGCATGACGAATTCCAGATTATCTCGCGCAAGCGCGGAAGTCAGGCTCGCCGCGGTGATGCCGAGCTGATTGGTCAGATTGCTCCCATAGGCGCGATATTCCCATTGGTCATTCGGCTTAAGTGAAATCGAGGCATTGAGCACCGTGAAACCGCCGAGCACCGCATAACCCGGCTGTCGCCCATTGGCGGGAATCGCCGCGGGGCAACGCGGTGCGCCATTGAACGCATCGCAGTTGTTCAGGCGAGTGGTCACATCACCGTGATAGGCCGCATCGGCGTGCAGCGAAATTCCGCTGATACCGGGAACCGGTATCTGGTAATCAAACGCGAGCGACGCCGTATTCTTGGAGACATACGGCAACCGATCGCCATTGCGGCCGGCAAAGGAGCCCTCCACGAATTGAGAGGTCAGCTTCGAGTCGTCGTACGAGTATGAGAACGTGAAGGACGCGGCATCGGTTACCTGCGCGGTCGCTTCGGTTTCAAAGCCTTCGCTTCGCGCTGTGTGGCCGTTGATGATCAGCGTCGTCCCCGTTACCACCGAGAACAGCTCGAGCTGGATGTCCTGCCAGTTGATCATATAAAGACCGGCGGAATACTGCACCCGGTGGTCAAACGCAAATCCCTTGAGGCCCGCCTCGTAGTTGACGGCCGTGTCGGACCTATACGGGATCAACGGCGCGACCGCGGCAATGCTGTAGCAGACGGAGCTGCCCTGCGGCGTCGCACACTGTGCATTCGCTCCGCCGTGGCGATACCCCTGGGCAATCGTCGCGTAAGCGGTTGTGTCCGGGTCGAACTTGTATGAGGAGTTGATCTTGAAAATCTGGCTGTGAAAGGACTTATCCGCGCTCGCAAAGGAAATGCCTGAGGGGTCCGTTCCGGACTGGGAGCAGAAGGGGCCGCAAATCGGCAGATCATTAATGACTTGCTGGGAAAACCCGTCCCAGAAAAACCGACCGCCGGCGGTGACCTGCCAGGCACTGGTCGGCTTAAACGTCAGTTCTCCATAGGTTGCGAACTCGTGATATTTATTCGAGCGGGTAAAGTTAAAATAAAAATCCGGCGGGACAAGCGACCCAGGCGCCAGCCGCCCTTCGGCCACCGCCACGCTGTTAAATGTCTGCGTCGGATCGTTCGGCAAGCCATAGTAGGCCTGTGCCGCCACACCGGACCCGGGGAGCGCCGACCAGGCGCCAAACCCGGGGATGAATTCCGGATCAGTAATGGACTGGCGCTGGTTCTGGTAGAACAGTCCAGCGATCCAGTCCCATGCGCCGGTGCTCTTGGAAGCTAACCGGAATTCTTGCGTGAAGGAACGATCCACGGACCGGTCATAGTTAAAAACGGAGGCGCGAGGATAGCCGCCGTAATATCCCGGAAGCGCGCTGAAGGTCGTTTCGAACTGAGTGGCATCAAACACGTCGTTATAAGCATTCTCATACCAGGAGCTCGCTGAAGTCATGGTCGCGAAGCCGGCGTCCGCAGTGACCGTCATGGACAGCATGTCGACGTTCCGGTCCATTGGCTGGATCGGAATTGGCGTCGACGTCGTATAGTTCGGGTTGCCTGGACTTTGCGCCGACAAGCCATTGGACGCGTCGTGCTGGTGGTGATAGACAAATTCCGCGGATACATCGCTGCTTATTTTCCACAGCAGGACGTTGCGGATGTGCCAGTCCGCAGCGTCATTGATGCCTTTCAGCGATCCCGTTGCATAAGGACTCGTCAGCGGATTGGCAGGATCCGTCAGAACCGGCTGCCCGTTCGCCTGGTACAGCACCGCCCGGTTGGCGTTGATGAATCCTGCCTGCTTGTCGTAAGAGGCGGACACCCGCCAAGCGAGCTCGCTGCTGAGCGGCAAGTTCATGACCGCATCAAGCGCGTAAGAGGGCTTGCCAGCATGCGCCGTGCTTTCCGCCCTGACTGATATTTCGAATTCGGTGCGCTCAGTTGTCGGCGGGTTGTGAATCACCCGCACGGTTCCGCCGACCGAGCCCGAGCCATATAGAGTGCCTTGTGGGCCGCGCAGCACCTCGATCCGCTGGATGTCGGTCAAGCGAATATTCGTGAACAATGGCACGTCGTCGATATAAGTCGATACCAGCGGCACCGTAAGGTTCGGGGCGATGTAGGAATTGTCCTCGGAATAGGTATTTAAACCGCGGATGATGAACGTGCTGTTCGTGCTGGCGGCCCGCGGCCCAAGATCCACTGTCTGCAATCCTGGGACGAGGCGCGCAATACCAGCCAAGTCGGTGATGCCGGCGGCCCGAAGCTGCGAGCCCGTGACCGCGGAAATATTGTATGGAATTTCCTGCACTGTCTGTTCGCGGCGGCCTGCCGTGACGACAATTTCCTCGAGCGTGCCGGAACTGCGCGACTTCTGATCCGCGCTGAAGGCGCCAGCCGGGGCATCCGCGGCGTAGGTGACAGGCGTGGCACCGAGTGCCAGCGCGACCGCGGCAGCGAGCGAGGAGCCGCGGGTAATGGGCTCTGGACGTCCAAATCGATCGAATGCCGTCGGGCGGCCAGATCTGCTCATGATTATCTTGTCCCCTTCGACAGCAATACCGATCATAGGCTACTGGATACGACAGGGGCAAGCGAGTCGATGGCTGCAATACTTTATGCGGCTTTTCGATTCCTTGCGCTGCCTATTGTTTGAAGATATTGTTACTGACCTTCGCAAAGGGAGTAGAGAAATGCTTAGCCGTATAGCGCCTTGGATTGTTATTGCGGCCGCACTCTCGATCCTCGCGGCGAGTGCTGGCGCCTTCGAGCCGCCCTCTGCGCCAGCCTACACAGTGCGAATCGTCAAGACGACGATCCCGATGAAAGACGGCGTACACCTCGCGGTAACGCTCTACATGCCTGACGGCGCAGGATCTCGCCAACGTTTCCCGGCGCTGCTTGAGTATCTGCCGTACCGCAAGGATGACGGGACGATCCCGCGGGACTACGCCAATCATATGTATTTTGCCAAGCGCGGCTTTGTTGGCGCGCGCGTCGACATCCGTGGCTTCGGAATGAGTGAAGGAGTTGCGCCCGACCGGGAATACTCGGCGCAGGAGCAGCAGGACGGCGATGAGATCATCGCCTGGCTTGCGCGGCAACCCTGGTCCACTGGCAAGGTCGGCATGCTGGGGATTTCCTGGGGCGGCTTCAATTCCATTCAAATGGCCTTGAGAAAGCCGCCTGCCCTGAAGGCGATCCTGGCGGTCGAGGCGACCGACGAGCTGTTCACGGAAGACGTGCACTCGATGGACGGAGTGTTCCATTTCGATGAGTTCGAACTGACCATGGACCTCGATCAGGGGCGCGTCGGCGCTCCGGATTTCAAGTTAGATGAGGCGACGATCGGACCGCGCATGGACTCCCCTCCCTGGTCCCTCAATTATCTGAAGCACCAGCACGACGATGCATTCTGGCGCGCGCCGCTGCACCCGATCGATCAGCTGCAGGTTCCGGCTTTTCTGATTGGCGGCCTGCAGGATGGGTACCGGGACAGCATTCCGCGCATGCTCGACAAGGTCAAGGCGCCGCTGAAGGCCTGGGTGGGGCCCTGGAATCATAACTTTCCCGATGAAAGTGACTACGGCCCGGTCGTCGAGTGGCGTGACCAGGCCGTCAGATGGTTCGACTACTGGCTCAAAGGTCGAAACACGGGTGTGATGCAGGATCCGCGACTCACGGTCTACCTGCAGCACTGGCATGCGCCCGAATCCCAATCGCAGGATGTGCCCGGTGAATGGCGCGCCGAACAGTGGCCACCGACGGGGCTCACACCGATGACCCTGTATCTGCAGCCCGATCATCTGCTGTCACCGGATGAGCAAAAGACCGGGACCGATGAACTGCGATACGTGGCGTCGGCCGGGGTAGAGGCTGGATTCTGGTGGGGCGAGCTGTTGACCGATCAGCGGCCCGTCGATGCATTCAGCCTGACCTACGATTCTGAGCCTTTGAGCGATGCGGTTGCGATTCTCGGCCGCCCGCAGGTAGACCTGCAGGCCTCCGCGGATGCAACGCGGGCGAACTGGTTCGTGCGGCTATCCGACGTAGCGCCTGATGGACGCGTGACACTGGTCACGGGCGCCGGCATCAACGGCACACTGAGAAATTCCCTGACGCAGCCGGAGGACCTGGTCCCCGGCACCGTCTACCCGTTGAGGATCGATTTGCACCTGGCCTCATGGGTATTCCCGAAGGGTCACCGAATACGTGTTGCCGTGTCCAATGCGCTGTGGCCATTGATGTGGCCATCGCCGTACCCGATGACAACGTCTCTGGTGACGGGAGGTCCGCAGGCATCGCACATTGTGCTGCCGCGTATCCCGGCCAACGACCCGGGCGCCCGCTCCATTGCGTTTGCCGCCCCGGAGCCTTCGGATCGGCCTCCCGGGATCAGTCCAGGGCACGCCCCGTGGCCCGGTGAATGGAACGTGCAGCGCGACGAGGCCCGCCAACGCAGTAAGGTGGTGTGGTCGGGAACCAGCGCCACCACGTTTCCGTGGGGCCCATACGATCATCTGGAACGCCTGACTTACGAGATCGATGATGCGCACCCGGATGCGGCGAGCGTGCAGGGTGACTCTGAGTATAACCAGACCGTGAACGGCCATGTCCTCACTTGGCGGGGCCGCCACGAGCTGTCGAGCGACGCGAAGACTTTTTTTTATAAGTACACCAGGACCTTGCTGCGCGATGGGACGGTCGTGCGCACCAAGACGTGGAACGAGGCGATTTCGCGGGATCATCAGTGATACGCGGCGCCACGGCCTGGCTTGCCCCGTGACGATATCCCGTCGGAACTTATTGATGTCCTCAGGCGCCGTGATCCTCGCATCAGCGCTCGAGGCACGGGCGGCCGACACCCTGCGCGGCCGCCCGCCGTGGAAGCTCCCGAAAAAACGTCCCTTCAAGGTCATCGAGAATGAATGGATTCCGATGCCGGACGGTGCGCGCCTTGCGGCACGGATCTGGGTGCCGGAGGGCGCATGGGCGGTCCCGGTGCCCGTCGTGTTCGAGTACCTGCCTTATCGCAAGCGCGACCTCGAGCGGACGCGGGATTCCGAATGGGCGGCCGCGTTCGTGCCCTATGGCTTTGCCTATGCGCGTGTCGATATCCGCGGTACCGGCGACTCAGATGGAATCCTGAAAGGCGAGTACCTGCCGCAGGAACAGGCGGACGCACTGGAGATCATCGCCTGGCTTGCGTGCCAGCGCTGGTCAAGCGGTGCCGTGGGCATGCGCGGCATTTCCTGGGGTGGATTTAATTCGCTGCAGGTAGCCGCCAAGCAGCCGCCAGCCCTGAAAGCGATCATCACGCAGTGCGCAACCGATAACCGCTACACCGATGATGCGCACTATGTCGGCGGCGCGCTGACGTTCGACAAGCTGGACTGGGGTGCCCAGTTCAAGACCGTGCTCGTCGGGCCGCCCGACCCACAGATCGTTGGGGATCGCTGGCGTAGCCTGTGGCTGGACAGGCTGCGGGCCTCGCCGCCGATAATGGCCGAATGGCTCTCGCACCAGCGCTTTGATGCGTTCTGGAAGCAGGGCTCGATTTCAACCGATTACAGCCAGATCAAGTGCCCCGTATACGCGGTCGGCGGCCAGATCGACGCCTACCGGGATTTCTTGCCCCGGCTGCTGGCGAACCTACAAGTTCCGCGTAAGGGATTGATGGGCCCGTGGGGTCACCGCTATCCGCAAATTGCGGATCCTGGGCCGGGACTGGACTGGGCAGCGGAAGAGGCCCGTTGGTGGACTCAGTGGCTGATCGGCGAGAACACGGGCATCATGGATGAGCCGATGCTGGAGGCCTACATGGAGTACCAGACCGCCTCCGAAGTGTGGCCGCGCGATACGCCCGGCCGCTGGGTCGCCGAGCGCCAATGGCCCTCGGCCGATATTCAGTCGCAAATTTTTTATATGACTGCGACCGGACTCTCGTCGGACAAGCAGGCCGGAGGCAGCAGGATCCTGCGATCGCAGGAAACACTCGGAACGGCCAAGCGCGAATGGTTTCCGGATAATTTCCAGGTTGACCTGCCCACGGACCAGACGCCTGACGACAAACGATCGCTAAGCTTCGATTCTGCCCCCCTCCATGACCACCTGGAAATTTTGGGCCGCCCGATCGTGACGATCCTAGTAGCGTCCGACAAACCCGTGGCCAAGCTCGCGGTCCGCATCAACGAAGTGACGCCCGATGGCAAGTCATGGTCGGTGAGCTACGGCATCCTGAACCTGACGCATCGCGACAGCCATGAGGCGCCAGAGCCGCTGGTTGCCGGGCAGCGCTACGAGGTTGAAGTCCGATGTTATTTCACGGCGCATCGGTTCAAGAAGGGCAACAGGATTCGCGTGGCGCTGAGCGAATCGCTTTGGCCGCTGGTCTGGCCGTCGCCGGAGCCTGTCACGCTGGAGGTCGTAATCGGATCCTCCCGGCTCACGTTGCCGGTCAGACCCGTCGAAGCCGCTGTCTATAAATTGCCAATCGCCGAGTTGATGGGGCGCATAGAAAAGCAAGTAGCGGCGGATCGCGAGGCTACCAGGAACTATACGCTAACCAAGGAGGGACCGGATGCTAATGGAAATGTCGTGTTGCACAAGGTCCTGCATCAACCACCGGTGATTCTCGACACCGGCACCGAGGTCACGGAGAAAAGCGACTGGAGCTGGTCTATACGCGAGGGGGATCCGCACAGCTCTGTCTGGCGCATGGAATGGATGTCCGGCATCAAGCGTGGCGCGTGGAATACGACGACGCGTGCCATCGTAGAGCTAACGTCGAGTGCCACAGAATTCAATATCAAAGAATCAATCCAGGCGCTTGAAGGTCACAAGGAAGTTTACAAACGGACCTGGGACAACGCGATCAAGCGCGACCTGATGTGAATGAGCCCAATGCGATGCAGCAGGTATGCCGGACGCCTGCCACAGATACGTGCGCGCTGCCGATTGCAGGGTTCAGCGGCCCAGGCTCTTGTGATATGACTGGCTGTCCTAGCGCGATTATAGCCCGAGCATCTTCGTCGCATCGATTCTATAATATAGTGCTGCCTATGAAAGGGCATCCTTCCATGGCAGCAGCGCAGATTGGGGAGAGCTTAAACGCGATCGAAGCATTCCACCGCGATGGCGCTGCGTGCCTGCGCGGGGCTTTCACCGACTGGATCGACGTCATTGCCGCTGGTATCGAGCGCAACATGCGCGAACCGGGCCCATTCGCCTCGAACCTGGTTCAGGCGGGTCACAGCGGCGGTTTCTTCGATGATTACTGCAACTGGCAGCGAATCCCCGAATTCACGCGCGCGGTGCTCGAATCGCCCGCGGCTCGCCTGGCAGCACAGTTCATGCGCTCAGAGACTGCCCGGTTCTTTCATGACCACGTACTCGTCAAGGAGCCGGGAACGCAAAAGCCTACGCCGTGGCACAGCGACCTACCCTATTACTTCCTCGATGGGCGGCAGACGATCAGCTTCTGGATTCCGGTTGACCCGGTGAACACAGCGACCTTGCGATTGATCGCAGGCTCCCATCGGTCGCAGCGGCTCGTGCGCCCTACGAAATGGCTGGACTCCAGCAATTTCTACGCCGAGGATGATGGGTATGTGGTCGCTCCAGATCCAGACCAGGACCCGGCCCTACGCGTGCTCGAGTGGCAGATGGCGCCTGGCGATGCGGTGATATTTGACTTCAGGACCGTTCATGGCGCACGCGGCAATGACGCCTCGACCCGTCGACGCGTGCTCTCACTGCGCTGGCTGGGCGACGATGTTCGCTATGCGGAACGACCGGGACGCACCTCGCCGCCGTTCACCGGTCACGCTATGGTACCGGGACAAAGACTGCGCGAAGACTGGTTTCCTATCGTCTGGCCTAAGGGGCGGTCAACGTACGAACCCGCAGCGTCGGGCAATTAACGGGCCTGCGCAGCCAGAAATTGCCGAATCCAAAAATCTCAGGCCTGCGGGATCCGCGGTAAGGCTGCCCGCTACTGCGCGGTCGCAGGGTCATGTTGCGCATCGTAAGCTGTCCAGCTCTCGTCAATGAGGTAGGCATGGATCGCGTCTACATCAGCATCCGACAGCAGGTCATCGAAACGCTCCATCCCCGCCGGGGCCAGCACTCCTTTTAATACGATGTCCTTGAAGATGGCATGGATGCCACTCGGCAGCTTGCGCAAGTCAGAGATCGCTGCAGGGCCGAAAGCGTGGCAGCGCGCGCACTCCTGGAAAAACAATATCTCGCCTGTTCGTACCGTAGCTTCCGGAGCAATTCTTGGCGGCGGCTCGGGAAATGCTTCATTAGCTCGGTTCGGAGGCATCGGGACCTGCGTCCCGCCTAACTTAAATGCAATTATTCGATTAACGTTTTGATATTTCACTGCTGCACTGTCGCGAGGGAAGGGAATGCCGATGCCCGAGCCCCCATATCCGACCTGGACAGCCACATATTGCTGGTTATTGACGGCATAGGTCATCGGAGCGGCCATGATGTGGCTTCCGGTCGGCACGACTTTCAAGATTGCGCCGGTATCCGCCGCCATACACGACGAGGTCGCCATTTCCGCGGCCCTGGAACACCAGGTTCGAGGCGGTGCTCATCACGCCGCCGTCGTACCCGCGCACGCCCGCCGAGGTTACTTGCTCCCATTGGATTTGCTGCTTGATCGGGTCCCAGGCGCGCAGCGCCTCGCGCACGTCCGCGCCCGGATGCGCGGAGCGAACCGACTGCAGCGGCGGAAGCACTCCAAACAGCGGCTTCAGGTCTTCAGCGACGTAGCTGTCATCGACAATAATAGTATTCGCGGTAAATACACCATTAGCATATTTTACGCTGCCGCCGTTATGCAGCATGTCGACCCAGACGCTGCCAGCCTCAAGCACCGGGATATACACAAGGCCCGTCGCCGGACTGTACGACATCGGATTCCACGTATGCCCGCCCGCCCAGCTGGGATAAATCACTTTGGGCGACCCGGACCAGTCGGAGTCCAAAGTAGTCGACGGGCGCCCGGTTTTTAGGTCCACGCCCTTGGCCCAGTTGACGTAGGTGTAATTGTTGGCCGACAGCAGTTGCCCGGTCGCGCGGTCAAGGACGTAAAAGAAGCCGTTTTTTGATGCTTGCATCAGGACCGCGCGGTGCGCGCCGTCAGTGGTCAGATCCGTCAGGATCATCTTTTGCGTGGCATCGTAGTCCCAGTGGTCATCCGGCGTCGTTTGGTAATACCACGCCATCCGGCCGGTATCGCTGTGCAGCGCAATGATTGAGGCGGTGTAGAGGGCGTCGTTGTGCGTTGGCCCAAGCAGCCGCGAGTCATATGGCGCGGCATTCGCGGTGCCGAAGTAGACCAATTTCAGACCGGGATCGTAGGCGAATCCATCCCAGGCCGTCCCGCCTCCTTTATATTGAGGCGGCCGATGGTGATCCCAGGTGCTATCGGCAAGCGCAAGCTCAGGATTTTCATAAGCGGCGCCGACGTTCGGCGGTACGATATAAAAACGCCACTTGAACGCTCCGCTGCGCAGGTCGTAGGCAGACACATAGCCTCGCACCCCGCCCTGCCCCATGTCCGAACCGCTGTTTCCGATCACAACGACATCGCCGGCGATCTGTGGCGCGCCTGTGATGGAATAGGGCAGCGAGTGATTGGCAATCGTGTCCGCTTCCCATATTTTGCGACCCGTTGCCGCATCGACCGCGTGCAGCCGGCCATCAACTGATGCCCCGTAGACGCGGCCTCGCCACACCGCAACGCCTCGATTCACCAGGTCGCAACACGGATTTCGCGCGGCCTGGTAAGCCGGCTTCGGATCGTAGCGCCATAGCAAATCACCGGTGACCGCGTTCAACGCGTACATATAACCCCAGCTACCGGAGGTATATATGACCCCGTCAATGACGATCGGCGTCGCCTCCTGACCGCGCTTTCCATCGAGTACCTGCTGCCAGGCAAATCCCAACTGGCCGATATTCCCTGGATTGATCAGCTTCAAGGGCGAATAGTAGGTGCCGCCGACATCTCGGCCACCCGCCGACCAGTTTTGGGGCGCGCCGGCAGCTGATGACAGGCCGCGATCCGGGGTGGCGTCCCGTGCCTGGCTGTTCGCCGATCCCTGCATCAGCATCGACGAGACCGCCATCGCCACAAGAACTATGTCCCCCCTTTTGATTTTTCGCATGCGAAGCCTTGTTGCCGCCGGTCCCTGTAACGACACGACAATCGCGTCAAGCTACATCAGGTCCCGCTTGATCGTGTTCTGCCACTGTCGATCCAGGACCACCTTATCTCCCTCGTCGGCATGGACCGATTCCTTGACGTGAAAGTCGGTCACAGTGGAGGTCATCTCTATGATACTGCTGACCATGCTATCCCAACTGCCGCGATTGATCCGCGCCGACCATGCTATTTTCCAGACCGAACTGTTCGGATCGCCCTCCTTGATTGAGCGATGCCAATCCGCGCCGACGGTGATTGTGGAGCCCGTGTTGAGCGTCAGCGGCGGGCTATGGATGGCTTTGCGCAGTTCCACGCGTCCTTCCCGTCGGGACCGACCTGGGTCACCGTAAAGCTATCCGCAGGCAGTTTTGCGCTTGCCGCTTCTTGCTCGACACGACCGGTGACGACGCGTACGGGCATGGCATAGGGGATCGCCTCAATCGGTCGGACCGGCAGCAGCAGGAGGGATGCTCCTGTGGTGATTCGCAGGGTCACGGGCTCCGGAGATGGCCACACCATCGGCCATAGCGATTCGCTGACGGCCAAGCGGATCATGCTTCCCTTCTTGAATCGATGCGCGGTGAAAAAACATTGCACGTCGACCTCGTAACGCCGATGCGGCTCGAGTGCGGTCGGATTCGAATCACTTGTGCGATGCGTGAGGTTCAGGATGCCGTAGCTGACCGACCACGACTTGCCGTCGGGCGTTACCTTATTGAGGCGAACAGACAATTTTGCGACGGGCTTGTCCGATGAGACCAGGATTTTCACCATCGGTCGCCCTAGGATCTCGATCGCATCCGTTAAAGGAACCGAATCGAATGTCAGCGACCGTTTATCGTCGGGTGTCTGATCAGCAGCCAGATCAATGCTAAAGATATCCGGAAACCAGTCCGGCTTTGTCAGGCCAAGCGTTTCTAGAGATCGAACTGCGCGCATCTCATCGGCCTGCTGCGTCAGGGCGAGGCCACTCGCATTCAGGTAGTAAGTCTGCGACTTGATCTGGGTAGACGGCCACGCCTTCTCCGTCACCCACCGGCCAGGGGTATCTTTCGGCCAGGTCTCCCCTGGAGTCTGGTACTCCATGAACGTTTCCAGCACGGGATCATTCATGATTCCCGTATCGATGCCCATGAGCCACTGGGTCCACCAGCGGGTCTCCTCCGCGGCCCAGTCGAGGCCCGGCCCCGGATCGGCATCCTGGGGGGAAGCGGTGTCCCCACGGGCCCATCAAGCCTTTGCGTGGGACTTTAAGGTTCGCAAGCAACTGCGGGATGAAATTGCGATACGCGTCCGTCTGGCCTCCGACCGCATACACCGGGCATTTGATTTGGCTGTAGTCCGCGGCAACGGACCCGTGCTGCCAAAACGCATCATAGCGCTGGTGCCGCAGCCACTCTGAAAAAACCGGCGAGGCAGAATTTAGCCTGCTAACCCACATCTCATGCCATCGCTCGCCGACGATCGCGGGGTCAGGAGGCTCGATCATCACAGTCTTGAATTCCCCCCCCCAATTGAGCTTATCGAACATCAGCGCCCCGCCCACATAATGCGCATCGTCGGTGTACCGGTTGTCCGTGGCGCAGTGCGTGACAATGGCTTTGAGCGCGGGGGGCGCTTTCGCGGCTACCTGGAGGGAATTGAACCCGCCCCAGGACTTTCCACGCATGCCCACCGCGGCGGTGCACCAGTGCTGCCGCGCGAGCCAAGCAATGACCTCGACCGCATCCGCCTGCTCCTGGGGCAGGTACTCGTCCGTCAGGATCCCATCCGATTCGCCTGATCCGCGAATATCAACGCGCACAAATGCAAAACCGTAGGGCACGAACGCATTGGCCCAGTGATCATCCCGGGGCCTGGTCATGTCCCGCTTGCGATAGGGCAGGTATTCAAAGACGACGGGCACCGGCGTCGTTTCGGCACCCTCGGGCAACCACAGCCGCGCTGCCAGTCGCGCTCCATCACGCAGCGGTATCCACTGATTCTCGATAATTTTGAACGGGCGCTTTTCCGGAAGCCGCCACGAGACCTTGGCCCCTGCGCCCGGCGACGCCTGCGCTGCGAACGACGACGTGCCGACAATCACGGCAGTGGACGAAAGCAGTAAGTCGCGACGAGAAATCTTCATTCGCCGTCTCCAACGTATTTATGAGTGCACGGGCGTTCTTTCCGGAGCATGCCGCCCATCCGTGCCCAATGCCAGGGTGTTCCGATGCCCTTGCTCTGTCCACTAAGAATAAATTTAACGGTTACATTCCGAGGCGTTCCGCGAACGCGCACAGTGGGCGTCGCGATTTGCTGACGTTTAGCGCCAGGGAAATTCGAATCGCCGCGTTTTTTTGTCCCGCTTGATTCTACGCTCCTGCTACTATAGATGAGTCAGACCTTTAGAAAACGGCAACGCCAGGGGTGGGCGATGCGCTCGCTTTCGATCAAGCGATCCTCGTGGATCATGGCAATAGCGGGCCAACTGCTATAGCCTCACACGTCCCCGGGGGCGACTGTGGATCCGCTGGCAGGCTCGGCGGCGCGGGTGATCCCATTATTGCCCATTCTTCACTCCTGCTTATGACACCGAATTTGCAGCGCCTTAGTTCATTCCAACAAGCCGGGAGGTGTCTAAATCCGAAGAGTAGGCCACACCAATTGCTCTTAATCACACTGAACGTAGCTCAGAGCGCTGAACGATAAGACTGAGATAATGAACGGTATATGCGGTCTAGAATCGCTGCCGGAATTGCAATCCCATGTTGAATGGTTGGAGCGTCGCAACGCGAGGAATCAAAAAGCCGGTATTGGGATCATGAGCAGGATAGGAACTGGGACTGAAGTCACCGAGGTTTGGCCTGGCGTTCGACAGGTTGTTAGCATAGAGCGATAGCTCCGATTGGCCCCAAGTGAGTCCGGTGCGGGCATTAATCGAAACATAACCGGCACGCTTTGGCGCGTAGCCTTGATCGTTGTTTGGGCCTACTGACGGACACGGAAAAAACTGGAAACCGTTCGGAAAGCTGGATGCCGGATAATCCACCGGAAGCCCGTTAGGGCCAACGTTTAGCTGGCACCCGGCGGTGCCTGAATAGCTGGAGCCGACGTAGCCGCCGTCGACGGTATAAAAGCTCGACAGGTCGGATGAGAATGGCACCGTGAACGTGATATTCGCATTCGCCGTTAGTTTGGGGGTGTTGTACACGGCGGAGCCCGTGGGCTGCCAATAAAGCACTCCGCGTGTGATAACTGAGTTCTCGTAGCCTGCGCCAAAATGCAGATCGACCCACGCCACGGGCTTCGCATCGATCTCAAACTCCCCACCGCGAACCCGTGCATCACCGGCATTTACAATCAGCGCGATCGCGGTCACTGGTGCGATAATCGACTGCTGAATATTAGACCAGTTCATCTGGAACAAGGCGCCCGTTATTTCGACTTTGTGGTCGTCGAACGCCACTTTCCCGCCGATTTCGTAGTTCTTGATGAAATCCGATGTGTAGGTCGTTGCGGTGTTGAGTTGCTGGCCGATAGCGGCAAAAAACGACAGCGGGCCGGTGGGCAGGGGCGTGCCCGCGCCGCCAGCGCGGAATCCCTTGGAGAACGAAGCGTAAATCATCGCATCCGGACTGAACTTGTACTTAAGCGCGACTTTCGGATCGAAGCCTTGCTGCTTGGTTTCCGGCAGTACGATGTTGAGTTCGGAGAAATTGAAGGCGCCAGCCTCGAACTCCCTTCCAGTCTGGGTTTGATGGTAATACCTGCCGCCGGCCGTGAGTTCGAAATTTGAAAACTCATAGTAGAGCTCGCCAAACAGTGCGGCGTCGTTGTGGTAGCTCGGCGCCGAGGACTCCCATCCCAGGCCGCTGCCATACGTTGAACAACTGCTGTCGCCCACGAACGTCCGGCAATAGGATTGCGGCGTGGTGTTGCCATAGAAATAATTATTTACATTGGTCGAGGCCTGATCGGTGTTTAGTCCTAGCTGCTGGATCAGAGGCGAGCTACCGGAGTTAATGTAGGTATTCGAATAGGACCGCGACAGGTAAATACCGGTCACCCCCGAGAGGCCGAACGAGCTCCTGTCGAAGCTCAGGCGCGTCTCGCTCGTGGTGCGGCGGTAGCTGACATTCTCGGTCCATGCCCAGGGGCTATTTTGCGCATTCAATCCTGTAATTCCGGCATAGGGGAACACGTTCGGATTCGATAAAGATGCGGCACCGGCCCAATCGGCGACCAGTGCATCACGCGACCCTTCGCTGCCGTCTTCAAGTTGGGTGGCGCTGCGGTCGAAATAGCTCAGGGATTCGGTCACGCTGTATCCAGAGCCTTTGAATTTCAACAGCAGGGATGGCAGATAGAACCGGTCACGCGCGCGCTCCGGAATGTCATTCGAGCGGTTCATTGTCAGGGATTGAACCGAAAAATCCGGCAGGGGCGCATAAGGTGCAAGCCAACCGGCGGTGTTTGACTGCTGCGCCATTACCCGAAACAAGGCGTCAAAATGATCGCTCACGAGCCAGCGCAGTGCGAAAGACCCGCCGTAGGATTGCACGGCGCCATAGTTTCCCACGTCGGCGAGCGTGGCGCCGGAATTGGGATCGACGGCATCCCGGTGCATGAATCCACCCTCGTGGTCATAGAAGCCCACGACGCGAGCGACGAGCGTATCGTCGATCAACGTGTGCGATCCGGCAAAGTCGAATCCGTAGTCGGGCGAGCCGGCGCCAGAGGTGCCGCCGAGCTTGGCGCTGTAGTGGGCGTCATCGTTGCCGGGAGTTGGCGCCACCGTAATCAGGCGCAGGTTTCCGCCCAGGGAACTTTGGCCGAACAGGGTGCCCTGTGGCCCCTTCAGAATCTCAATGCGCGCGATGTCGACGACGCGCGGGTCGAGGCTGTCCGGGATCGGCGTATCGTCAATATAAAATCCGGTGGTGCCGGCACCTGAGATGCCGCGTATCGCGATCGTATGCGAGTCGACGTAGCCGTAATTCGCCGTGCCGTATGAGAAGGTCAGGTTCGGCGTCTTGGTGGCGTAGTCCGTGAATGAGTTTATGTTCAGCCTCTGCAGATCCGCCTGGGAAAATGCGGTTATGCTGACCGGCACATCGAGGGCTTTCTCGTCCTTTTTGCGTGCGGTGACCGTGATTTCCTCCAGCGAATCCGCCTGGAAGGCGGACCGAGCCGCTGGTACTGCATCAGAATTGGGATTGTCGTTTGAGCCAGCAAGGGCTGACGATACACCGAAGCCTCCTAGAAACGCGAAGGTGATGAGGGCGATAACTTGATTTTTCATTGAATGAAAGTCCTTTCAGTTCCTTGGGACTCTGCTCGTATCGACAGAGAGATTACACCGGAGCGCATGAGTGGTCGAATATCTATGACCGGCGCTTTGGAGAGGTACTCAAGTTGCAGAATGTCATCGCATTAGCGGTCGCACGGGAGCTCCGGCTTACGATGGCTCCAGCTGACCTGGATTCACGCGCTGCGGTAAAAAAGACCTAAGCGTATGGCCTGAGCAGATACAGCGCTGGCGCCTCGCAACGGCGACCCTCGTTACAAAGCGCTGCTGCGCAAAATGAGTCTGCCGGAGTAGCGGCGGGGAACAAGGCTATGCGGTGCCGAAAGCCGAGGAGCATCATGATTTAGATGCCGTGTAGAGGATTTGGCTGTGAATCCCCGTCAAATGTTGACCATCAATCCGTAACCCACCGCCCCACCATCCAGCGATTTGCCGTGCCAGTCGACGTTCAGATTGCTCGCCTATGCGCACGTCGCGAGGCCTGACAGCCAACCCTCGACATGTGAGTTCAAATCTCGGCCGCTTACCTGACCTGTCAGGACTCGTTTAAAATCACTGAAGGCCACTTTCCGGCCTTCGAGTACATGAAATTAGATCAAGAAAGCCGAAATTCAAAACCCTGGGGTAAACTACCTTTGGCTACTGGCAATGACGTCGCATCCCCTCAATAGCGTTAGCACGATGAGTCTAAGCAGATCTGCGGTGCGAGCACGCGCGGCCGTCCTATTAGGAGTAGTAGGAATTGCAGTGCTTACGACCTGCCAAATGGCTAACGCCACGGATGCACTAAGTCCGATAACGGCTTATGTTGGAGCGTTCGTACTCAACTCGTCCGGCGATCGGTTCGATCCGAACGTTACAATCTTAGTGCGCGGCGCAAAGATCGCGGCCGTCGGCCCAGGGGGCTCCTTCGCGGTTCCTCCGGACGCGCGCATGGTGCGTCTCAACGATCGATACATTATCCCGGGCCTGGTCAATTCACACGTACACATCGCTACGCTCGCAGTTCCGCGCGACGCTCGCGCATATCTTCGCCGCGAGCTGTACAGCGGCGTCACAATGGTACGCGACATGGCCGGAGATGTTCGTCTGATCGCGGAACTCAAACGGGAAGCCGCTCAGGACGAGATCGTGGCACCTGACATCTACTACGCGGCGTTGATGGCAGGCGATTCATTCTTTGTCGACCCTAGGACCCACGCTGCATCGAGCGGCGTCGAACCAGGGACGGCGCCATGGATGAGGGCGATTACAGCTACCACGGATCTGCGGCGAGCTGTCGCGGAAGCCAAGGGGACCGGGGCAACCGCAATTAAGCTCTATGCCGACCTGCCCGCCTCACTGGTCGCTTCAATCACATCGGAAGCGCATCGACAACAGATGCTCGTCTGGGCACATGCCGCAATCTTTCCGGCCCGTCCAAGTGACGTTGTCGATGCCGGTGTGGACGTGATGAGCCATGCTGACTTTCTGGCGTTTGAGTCCATCACGCCGTTTCCTGAGACGTTTCAAGTCGCGAAGCTCACCAATTTGAGTCACTGGCAGATGACGCCGGCTATAGACTTCGTGTTATCAAAGATGAAAGATCGCGGCATTATCCTAGACGCTACGGTCAACAGGGGATTCCAGGATCCGCTGCCGCAATGGCCGTCCACTATCGCGGCGCAGCTTGCGCATGAGGCTTACCGTCGCGGAATAAAGATCTCGGCGGGTACTGACGACGATGCCGACTGGAACGATCCGAGCAGCGCGCTTCTGACGGAGATCGAGCGACTCGTACACGACGTCGGAATGAGCACGGCCGATGCCTTGCGGTCGGCCACGATAATCGGCGCCGAAACGATTGGCGAACAGGATTCTGCCGGAATTCTCACCGAAGGCCGGGCCGCGAACTTCGTAGTGTTGCGAGCCAATCCGCTTAGCGACATTCATAATCTGCACGGCATCGTGCTTGTTGTAAAGCACGGGGTGCTGCATATGCGGAGTGCATATCGGCCGGTCACGGCAAGCGATATGGCAGCCAAGTCGCACTGAATCGTGATCAATTGTCCGTGAAGTTCACAGTCGAATAACTAATCCACTGGAAACTAGAAATTAGACGCCCGAGACCTGCCGCTCGCGATCGGCCGCTCCCGGTCGGGCACAGAGATCGAATACACTGTGAGCAATTTCCTGGCAATAGCATTTCGATGACCGGCAGCTCTCACGACGGCCCACGACGGCCCACGGCGCCCCTGACCTGTATGCCGACGCCAACGACGTCGGAAAGGACCAGCTATGAACCGTGTGCCTGACCGGGATGCTTACGCTACCGCCTTTGGCTCGTTTGTGTTCGTGACCTCGAAGGCTTCAGCACATCGGTGACATGCCGGCGGCAGTCCCATGCCAGTAGCGGCGTGGCAAACGTGTTCCGGCCGCAGGCGCGCGGCAGCTGACTTTGACCGGAAGTAGGCTAAACTGAAGCTCGCACAGCTTGTGCAAGGACGCCCCGTATGAAGTGTTCGCCGAACCGGCCGATGCTCGCGCTGTTCGCGGCCATCACCAGCGTTGCGCTGCCATCGCTCGCCGCAGACATCGGCGGCTTTGATGCAGCCACCGCCTTTGGCGCGAGGCCGAGCATTAGCCGCATGCGACTGTCGCCCGACGGCAAAATGGCCGTATTCCTCGCCCCGCTCCCCGGCATGGGGTCAGCTGCGATGACGATCGATCTCACTGGGGGCAGCAAGCCGCGCATGGCCCTGGTGTCCGATGGCAAGCCGTATCGCTTGCAGGAGTGCAACTGGGTCGCGAACGACCGGCTGGTCTGCACGGTGTATGGCGTTATCGAGAGCGCCGCGGGAATACTGCCGGTGACGCGCGTACTGACGGTCAGCAGTACCGGAGGTGAAGTCAAGGTCCTCAGCAACGAAGCCAATGCCACCACGCAAGGTTACCTGGCCTACGGCGGTGCCGTCATTGACTGGCTGCCGGAGCTTGACGGGAAGATCCTCATGTCGCGTCCCTACGAGCGAGCGGGCCGATACGGCATAAGCGTCGATCGCATCGACACCCGCACCGGGAGCGCCGAGCATGTCGAGCAGGCGGCCGGGTCGGCCGCTGAATACCTCAGCGACGGTCATGGCCAGGTGCGCATCGCCGTATACTCGGTTCACCCGTATCTCGGCGACATAACCTCCGGCCAGTTCAGCGTCCGCTACCGAAAGCGCGGCTCTCCGGAATGGCTGTCCCTCGCCGAATTCGACACCATCGCCGAGACGGGTTTCCGGCCGCTCATGATCGACCCAGACCAGAACCTGGTGTACGGCACCAAGAAAAAGGATGGCCGCTGGGCGATTTATTCGATGTCCCTCGACGGCAGCGCCGCAGAAACCTTGGTCTATTCACGGGACGATGTCGACATCGAAACGCTTTTGGAGGTTGGGCGTCAGCGCCGGGTCGTCGGTGTCGAGTATTCCACGGACTTCACGCACACAGATTACTTTGACCCGGGCCTCGGAAAGCTGATGACGGCCCTCGGCAAGGCGCTGCCGAGTACATCTCAGCTCGGCATCGTGGATTCAAGCCTGGATGGCAACACGCTGCTGATTCACTCCGGTTCCGACGAAGACCCGGGCGAGTACTACGTTTTTCACCGCGACATCCATCAACTTGAGCCAATCTCCCCGGTCCGCCTTCAACTCCAGGGGCACCCGCTCGCCAAAGTGCAGCCCGTGAGCTACCCCGCCCGGGACAATGAGCGCATTCCGGGATACCTGACCTTGCCCCCCGGAGTAACCCAGGGCAAAGGCCTTCCGGCGGTTGTGATGCCCCATGGGGGTCCCACCGCCAGGGATCGCTGGGGATTCGACTGGCTGGCACAGTACTTCGCCGCGCGCGGCTACGCGGTGCTGCAACCGAACTTTCGCGGCTCGGACGGCTACGGCGACTCGTGGCGGGGCCTGCACGGCTTCAAGGACTGGCGCACCTCGGTCAACGATGTCCTCGATGCCGGACACTGGCTGGTGAGCGAAGGAATAGCGGATCCGAATAAGCTGTTCATTGTCGGCTGGTCGTATGGAGGCTATGCCGCGCTGCAATCAGCAGTTGTCGAGCCGGAACTGTACAAGGCTGTGGTGGCCATCGCGCCCTTGACCGACTTCGCATCCGCTAAGGGGGAATGGAAAGGCTGGAGCAATCAGCACCTGGTGGACCAGCAGATCGGTGAAGGACCGCACATCGTCGAGGGCTCGCCGGCGCGAAACGCTGGCAGGATCAAGGTACCCGTGCTGTTGTTTCATGGCGGTATGGACCGCAACGTCAGCATCCACCAGTCGCGGTTGATGGACGAGGGGCTGAAGAAGGCCGGAGCGAAGCATGAGCTCGTGACTTGGGACACGTTGGACCACGGCCTCGAGGACAGCGCGGCGCGCGCGACGATGCTACGCAAGAGCGATGAGTTCCTGCGTCAGGCGATTCTGTTGGCGCCTTGATTGCCGGCGAGCGACCTACCGGCCCGGACGATGACGTCGTGGCAGGGTGCCGGGCGAGGCAGCGCAGCATAGTGCGATGGTATAGGAAGAGGGCAATCGCTGAAGCTGGCTCCGAAGAACGGCTCCGCTGTTAGCCGACATAATGTCGCGGGAAAAAAATGCGAAACGTCGTTCCCTGATCCCGGACTGATTCCATTTCTATTTTTGCGTCGAGCATCTCGCACAGTCGCTTGACGATCGACAAACCAATCCCCTCGCCCGCATCGCCGCGCGGTGACCGAGTTGAATCCGACTGCACGGAAAATCCGCCTAAGGCATTCGCAGAGGGCCGGGAACTGGATGGGACGCTGGGGGGCAAGGATTCGCTCCCGGGCGCGAGCGCCGCAGCCAGGGGCTGACCGGATTTGCTGTGAAATCCAGGTCCTGTGTCTTGAATGGTCAAGAGCCAGCGCTTAGAGTCATTGGGCGCACTGACGCCCCAGGTCATGGTAATGCCACCGTGGCGCGTGTATTTCACTGAGTTGAGCAGCAAGTTTTGCGCGATTCTTCGGATCTTCACCGTATCACCGTCCGCCGCTAATTCGGCCGGACCCTCGCATCGCAAATACAGACCTCGCTGCTGCGCCAAGGGACGGACCCCCTCGCCTAGCTGCTCCAAAATTGCCGTCACATCAATTGGCTCGATCTCGCGCTTCTCGCGCCCAGCCTGTAAGCGCGCGAGGCTGGTGACATCGTTCAGCAGGTGGTGAAGTGAAGTGACATTGCGCGTTAAAATACGCACGAAATCCTCACGCGATTCGTTGCGCTGTCCATGACGGGTGAGGCCAACGGCGACATTGGCGACCACCCCCAAATTGCCGCGCAAATCGTGCGCGGCTTGGCGCCACAAATCGCCGCGCTCTTGCTCGAGCGCGCGGATATGCTCGAGGGCATGCTCTAAGTCCTCGACGTGGCCGGCGGCCTCCCGCTGTTGCAGGGTAAAATATTGATTGACGCTTTCCTCGATGGCGGTACCACAGAGAGTGGTCCAAACCTCGCGCGCATGTGACAGGGCATCGACCGATATGCCGGGCGTCGCCTTCCCGTAGCGATCCAATTCCAGGATCACGCATTTATTGAGCTGTCCCAATTCGCGCGTGACTTCGCGCAAATCATAGCCTTGCTTCCAGCGCTGCAAGCCATGGGCTGCGGCCGGTTCTTCGGCGCTGCTCGCGGCCGCTTCGAGCGGAGTCGCGGCGTGGCGAAGTGCTAGTTCAAAGGCGGTAAGCAATGCGGGGATGTGATCGTAAACTTCCGCACGCGGCAAGGAGTCAACACCGGTTAGAGTAGGATCGCGTTTCACCGCCCGATGCCAATCGAGCAAAATGGCTTCCCGCTCCCCTCTTACATGCTCTGCCAGTGTGAGGAGCCCTCCCTCGACGTGTTGCAACTTTTTGATTCTCCCGAAAAATTTGCAGCAATTCCCGCATCCGGCAACCCGGCCGTAATCGGCCTCGAAAGTCGCCGGCACCGAAAGGCCAGTCCGCATTTATACAACAGGTTTCCCCTTCCGTGCGAGAAAAAAAAGCGCCTCCGGAGGTTTGCGTAGGTATGTTCTTAATGAGGGGTATCGAGGGTATGCCCGTTTGCCGCCGGGGGGGTGCCATTCTCGCCGAGGCGGCGAACCGGTAGGGCGGTGAGAAGCAGCTCGATAATGGAAATATCCACGGGCTTGGTCAGATGCTCATCAAAACCGGCCTGTTTCGTGCGCAACCGTTCCTCAGCGCCGCTCCACCCCGTGACGGCCGCCAATACCGGGCGCCCCAATTCCGGCATACGGCGCAACTTGCGCGCCACTTCGTACCCGTCCATGCCGGGAAGACCCAAATCGAGAAAGACAATGTCGGGTTTGAATTCGGACGCCAGCTTGAGCGCTTCCAGACCGTCGTGAGCAATAGCCGTGGTGTGACCACCCAATTGCAGTAACAGGCTTAACGTCACTGCCCCATCGACATTGTCGTCGACGATCAAAGCTCGGATTGGGGCGACCTTCTCCTTCTCACCGTCGGCACGCCGAGCCTCGTCGGTCGTTGATTCCTGGGGCGTTCTTTCAGGTAATGGCAAGGTGATGAGGAAGTGACTGCCTTTGCCAAGCCCTTCGCTGGAGGCCACGAGTTGCCCGTCATGCATCTCGACCAAGCGCCGCGCAAGGTTCAGCCCAATGCCTAAGCCCGCATGGGTGCTCCTGGCTTCGTGCCCCACCCGCGTGAACATGTCGAAGATGCGATTTAGGGCGTCGCGGGCGATCCCGATGCCGGCATCCGCTATATCGATCCGCACCGTAGACTCAACGCGCTCTACGTGAACGGTGATCGGGCCGCCGGTAACACTGTACTGCGCGGCGTTGTTTAAAATATTGGTGACTACTTGCGTCAAACGAGTCGCATCCACTACGAGATGGAGAGGTTCGATCGGAACCTCCAGAATGAGCGCATTCTTGGTCGTCATCCGCAACGGCTCACTCGCCTCTACCGCGGCCTGGAGAATATCCTGCAGTGCGACCCTTTCTTTTTGCAACGTCATCTGACCGCTGCTCACGCGGGCAATATCGAGCAAATCATCCAGGAGATGGACTAGATGTCCTAATTGACGTTCCATGATGGTGCGAAGTTGCGCCATCGTGGTGGCATTGTCGCTGGCCTTGCGCATGATCTGCAAAGCCGCACGCAGTGGCGCCAAGGGATTTCGTAGCTCATGTGCCAGTGTCGCGACGAATTCAGACTTGCGCCGCTCCGACTCCGCCAGCTCCGTCGTGCGGTCGCGAAGTTCCGCCGCCAGGCGCTGGCGCTCCGCATCATCGTAGAATGCCATCACATCGCCCTGCAGACGGCCCTCGATTGCAATCGGCACCACCGAATAGGACACGGGAATCGCTCGCCCATCCTTGTGCGAGAAGGTACCGTGGGTTCGGCGGGCAGGTTTGCCAGGTTTCAACCCTTGAGCGTTTTTGACCGCCTGGCAGATGGCGCATTCGGCCGGCGCCACGGCTCTGCCTCCAGGATGAATGACCTCGTGTAAGGAAGTGCCTATTAGTTCCGTGGCTTCAAACCCCAGCAAGAAAGCCCCGGTGGCACTGACGTACGTACACCGGCCATCGGCGTCGACTTCACAAATACCATCGCTTAAACATTCGAGCAGCTGCAACTGTCGTTCGTAGCGAGTGGCCGTGGTGTTACTTTCCATGGGATTACCGATTATCTCCATCACCGGATGCGCACCGTTTATCTTGGTACCTTTATATTTGAAAAAAGGCTCGCTCTGCCTCTGACAAACCTTGGCTGTTTCTGTCAGTTATAACCTACATCGTGGCGTTATGTAGTCGAGCCTCGAGTGCAACATGGGCGAGCGCCGTGAGCAGTGGCATCGTGGCAACTCGACGTATTGCTCGGGATTGGTAAGCGTGATGTGCAAGGGGTCGCCGGCAGTACGCATTCCATTCGTATTTTCGGGTGCTCGAATCCCCCGGGCTCGATGCGCGCATCAGGCGCTTCCATGCATGGGACATAGCCAAGGCCTGTGAATTTCAGCGCTTGGCCGATGTACTGAAGTGCCCTCCCCTATCTATTTGAATCCCGTTTGCGCAGTGTGCGGCCGGCACTCACGAATACGTTCTTGGATCGGGAGGGATGGTCCACCGTGAGTGGGCTGCTCGACTGCGCCGCATCGCCGAGTTTGGGTGAAACTCCTGACATTGCCCATCCCTTTGAATTCAAGTCCGCTGATAGCGTGCGCTAGGCCGAATTAGCCGGCAACTCGCTGATGCACCTGCGGTTCTGGACGCGCTTCTTGCGACAGGCAGCCTTTCAGTGGTAAAAAAACTCAGATGTTTGTGGCGTTAATTGCGATGGACATGTCAATGTTTGGGGTCGGACCACACCAGGCGTTACGCGTGTCCAATAGAACGACCTATTTTTGCGATGAGACAGGAGGCCAGGGTTGAATGTATCCGTCTCCTCGGGGAGAGCAGCTGCTCGCGTGGCAAGCGATGCCACCGGATACGGCGTACGCTTTCTTGGCGAGCACGGTTGGCGAATGCTGCTCTGGTTTATCGCGTTGCTGTTGCCTCTTTGGGGATTCGCCTCTTTAAGTGAGGAGCTCCACAAAAAAGCAATATTCCCCTTCGATAGGCCGATGCTGAATGGTCTGCACGCCTTGGCCACACCGGCCCTAGACTGCTTTTTCATTCTGATGACTCGCCTGGGTTATATGTGGGGCGTGATCCCGATCGACGGCATCGTACTGCTGTTTCTCATGTTGAGAAGACGATTTCGCGACGGACTGTTCTTTGGGTTTGCGGTGATCGGATCCGCGGCACTGAATATTGTTGCAAAAAATCATTTTGCGCGCATGCGTCCCGATCTTTGGATCCCCTTAAGGCCAGAGACCACCTACAGTTTTCCAAGCGGTCACGCGATGGGCTCCGTCACGCTCGCGTCGGCCGTGATCCTGTTAAGCTGGCCCACTCGCTGGCGCTGGCCGGTAATTATTGCGAGTCTGCTCTTCGTGGTACTAGTCGGACTTTCGCGCATCTATCTGGGCGTTCACTACCCATCCGACATTCTCGCCGGCTGGACGGCTGCTACCGCCTGGACCTTAGGAATGTACATACTGGTGGACCAAAAGGCGCCACCGCCGCCGCCGAGCGCAGCCTCGAGCCGGGACACGGTCGGCGCGAAGAATGCTTTCTCATAGACTTCGATGATCACAATCCCGCTGCTCCATATATCTAGTGCTCATATGGACCTAACCTACCTTTTATTAGCTGCCCATAAAAGGACTAATAAGCATTCATTCAGGAAATATGCAAAGAGGTACGTAAAAACCCACGGGCTCTTCAGGCACCGCCGTACGCGAGAGGATAGCGCGTTCAAGATGCCGTTTCCCGTTGCGCAGCATCAACGGCAGTAACGCGCAACTTGGCAGCAACGGACGCGCCGCTGCTATTTCCTAAATCTATTCGCTTCATCCATGCCGCTGCAACAGCGTCGCTAACAGCACCGCCCCAATCGCGGCCGGGCAGATGATGCGCAATAGAACACGGCAAACGGCTGCCACCAGGGCCGTCGTACCCTCAAGTTCTACGTCAAATGTCGCTCGATCCAGGCGCCAGCCGATGAACACGCAGGTGAGCAGCGCGCCCACCGGAAGCAACAAGTTGCCAGAGATAAAGTCGACAGCCTCGAACACCGTTTTCGTTGCCAGTAGCGGGATCCAGGCGAATGGACGCCAGGCGGTGAGCGCATTGAATGACAGCACGGACGCTACCCCGGCGAGCCCAATCGCAGCCGCGCTCGCCACTGCCGCCGGTCCACGCCGTAAGCCGCGGGCTTGCAACCAGACCACGACAGGCTCAATCCCTGCGAGTGACGGCGTCAACGCCCCCAAGATCAATAGCACGAAGAAGGTCGATCCGATCAGTCGGCCCGCTGGCATAAGCGCAAAAGCGGCAGGCAGTACTTCGAATACCAATGCCGGTCCTGCGGCCGGATTCATATGAAAACGAAATACCAACGGAAATACGAGAACAGTGGCAAGCAAGGAAATGAGCACAATAGAGCCGCTCACCAATAGCGCGGGGCGGACCAACGGCGCGCGGCGCGGCATATAGGAGCCATAAGCGAGCATCATGGCCATCCCGACGCCGGTTGCATAGAACGCCTGGCCGATTGCCGCGAGAATGACTTCGGCGGACAGCTCGTTCCAATGCGGCGCGAACACGAACCGAAGGGTTTGATCAACGTCGCCGGTCGCAAGCGAATAGGCATCAAGTACGAGCAGCAGCGCGAGCAGTGCCGGCGCGCGGATTCGGCTCGCCAGCTCGATGCCCCGACTCAGTCCGCGAGCCGAAATCCAGGCGACCGCGGTTAGGAATAGTATCTGCCAACCCATCAGCTGCCACGGGTCGGCAAGAAAGCGCTGCCACTCAGCCTGCAGCTGTGGCCGTGACATCCCTACCAGCGCGCCGGTAGCGCATTTCCAAGCGTATGCGACCACCCAACCCGCCACGATGGTGTAGTAGGAGCAAATGAGAAATGCCGCGACTGTTCCGAGCTGTCCGATAATGATCCAGCGCCGCGAGAGCCCACGATCGACCGCCATGACCCCGGCGGCTTCGCTTGGAGGCGCGCCGGTGTAGCGTCCGATCATGTACTCAGCGATGAGCAGCGGTGTCGCAATCGCTAGACAGGCGATTACGAAAACACCGATGAACGTGCCCCCGCCCAGTGTTCCCGCCAGGTACGGAAAGCGCCAAATGCTGCCAAGACCGACCGCCGCACCAATGGTACCCAGATAGACTGCGAGTGGGGAAGACCAGTGCGGGTTTGAATCCGATTTGGAATGCACCGGCATAAACCAGCCGATGCTCAGTGCGTTCCACGCGAGGGTGGCATGTTCTCGTCGAACCAGGACACGATGCGCTGCGTTCGATCCAGGATATGCGCAGGATCAGAGAATTCGTGTCCTTCATGCGGGTAGACGATCAATTCAGTTTTGACGCCGAGGGTTTTCAATGCGTGCCAATATTCGTACGACTGCGGTGGTGGGCTTTCCACGTCGCTGTCGCCCACGATCAGGAGCGTCGGCGTGCGCACGTTCTTGATAAAATTGATTGGCGAACTCTTGGCATAGACCGCCGGATCATCGTAGACCGATGCGCCGAAGTACGGAATCAACCATTCATCAATGCCGTTCTCGCCATAATACGAGAGTAAGTCCGCACAGCCCGCGCCGCCCACTGCCGCGCTGAACCGCGCAGTTTGCGTTATCGCCCACATGGCCATGTAGCCTCCGTAGCTCCAGCCCGTAATGCCGACGCGCAGATCATCGACGGGATGACTGGTCTCAACATGACGAACGCCGGCAAGGATGTCACGAAGGTCGCCACCTCCCATGTCCTTGATATTAGCTCGTTTGAACTTCTCGCCGAAACCGGCGCTGCCGCGCGGATTCGGCAGAAAAACATAGTAGCCTTGATTTGCAAGCAAGGTGGCGTAGTCCACGTCTTTGGGCCGCGCCGGGGCATTGAGCCACGCAGGACCCCCATGCACCCAGACGACCATCGGATATAGCCGCCCCGGCTCTACTATTGAAGGCGGCACAAGCCACCCCTGCACCGAATACTCCTCGCTGGACCAATGCACGTTCTCGGCATTCCCCCATAGCGGCGTCGAGTGTGCAGCGCGGGGATAAAGGGGTCGCCACGCTCCCATCGGGCCGATCCAGAGAGTCGGCTCCTCATTGAAGGATTCTCGAATGAGAGCGCTGGACTTGCCGTCTGCGGCAATGGACAAACCCAGGGCAAAATCACCCGGTCCCGTGATGGTCTCCGCGCCCTGCCACAGCACGCGCGCGAGAGCCGAACGAGTTTGTATTTCGGATACTCCGCTGCCTCCGTCTATGGCATCCGCCGTCACTAGCGCCTGTGACTTTGGAAGCCACGAAAACCAAAAAGTCGAGCCCGCACTTTGGCCCGTGAGATTTCGAACTTGCCCACCCGAAGCGGGAATCACATAAACATCGCCGCTCGCAATCGATTCATCGCTCATAAGCCCACCGATGAAGGCAATGCTTTGCCCATCCTGGGACCAGCGCGGCACGGCAATCTGCATCTCGGGTTTGTAGAGGGACCGAGCAGCTCCCGCACTGCGATCTATCGAATAGAGTTGCGCGATATACCAGTTGTTATCCCCCGAGCCGTGCGCAGCCGTGACTGCGAAGGTGTTCCCGTCGGGAGACCAATCGTATTCGTAAACGTACAGATCGGCAGGTGAAACCTGTGTGACCTCGCCCGTCGCGACCTCGACGGTCGCAATGCGCTGCTCCAGAGTTTGCTGGCCGATGACCCCGGTTTCCTGCGGTACGGCTTCGAGAGGGCCAGCGGCACGGCTGGCATTCTCGGTGAACAAAAAGGCTACCAATCGGCCATCCGGCGACCAAGCGGGCGTTGCCATGAAGCCTTTCAGACTGGTGAGCCGCCGGATGGAGTGGTCATGAACGCGCATGACATAGAGTTGCAGCTGTCCGGGAATCTCGGCATCTGACAGGAAGGCGAGCGAGGCGCTATCCGGAGCCCAAGCGAGCGCTTTTTCCTGAATTGCGCGATCCGCATCAATTTTGCCGCCCGGCGCGGCGGTGATCCTTTTTGGATCTACTGGATGAGAGACGGATGTGAAATAGATGGCCGATCCGACGGAGGTCATTTTGCCATTGGGCGGCGTCGACTGTGACCAGGCGATCCAGCGCGCATCCGGAGAAAGGGCGGTCTCCAGAAAGTTAGTAGCCGCGTCTACGCGCTGCATTGTGCCAGCGAGAGCGGGGAACTCCGCTGATGCGGCGTGGACAACCGGTGCCGCGTAAAGCAGAAGTACAATCAATCCCATGATCCTCAAGTGCATCAGCACACCTCCCGAATGATGAGCGGCTAACCGTCGCCGGTTCGCACTAGAACCTACGAAGCAGATCGGGCGTTGCAAATCGGCACGGACCCGCCGATACCGAGGGCAAATGCGCAGGGACGATAGACGAGGGCAAAAAGAAAATATCGCGGAGAATCGCGGATCCTTCGCCTCTGTGTGTGCTCAAACCGGCGCCACAAGCCATACACGGCACCCCCGGGGGCCACTCTACGAGGCAGTTCATTCGTTTCCCTGACGTCTGGAGAGTTGAGTAGCGTCGGCGTCCAGCAGGCCAAGTACATCCGACGTCTTCAAAGCGGTGCAAAACTCGCCATCCATGCTGGTGATTGCCATCGCATGAACTAGTTCCGCATCTCGATCCACGCCATCCCAGCCCACCCGATTGGTCGTTGCGCAGGCGTCTTCGACGACATACGTATCGAAGCCTAGATTGCCGGCCATGCGTACGGTTGTCTCGACACACATGTTCGTGAAGAACCCTGCGACGACGATCCGTTGGATCCGCTGGCGCCGCAGCACCAACTCCAAATTTGTTCCGATAAATCCGCTGTTTACATCCTTTATGGTGACAGATTCGCCGCTATGCGGTTCCAAGCCATTGATAATATGACCGGTAGGCAACGCGAGCTTTAGGGGAGAATGCTGTTCACGGGAGTCGTGCATCGTATAGAACACGTGCAGCGACTTTTTTCGCCATCCCTCAAGCAGCGTTCGGAGGTTGCGCTCGGCCTGCGGGTTATTCCGCCTGCCCGTTGGGCCACCCCAATAGTCCAGCACGTCAACACCGTTCTGTACATCGACCAGAAGCAGTGCGGTGCCCACGCCAAATTTACTGATCATTCGTTTTCTCCTCAGGCAATTCCGCTGCGCTAGTATCGATAGGTCGCCGTCAACCCGATGGTTCGGGGCCTTACGCCCCGGGCATAATATTGAGGATCTGCGGCCGAGGCGATGTCGCGGGATGTAAACAGCTGTGGATGCGCGTCGGTCACATTGTTCGCAAACAGCGATACATCGAACCCATTGAAGCGCACCCCCGCCCGCATATTCAAATTCTTGTTTACAGGCAATCCAGGGATCGTGGCGTCGGTCAGGCCGTTGCGTGGATCTTGGCCTGGCAATATGGCCGTCTGCGCCGTCATGTATTGAAAATCCGCCCTGATGTAAGGTGAACTCCCCTGCCAAGATACAAACACATACTGCGCGGATGTCGCGAAGGACCACGGCGCACTGGCTAAGCGGTCCCCTGCACTGACCACGGGCGCGAAACCCGTTGTGGCATCCGGTCCGCAATTTGTTCCATTGAAGCTGAGGCTGCCCACGCACGAGGCGCGGGTATATTTTGCATCCACGTAGGCCGCGGTCAGGGACAGGGTCAGGGGATCCGTCGGACGATAAGTAATGTCGATATCCCCGCCGCGACTGACTGCTTGACCGAGGTTCGCGACAAACACTTCTCCGCACGTTGGTAAGTACACATTCTGCTGGATTTCTTGCCAATCTATCCAAAACACACTGCTGTTCACCTGCAACCGACGGTTCAGGAAACTATTCTTGGCACCCAACTCGTAACTCCACAGACTGTCGGACTTGTAGGCAATTGGCACGTGATAATTGCCATCTGCACCCTGCGGCACACCAATGGCCTGAAGGTCAGCATTGCAAAGCGCGCCCTCATCGACATTGGTCCCGCCGACGCGATACCCCTTGGTGGCACTCAGGTAAGCGAGGTTGTCGGTATCGGGATGCCATGTCAGGACAGCCTTGGGAGTGATTGGCTGCTCGGAATTTGATAAGTTCGATGTAACCGGGGGACCACCCTGGAGTGCGCCGCCAGCCGCGGCGGTGCCCGCATAATCAACTTTTGTTACGCGCACGCCCAAGGTCAATCCGAAAGTTTGGGTAAACTTGAAACTGGCTTCCCCAAACAGCGCGACCTGTTGATCGACTATCTTATCCGGGGTGGAGTAAAACAGATCGCCCCCGGTGCAGGGATAACCCAAGGAGGCGCAAAGACTGGAACCGTATAGCGCCGAATATTCCGCGTCGAACCTGACATCGGAGATGCTCTGGCGCACGTTTTCATTCATGTGAGAATAGAAAGCTCCCGTGCTCCAGACGAGGCGCGCCTGGGCGTCTTTGGAGGCCAAACGCACTTCTTGATAGAAGTCGCTTTGCTTGTCCTGAAAGGGCGAGTAGCTCGCATCGAGAGGCGACGTGGGATAGGTGTTGCTGAAATAAGCGGCTCGTAGATACTGCGTATAGTCAGACACGGACCGCATATTCCTCGAATAGTACGAGGTATTCGAGATCAACTCTCCGAATCCCAGGTCCCAATCCGCACGAATGGCACCGAGATAAAACGGATCGGAGCTGGGATTCGCAAGTTGATTCCCGTTGCGGAAGATTGACGAATGGGGGTCGGAGAGGTTTGGCCAATATACAGCGGTATCATGGAGATTGAGCTGCTGATAGTAAATAGACGGACTAATGGTCAACGCGTCAGTGGCTGCCCACTTCAGATCGGCACGAATAGCCGTGGTCTCCTGCCAGTTCGAATTTGGATATACATTGCCGCTGAATACCGGTGGCGTCAATCCGTCGGTAGGATCGTTTGTCGCCCGGGTATACGCCACGCGGTCCACCCACCCACCGTCGTGACGGAAGGAAGCGCTCACCCGAAAGCCAAGTACGTCATTCACGATAGGGCCGCCGGCGGCGGCGCTGGCTTCGTAGCTGGCGGCTCCGTTTTCCGTAGTCGCAAGTTCTGAACGCAGGTAGCCCGTGTTACCCGTGAGACTCGCGGGTGGCGTGATAAACCGGACCACGCCGCCCTCCGCACCCGCTCCAAATAGAGTCCCTTGCGGACCGCGCAGCACCTCAACCCGGTCGAGGTCGAACAGGGCCGGAAACGCGTTGACCGAGCCGAGGCCGATATGGCGACTCTGTATCGGTGTATCGTTGACATATATGCCGGTCGTGGAGGTTCCCGCTGTTGAGTCAATCCCCCGGATGTTGACGTCCGAACCTTCGTCATTGTAATTTTGCGAAGTGCCATTGCGTTGAAACGTAACCCCTGGCGTCAAGCGCGTAAGGTCGTCGATGCTCCGCAGACCCTGTTGGTCAATTTTTTCCTGCGTAAATGCCGTCACGCTGATAGGAACATCTTCGAGACGCTCTGCGCGCCTGGTGGCCGTCACCACGATTTCCTCGAGCGAGGCTGTAGATTCCGCAGCTGCCGCCCTCCCAGATCCGCCGAGGATGAGCAGCTGAATGACCAGGCCGGTGGGCAGACATCCCGTCGCAAACTTAGTTAAGCGCATAGATCACCCTCAATGTTTCCTCAGATATACGCGCCGCCCCATAAACCAGGTTTCAGTTACGCGTGTTTTGGCAATCTCTGCCGGGCGGTGGGCATCATCCAGCAACAAAATGTCCCGGTCCAGCACGATGAAGTCCGCCGATTTGCCGACTTCAAGGGAGCCCGCGATGCCGTCAATGCCTAGGTAACGAGCCCCAGAGATGGTGTATGAATCGATCGCATCGCGCAGCGAAATGCTCTGCGAGGGATTGAGCGCGGGCTCCTTTCCCGGAGCGCGGGTAAGCGCCGCGGCCATATTGTAAAAGGGTCGCGGGTCGGGCGTCTCGACTGGGGCATCGGATCCGGCAATCAGGATACCGCCAGCGCGCTTTACGCCAGCGAATGGATAGGCGTTGGCTTCGTAGTACCCGTTCGGCGGGTGTAATGCCGCATATCCGTGCCCTTGGACCCGATCGATAAATGGTATGACGGTCATGTCGTATTTTGGATCGGTACTGGCCCAGGAATAAGTGAACGCCACATAGATATGGTCGCGGCCGATGCGCTGCACATCATCAGGATCAGCGAGCTGCAGATGTGCGAGCGCATCGCGTGACCCCAGGTTACCGTCCGCCGCCCGCGCCGCTTCAATCGCGTCGATGCTGGTGCGCACCGCTTGATCACTGATGGCATGAACATGGATTCCGAACCCTGCGACGTGAAACCGGCGCACAATTTCCAGTATCACTGCACGTTCGTTTACCAATCGCCCGCTTTCCTCTTTACACTGGGCCGGATGATAACCATGCAGCGCCGTGAAATGAATGACGTCTTCCGGCGAAATCGGTGAACGCATCACCAGAACCTCTTTACATTCCGCAGAGGCGGGATCCACATAGCCGGCCACACTCAGAGCGCCATGATCGCTCGTGAAAATCGGTTGGCGGAAGCCTCGTATCAGGGCCGCATTGGGCATGGTTGGCGGCACCGCGTAGGGATTGCCCTCGAGCCCGCCGTCCGCCAAAATCTTGACAATGTCCGCGCGGATCAAAGGGTTATTCGCGTACTTTGCGCGCACCGCCGACGCTAGCGCCACCATCCGATCATAATCGACTTCTCCATCAGCAGACCTATACAGGTCGGGCGGATAATACAGCGCAAGAAACGCCCGCACGGTCAGCTTGCCGATCTCCTCCAGGCGGTCGTAGAAGGGCAGCAGTACTGGCGGGACCATTGCATCCAGCATGCCGGTGATACCTGCGCTATTTAACCGTGCCGTGACCCTGCCGGGCGCTTTCATCACCTGCGGCAGACTTGCAAACATTTGATCCGGAGGATCCATCAGATTCTGGGTTTCCTCGTTCACGGCGCCATTGGGTTCTCCCAGGGAATCGACCGCAATAAATTCCGTCGAATCGCTAAAGTCGCTCATCAACGTTGCCTTTGAAAAACCCACCACAACGCCTGCCCGATTTTTCGCCCGGGCAAGAGCAACGCCGTTATATGCGCCATGATGGCCATCACTACCAATCAGCGCGATTGGATGCGACGTGGAGGCCTTATTAAGGGCCACGCGCAGTGTGGGATAGTCAGCGTCAGGTTCGTTGCCGTCGTAGTAATTCCACTGATAGATTGACAGCCACTGTCCGTCTGGGAGCGAGAGGCGCTCGATGCAAGCGCGGGCAAATGCCGACAGTTGCCGTAATGTCATGTGGCGAGTTTTAAGATCGCAAGCGTCTGCGTTCGCGATCATGCTCGGGTGAATGTGCGAGTCAATCAGTCCGGGCAGCACCAGCGCGCCGTTTAGGGAACGTATGGCCGTGCGCGGACCGATCCACTCACTAACCTGACCGGCATTCCCCACGAACACGATTTTATCGCCACGGATTGCCATCGCCGAAGCAATGGAATGCTGAAGATCGATCGTATCTATCTTCGCATTTGTAATTACTAAATCCGCGGCAGCATGAGGAGCGGCATCACAAACAGGTATGTTTAGCATCGCTGCGAGCACGCCAAGGCAAAAACCTGCGTTGTACCGAAAGGTCGGGTGGGATTTCCGGAGGGCGGAAAAGTCTGAGATCAATTTACACCACCCTCCTATCCAGACATTGCCAATAAAATCCAGAAGCCGCGCAAAAGGAATGAACTTGGGCTGTTTTGCCATATTCTAAAACTTATTTTTATAACTTAGAGCCGCTCGCCCAACAATGGAATGCCCGTCCCTGCTTTTTCGAGTTTCCCGCGAGGTGCTTAATCTGACTTACATGGTGGATAGGGACAGCAGGCTCGTTCACGGCCTCACTGCGCTCGGCCAACCTCTTGTCCACTACTCAAGATGACTTCGTCCAGGGGCGGGCGAGCGTGGCTCTTCAGCGTAAATGTGCAACAACCTCCCGCATTTGCCCCGCTTCCGCGGTGCGCTCGGCGCGATTGAGTGGCACCGCGCGTCGCGCCCGAACTGACAGGCCACGTTCGGGCGCACTGCAATGTCCGCGAATCTCAGTATGACCCGTTCGCACATGCACGTGATAATTCCTCCTCAGTGACAACTCATCTCTAAAGGACCGGAATCACAGGCTCAAGAAGATCGTTAGCGGTTCTGTGCAGCTCAATATCAGCGTAGACAGGCGTACAGCTCGCCCGTCCTCGCGCCGGCGTCAGATCCTAATCCAAAAAGAATGCGTTTCCGACACGGCGCGGTGCGAACCGGGCAATCGGGCGCTCAGATTGGGCCTTCAGAAGCTCTTGGCGCCGGACCTCCAGGTCTTCAAAGGTTTTCATGGCCTTCCGATTGTGCCTTCGTTTTCCTCTGAGGCACAAGTGTTGTTCATTACCACATTAGGCAGCTGGTTGAGTGATGCCTGAAGGAAAGATTTTACCAGTGCCGTGAATATCCAGAATTGGGGCGCATGTGGATCGGATAACAATTGATCTCACTGATTGCTTCGAGACATAGTAACTGTGCATCAATTACCATTGACTGCCAGTAGGCCACGTTCTGCTGCTAGCCACAGGCGCCATGAGGCCGTCAGCGACTGCCGACTGCAATTCCACTTCGGCGAGAACCGTGAGATTGGGATGCGTCAACAGGGCCGTGACCGGCCACTTCGGATCGGGGATGCCGCTGCGGAAGGCGGCCAGCGCGCGCGCCTTGGCGCCGCCGGCTGCCAGCAGCAATATTTCTCGTGCCGCGACAATCGTCGATATACCGACGGTGATGCCATACTCCGGAATTGCAAACTTGCCTTGAGTTTGCGCCACATGCGTGGCGCGGGTCTCCTGACTTAGGGAGACCACATGAGTCTGCGCCGACCAGTCGCTGCCGGGCTCATTGAAGCCGATGTGCCCGTTGGCGCCCAGCCCTAGGATGGCCAAATCCAGTCCGCCGGCTGCCGCAATCGCCGCCTCATAGTCGCGGCATTCCGCCTCAATCCCGACGGCGTCGCCCCGTAACAGCCGGATGTGTTTCTTCGTCACGCCGGCCGGCATCAGGAAATGCTCCCTCAAGAAACGCGCATAGCTCAAGGGGTGATCTGCGCTCAAACCTAAATAGTCATCCAAGTTAAAAAAACAAGCCTGCGCAGCCGACAGCCGCCCCGCCGCCGCCCGCGCCACCAACTCGGCATACATGCCGAGCGGTGTCTGCCCCGTGGGTAGTGCGATCACCGCCTTGGGCTTACGTCCCAGCAGCGCCGCAACGTGGTTCGCGGCGGCGCGCGAGAACTCGCCGCCGCTGGGGCACCAAAGGATGGTTAACGAGGGCGCCGACATCTTTAGAACGAGCCTTGCGCGGATATTCCGATAGTGCGCGGCCGATTCCTGAACATGCGGATGCGATTCGAAGCCTCGATATTGTCGAACAAGAACGTTGCCAAGTCGGCGCGCCATTTGTAGACACTGTCAACAAACCGATTGCCTTCCCGGTTATCGTGGCAAATCGCGATACGCACGCAGCCCGTATAGCCGCCGCCGGGCGTGAACATATATTTCGCCGACGCATTGCTGCAACTCTGCGGCAGTGCGAAGTTGCGCCGTTGCGGTGGTCGCGGCGAGCGCATTAATGTGCTTGCAGCGCGGATCGTGTGCCTTGAGCCGCAGTATAGTGCGCAAGAAATTCATGAATTGCCGCGCGTTCGCCGGTCTTATCGAATACGTAAAACAGTTCGTTTGCGCGTGGCGCGCGCCGAAAATAATCTACTTCCGGGATGCGCGGATAATCCGGACGGTGCGCAATTAGTTCTGAACTGCATGTCATCTGCTCATCCGGAGAGAGGCGTAAGTCGTGCATGGACTCCAGGGCAAACAATTTCCGGATTTGCAGGGCGTGGGCCGTGGGGTGCGAATATATTTTCTGCATGCTGACGTGCAGTTCGCCGGGCGGCAGCGACACCACGGTACCCGCGGGTCCATAGGGATAATGATTGTCGTCGGCGTGATTGGTGTAAAGCAGAAAGATTGGGCTACCTTGCCATTGCTCGAGTGCTTGGTCGAGGGCCACGCTGGTAAATTCATGATCCGGATGAGTGTCAAGTCGAGGATCGGGCATCACCACAATCCCCGGGTTCACCTTGCGCAGCACCTCCACCAAATCCTCCACTAAATGTTGCCAGGTGTTGCTGCGCGCTGCGCCCGACACAAGCTTGCTCAAGTTGGCGCGCCGATAAAGCGCCACATCGGTATTTGCGCCATAGACTTCGGGAAACGTTTCCATGGGTGCCAGATACATCGAATCCAGTCGCCCATCGAAGTAACCGAGATTGGCGGTGCGCTCCGGAGGAATATTGCCCTGCCAGGGAACGGTCACGCTATCGACTGCCCGCAAATAGCCTTTGAGGGCGTAATGCTCCGCCGGGTCGCTAACGCTGGCACGATAGTTCATGTCGCCGGCATTGCCTGCGGTAACCGTGACCACGCTGGCTTGCCGATCGGCATACAGACCAAACGCCGCAATTTCGGCATCGTCGGGGTGAGGCGCAATCACTAAGATGCGTTGTTGCAAGTCGAGGTGATTGTTGAATAAACGTAGCGTGGTAGTTTCAGCGTCGAGCGTTACCGCATGAGTGCGAATGATAACTTCGGCGCCATTGGCAAGTTGCTGACGCAAGCCGGATAAGTTTAACCAACGCACGCCCACCGCATTGGGATCAAGATGCTGTTGAATGCCAAACTCGCCGACGGACACTTCAACCCAGGGATCTTGTTCTGCGCCCCAGCTGCGCACTGCGAGCAAAGCAGTGTCCCATCGGGTGCCTGTGCGCGGCCAGGTGAAGCGTACCCCGTCGGCAATTCTCGACAGTCGGATAGCATTCGTAACACTGTCGGCCGCCGAAAATTCATAAGGGTCACTGGCTTGGGGTGCTGCGATTGCGGCATGTGCCGCCGGCGGCACATTGACTTCAGGTTCTGATGGCGCTTGGGCGCGGCCGATCTGCGCAGTGGCTGCCAAGACCGCAACAATGAACCTTGCCATGTATTTATGCATCGATAACGCTCAGTCCTAGCTTTCTTTCGTGCTGCCCCTGGTTGCGTTGCGAATGAGCGGTCGCGCCCACACGCCGACGCTCAAGACGAAACCGAAGGTGAGATACAGAAACAGCATCCCGGATCGTAGGCCGTACAGATCCCCGAGCCAGCCAATAACGAAGGGCACGAGCGCACCACCCATGATCCCCGAACATAAGATCCCGGCGAAAGGGCCGTGGTGATGAGGCACCGAATTTAAACCCAGCGATACCAGAGTGGGCCACATGATCGAGGCGAAGAATCCGATGCAGGGAAAGGCCACTTGGGATACTTCGACCGGGCCAAACAGGGCCACCGACAGCATGCACAGCGCACCGATCGAAAATCCGATCAATACGCGGCGGCTGTCGATGAGCTTCAGCAAGCCCATCCCCAGCAGACAGCCCGCGGTCATGAGTCCCCAGTAGTAGGCCACTGCATCCGCACCTCCCTTGTGCGGATCGACATGATGATAGTGCTCGAGAAACGGGGACATCCAATCGGCCGTGCCCTGTTCCGAGCCTACATAGGCAACAATTGCGAGAAAATACAGCCAGACGTATGGATTGCGCAGAAGCTGCCGGTACATGGAAAGCGTGCCCGCCGACTCCTCCGACGTACGCTCCACTTTCGGTAAGCGCAGCAAGCTGACCACCACTACGCAAACGCCGGAGACCACGGCAAATATCCAGTAAATCGATGTCCACGGAAGCGCGGGAGCTGTAATGCTGCTCAGGATTGCGTAGAAGCCCTTAAGATCGCGATGCGCAGGATCCAGGTGCCTCACGAGATCGGAATAGACCAGAGGACTCACGAAGGAAGCGGCGCCGAATATGAGCTGCCCGAACGCTGAGTTGAATGCAAAGTGCTCCTCGCCTCCGGCCACACGCAACAGGGGATTGATCGCAACCTGCAATACAGCCATCCCTGCGCCGATCAAGAAGAGCGAAGTCACGGCCATTGAATAACTTGGGAAGGCCGCGAAACTTGCCGCGCCGAGGGTCGCCGCAACGAAGGAGACGACCATGGGTTTCTTTTCTCCCCAACGCTGCGCCGCAAAGCCCGCCGGAATCGACATCACGCCGTACGCAATGAAAAACGCGAACGGCAGGATCGCTGCCATCGTGAGCGAGACATGGAAGTCGGCGATGATGTCGGGAATCAGTGGCCCAAGGATATTCGTGAGAAAGGAAATCACGAAAAACACGAAGAACACGACCGCAACGAGAAACCGGCTTCTGCCTGGCGTTCCGGCGCGCACCGTGGATGTGACTGTCATTCAATCGTACCTCGTTGATGAGCGGCGGGTCCCGGCTTCCTGAACCACATTCGACTCGCGCAGGGTGGATCAGGTCGCGCCGCAAAAGGGATACCCGCGGCGCGGGACATTGGAGCCACTACACGACCGGCACCTGGCTGATGTTGTTCTTCGCGTCCGTCCAGAACGACTCGTTCGCGAAGCGGCCGAAGATTTCGCGCGGCAGGATGGAGGTGCGCTCGATCGGCTCCACCTTCGGGCGCACTGTATGCAGGCCGGGCATGCCGACCCGTGCGTCGAATTCGTCCGCGTTGTAGGAAATGTGCTCGAAGTCATGTTCAAACCAGGGTTCGCCGATGAACTGGTAGACCGCGCGCATGGCCGCCGAGGGATTGCTCACCAGGCTTTCGTAGGTCAGCAGCAGCAGGTGGCCCGGGGCATATTGGCCGTAAAATGCATCCTTGGTGGCCTGGAAGGAGAACCCCACCATGCCGCGCGGATCGGTCAGCGCGTCGACCCGCGAGTACACCGTGGTGTTGGTGTCGAACCGGAACACCTTGCTGACGCCGACCGGCTGCCGGCGCACCAGCCGTTCCATGCTGTCCAAGACCCAGGACAACTGGCGAACGCAGGCGATGACCTTCGCGTCCGGAAACAGTGTCTGCAGCAACAGCATCCGGCTGCACCACAGCCGGCTGTTGTCGAATACGACGCCGGCGTCCGCTTGCCTCGCATAGAAGTTCTCGACCAGTCCGCGCAGCATAGCAACGCGTTGCTCGTCGGAGACGTCGAAGGAAAAGTCGTTCTTGCTGCTCGTCTCCGCCATCACCACGCCCATGATGTCGGCAAGCGGGCTGGTCATGCCCGAACGGAAACGCGGGTTCTGGTTGAGGATGGCGGCCAGGAGCGTGCTGCCCGCGCGCGGCATCCCGGAAATAAAGTGGAACTTGCGGGCTGACTTCGCGACTTGGGGTACCGCAGGCATGGGGTCCCTCTCCTGTAGATCGGTGCTGTGGATGCGTAAAACCGCCCCAACCGGGGTAACCGGATGATATCTGGTCTGGGCTATGCCCTGCGCACAGTCCTCGTGAGAGTCCGGCCGGATTCAATGACTCCCCTCCGGCGAAGCGACTGTCCGACTCTCGACAGCGACCGGAACACTGATGGTCGGTACGTTCCATCCGCTCACTTCGACGACCGGCAGCTCTGCACCCGGCGTGGCGAGATGCGCAGTCAAGGTAAGCGATTCGCCGGGCCATATCGTGACGTCGTTGTTGCTCCACAGGATCGGCAGCAGGGGTTCGCCGCCCGCGGGTCGCTTGATCGATACATGCTGGAACAGTGCCACGGCTTTGGAGGATGCGGGTACCGTCAGCGTGACCGACGCAATGTCCTCGGCTCCCTCGTGCCGCATCGTTGCCCGGACCTCGCTCGTCGCGGTCGGCAACGACTGCAGTGGGGTCAGATCCGCGTATCGCGTCACTGGCGTGAGGTACCAATTCGAATTTGCCCAATCGAGCTCGTCGGATTGGGTGGAAAGCCAATAGACGTTGCGGCTGACCGATTTGCCGCCGGCTGAAGCGAGCTCAAGCTCGATGAAGTAGGTGCGCGACAAGCCATCCAGCGGTGGCAGCATCGCCAGTTGCCGCGCACTGTTGCCCGCGAGATTGATGTCCTGCAGGCGCCGCTCGTAGGCCACGCCCCCGTCCAGGTTGCGTACGCGGATGACCGCCCGCAATCCCTGCTCACGGGACTGAGTGTGATTGACCAACATGATTGCGCGCGTATCGTAGGAGTACTGGATGTGCACCGGCTCATTGGCGATCTTGGCGCCAAAGTAGGCGCCGGCGGGATTCAGAAAATAGTCGTACAGATGCCAGTGCAGCGAGGGCCAGGAATTGTTGAGCATCCAGTAGATGACGCCGGTCGAGGGCTTGGCGGCATCCATGTGCGCATTGAACGCCTCGAATTGCGCGCGGACATTGTCATAATTTTCGAGCTGGGACTTCTCGACGTAGTCCGCAAGGCTCTTGGGTTCGCCGTAGCGCCTCGCCAGCGCAGTATCGAACGGTTCGATCGTCGCAAATATCGACCAGGCGGCCGACGCGTGGAACTGCCGCGCCTGCGGGTATTTCCAGAGTGCCTCGAGCTCCTGCGGCGAGAGCATGCGGGTCAGGTCGTCCATGAGCGGAATTGAGGCGCCTGCGCTGACTTCAGAGTCAAACCCGAAGGCGCCGCCCAGGGTATCGGCGTACCAATACGCCGGCGGAATCCATGAGTAGGGCCCGGCCATCTTCATGCCGGATGGACCCGTCTCGGCCGTGGCCTGGTCCGCAGCCGCCGCGATGATCGGCAGCGACCAGTCTTCGGCATGCAAGGCGTCGACGTACAACTTTGCGATCGCCGCCGGCGGCGCGTTGTCACTACCGATCAGGAACCCGATCACGGACGGGTGGTTTCGCAGCAGCCGCGCCTCGCTCGTCATCGAGGCTGCGGCCACCTTCTCGTCAGCAGAGCCCCACGGCTCGCCGCCCGTTTTGGCCGACGACTCCCATTTGTCGCAGCACATCCAGCCGGCGAGGATCATGATGCCGTCGCGGTCCGCGAGATCATAGAACCGTGCATCCTCCAGCTTGCCCTCCGTGCGCAGGGTGTTGAGCCCGAGGTTCACGACATAACTGAATTCGGTCTCCAGGCGCTTGGGATCGTCCCGCAGGAATAGGTCCGGCGCCCAGCCCGCGCCGCGAATCAGCAACGACTTGCCGTTGATAAGAAACTGCTGATAACCCTGCGGGGTGAGCTGGGAGCTGACATTGCGTATGCCGAAGGTCGCGCTGGCCCGGTCGGAGATCGCATTATCCACGGCTGCCACCATCTGCGCGGTGTGGAGCGGGTGGGCGCCCATGCCGACCGGCCACCAGAGCTGCGGATGCTTGAGCTCGAGGCCCGGGTCGCTCTTGGCAGAGAATGAAACGGTCTGCGTCTGACCGGCATCGAGGTGAATCATTCGCCGCAGCGAAACGCCCGCCACCGTGCCCGTGACCGTGGCCTCGTGTGCCGACTGATCGAGGTTTCGCGCCTGCACATTCACGGCCAGCGCGGCGCGGGACAGATCGGGAAGCGCCAGCGTCGATGTCACCTGCGGAGAATCTATTTGAACCGGCCCCTTCCGCAGGATATCCACGCCCCGCCACGGGCCCATGTTGTTGTCCGGTGGCGCCGGGTTCCAGTCGTCCCAACTAATCGACAGGCTCGACCTCGGATCGGCTGGATGCACGCGCAATGCGAGGGTGTTGATGCCCGCGTGCACCCAATGTGTCACATCGAGCTCATGAACGGGAAAGGCTCCGGCGACGGCAGCCTGTTCGGCGATCAAGTTCCCGTTGAGCCAAACATCTGCGCTCGCGATGATGCCATTGATGCGAAGCAGCGTGCGTAGTTCCCGCCCAGCGTCGGCCAAGGTGAACTCGCTGCGGTACCACCAGGGAATCACGAACACATTGCTGCCGGAATCGGGCTCCTCGACCGCACGCAGGTTGTCGCCGTAGAACACGTTCTTGTATGTGCCATTCTCCAGCAGCCCCGCCATCACCGTCGCGCGACCGCTCACCGGGTACCAGTCGAGGGTTGCATAACCAGCGGAGGAGACTTCGGCGCCGCTTTGCTGCGCTTTGGCGCTTGACTGTATCTGCCAATGGGCAACCGCCGTTGCGGATCCGGCCTCGCCGCTCACCGGAGTGGGGGCGTAGGTGTTTTCGGCGCAAGCGAGTGGTGCGCCCGCCAGTGCCGCCAGCGCCGCCATCACCCGGATTGCGGAAACGGCTCGGATTCGCATCGCCTCAATCGTTCCAGAAGACATTGATCACCACTGCCCGCGAAAGCCGAGCGTGAACATGCGTTCGGAAAAGGTCGAATGCGCCGGCTGGTCGGGCCATACCAGGTAGAAGTGCTGGTACTCGTTTGTCAGGTTGGTGCCGTCCACGTAGACTTCGAGGTACTTGGAGAATTTGTAGGCGACCGAAGCGTCGAGGTACTTCTGAGGCGCCTCGTACTCTTCCATGCCAGTGATGCCGCCCACGCTATCCTGAAAGGCTCGCTTCGAACGGTAGTTGTAGGCGAGACGTGCCTGGAAGTGCTTGTCCTGGTACCAGAGGATGAAGTTCCCCGACTCGGTCGAGTTGTCCTGGAACGGAATTTTGTTCCCGGCCAGATCGGTTTCTCCGGTGTTGCTGGGCGCGTACGTCGCGTTGAACTCCATGCCGGTGTTGGAGAGGAACCCCGGAAGGAACGTGAATCCCAGGCGATAGTCGAATTCCACTCCCTGGATACTATTGCCTGAACCCTGCAGCGGCTCGGTGATCGCAATGCAATGGTGGCGGACAACGCCGTCCTCGTCAGGCAAGGCACAATTGGTCACGCTGCCGTTCGCGATGAAGCTCTGCACGTTGATACGGAACAGCTCGACGCCGATCATGCTCGTGGGGTTGATGTAGTACTCGAACGAAGCACCGTAGTTCGTGGAACGCCACGGGTTCAAAGCCGGATTGCCCGCCGAGGAGCCCGTCGCGACCTGGTAAATCGGACCCGTCTTGGTTTCCAACAGCGAGTAGTTCAGCTGTAAACCGCCGCCCCATTGGCTTAGATCAAGAGGCATCATGTTCTTGGAGGCGGACAGTCGCATCGTCAGCTTATCGGTCATATTCAGCGCGAAGTTGATCGCTGGTAGGACGTCGGTGTAACTGCGCTCGGTGACGTGAGTGCCGGCATCGGCGGGCTCCGTGCCGTATTGACCCGGTGCGCCGGTCAAATGCTGGGTAATATCGAGTTCGGTGCGGATCAGGCGCGCACCCACGTTGCCGCTGTACGGCATGCTACCCAACCCGCCGCTGAAATCGGCTTGCAGATAGCTGGACGTTTCCTTCATCCGTACCGCCCAGGTGATACCAGGCGCCTCCTGTGTGGTGGTATTGGGATAGAGAGACTTCCAATACGCCATGGGGTCATCCAGAGCGTGCGGGTTAATCGCCCAAAAACTGATCCCCGATCCCAGCAGGTTGTTGTATTGCTGAAAGTTGTTGGCGAGCGGCGCCGGCGTCTTCGACAGCGACTGCGATGACAAGGGGCCGGCACGGAAAGCTCCCAGTGAGTTGCCCGCGGTACACCAGGTATCAGGCGACGTGGGCGTCGCATTGCCGCTTAAGATCACATCGGAGCCGGCATACCGCACCAGGCATCCGTTCGCGTTGGGGGTACCGTCCGGGTTGGTGGCCCCTATGCCGCCGTATACCGGGGTGACCAGGGTGTAACCGTCGTTACTGGCGCTGCGATCGCTGTTGCGCACGCCAAAATCGAGGTGGAAGCCCTCGGTGAACTTGTAGTGTCCATCGAAGCGTAGTGCGGTGATCCCGGTGCTGCGGTTGTAGTCGTCGTTGGATTCCAGTGTCTTCATCGACCAACCGTTGGGGTTGGCGAGGGCGCTGGAGAGCGCTGCAGGCATGCCGATCTGCAGATAGCGGCCCCGGAAATCCGCGGTGATGGGCAGCGTATTTTGGGGAATGCCGTTGGCGTTGAATACGCGGGGTCCGCCCAGTTGAGCAGGATAATTGAAGGTCCCGCAGGGTAGTGCACTATTGGTATCGGCCCACAGGCAGCCGTCGGAATCGGAAATGTTGATGTCGGTCTCAATGTACGCCTGCTTGGCCGTTTCGCGGATGCCGCGCACACTTCCCTTGAAGGGGCCACCATTGTCGAAATCAAGCTGGAGGTTGAAGTTCTGCGCGGTGGATTGCCTGCGTATGACCTGCGAGAACGATTCAATATCGCCCGGCCATTTTTCGTACACCTGGGTGGTGTAAATCTGCGAACCGGACCAGTTCGGGTCGGGCGGCGGCGTGTTGTACTGACTCAACGCGGTACTGCCGGTGTTTCTGGACTGCAATGGCACGTAGGTCGCGCCTTGCCAGTTGGTGGAATTGAACTGGAGTCCGACGCTGCGTTCGTACTGGTCCTGATGCGCGTAGAAGTAATCGCTGGTCAGCTTGAACCCATTGTCCAGGTCCGCCTGGAACGACGCATTGGCGGCCTGGCGCTTGCGCTGAATGGCGCTGTCGTAAATGCCGATGTTCTGGCTACCCATGAACACGCCGTTGGACTTCCCGTCACCGTTCACGTCAACACTGCCATTTGGATTCTGCACGATCGTCGAAGGAATCGGCGCGCCGTTCCACGCCCCGAGAAAGCCGTTGTAGGCGCCCGCGCTTGCGGCGTTCTCGCCGTGGAGGATAACGCCATACTGATCGAGACCCTCGCTTGAGTTACCACCGGCGTTAGCCGCGCCCGCCGTGCCCGATCGCGTGGTGTCGGAGAAGTCCCCGGAAACCAGCAGACCCCAGGCACCATCGCCATTGTAGGAGACAAGACCGCTTGTCTCCGGTCCCGTCTTGCGAGTGGTGCTGCCCCGTTCTGCGTCGGCGTTATAGGCGTAGGTAAATCCGTGCGGCAAATCCCACGGCCGATAGGTGTGTAGATCGAGCGCACCCGTGATGCCGCTCGCGGTCTGACCCGCAGTGGGCGACTTAATCACGTCGACCTGATTGAACATCGTTGCCGGCAGCGTGGTGAAGTCGGGTTGTTGCGAGTCAATCTGGTCTGGCGTAATGAATACTTCACCATTTAGCATGGTGCTGACTTGAGGCAGCCCGCGCACGTCCACCGACGTCCCAACGCCCGCGTCGCGGTTGATTTGCACGCCGGTGATACGCTGCAACGCATCCGTGATGGTCACGTCGGGCAATTGACCGATGCTCTCCGCCGAGATGCTGTCCTGGATACTCGGAGCCAGTCGCTTTAATTCGATCGAGCGTATCTGCGACTGACGTACGCCGGTGACGATAAGCTCCTGTAACTCGTCCCCCTCCCGGGCTGCCGCATCCGGCCCGGCGCTGCCGGTAGCAGACTTGGCTTTCTTGGCATCGGGCGAGGGTGTCGTCGGTCCGCCCTGTTGCGAAGGGCCCTGCGCCCCCGCGTTCTCCATCGGGGGGTCCGTTACCTCTGATGCCATGATGGAAGTCGCTGCAGTAGTGAGCAACGCCATGGATACGGCAACTGATAGCGGGCGCTTGCGATACAGGTTTGACACGGCCTTTCCCTCTAGCTTGTTATCTTCCGCAATTCAGATGCCCTGCGGTGCACGTTCCGCGGTGCCCTTTCTCGAAAATCCCATTTGCTCAAACACTCGTTAGCCAGCGCGTGGATCGGCAAGGGCAAAAAATACAAAGACTGCCGGCCTCATTTGGTGTCTCGAGCTTTGCGCCGCCGATCCGGCGTCGTCGAGACTCTCGCTTGTCCATCTCCCATGGCCGATTGACCCCGTACCTGTTCGATTTACAGCGCATATTAATTCGGTCTATTGACGAATCAATGTCGCATGATCTCCCCACGACGTCAAGTATATGTGGCTTTATTGAATAATACGGCTATTATTGTTCGGAGAGGTGACGAATTAAATGAGCACTCCCCTGTCCTTCCCACCCAGCGTGGCCCGCCAGTTGTCGCGAAGAAGCGTTTTTGAAGCCCTTCTGCATCGCAGCCCCATTTCGCGGGCGGACCTCGCCAAGGTGACATCGCTGTCGAAGCAAACGATGTCGGAAGTCATCGACGCGTTCGAGCAGCAAGGGCTGGTTCGCCCGGTGGGGCGAACCCGCGGCAATGTCGGACGCACGGCCGTGTTGTACGAACTGAGCCCAGACAGCGGTCAGGTGCTCGGCATCGACTTAGGGGCGCAACGATTGACAGTCGCCCTCGCCGATATTGCAGGCAGAGTTCTCGCCGAGGCAGACGAACCCACCGACAGCCGCGGCGGAGCCTGGACGCTCGACCAGATCGCCCGACTCTCTGACCGTCTGGCGCGTGACAATCACACCCACCCCAGCCGAATTCGCTCTATCGTGATGGCCACCCCCGGCGTGGTAAACCCCAAGAGCGGCGCCATCGAGATGGCTCCCAACATTACGGGCCTGGATCATCTGAACGTCGTGGGGCTGCTGGGTGAGAAACTCGGCAGTCCCGCCGTCCTTGAAAATGACATCAATCTCGCGCTGCTCGGTGAGATATGGCATGGCTGCGCGCGAAACGTGGACAACGTGGCTTTCCTTGCGCTCGGTAGCGGCGTAGGCCTCGGACTCTATGTCAACGGCCGGCTCGTTCGCGGCGAGAACGGCGCCGCCGGTGAAATCGGCTATCTACCGATCGGTGGTGATCCGCTACAAGCCGAGTCCCGCCTGCAGGGCTGCCTCGAGTATCAGATTGGCGCAGCGGGTGTCGTGCGACGATACCGGGAAGCCGGCGGTTCCGAGGTTGGATCGGAGAGACAGGTGTTTGAGCGAGCGCAGACGGGCGATCCGACTGCGGCGACCGTGGTCGAGGAGACGGCGCGGCTGACCGCTCTTGCGGCCGCGGCGGTCATCGCAACAGTGGATCCGCAACTGCTCGTTCTGGGGGGCTCGGTCGGATCGCGTCCAGATTTTGCCGACAAGGTCGCGCGCCTGGTGTTGCAGCTCTCGGCGCGGTCGGTGGAGATTCGCACCAGTACACTCGGCAGGCGAGCCGGCGTCGTGGGCGCCTTGTCCGTCGCGCTGCGCCGTCTCCATGATGAAATCTTCGGGGTCGCGGAACTCACGACGGCCCTTCCTCTGCCTCCGCCCGCGCAACGCAGCGCAAGTCAATGACGCACGACGCTGTCTATTGTTTTGCGGCGGACTTAGGCGGCACGAAGCTCGCCGCAGCGATTGCTGATTCGCGCGGGACTATCGTGGCGGAGTTGACCGAGCCCACCGACAGTCGCGGCGCAGCGTACGTGGCCGAGCAAATCGTCGCCTGCGCCGACAAGCTTTCAAAAACCGTCGGCATCGACGTCGCGCGGGCGCGTCATGTCATGGTGGGAATTCCTGGAGCGATAGATCCTCGCACAGGCCGTGTTTCTCTGACTCCGCACATCGCAGGGCTGGATAACTTCGATATGCTCGGCTTTCTGCGCGGTCGCTTCGGGCCGGATGTTGCGATTGAGAACGACGTGAATCTCGCGATGCTGGGCGAGCATGCGCTCGGCTGTGCCAGTCACTGCCGAAACGCGGCCTTCTTAGCGCTAGGCACAGGTACGGGGCTCGGCCTGCTCATCGATGACAAGCTGTTTCGCGGGGCGCAGGGCTTGGCGGGGGAAATCGCGGACCTGCCAATCGGGTATGACCCGACTTCGCAGATCCCATCTGCCCGCGGCACATTCGAGCTCGAGGTGGGCTCACCCGCCATCGTGGATCGATACCGGCGCCAGGGTGGAACCGCGGCCGCCACGGTGCGCGACATTTTCAGGCTCCTCGAGCAAGGAGACGAATTAGCGGCGTCGGTCCTCGACGCGACGGCGCGCTGCGTGGCCCTTGCCGTTGTGACACTGCAATCGCTCCTCGATCTGGAACTCATCGTGTTCGGGGGAAGCATCGGCGTTCGTCCCGAGCTGTATGAACGGGTTCAAGGGGCCTTTCCCGCACTGTTCTCACGACCCATTACGATCGCACCCAGCCGGCTTGGCGAACGCGCGGGGCTCATCGGCGCCGTATGGGTCGCGGGGCACGCGCTGCGTCAGAACCCTGCACCCGCGTAGTGGGCCGGGATCGGCGGTAAGCCGACAAGCTGCTTCGCGGGACTCGTGGCGCGTCGACATAAAACATTGATTTATTCCAACGGCGACCCAAGAATCTAGATGCAG
>JANXZG010000025.1 GCA_025355645.1 Gammaproteobacteria bacterium | reverse complement strand
TTCACCTTTGCGCCATGCGTCAGGTGACCCCCATGGTCGAGGCTCATGCCAAGGAACGGATCGCCCGGGTTCAGCAGCGCAAAAAACACGGCGGCATTGGCCTGCGACCCGGAATGCGGTTGCACATTGGCATAATCAGCGTCAAACAATTTCTTCGCCCGGTCGATCGCCAGCTGCTCGGCCTGGTCGACGAATTCGCAACCACCGTAGTAGCGTCGCCCCGGATACCCTTCCGCGTACTTGTTGGTCAGCACCGAACCCTGCGCCTCGAGCACGCGCGGACTTGTATAGTTCTCCGAGGCGATCAGTTCGATATGGTCTTCCTGTCGGGTCAGTTCGGCGGCCATCGCACGGGCAATTTCCGGATCAAAATCTGCAATGGTCATGTTTTTATTGAACATAATCGAACCTCGGTACGCTTAACTTGCTAATTCTAGCCGAAAGGGTGGCATGGACACGAGCAAGCGCCGCCACTGCACGGTACCGATATGCACCGCATAGGACCTTTTCGCGGACTGACGACTTTACGTGCTGATAGCCAAAAGGTCGCCGGCGCAGGCCTCGCGTCCGCATTCATCGCGATGAGGTCGGTTGCCGCAGCGGTGCGGACCCAGACAAGAGCGCCTGAATGCGGCCAAATCCATGCTCTCGTGCCACGGTACCGATCTCCTCACCCAGCTTGGCAGCTGCCGACGCGTCGCCTTGGAGTTGCAACAGCCGCCACGCGGCCAGCTTGGCTTCCAGCGCCCACGACAGCCAATGGCGCCGCTCGGCATCCGCGGCAATGTCACGCAATCGTTCGATCGCTGCGGAGACACCCTTGGCATCGCTGCTGAGCTGCGCAAGCGCGATATCGACGAAATACACCTCCTGGCGCGAGGTGGCCGCAGCGCGCAACGAGGCGGCGTGCGCCATAGCGCGATCCCGGAGCGTCGAATCACCGTTCGCTTGAGCGCCAATAGCCAACATTGCCTCGGCGTCGGCCTGTCCGGTCTGCTGCTCCATCGAAGCGAAGCGCTTAACAGCGTTCTCAAGCCGGCTACGGGCCTGCGCCCAATTGGATGCATCCAGGTCCATCTGTGCCAGGACCATTTGCGAATTTGCCGCATAGACAGAGTTACTCGTCTTTTCCGACTCGCGCGTCGTGTCTTCAAAAAGAGATCGCGCCTTTTTGACTTCGTTCCGGTCCATGGCTACCTGCGCACAGTTCATCGAGGCATAGATCCGAAACTGCGGATCGGTGAGCACGGCGGCCTCGGCCAGGGCGCCGGGGCATAAGGCCGCGGCATCATCGAGCTGGCCGCGAATACGCAGCAGATCGGCGGTTGTTGCCAGGGACCACACGTGGCCACCAGGATCGTGGATTCGTTCGGTAAGCTCGGTGACTTCCCGATACTGGTCGAGCACTTCATCGGTGGCAGCTTCGTCAGAGGCGATCGTGGCCAACGCGCGCACCATCCAGGCTTGCAATCGCAAATCGCCGGTTTCGCGGCTGATGCCTAAGGCACGTCGCGCCGCGACCTGAGCCGCGTCCCGATCGCCCGCGTTCCACAGCATCGACGTCAGATCGCGGTAAACGGCGGACACGCCCGCCATGTCCCCTATGCTCTGCGCCAGCGCCATGGCCCGTTGATATTCGTCCCGGGCTGCCGGGCCCTGACCCAGGTTTTGGAGCGCCGCGGCGAAGTTGCGCCGCGCTTCGATTTCGCCGCGCGGGTTGCCGATCGATCGATAGCCGTCGATGGCGACCCTCAGTTCCTCGCGCGCCGGGACATTGTTGCCGAGGTGCATGTTGGCCGTGGCGAGCTTCACCTCGGACTCAGCGATGAGCGCGGGCAGTTCGCGCGCTTGGGCTTGCTTGAGTGCCGCAGCAGCGAGGGTCGCGCTTGAATGCACATCGTTTCGCGCATCCGCAACACGCGCCGCCGCCAGGGTGATGCGCGGATCGGCACTTCCAGGAAGGCGCAGCATTTCATCAACCAGGTCCTTCGCGCGCTCGATCTCGCCGACCGCCAGCAGCGCGTCGACGTATGCAATCCGGTATTCGAGCTGCGCCGGCCTGAGCAGCACCAGCTGCAGGTCTGTCGCAGCAGCTGCCTTCCAATCATAACGAGCCACTTGGACGGCGGCGTCAACTTGCAGTCGCTGTTCCGCCGTCAGCGTGTCTGCCCTTGCAGCGGCCTGTTCGGCCGCTGCAAGGGCCTTGGGGCGCGACCCCAGTGCCGTGTATGCCTCGGACAGGTACAGGTACGCTGGCGCGAACCCCGGCGCCTGGGCGACGGTGTCCAGCAACTCATCGCGTGCATGTGCGGCATCGTGGTGCTGCATGGCCTCAAGGGCAATGCCGATGTGGCGCGCGACCTCTGGCGTGGGCGGTTGAGCCCTGGAAATGGAATGCAGAGTTTCGGCGCTTGGCAGCGCGACGCCCAACTTGCCACGCAGCAAGGTACCCAGCTGTTCCACAACTCCATTCAGCAGCGAAAGCTCCGACAGCTTTGAAATTGTGCCAATCACCGCGCCGGTGCGCAGGTTCTGGAGCGTGACGTCAACACGCAGCGTCGGATCGTCCCGGCCGGTGCCGATCAAGTAGCTGCCAGTGACGGCATAGTCGGCATCGAGCTGCTTGCGGATCTGCTGCAAGGCGTCATCGGCATATCCCCCAGCCACGGGTGGGGTCAATGACTTCGTCGCCTCCTGAACCGATGAATAAGGGATGACACGAAGCGAATCGGTCGCGCTGATTTCGGTCGCCAGCATGGACGTAAGCGCCGTGGCCAGCCACGCATCGTCTGCCACCTTTGATAGGTTATTGAATCCGACGAAAGCTATGCTCGGGCGGCTTGGCATCGGCAGAATCTCGTGGGCGGGCGAAATCCCGGTTCGCCAATGGGTGACGGCGAGGCTGAGCGCAATGGCGAGGATTACCGCTCCCCATCCGATCGGGGCATAACGACGCGCCGTTCGACGCAGCGCCGCCGCCCCGATGCCTGCGGCAAAATACAACGGGGCCTGAGCAACGCCGGGGGCCGCATTGCTCGAGGCAGGAAAAATAGGCGGGGGCGCAGCGTGCTGCGCCGGTTGATCATCTGTGGAAGGAAGAGGGTCGAGTCGGGAGGCCGTTGGGCCCGATAAGAACTCCACCCGGCCGGCGTTGGCTGTCATTTGCGCGGTCGCATGACTCAGAGTGACCGGTGCGCAGAACCGATAGCCCATTTTTGGGACCGTCTCGATGAATCGAGTCTTTTTCGCGGTATCTCCCAGCGCCCGCCGTATTTGCCAAATATGGTTGCTGAGCGTCGCTTCGTCCACATAGCCGCGCGGCCATAAGGCTTTCATCAAATCGTCTTTTCGGGTGACGTGGCCGGCGTTTTCCACCAACAAGACCAGCGTATCGAATACCTTCGGTGTCAGGGCAATCGGTTTGCCGTTGCCAAGCAGGCGCCGCTCGGCCGGTTCGAGCTCGAACTCGGCGAATTGGTACCGCGGGTTTGACAGTGCCGACATGGCTTCAGCTCAACGACAGACTTCTAAGAGGAAAATAACAGAGTAACGAGGAGGACAAAATGGGCGCTCGCCGTTAAATCTTCGATCGCATCAACTGATGCAACACGGACCGAAGTCAGCCCCCATGATTCAGCTTACTCGAATTGGCACCGGCACAGCCTTGCTGGCTGTTTGCGCCCTGCTGAGCGCCGTTGGAGTGGGCTTGGCAAAGCCCTCCGAGACGGCCTGGATGAGCGCCTGGAAGCTCGTAGTGGCAAAGAGCTACTCCTCGGGCGACACCATCACCTTCAGCAAGAAAACCAACGGCCTATACCACGTCGCGGCCGGCGCAGATACCGACTATGACTTTGGCGTCGACGGCAAGGAATATCCCTCAGGTAATGGGCACACCACCACATGGACGGCGGTCGGCGATCATGCGTGGGACTCCATGACACGGGCAGGCAATGTGATCTTGAACAAGGCTCACGGGGAGCTCTCCGCCGACGGCGGAAAACTGACTATTACCACGACCGGCACTCGCGCTGATGGATTGATGTTCAACGAGACGAGGATTTATGCGCGCGTCACGGGAACCGAGGGACTGGTGGGTAGGTGGCGCGGTATCCGCAACGGCGCCAGTGTACCCGCGAGATTCGTTATTTCCTCGCCCTCCGCACAGTTTGTGGAAGGCACGCCGTATGGCACGGACTTGTTGCTCAGGGGCGAAGGTAACACGCTGTCCGCCACGACCCGCAGCGCCAGTTTCGAAGCGCCGAGGAAACCGACCTACGTAATCAAGTGTAGGGATAAGCCCGATCAGTACCGGTTACAGACACCGTCCCCAGCGAGCGCTCCTATCCCGATGTGTACTGGGCAGCAGGACGCGAAAACGAGAAGGGCACCGGCGTTTGCCTCAGGCAGTAACGCGGGGACGGACGCCTACAGGCAGGTGTAGTCGATTCAAATGATTGGAATTTAGGGTAATCGTTAATCAATGGGAGCATGAGATTATGTCGCGTAAACCAAATCGCAAAGTCTTGATCGGAGCGATGGTGGTCATTGCTGCTCCGGCCCTTGCACAGCAACCGCCAGATGTTGTTGCCAGCGACAGTCGGAAAAATACTGCCATGGGATCGGGCGCCCTTGGCGACCTTGCATCCGGCATGGGCTCAACCAATACCGCCGCTGGGTGGCATGCGCTCGGCGCTACCACCACTGGATCCCGCAACACTGCGTCGGGCGGGTACGCGTTGTCTAGTAACGTTAACGGCAACAGCAACACTGGCCTTGGCTCATACGCCCTAGTTTCTAATACCTCCGGTCAGTACAACACCGCAGCGGGCGCCGATGCTCTTTTTACCAACACCTTAGGTCACAACAACACTGCGCTCGGTGACGCCGCGCTCTATACCAACACGAGCGGAGGTTACAACGTCGCCACTGGCGCACGCGCGCTCAATAACAACTCCACTGGCAGCCAGAACACCGCCTCCGGTTTCTATGCGCTCGGTGGCAACACCACCGCCTCGCAGAATACGGGCTTCGGGTACTACGCGCTGAGCCACAGCAATGGCAGCAACAATACCGCTTCCGGCTGGCAAGCGCTTACCGGAAACACGAGCGGCAGTCAGAACACCGCATCCGGATCGTCCGCGCTCACATACAATACGACAGGCAACAACAACGTCGCTTTCGGGTACGGCGCGCTGTATCACAATAATGGCGATGACAACACCAGCTCCGGTTGGCAGTCGCTGAACTCAAACACGACCGGCAGTGACAACGTGGCCGCGGGAAGCAGTGCGCTTTTTTCCAACACGTCCGGCATGAATAACACCGCCACCGGGTTCAACGCGCTCCATGCCAACGCCGCAGGCTCAAACAACATTGCATTGGGCTATGAGGCGGGCTCGTTAACTACCGGCTCGAACAACATCGACATCGGCCACGCGGGCTTTGCAACGGATAATGGCGTTGTTCGGATCGGACTTGCCAAGAACCAACATACGGTGTCCGTGGCGGGAATTGCTACCAAGCAAATCACCGGCAGTGCCGTGTATGTGACCGCCACGGGTGAACTCGGCGTGCTGGCGTCCTCGGAACGCTACAAGACGGCGATCGCGCCCATGGCCGACAGCAGCGGGAATCTGCAGCGCCTGCGGCCCGTGACTTTCCATCTCAAGGCTGAAGCGAATGGCGCCATCCAGTACGGACTGATCGCCGAGGAGGTCGCAAAGGTCTATCCAGAATTGGTGATTCGCGATGAGACCGGCACGATCCAGGGTGTTCGCTATGACGAACTCGCGCCGATGCTGCTAAACGAAATGCAGAAGCAGCAGAGCATGCTCACTGCACAGGATGCCAGGATCCAGGCGCAATCGCAGCAGCTTGGCGAAATAGCGCAGTTAAGACGGCAACTTGCGGAACTGGAGCAAGCCAACCAGCGCGTACTAGCGGCGCTGGCCAAATAGTGAAATTAGAGCAACAGCTGGCGATGCGTAGCACGTGACCATGATCTAGCGATTAGTCACAAGCTTCTATTTCAAGCAATAGCAAGCCGAGGGATGGCTACGAGCAATTTTAAAATGATTCACCGCAACGAGATTTGCGTCAACCTTTGGTCAACGGAGTATGAAGTTATGTTGAATACGCTCAATCGAAATGTCCTGATCGGGGCGATGATGGTCGGCGCCGGGCCAGCCTTTGCACAACCGCCGGATGTTGTCGTCAGCGACAATCGTCTCAATACGGCGATGGGATCGAACGCTCTAATTTTCCTCGCAGGCGGCCCGGGCGGCTTTAATAATACCGCCTCCGGGTTCGATGCGCTCCAATCCAACAGCGCAGGAATTCAAAATACCGCAACGGGCACATACGCGTTGCAAAAAAACGTTGACGGCGGTTTCAACAGTGCTTTTGGCTCCTACGCGCTGATTAGTAATACTTCTGGCGGCTACAATACCGCGGTGGGCGCCTATGCGCTCAAAGCCAACACGATAGGCAACAGTAACACCGTCTCTGGCTATGCCGCGCTCTCTTCCAACTCGCTTGGGAGCTTTAACACCGCGTCCGGTGCTTTCGCGCTCCTGAGAAACACATCCGGCAGCCAAAACACCGCCTCCGGGTCTGGCGCGCTTGGGAACAACGTGACCGGCAATCAAAACGCCGCACTCGGATACTATGCACTCCATAACGGCACAAACGCCTCGCAGAACACGGCAGTTGGGTACTATGCCCTGAGAAGCAACTATGGCGCGAGTAACACCGCCTCCGGGTGGCAAGCCCTTATAGGCAATACCAGCGGTAGTCAAAACACGGCACTGGGATCTTCCGCGCTCACATTCAATACGAATGGCAGCGGCAACGTTGCACTTGGCTATGGTTCGCTCTATCACAACGATGGCGCGAACAACACCGCCTCCGGATGGCAGTCGCTCAATGCGAACACGACCGGCATCAACAATGTGGCCGCGGGAAGCAGTGCGCTTTTTTCCAACACGTCGGGCGCGAACAACACCGCCATTGGGTTCAACGCGCAACATGCCAACTCCGAAGGCTCAAACAACATTGCGCTGGGCTACGAGGCGGGCTCTTTAACCACCGGCTCAAACAACATCGATATCGGCCATGTGGGCGTTGCGACGGATAATGGCGTTATCCGAATCGGCATCGGCAAGAACCAACATACGGTGTTCGTGGCGGGAATTGCCACCAAGCAAATCACCGGCAGTGCCGTTTTTGTGACCGCCACGGGTGAACTCGGTGTGCTGGCGTCCTCGGAACGCTACAAGACGGCGATCGCGCCGATGGCCGACAGCAGCGGGAATCTGCAGCGCCTGCGGCCCGTGACTTTCCACCTCAAGGCTGAACCGACCGGCAACATCCAGTACGGCTTGATCGCCGAGGAAGTCGACAGGGTCTATCCAGAATTGGTGATTCGCGACGACGTCGGCACAATCCAGGGCGTTCGCTATGACGAACTCGCCCCGATGTTGCTGAACGAGGTGCAGCAGCAACAGCGGCAAATCGAGGATATGCGACAGCAGGTTGCCGATTTAAAGAAGCTCAACCAGTCAACGCAGGCCGCGATAGCGACGCTCATTGCGTCCGAGCAAAAGCTGGCGATGCGGTAACCGCCATTGCAGCTATTTGTATCAATCGCATCGGAACAATACGGAACGGGATTTATGGAGAGCAGGTGCTAACCCGTGGAGGGGCATTCCGGACTTGGCAGCTCATTCACGTCGAGGGCACCGGCTCTTCATAACTTGGGAAAGAATAAATTCGCTATAACGAACTCGCGCCGATGCTGCTAAATGAAGCGCAGAAACAGCTAATAAGGATCGCCGCTCAGGATGTGATGCGGTGAGCGCCGGGCAGAAGTCCGTTGCGACGCGCCAAACTACTTATGGTCGCGAGGGAGGCATACGCCGGCGGTCGCCGTCATCAAATAAGCGGCAGGCTGTTGTCGAGTACCAAGATCGGAGCTATCTGTGATTTAGGTGCATTCCGGGGGACAATGGCTCGGCCAGCGTTCGGGCGCAAGGAACTCGCCTTGTTCGCACCGCTGGTTATTTAATGGAGCTCCACGATGCGAAATAAGCCCCGAGTTCGCAAGGCCCCATCGAGCCGAGGGATGGTAAAAATGAACCCATCGGTGAGTCAGGTCCATCGCAAGGAAAAGCACTGGCACGCAGAATTCGCAGCGCTTCGCCAACTCTGCCTTGCAGCGGGCCTCAATGAAGAACTGAAATGGGGCCAGGCTTGCTACGACCTCGGCGGCCGCAACGTCATGTTGATTCACGGCTTCAAGCACTATTGCGCTCTGCTGTTCACGAAAGGCGCCCTGCTTGCCGACCCCAAAGGCATCCTCATTCAGCAAACCAAGAATGTTCAGGCCGCGCGGCAAATCAGATTTACCTCTCTTGCGGCCATCAGTGCGCAGCAAGCGGCGATCGAATCGTTTATTCGGAAAGCCGTCGCAGCCGAGAAATCAGGTGTCAAGGTAGAGATTAAAAGCGTGGCGCAATTTGACGTTCCAGATGAGTTTCAGGAACGTTTGCGTGATGATTCGAAACTGGCCGCAGCCTTCCATGCGCTCACCCCCGGCAGGCGGAAGGGTTACCTGCTTCATTTCGCACAGGCCAAACAATCGGCGACCCGCATCGCACGGATCCAGAAACATGCGCCGCGGATACTGAAAGGGCTTGGACTCGATGACTGAGATTGGCTTGGCAGAAGGGGCCTGGTCAGGCTGTGTATTGAAGCGTAATTACTAATAAAAGTGGGGGTTACCTGGAGCCCTGTCAGGCTCCCGACCAATGATCGCGCCCCGCGCGCTTCTACGGAGGCCGGGGCGGCTCTGCAAGACGTTTAAAGGGTCTCGTTCCTGACGCGTTCAAACTGAGCCACTACCTCCGGCCGGCGGATTCGTGACAAGAACTGGCCAGTCGCGGATAATCCGCGGCAATTTCCAAAACAGGTATCCAATGGCTCAGTTCATCTTCACCATGAACCGGGTTGGCAAGGTCGTGCCACCCAAGCGCATCATTTTGCGCGACATCAGCTTGAGCTTCTTCCCGGGCGCGAAGATTGGCGTGCTCGGGCTGAACGGCTCGGGCAAGTCCTGTCTTCTGAAGATCATGGCCGGCGTTGACAAGGAAATCGACGGCGAGGCGCGCCCGCAGCCAGGCATCAAGATTGGTTACCTGCCGCAGGAACCGGTGCTCGATGACGCGAAGAGCGTGCGCGCAGTCGTTGGCGAGGGCGTCGGCGACGTGCAGAGCCTGATCGACCGCTTCAACGAGATCAGTGACAAGTTCGCCGAGCCCATGTCGGATGCGGAGATGACGCGCCTGATGGACGAGCAGGCGAAAATGCAGGACAAGATCGATGCGGCTGGCGGATGGGAACTGGAACGCAAGCTGGAGATTGCCGCCGACTCGCTTCGTCTGCCGCCCTGGGACGTGCTGATCGGCACTTTGTCGGGCGGCGAGAAGCGTCGCGTTGCGCTATGCCGCCTGTTGCTGTCGAAACCGGACATGCTGCTGCTGGATGAACCGACCAATCACCTAGATGCCGAATCGGTCGCGTGGCTCGAGCACTTCCTCGAGGAGTATCCCAGCACCGTCGTCGCCGTGACGCATGATCGCTACTTCCTCGATAATGTCGCCGAGTGGATCCTCGAGCTTGATCGCGGCCATGGCATACCGTGGGAGGGAAACTATTCCTCCTGGCTTGAGCAAAAAGAGCAGCGCCTGTCGCAAGAGGAGCGCCAGCAGGATGCGCTGGCCAAGACGCTGAAGCAGGAACTCGAATGGGTGCGCTCGAACCCGAAGGCCCGGCAGGCCAAATCCAAGGCGCGGCTGCAACGCTACGAGGAACTGGCCTCGCAGGAATTCCAGAAGCGTAACGAGACCAACGAGATCTACATCCCGCCCGGGGAGCGGCTCGGGGACCTGGTGATCGAATGCACCAACCTGCGCAAGAGCTTCGGCGATCGGCTGCTGATCGACTCGCTGAACTTTAAGCTGCCCCCCGGCGGCATCGTCGGCATCATAGGCCCGAATGGCGCCGGCAAGACCACACTGTTTCGCATGCTCGCGGGCGTCGACAAGGCTGATAGCGGCGAGATTCGCATGGGCCCCTCCGTCAAGCTTGCGTATGTCGACCAGTCACGCCAGTCACTGAACGACAAGAACAGTGTCTGGCAAGAGATTTCGGGCGGCCTCGACCTGCTCAAGGTGGGCAATTACGAGACTTCGTCGCGGGGCTATGTCGGCCGGTTCAACTTCAAGGGCGTGCAGCAGCAGCATCTGATCGGCGAGCTCTCCGGCGGCGAGCGCAATCGGGTTCACCTGGCAAAAGTCCTAAAATCGGGCGGCAATGTGCTGCTCCTGGATGAACCGACCAACGATCTGGACATCGAAACATTACGTGCGCTTGAAGAGGCCCTGGTCGCCTTCCCGGGGTGTGCCGTCGTCATATCGCACGATCGCTGGTTTCTTGACCGTATTGCGACGCACATCCTGGCGTTCGAGGGCGACTCCCAGGTCGTGTGGTTCGAGGGGAATTATCAGGACTACGTTCTGGATCTGAAGAAGCGCAAGGGCGAGGACGCCGCACAACCGCATCGCATCCGCTATAAACCACTGGCAGGCTGATCATGACCATTTCCATAGACCATCTGGATGAGTTCCACGCCGAACCGCATGGAATCTCGCTCGTTTGCCCGCATTGCCAGACGCTGACGCACCTGACAGCGCAGGCTGCGCCAAGCTTCGCCACGCTCTCGCACCTGCGTCCTAAGAACATCGGCGTGGTATTCCGCTGCGACGCCTGCGCCGAACCCGTGTTCCTGAAGTTCGCCGCCAAGGCCTATGCGCCCCAGCGCGTGGAACTGTCGGGCAATTTCACCGAGATCGAGCGTCCGCAGGAGACTTTCCCGCTGACGTATCTGCCGGAAGAGGCGGCCACGCTGTTCAAGGAAGCGCTCGGCTGCTATGCAGCCAGCTGCTTCAATGCCTTTGCCGCGATGTGCCGGCGTACCGCGCAGTCGCTGTTTCGCGAACTCGGCGAAGCCGGCAAGCTAGGCCTGTTCGACACGCTGCAGGAGATCCGCACCCTGGCCGCGCTCGATGATGCGACGCTCGGCACGGTTCGTTCGGTGCTGTTCGGTAACGACAGCGATCCCTGGCCGCACCAGCCGATGCTGGATGCTGAAAGCGCGGGGGTGCTGCTCGAAGTCATGCGCGACATGCTGTACCAGACGTTCGTGCGCAAGGAGCGCTTGCTGCAGGCGATGACATTTCGCCGCTTTGTGACGCCGGCGCCGGCATTCGCGCCCGCTCCAGCCTTCACGCCAGCCGATATTTTCGCGCGCGAAAGCTAGGCTGGTCAGTCGAGGAAGCGGCGCGCGTTGCGGAACAGGCGCGTCCAGCCGCCATCTTCGCCCCATTCGCGCGGTGCCCAGGAGTTCTGCACCGAACGGAATACGCGCTCCGGATGCGGCATCACCGCGGTTACCCGGCCATCCGCATTGCAAATACCGGCGATGCCGAGCGGCGAACCGTTGGGATTGTGCGGATAGAGATCCGTGACCTTCTCTCGGCTATCCACGTACTGCAAGGTGACCAGGCCTTGGCCGAGCAACGTATCGGCGCCAAGGGCCGCGCCGAACTGCGCGCGACCCTCGCCATGGGCGACGACCACCGGCAGCACCGAATCCTGCATGCCCGCGAACAATGGCGAAGGCGTCGCGGGAATGCGCGAGAGCACCAGGCGAGCCTCGTACTGCTCAGAACGGTTTCGCACAAAACGCGGCCAGCCGGCACTGCCCGGAATCAGTTCCTGCATTGCGCAGAGCATCTGGCAGCCGTTACACACGCCCAGCGTAAAGGTCCCGGACCTGGCGAAATACTGCGAGAATTCCTCGCGCGCGCGGGCATTAAAGAGAATGGACTTCGCCCAGCCCTCGCCTGCGCCCAGTACGTCCCCGTAGGAGAAGCCGCCGCAGGCAACGAGCCCATGAAATTTCGCGAGGCGCACGCGGCCCGCCAGGATGTCGGTCATGTGCACATCGAAGGCATCAAAGCCCGCGCGCGTGAACACCGCAGCCATCTCGGTCTGGCTGTTGACCCCCTGCTCGCGCAAAACGGCAACGGCAGGGCGTGCCCCACGTTGTATGTTAGGGGCCGCAATATCCTCCGACGGATCGAAGGACAGGCGCGCATGCAAGCCAGGATCGTCTGCATCGAGCAGCCGCCGGTATTCCTCGCGCGCGCAATCCGGATTGTCACGCATCTCCTGCATCCGGAACGACACCTCGCTCCAGCGCCGGCGCAGCTGCGTCATCGAGGCCTCAAGCAGCGGCTTGCCTCCACAGCGCAATTCCAGGCGCTGCGCATCGATGGGACGCCCGATCAAGCGCGCAGCAGAGGCGAGGCCGTGGCGAGCCAGGATCGCAAGCGCCAGGTCGGCCTGCGTCGCCGGGATCTGCACGACGGCGCCGGGTTCCTCTGCAAAGCAGGCCGCGATGACGTCCGCCTGCACGCCAAGGTCTATCTCGAGCCCACAGCGGCTCGCAAAGGCCATCTCGAGTACGGTGATCAGCACCCCGCCGTCGGATCGATCGTGGTAGGCGAGCGCCAGCGCAAGGTCCTTCATCTCCCGCACGGCGGCGAAGAAGGCCGCCAGCAGCGGCGGTGCATCGAGGTCCGCTGGCGTACCGCCGTGTATGCCATGGACCTGCGCCCAGCAGGATCCGCCGAGGCGATTCTGGCCAAACCCTAAGTCGATCAGCAGCAGCTGCGAGGCGTGCCTGCGATCGAGCTGCGGCGTCAGCGTCGCGCGCACATCGCCGACTGGCGCGAAACCCGTGACGATCAATGAGATCGGCGCGAGCACTTTGTGTTCGCCTTGCGCATCGCGCCAGGCCGTTTTCATCGACAGGGAATCCTTGCCGACCGGAATCGTGATGCCGAGCGCAGCACAGAGGTCGATGCCGACCGCGCGTACGGTCGCATACAGGTCCGCATCCTCGCCCGCTTCCCCGCAGGCGGCCATCCAGTTCGCCGACAGCCGGATGTCCTGCAAACGGCCGATGTCCGCCGCCGCCATGTTCGTCACGGCCTCCGCTACCGCGAGTCTGCCGGAAGCCGGAGCATCCAGCAGCGCAACCGGCGCGCGCTCTCCCATGGCCATCGCCTCGCCGCCATAGCCCTGGAAGCTATTCAGCGTGACGCCGACGTCGGCGACCGGCACCTGCCAGGGACCGACCATCTGGTCGCGGCTGATCATGCCACCGACGCTGCGATCCCCGATCGTGATCAAAAAGGACTTGTCAGCGATCGTTGCTAGCGTCAGCAGCCGATCGAGCGATGCGCCGATCGTCGTGTTTTCGGTGGATAGCGGCACAGACGCCTTGGGCCGACTTGCAGCAATGCGCCGCATGCGCGGCGTATTGCCGAGCAATACCTCGACTGGCATGTCGACTGGCATGCCGCCAAGCAGTTCGTCGCTGACGCTCAATAGCCCATCGCCGGTGATCTCACCGACCACCGCATACGGGCAGCGCTCGCGCTCGCACAGCGCCGCGAATTCGTCGACGCGGCCCGCTTTGAGCGCCAGCACATAGCGCTCCTGCGACTCGTTGCACCAGATTTCCATCGGCGAGAGCTGCGGCTCGGCGCTCGGGATTGCGCGAAGCTCGATTCGTCCGCCGCGCCCGCTGTGGGCAATCGCTTCGGGAAGGGCGTTAGAGAGGCCGCCCGCGCCGACGTCATGGATCAGCAGTATCGGGTTGCGATCGCCGAGCGCCCAGCAGCGGTCAATGACCTCCTGCGCGCGCCGTTGCATTTCCGCGTTGCCGCGCTGCACCGAGGCGAAATCAAGATCCGTTGAACTCTGGCCGCTGCCAAGCGATGAGGCGGCCCCACCCCCTAAGCCGATCAGCATCGAGGGGCCGCCTAGCACAATCAGCGGCGATCCGACCAGTACGTCCTTTTTTTCTACATCAGCGCGGCGCACGTTGCCGAGCCCGCCGGCAATCATGATCGGCTTGTGATAGCCGCGCACCAGAGTCGCGCCAACTTCCGTGCGGCGTTGTTCGAACACGCGGAAATATCCACCGATATTCGGCCGGCCGAATTCATTGTTGAAGGAGGCCGCACCGATGGGCCCCTGGATCATGATCTCGAGCGCCGAGGCGATACGCCCCGGCTTACCGCAGTCCTCTTCCCAGACGAGCGGCAGCGCCGGTATGCGCAGGTTCGAGACCGAGAAGCCGCAAACGCCGGCCTTCGGTTTTGCGCCCGTGCCCGCCGCGCCTTCATCCCGTATCTCCCCGCCTGCGCCAGTCGCCGCACCCGGGAAAGGCGAAATCGCGGTCGGATGGTTGTGGGTCTCGACCTTCATCAGGATATCGATGGGCTCAACATGCGCGCTGTAGCGCTGTGCCTGGCCATCGGGGAAGAATCGCTCGGCTACGCCCCCTTCGATCACCGCGGCATTGTCACGATAAGCGGACAGCACGCCGGCGGGATTTTTCCGGTAGGTCGCCTTGATCATGTCGAACAGCGATTGCGGCATGGTCGCGCCATCGATCACGAATTCGGCGTTGAAGATCTTGTGCCGGCAGTGTTCCGAGTTCGCCTGCGCGAACATCATGAGTTCAGCATCGCTCGGATCGCGACCCAGCGTGCGAAAGGCGCCGAGCAGATAATCGATCTCGCCCGCCGACAGTGCCAGACCCCACTCGTGGTTTGCGCGCTGCAGTGCGCTGTGCCCGTCGGCCCCGAGTGCGACTGTACGCAGGCTGCGCGCGCGCCCTTCTTGGAACAGGGCATGCGGATCTACCGCGCCGATCCACACCGATTCAGTCATGCGATCGTGAAGTGCAGCGCCGAGCGCGCGCAGCGCGGCCTCATCGAGCGGATCCTGTGCATGGATGTAGAAGCTGCATGCACGCTCGAGCCGGCGCACGAAATCGAGGCCGCAGACGCGCGCGATATCGGTCGCCTTGCTCGACCAGGGCGATACCGTGCCGATGCGCGGCGTCACCACGATTGTCTGGCTCAAGGCGGGCGCCAAGTCCGGCGCCGCCTCGCCGAGAAGCTGCGCAAGCAGCAGCTTCTCGCGCACATCGGGTGCATGGACCGGATCGATCAGGTGCAGCCAGCGGGATTCAAGTCCGGCAACTCGCGCATCGATGTTGCGCAGCGACACCATCAGTCGATCAAGCCGGAATGGAGACAGCGCGGCGGCGCCCGGCAGGCTAAACATCAACTGCCGGTCCCCTCATTTACGCACGTTGGAGTCCCCTCCCGGGGTATAGATCGGCACCGGAAACTGCGCAACGTTCGAGCTCTCCAGCGCAACGATCTTGCTGACGCCCTGCTTCTTGACCTCATCGATTCGCAACACCGCGTGCATCGGCAAGTAGGTGCGCTTGACCTCATGGAATTCGGCCTTGATCTTCTCCTCGGCCGGGTCGACGACGACCGTTGTTCGCTCGCCAAAGACCAGTTCTTCGACCTCGATGAAGCCGAACAGGCTGCCGTGACTGACCTTGCGGGCATAAATCTCGTAGACCTTGCCCTGATTTGCGAACAGAACCTTGAAAATGTGACTCGCAGCCATTAACGGGCTCCAGAGATTGGTAGTCTTCGGCGGTATTATACGTGCACCGAGAGAGTAAATATGGCCTTGCGCTTGCGTATCGTCGGCGAGCAGGCAAAGGGTTTGGGCGACGCCTCCACGAAGGTGTTTGGCGTCCATGGCGGATCCATCGGTCGCAGCCGCGACAACGACTGGACTCTGCCGGACCCCGATCGCTACCTGTCAGGCAGCCATGCACGCGTTGATTTTCGCGCCGGCTCCTATGTCGTTGTCGATGTCAGTTCAAACGGCACCTATATCAACGATTCTGCCGAGCCGCTGGGTAAATTCCATGAATATACCCTGCAAGATGGCGATTTCCTGCGTTTGGGCGCCTATGAATTTAGGGTAAGTATTGATGCCACCAATGATTTTCCGCCCGATGCCAGTGGTATGGTTGCCAATGAGGGCGGCCCGCCGAACGCCGCAACCCGCAACACGACCGCGAACGATCTGGGCGCCGACCTTGACTTGAGCGAGCTGCTGGAGACGGGCGTCATCAGGAGCCGCAATATCTACGGGCAGACCGTGCTGCCCGACACCCCGAAGCCACCCAGCGAGGGAGGCACACCCTGGCATATGATGACGCGCCCGATCAGGCTGGAACGCTCAGACCGAACCGAAGCGCCCGAAGTCCCGCTCGCGCGCCCCGCGCGCGCATCGGCCGCAATATCCGTACCGATGCCGGTATTCGAGGGCGATGTTGAGGCGGGCCTCGCGGCGCTGTGTCGCGGCGCCGGAATAGACCCGCACAGCCTGCCGACCGACAAGCGCGCCGCCGCCATGCAGCTGGCTGGCCAGTTGTTGCGCGAATCGGTGCTCGGACTGATGGACCTGCAGCAGGGGCGCAATGAGCTGCGCAACCGCCTGAATGTATCGGCCGGCGATGATGGCGAATTTGAATCCCCCATGAATCTGACCCAGGGCGGCGTGCAGGAGATCCTGGTACGCCTGCTTTCGCGCAATTCGGCGCGCGCAGGCTCGGTGGATGCGATGCGCGAGAAATTTCGCGAGCTGAAGGCGCAGAATACGGCCATGGTGGCGGCGATGCAGTGTGCGCTCAGCGAGGTGCTGGCACGTTTCGCGCCGCCGGAGCTCGAGGAACGATTTCAACGCAATGCCAAGCGCGGCGTGTTCGGCGCGCCTGACAAGGGAAAATACTGGGACCTGTATGCTGAACTGTATGCCAGTCTCACGCAGCGAACGCCCGAAGGCTTCCCGCACCTGTTCGTCGACACATTCTCCCGCGACTTCGAGGCGAAAATGCGTGAGTTTGTCGCGCCCCGCCGGGGAAAATTCGGCGGCGAATAGATGCCCAGCGGCGCCATGCGCCTGCTGATCGTCGAGGATGACGACTTCGTCGCCGACGCCGTTGCGCGCAGCTTCGCGGCCGATATGCATACGGTGCAGCGGGTTCGCGATGCGGATGCGGCGATCCACGCGCTGCAGGGCGAGGTCTTTGACCTCGCGGTCCTCGACATCGGGCTGCCTGGCAACGACGGTTTATCGCTGCTGCGGCGCCTGCGACGCGATGGCAATGCGATTCCGACACTGATCCTGACCGCGCGCGACACGCTGAATGACAAGGTGCAGGCACTTGACCTCGGCGCGGATGACTTCCTGAGCAAGCCGTTTGAACCCGCGGAGCTGGTGGCGCGCTGCCGCGCGCTGGTGCGTCGGGCTCAGGGTGCGCTCGACGGTGTGGTGCGGCTCAACCGACTCAGCGTGGACCTGCGCGGCAGGCGACTGTGCATCGATGCGGTCGAAGTGGAGCTGACCGCACGCGAATGGCTGCTGCTGGAATGCTTGGTGCGCAGGACCGGGTTGATTGTCTCCAAGGAACACCTGCTCGAAGTATTGGCTGGCCCGGATTCGGATCAGGACCTGACGGCCAATGCCGTCGAGGTCCACGTTTCGCGCCTGCGCGGCAAGATCGGCGAGGCAGCGACCATCCGCAGCCTGCGCGGCTTAGGGTATCGGCTTGAGGAGCCTAAGCCCCCGTGAATTCCTCCATCAGCCGGCAACTGATCCTGTGGCTCACGGTACCGCTGACCCTGCTGGCCTTAGCCGGCGTGCTGATGCATTACTTTAATAGTCTCGCGCCGCAGGTTCTTACGATCGATCATCATTTGAAGGATGCGAGCGCTGCGCTGGTGCATCAATTGTCGACAGCAGACGCAGAGGCGACGCTGCCGGCGCTTGCGCCGGCGGATTACGGTATCCGCTATGCGATCAGGGACACGCAGCGCACGCTGCTTGCCGGCGATGCGCGCTTGCCGGCGGCGCCGCGCACCGACGGCGCAAACCCGGTCTTCAGCACCTCACAGATTGACCAGCACCGGCTGCGCCTGCTCAGCGTGCGCATCGAGACGAACGCAGGGCCGCGTTTCCTGACGGTCGGCGAAGAACTATCAGGCAGCGAACCTGCGGCGCGTTACGGCTTCATGAGCACCCTGCTGTGGGATTTCGTACAGCTGGATTTAACGCTGGTGCTGGTCTGGGCCGGAATCCAGGTCGGCCTGCGTCCGCTGCGGCGATTGCGAAGCGAGATCGCAGAGCGCTCCTCATTCGACCTGCGCCCGATCGCCGAGTCCGCCGTGCCGCGTGAGGTCGCGCCGCTTGCAGCGGCACTGAATCGGCTGTTCGCCCTGCTGCGCACCACGAGCCAGTCGCAGCAACAATTCATCGCCGATACCGCCCACCAATTGCGCACGCCGCTGACCGGCATGCTGGCGCAAATTGATTTGCTGATGGCAGAACCCGCTGCGCTGCAGTTCCAGGAGCGTCTTGCCATGCTGCAGGCAGGCCTGAAGCAGCTCTCGCATTCGACCAACCAGCTCTTGTCGCTGGCGCGCGCCGAGGCAGCCGTCAGCGGCACCATCCGCAAGCAGGACGTTGACCTGCGCAAGTTGGCGGGCGAGGCGGTCGCGAAATTCTTCGATCGCGCGTTGCAGGCCGATATCGACCTGGGCGCGGACCTGCATCCGGCCACAGTAAGCGCCGATCCCTCGCTGCTGGACGATCTGATCGGCAACTTAATCGACAATGCGTTGCAGTACACGCCACGCGGCGGGCGGGTCACGGTCGGCGTGGGCGTTCGCGCCGGCCGCGCGGCCATTTTGGTTGAGGACAATGGTCCCGGCATTGCCGAAGCGGACCGTCTGCGTGTGCGGCAGCGTTATGTGCGCCTGCCCAACTCCCCGGGCCACGGCAGCGGGCTGGGACTTGCTATCGTTGAGGATATCGCCAGGCTCTATGAGGCCACCCTCAGCATCGAAACCGGCACCGATGGGGTCGGCACGAGGGTTTTGATTCTGTTTCCGTGAGGCCGGTCACGCTTTGGCGGGTCCGGGCCGGCAAACCGTCAGTTTCATGCAAGTTTATCTCGCTACGATAGCTGCCATGAAAGAGGCCTCCAGCCACGATTTGCGTTTTATGCCGGGTCGGCGCCCACAGGGATTCTCGCTCGTGCAACTCATGATTACGGTTGCAATAGTCGGAATTCTGACCGGCATCGCCATCCCGTCATTCAAGTACATCACGAACGCAACCCGGATCGCGAACGAGATCAACGGCTTGCTGGGCGACCTTCAGTACGCTCGCTTTGCCGCGGTCAAGGCGGGCCGCACCGTTACGGTTTGCAGTTCGACAAATCCTGCTGCGGCAGCGCCGACCTGCTCCACCTCGACCAACTGGGCGACCGGGTGGATCGTATTTACTGATATCACGGGTACTGGCCAGTTCGCCGCGGGCGAGGGTGTGCTGCGACGCCAGCTGGCCTTGGGCGGCTCAGACACGCTGGTCGGCGATAAATCCGGCATCACCTTCAACCGCGACGGTTTTCCCGTGACCAGCGTGACGGCGCCGAATACCCTTGATATCACCTGGAAGCTGCATGCGACGCCGACCAACAATCAGTGGACCCGCTGCATCAAGGCGGGCATCAATGGCCAGGTGCTGAGTGAGCAGTACGGTGTCGGGGTGTGCACGTGAGCAACCGGCGCACTTCTGTGCACGGCGGTTTCACCCTGGTTGAGGTGCTGGTCGCCGTGGTCATCATTGGGATCGGCCTTCTCGGGATCGCCAAGATGGAATCCGTCGCGCTCGGCAGCACCGGCGTTGCGCAGCAGCGCTCGATCGCGGCGCTGGAAGCTTCAAGCCTGGCGGCCGCCATGCACGCGAACCGCGGCTTCTGGGGCGCAGGCCTCGCGCCGGCCACGATTACCATCACCGGTACGGTTATTACGCAAAGCGGTGGAGGCAGTGTGTCGGCCGCGGTCAACTGCACCGTAGGCGTCGCTGGAAATGTCGCCCCCTGCACGCCCACACAGGTAGCGGGCGCAGACTTGCAGCAGTGGGCAGCCGATGTCAACGGGGCGCCAACCTACTCAAATCCCGGTGGCGCTACAGGCATGTCGCCGCTGACCCTAAGCCCCGCACTGCCCTTCCAGGTCACGACGATCGCCTGTTCACAGAATGTCAGTGTGCCGGTCAGCTGCTCCATCCAGATCGCCTGGAATGAAACCACCGTGGCCGCAAACTCACAAGGCAACAATGCCTCGGCCGCGAGCGTCGCCCTTGGATTCAATGTTCCGACCTACCAGCTGTACGTAGAGCCATGAAGCAACGCCACACACTGTCCCTGACCGGATGCCGCGAACGCGGCATGACTTTGATCGAGATCATGGTCGCGCTGGCGATTACTTCTTTCCTGATGATCGGATTGTTCACGATCGTACAAACCATGCTGCTGGTGTCGAACAATCAGACTGCGCTCGCCCTGCTGCAGGACAACGAGCGTCTCGCGATGACCCGGGTGGCCGACGTGATCGAGCAGGCGGGCTACTTCACCTTGCCACTGATCAAGACGCCGGTCAGCGCGTTGCCCGCAGCCACCGTGACCGTTAACGGGCAGACCATGACCTTTGCTGCTGATCAATCGGTCATCGGCACGCATGTCGCAGCTTCTGCGCCGCAGGATACGTTCACGATTCGCTATTTAACCGGCTCCTCGGACAACCTGATCAACTGCGATGGCACCATATCCGTACCGGTCGGACTCATTTACAACACCTTCGCCATCGATGCGAGTGGGGACCTGATCTGCACCGTTACCACCACCGTGGCCGGCAACACCTCATCGGGCCCCGTGGTCATCCTCGTGTCCGGCGCCGCATCCGGCGGCGTCGCTGGCGTATCCGGCCTGAAGGACATGGTGGTCCTATACGGAGTCAATACCACCTTGCACTCCAGCAACCCCGTGGATAGCTATATCCCCGCGAGCAGCATGACGGTGCAAAACTGGCTTAACGTCTTATCCTTGCGCGTCTCGCTGGTGTTCAAGAACCCGCTGTACAACGCCGCGGGTCCCGCCAGCCAGCAATATCCGCAACAAATTCCTTTCATTCAGATATCACGCGTCATCGATATCATGAATCGCGCCGGGATCAATTCAACATGAAACACCCGAAGGCCATCGCACCGTCCAGGCAATCCGGTGTCGTGCTGGTCATCAGCCTGTTGCTGCTCGTGGTCATCACGCTGCTCGCACTCAGCATGTTCCGCAGTGTCGGCATGCAGGAGATGATCGCCGGCAGCCTACGGGAGAAGGACCGCGCGCTGCAGTCGGCGACGAGCGCGCAGCAGTACGCCGAATGGTGGCTGACCAGCGGCAACAACCTCAACAACATCATCACCTGCACCGCGCCGACGCTGAATGCCAATATTGGCGATGGCCACGTGTGCCTGAACCCCTTGTCTACGATCCCCGTGACCGTCACTACGGTGCCCTGGACGACGGGCGCTGGCGCGGAAATCGGCACCTACTACACGCCGCCGACCATGCTCGCCACTGGCAGCACCGCGGGCGCCGGCTTCAATAACTACTGGCTGCCCCCGCGGTTCTACGTCGCGCTGCTCGGGGCCGCGCCATCCGGCGAGCAGGGCAACATTTACCAGATCGATGCCTGGGCCTATGGCGGCGATCCCAACACCGTCGCGGTCGTCGAGAGCACCTATCTCGTGACTACAGGCATTACTGATTTAGGAGGTTGATTATGAAAACCTATGCAACACTGGTTCGTACCGCGGCTGTCTGCCTGATGTTGGCGCCCGGCTTGGGTTTTGCCCAGACAGTGATCTCCGATAACTTTACCAATGCGTCCTCAACCTACTCCTGGACTCCGCTGCAGGGCGCCTGCCTGACTGCCGGCAACGGCACCGGAACAGTTCCGGCCTGCTTGTGCGCCTCCGGTGTCTCAAGCATGTGCCTGAGCGGCAGCGGCAAGTACTACGGCGCGATTACCGGCGCGAATTTCGCGGGCGGCTTTGCCGGCGTCGGGCTGCCGGATGCGGTTGGCAACGGCGCGCTGCGCTTGACGAATGGCAACGGCTACAACGACCAGGACGGCGGCTTGATCTCGAACTTCACGTTCCCCAGCAGCGGTGGCCTGCAGGTCACCTTCACAACGTACGCGTACCACGGTGACTCGGGCGGCGCCATTGGCGACGGCGCTGACGGCATGAGCTTCTTCCTCATTGACCCGACCTATGCTCCTTCATACTCCCCACCTACCGGTGCCGCGACAACCGGCACCTGGACGCCGTATGACATCGGGGCGGTTGGCGGCAGCTTGGGCTATACCTGCACCGACGAGCACGGCAACTACAAAACCACGCTGCATCCTGGCACGAGTACCCCACAGGGGTTCGATGGCGTGCGCCACGCCTACGTGGCGGTTGGCATGGACGAGTATGGCAACTTCCAGAATCCTGGCGACAATTCGTCAGACGGCCCCGGATACCTGCCAAGTTCGATTGCGGTACGTGGGCCTGGAGATGTCGCCTGGGACAGCCTGACTGCCTACAACAGCACCTGGTACCCGAGTTCGCTTGCCGTAGGATCCGGATCCGCTGCAACCGGCACACAGGCGCAAGCGGTAATCAATACCTGCAACTCTGGCTTCTATTGGAACTATTCCAATCCTGCCCGTCCGGTACAGACGACGACGCCGGCACCCGACTACAACTGGCTCGCGGGCGTATCGCTACCGACCACCAGCCTGCTGGCCAACGAAAATGCGACACGGCGCGGCTACACGCTCGGCAGCTTCCCGCCGACGACCACCGGGATTTACGCGGTGCCGATCCAGTACACGCTGACAATCACGGCATTGGGACTGATGAACCTGACCTATTCATACAATGGCGGCGCGAACACCTCGGTCATCTCGAACACCGATATCACGAGCGGCGGCACCTATCCGCTGCCTCCCTATTATGCGTTCGGCTTTGCAGGCTCAACCGGCGGATCCAACAATATTCACGAAGTCCTATGCTTCGAAGCGCAGCCCAGCACAAGCTCCTCTAGCTCCGCCGGTCTGAACGAAAAGCAGACCTCTGAGATCCAGCTGGGCACCCAGGTCTACTTCGCGTTCTACAACCCGAACACCTGGGCCGGTTCAATGACCGCGGACCCGCTCAACTTTGTTGCGGCAACCAACACGGTGTCGATAGGCGCGCCGCTATGGGATGCCTCCTGTACATCAACGGGCACCACCGTGCCTGGCGGCGCGGCCACCGCCTCTACCTGCTTGTCGACCGGCGCAGCCAACGTGGCGGCGCAACCAACCTCAGCCGCCGCCAGCGGCGGGCGCCAGATTCTGACTTATAACCCGGCGGCGAACGTAGGCGTGCCCTTCGAATGGGCCAGCCTGAATGCGGCGCAGAAGACCGCCTTGAGTTCGGCTTGCACGGTCTATACCAACCTCGCGTGCGCGGCGAACGCAACCGGCAGCTCAAACACGATCGGGCAGGACCGGGTCAACTACCTGCGCGGCTCGCGCACCAATGAAACCGGTGGCACGTCCTTCCCTGTCACTCCCGCGAGCGGCGGCACCGTGCAGACGTTTTTCCGCGCACGCGCATCGGTGCTCGGCGACATCGTCGATTCGAGTCCCACCTGGGTCGGACCGCCGATCGGAACCATCTCGACCGCGCTCAGCGATTCTCTGTATCCGGCTGCTGCGCCTGTGTATTTCCCGGAAAATACCGCGACGAGCGGCAACCTGAACCAGTACCCGACCTGGGCAGCGTCGGTTGCGACGCGCACCAACGTCGTCTACGTCGGTTCGAATGACGGCATGTTGCACGGCTATTCGGCGGGCAACTACACGAACCTGACCACCTATAACTACGCCACGAACCAGCCGGGCAATGCCGGTAACGTCAATACGGGACAGGAATTAATTGCCTATATCCCCGGCGCAGTGCTAAACGACGGCACTGCCGTGACCACGGTCGATGCTATTCATGACAGCCAGGTCACGACGGCACTCGATTTCACGAGCCCCAATTATGGCCACAACTGGTACGTGGATTCGCCGCCGGGCAGTGGCGATCTTTACTACGGCGGCGCCTGGCACACCTGGGTGGTCAGCGGCTACGGCCCAGGCGGCCAGGGCTTGTTCATCCTTGATGCGACGAATCCCACGAACTTCACTGAAGGCAACGCCGCTTCGCTGGTGGTCGGTGAGTGGACCTCGGCGACCTTGCCGAACTGCACGGTCCCGAGCGGAGCCTGCGGCACCAACCTGGGCGACACCTACGGCGTTCCGGCCATCAAGCGCTTTCACAATGGATCCTGGGGTGTGGTATTCGGCAATGGCCTCGGCAGCGCATCAGGAGATGCGGGCATCTACATCATGCTCGTGAACCCGGCGAACCCGACGCCGACCTTTACCATTTACTATCTATCGGCGCACAGCGGGTCAGCGGCATCGCCCAACGGCATCACTTACACGACGCCGGCGGATCTCGACGCCGATCACATCGTTGACTACATCTACGCAGGCGATATACGTGGCCATCTGTGGCGCTTTGATGTGACCAGCCAGACTCCGAGCAACTGGGCGGTCTCGGCTGGCAGCGCACTGTTCACGACCCCGGGCGGACAGCCGATCACGACCAAGGTTACCGTCGCCTCGACGCCCAACTCGAGCGGCGCCAATCGAATCGTGGTGTCCTTTGGCACCGGGCAGAAGACGCCGCAGACCACCGTTAGCGCGACCACGTATGCAAGCGGCACACAGGGCATCTACGGCATCTGGGACTGGAACATGAACGCATGGGATGCATTGTCGACGACGCAATATGCGTCGCTCACCAGCAACCCGGCGAACTCGTATACCTACGGCGCCGGCAGCGTGCCGGTCATCAATACCTCGAGCCTGCAGCAGCAGCTCATCACGGTCCTGGGCTCCGAATCCAATGGCGCAGGCTCAACTGTCGAAGTCACGTCGATTAGCGACAACGCGGTTTGCTGGGACGCAAGCACGAGCTGCGCTTCAGGCAATACCTCCTTCGGCTGGTACATGAACCTGCCTGGAGTGAATGAGCAGATCATCTATAGCCCGGTTTTGCAGCTCGGGAACTTCATCGTGAACTCGACGATTCCCGCAGTCATTACCCCCTATTCATGTACCTCGAGCAATCCGAGCGGCTTCACGTATTCAATCAGTCCAGTCACGGGCGGCGGCGCTTCCTCGACGTTCTTCGGCACGGCGACTGGCCAGTTCAATAACTATACGAACCCCACCACGGGCCAGACCTCGGTCGTCAGCGGCATTGAGCTGAATGGAACCGGCAGCGTGTCGGTGATTACGTTGGGCGGTGCCTTGAGCCCGGTGACCGGGACCTTCCTGGTCACGCAAACCAGCTCGGGTGTGGGTACGGTGGTGCCGGTGAATCCGCTTGGCAATGCGCAGACCACGCGTCTGACCTGGAAAGAATTGCGCTAAAGAGACTTAACTACTATGGCAACATTCATGACAACGCATTCGCGCCGCGAGCAGGGCTTCACGCTGCTGGAGTTGATGATCACGGTAACCATTGCCGCGATCCTGACCATCATGGCGGTATCGAGCTACCAGACTTCCGTGATGCATTCGCGTCGCACAGATGCGAAGACCGCGCTGAATGATATTGCCGGGCGCGAACAGCGCTACTTTAGCGTGACCAATTCCTTCAGTGCCAGTCCGCTGCAGCTGGGATATTCGAGTTCGGCGACGACCTTCGGCAGCACGTTCTCAGTGGGCAGTGGATACTATTATCTGAGCGTTTCGAACGTCAACGCGGCAACGGCCACGACGCCGGCCACTTTTACCGCGACTGCTACCGCAACCGGAACGCAGGCCAAGGATTTGGCCTGCGCCACGTTCACGCTTGACTCCACTGGGAATTACGGCTCAACCGGCACTGGCACGGCCAGCCCGCCTTGCTGGCCGTAAGCGCGCCTACTTCGCGCTGTAACCGCGCGCCTCGGCACAAGCGGTCATCGCGCGCCGGTACTCATCGGGTCGACCGCCGCCCGTCTGGCTGCTGGCCCACTGCTGGCACTCTGTGCGATCGGTTGCGAGTTGCGCATCGCTCTGGCCGTTGCGCGGGTACATGAAGATCTGCTCAGACGCTGCCGGCGGCGGCGCGGAATATCCACCGCCATCAGCCGGCGGCGCCGAATACCCACTGCCATCGGCCGGCGCGCTGTTCGTGCCATTGTTGACGGGCGGCGGATCCGTGACCACATAACCGTCGTAAGTCGGGTTCCAGGTGTAGTAGACGTTGTTCGCGTAGTAGAATGGCGACCCATCCCACCAATAAGTCGCATAGGCTAGCGGCAGTACCGGCAGGAACCAGGAGAAGCCCAGTCCGTAATAGGCGCGCGGCCAGAATCCGCCGCCCCAATAACCGCCACCCCAGTAGCCGCCATGCCAGCCGCCCCAGTATCCGCCGCCGTGCCAGCCACCGCCCCAGTTCCCGCCGCCGTGGGCGTAAACGCCACCGTAGCCACCGCCGCCATATCCGGCACCGCTGCCATAATGTCCGCTCGGTGCAAGATGCGCGCCGCCGCCTGCTCGGCCAGTGCCCGCATATCCGCCGTATGAGTGACCGGCAGCAGAGTACCCATGTCCGCCGGAGTAACCACCGGCCGCACTGCCGCCTGGGACACGGCCCGCCGACGTATGGCCGCCCGAAGAGTGGCCGCCCGATGACATATGGGCGCCGCCACCCGATGAATGCCCGCCACCGCCCCCACCGTGGTTGGCAAGGGCCGGCGCCGAAAACGCCAGTACCGCTGCCAGTGCGCCGATAGACAATCCAAAGCGACCGATTTTAGTACTCATGACTGCAACTCTCCGTCAGCGAAACCGTCCAACCGTTTCTAGGCTCCTACTATAAGCCTAGGACCTTAGTATAGTTAACGCGGATACCCTTAGTCGGTGCACATCGGATTTGACAATTTTCCCCGGGTTTCTTGTGCGTTGCGGCGCTGTTAAGAAGCCCGGGATAGCCCTCGAGGCAGGCATTTTGGTCGCATTGAAACGAAAATTCGAGCACAGGGTCGTGTTTCTGGCGCTCGCGATGCTGCTGATCGCGCAGCTGGGCGCGCAGCTGCACACCTATGCTCACGGCAATACGGGTGCCTCTAGTGCGCCCACCCCGACGCTGCTGGCAAGCCACGACGCCTGCGATGACTGCCTGGCGTTTGCACCCCTTCTGTCGGCAGCGGGCGCGCCCGCCCGGCTTCCCCGCCTGGCCGGCCAGGCCTGTACACCGGCCCCACCGCTGCGTGCCCGTTCGCTGCTTGATTCTGCCTTGATCCTCGCCTTCCGCTCCCGTGCTCCGCCGCTCGCCCTGCCAGCCTGATCGTTAGAAAGATGGCCGTGACAATCACGGCGCTGCGGGTGTTTTAGTCGGGAGCGAATTTTCATGGTGAGTTTGCAATCGAAATCGGCGGGCCTATCGCTCGCATCCCTCCTCATGGGCCTGGGCCTGCTGGGCACTGCGACTCTGGCGTGGGCTGAGGATGATGCCGCCACCGCGGCAGGCGCGCCCAATACGCTCGACGCCATTGTCGTGATCGCACAGCACCTGGATGATGCGCGCAATTCCATCCAGACCCAGACCGGCGCATCCACCTACGTCATCGACTCGACCGCCATTGCGGCGACTCCGGGTGGCGAGAACACGCTGCTGAACCAAGTGATCATGCAGTCGCCCGATGTCACGCAGGACTCCTTTGGCCAGTTTCATGTCCGCGGCGAACACAACGGCCTGCAGTACCGGCTGAATGGCATCATCCTGCCGGAAGGCATCGCGGTGTTCGGCCAGTCGCTCGACCCGCGCCTGATCTCCTCGATGAGCCTGATCACCGGCGCACTGCCGGCCGAGTACGGCTTGCGCACGGCAGGCATCATCGACCTGACGACCAAGAGCGGCGTGCAGCAGCAAAGTGGCGAGGTCGGGTTGTACGGCGGCAGCCACGGCACAGTGCAGCCGAATTTCAACTACGGTGGTGGCGCCGGATCGATCAGCTATTTTCTGTCGGGTGACTTCCTGCGCAATGACCTCGGCATCGAATCGCCCGACGGCAGCGCAAACCCGATCCATGACCACACCACGCAATACCATGGGTTCGGATACGTGGAGGATATCGTCGATGAGAGCAATCGCATCGGCCTGATGATCGGCAGCTCGGTCGGCAAGTTCCAGATCCCCGACATGTACGGACAGCAGCCATCGCGCGGCCTCGATGCGCGCGGGGTCACGGCGTTTCCAAGCCAGTCGCTCGATGAAACCCAGCGCGAGATTACCCAGTTCAGCGCATTCAGCTGGCAGCATTCGCAGGGCGATTTCAACGTGCAAAGCTCGCTGATTGCCCGGTATTCAAGCCTGACATTCGTGCCGGATCCGCTTGGCGACCTGCTGTTCACCGGCATCGCGCAAGACGCGTATAAGCAGAATGTCGCCTACGCCCTGCAGAGCGACGCCTCCTACAAGGTGAACGAGGCACACACGGTCCGATCGGGACTCTACCTGCAGTCGGATCACTCGAGCAGCCAGACCGGCTCTGCGGTCTTGCAGACCGACGCGCAAGGCATGCAGACCAGCGACGTGCCGAGCACAATTTTCGAGAGCAGCGGCGCTACCGAATGGCTGGAAAGCCTGTACGTCCAGGATGAGTGGAAAATATGGCCGGAGTTTTCCTTGAACTACGGGCTACGCCTCGACCGCTTCACCGCGTATACCACCGCGAGCCAGTTAAGTCCGCGCCTGAATGCCGTGTGGCAGGTGACGCCCGACTCGACCGTGCACGCCGGCTACTCGCGCTACCTCTCGCCGCCGCCCTTTGAACTGGTGGGCGCCAAGGATATTGCGCTGTTTGCGAATACCACCTCGCCCGCGCCCTCCTCACAGGCGAACCTGCCGCTGCCTGAACGAGCCAATTACTATGACGTCGGCGTGCAGCACAAGCTTAGCAGTGCCATCTCTTTCGGCGTCGACACCTACTACAAGCAATCAAGCAACCTGATCGACGAGGGCCAGTTCGGCGCGCCGATCATCCTGACGCCGTTCAATTACCGCTTCGGCAAGCAGTACGGGGCCGAATTTACCGCGAATTACACGACCAAGGAGCTGACCGCCTACCTGAACCTTTCCTTGCAAAGCGCCAAGGGCAAGCAGATCGATACCGCGCAGTTCAACTTCTCCCAGCCCGACCTCGAGTACCTCGCCCACAACTACATCGACCTGGACCACGAACAGCAGCGCACCGCCTCGGGTGGCTTCTCCTACTTGTGGCGCGGCACGCGCATCAGCGGGGATTTCCTGATGGGCTCGGGGCTGCGCGCGAACCAGCCGCTGCCTCCTGGGGTCAAGACAATTTATGGTGGTGACAGCATCCCGAACGGGGAGCACCTGCCCTACTACACGCAGGTCAACCTCGGCTTCACGCGCGACTACGAGGTCGGAAAATCGAGCACGCTGACCGCCAGGTTCGATGTGATCAACCTGTTCGACGCTGACTATCAGATACGCAACGGCACCGGCATCGGGGTCGGCGCGCCGCAATTTGGGCCACGGCGCGGGCTGTTTTTCGGACTGGCTGTATCGCTGTAGCGCGAGCGCGTTACACCGAGTTCAGCGCCTCGCCCAAGTCCGCGATCAGGTCATCCGGATCCTCGATGCCCACCGAGATGCGGATCAGCGCATCGGTCACGCCGAGTCGATCGCGAGTATCCTTCGGCACGCCCGAGTGGGTCATGCTGGCCGGGTGCGAGGCGAGCGACTCGGTGCCGCCGAGGCTCACCGCAAGCTTGATGACCTGCAGATGATCTAGCAGGCGAAATGCCTCCGCTTCGCCGCCCACCACGCTGAAGCCAAACGTCGAGCCGGCACTGCCGCATTGACGCTGGAACACCGCATGGCGCGGGTCCGCAGCCGTCAGAAACCCGAGATAATTGACCGATGCCACCTTCGGGTGGGCGCGCAGGAACTGCGCTACTTTGGCCGCATTCTCAGAGGCGCGCTGCACGCGCAGCGACATCGTTTCCATCGAACGCATGATCATCCACGAGGAATGCGGATCGAGCTGGTTGCCGATGGCGCTGCGCAGCTTCCGGATCGGCGCGACCGCCTCGCGGGTGCCGATTACACCGCCCGCAACCAGGTCGGAGTGGCCACCGACGTATTTGGTCAGCGAATACATCACGATGTCGCAACCATGCTCGATGGGCCGCTGGTAAACCGGACCCAGGTAGGTGTTGTCGACCGCGACCGGCGGCCTGCCGCCGGCCTGCCGTGAGCCGATCTGCTCCGATATCTCACGCATCAATGCAAGGTCCACCAGTCCGCTGGTCGGATTCGCCGGCGTCTCCGTCAGGATCAGGCAGACCCGGCCGCCGCGCTTTGCAGCAAGCTCGAGTGCGCGGCTCGCTGCGCCCTCGACTTCGGCGCGATTGCAGCCATCGCCGAACGAGACGTGCTGCACGCCAAACGCTGGCAAGGTATTCTGGATCAGGCTTTCCGTGCCGCCATACAACGGCTGGCTCATCAGCACGACATCGCCCGGCCGCATGTAGGCGAGCAACACGGTCGAGATCGCCGCCATGCCGCTGGAGAACACCGCGGCCATCTCGCCCGACTCCCATAGCGCGAGCCGGTCCTCCAGGACCTCAAGATTCGGGTTGTTGAAGCGCGAGTACACAAGGCCCGGGGACTGCCCGCCCGGAGGTGCGCGGCGGCCCGAGGTGTAATCAAAGAAATCCTTCCCGTCCTGAGCGGACTTGAACACAAAGGTCGAGGTCAGGAATATCGGCGGCTTCAGCGAGCCTTCCGACAGCGAAGGATCGAAGCCGTAGCCCATCATCTGGGTCTCGGGCTTCAAGGTGCGCTGGCCCACCTTGCGCTTGTGATAGGAATCGTAGCTCATTGACCTGTCTCCTGATGCGATGGCGCCAATATACCCCGGATGTTCACCGTCAATATTCCAGATGGAATCGCAGCCCAGCGAAGCTGACCGGCCCGCGGTCGTGATTGAAGCCCGGATTGCGGATGAACTGAAAGTCAGGGCTCAATTGCAGTCGCAGGTACCTCGCGAGGTCCGGCAGCTGCACGCGGTAATAAACTTCAATGATCTGTTCCGGCGCGTAGTTAAGCCGCCCGTCATCGAGCAGGAAACCTGCGCCGCCAGCCGCGAGGTACTGGCGATGCGGCGCCGAGAGGCCCTCGATCGCAATCCCGACGCCAAGCAGATCCTCGCCGCGCGACCAGTGTGCGCCCGAAAGCTCGCCGCCCGCGCTGACCAGCCGATCGACTTCGGTAAACGCGTAACTCTCGGTCTTGCCATCGTTCCAGCCGAGGTGCAGGAACACGCCGGTCTTGCCTGAGTCCGCAAGCGGCTGCTCGGCGTTCACGCCGAACCCGGTTTTCCTGCGCCCGTCCTGCTCCGTGGCAATCACGACCGGCGGGCGACCGGTCAGGCTGGCAATCGCAAGCGCCTGTTGATAATCGCCCATGTGTGCCTTGTTCTGGTACGCGAGCAAGCGCAAAACCGTGCCGGTCGGCCAGGCCGAGAGGGCCAGCTCAAGATTCTGGCCATGCGCCCGCATCCATGAAGGCTCGAGCGGCTGGCCGTTGGCAAACTTCGGCATCAAGTAATCGCCGTAGCGCAGCGCCCAGGCGGGACTGATGTAGCTGAGCACAAAGCCCTCGGTATAACCGCGCGTATCGGCAGCAAAATCCCAAGCGGTGTTATTCCACAAGGGCCAGTTCATGAATTCGTTGCGCGTGCTGCCGGCATAGCGGTTCTTGTCGAAATCGTCATTGGCCGCCATCAGGCCCAATTTCAATTCGAGGCGGCTCGCCGCCTCCGCGCCCGCAATCTGGTCCTGCGCGCGTTCGACACGAATCGTACCCGGCGCCAACGGCAGCATGAGCCGAAGGTAATTGCGTGCCACATAAAAGCGCTTCTTCAGGCTATTGTTGCCTTCGCGCACCACATCACCGTTCGTCAGGCCGCCAAGCCCCGTGGCATGGCTGACGCCTGCGCCCATGAATTTCTCGGTGTCGAAATAATATTGCGCCCAGTCGGTTATGGCCCAACCGGTATAAAAGCCGAATGTGTTGGAGGGCTGCGTGTCGCCGCCCGCAAGCAGGCTCAAGGGTCCGCTATAGGGGGACTGCAGGCTGCTTTGGTATTGCAGAACGCCGGTGTATTGCGCGCCGATCAGCTGCGGCCAGTGACTGTCCGCTGCGGGCGCAGCCGCCTCGTCCGGCGCATCGAGGGCGTAGGCGGGACTTGTCACTGTGATCAACCACAGTGCAATGGCTGCCGAAGTACCGCGCGCGCCGCACCGCCTCATCGCGGTTCGGCCTGATGCGTGGTGGCACTGCCCGCCGAGGCCAGCACGATGCAACCAATGGCGGTCCACTGCAACCACGACAGTCGCTCACCCAGAAGCACGAGTCCCGATGCTGCGGCCAGCGCCGGATCAATGCTCATCAACACGCCAAAGATGCGCGAGGGCAGGCGTGTCATCGCGTACATCTCGAGCGAATAGGGCAAGGCGCTCGACAGGAATGCGATCGCGAGTGCGATCGGCAGGATCTCGGGCTTTAGCAACGCCGCACCCGCATGAGCCACTCCGATCGGCGCAATCACGACCGCGCCGATCAGCATTCCCATCGCGGTGGTCTGCCCGCCGCTCTGCAAGCCCGCGCGCCGGCCATACACAATGTACAGCGCCCAGCAGCCGCCCGCTGCGAGCGCATACAGGATGCCTAGCCAGTCGAGCGCGTGGGATGCGCCGCCGAGCGGCAATACCATCAGCACGCCGATCACGGCGAGCGCGACCCACACAAAATCGAGCGGGCGAATCGCCGCGGCAACCGCAACCGCCAGAGGTCCAGTGAACTCGAGCGCCACTGCAATGCCGAGCGGTATGCGCTGCAGGGCGCAATAAAACAGCAGGTTCATGCAACCAAGCGCGATGCCATAGATGATGACCGTGCGGGCGGCCTTCGCATCGAGTCGCATGCGCCACGGGCGCCACACGATCCACAGCATCAGCGTTGCATACACCAGCCGCAAGGCTACCGCGCCCGATGCGCCCACCACGGGGATCAAGGTCTTGGCCAACGCCGCGCCGGTCTGGAAACCGAGCATGGCGAGGATCAGGACCGCAACTGGCAGGAGTATGGCCTCAGGGGACGGGGGGATCCGCTGATTCATCGTCGAGTTTCAAATGCTTCATGACGCGCTGCAGATTCTTGCGAATCTTGTTCAGCTGGCCAATGCTGACCGCGGTCTTCATTGCCTCTTTCAATGGCTGCAGCGGATAGCCGGCGTAATGACCGGGCGCCGTCACGTCATTAGTTACCGATGAGCGCCCGGAGAGGCTGACATTGTCGGCGATCGTGACGTGCCCGGTCACGACGGAATTTCCGCCGGTCGAGAATTGCCGGCCGATCGTGGTCGAGCCGCCCATCATGAAGCCGGCCGTATAAAAGCCGTTCTCGCCCAAATCGCAGTTGTGCGCGATGTGGCACAGATTGTCGATCTTGACGCCGGAGCGGATATGGGTCGATGTCAGCGTCGCCCGGTCGATCGCGCAGTTGCTGCCGATCTCGACATCATCGCCAATCAGCACATTGCCAAGGTGACTGATCTTGCGCGGCTTACCATCCGGATCCACAGCGTAGCCAAAGCCGTCCCCGCCGATACTGGTATGCGGATGAATTTCGCAACGCTCGCCGACCTCGCAGCCGGCGCCGATAAATACATGGGGATGTATGACCGATGCGGCGCCGATCCTGGCGCCGTTATCGATCACCGCATGCGAACCAATAAGGCAACCGTCGCCGATTCTGGCGCCCGCCCCGATCACGCAATAGGGCCCAAGGCAGGCTCCCTGCCCGAGCGTGGCTTGCGCGTGCACGATGGCGGTCGGATGGCGTGCGCCCCATTGCTCGAAGCGCGCGCGCTTCTGATCAAAATGTTTCAGGATCAGCGCCATGCCCATGGAAATATTGCACACTGAAAAACAGCAGCTTTTTTCATCGAGTGCGGTTGCCGCGTGAGTAGCGAGCTTCGCCTGCACGATCACGATCGCGGGCTTGCGCTGCCTCACGCACTCAAGTTGCGCCTGATCGCCGACGAATACGAGGCTGTCCGGGCCGGCCGCAGGAGGCACCCGGCACTCCGTGGCCACGCGCTGCAAGTCGCCGCTCAGCCAGGTGAAGACCGCCGCATGATCTTTTTGGATTGTCTGCGCAGCCAGCATAAATTCCTCCGCAACGCCGGGCGAATTGCGGTAAGAATACCTGCTAATGAACCCCATTGCCCAACATCTGGCCGGCTCCGCGCTGCGCGGCGGCACAATGATTCTTGACGGCGCTCTGGCAACTGAGCTTGAGGCGCGTGGCGCAAACCTGCACGATCCTCTTTGGAGCGCAAAGATCCTGATCGAGCAACCCGCGCTGATCCGCGCCGTGCATCGCGATTATTTCTTGGCAGGTGCCGATGTCGCCACAACGGCGACCTATCAGGCCAGCTTCGAAGGCTTCGCCCGCCGCGGTCTTGACGCCGCGGCGGCGGCGGCTCTGATGCGAAACGCGGTGGACCTCGCGCGCTCCGCGCGCGACGAATTCTGGTCCGATGCCGCGAACCGCCATGGGCGCCTGCGCCCGCTCGTGGCTGCATCCGTCGGGCCTTATGGCGCCCTGCTGGCGGACGGGTCGGAGTATCGCGGCAATTATCAGCTCAGCGATTCTGAACTGCGAGATTTTCACCGGCCGCGACTCGCCGTGCTTACCGCATCAGGCGCGGATCTGCTCGCGATCGAGACACTGCCATGCGAACGCGAGGCGCTGGTGCTCGCGCAACTTTTGCAGGAATTCGCGCCGGTCCCCGCCTGGATTGCATTTTCCTGCCGCGATGGGCAGCACACGGCGGAAGGCCAGCGGATCGGTGACTGTGTGGCCCGCCTCGAACCCTTTACACAGGTTGTTGCCGTTGGGGTCAACTGTACACAACCCGGATTCATTGTGTCGCTGTTGCAGGAAATGAGTCGGCGCACGGATAAGCCACTGCTCGCCTATCCGAATTCCGGCGAGCAGTACGATGGCGATGCGCATCGCTGGCGGGGTAACCCGGGGCCTGAGTCGTTCGCAGCCGCGGCGATCAGCTGGCGCGCGGCCGGCGCGAAGCTGATCGGCGGGTGCTGCCGGACAACACCCGCCGATATTTCTGCGTTACGCCAAGCGCTATCTTGAGCGCTCGCGCTCGCGACGCTTCTCGGGCTGCGGCGCTTTCTCGCGCGGTGCCGGCTGCTGCCTTGCGGGTTGCGCCGGCGCCTGGCGCTGCGACTGAGCTTGGCCCCGCGGCTGCCCCTGGGCTTGCGGCTGCGGCTGGCCCTGGCCTCGCGGCTGTCCCTGGGCTTGCGGTTGAACTTGGCCACGCGGCTGCCCCTGGTTGCCGGGCTGGCCCTGGGCGCGCTGCTGCCCGTTGGGCGCCTGGCCCTGGGGTGGCCGCGTCGAGGCGGGACGCTGGCCCGGGACGGGCGCAGCAGCGGCCGGGGCATTGGCATGCTGCATCGCTGGCGCAGCGCCCCGAGCGCCGACCACACCTGGCGCTGCAAAGGCACCCGGCCGGGGCGTCGCCGCGATCGGCGGATTGCCGCCATTGGCATGCGCAGCCAGCGCAGGATTCGCGCGAGCCTGCTGGATATGCTGCGCCTGTACCGGCGTTGGCGCGATGTGGTGCTCGCGCATCGCCTGGCGCTCCTGCGGGGTCGCAACCGCTGCGGTTCCGGCAGGCCCGCCGTTAAAGCTCGTGCGGTTGATGGTCGTGTTGTTGATGACCGTCTCGTTATACGTGTTGTGCACAACAGTCGTATTCACGTTGTTCACCGAGGTGTTGTACGCAAAGCGGTTGCCATCCCAGCGCCCGCCGGCATAACCGACCCCGACATAACCAAAGCCGTAATTGACGCCGCCGTAGAAACCTACGTGCGGACCCCAGTAACCCGCATTGAACAGGTAGGCGCCGCCAACAAAACCCCAGAATCCCGGCGTCCACAGGAAACCTACCTGCGGTGGCTGCACCCAGGTACCTGGAACCCAGAAATAGCCGCCGTAGCCGTAATGCCAGTATCCAGGCGTCCACATATACCCTTCCTCGGGACAGGGCGGCTGGTCGTACACCGGCAGCGGCGGTGGTGGTTCGTTAGCCTGTACGTCGTCTGCCGCGGCTTGCGGTGCGGGCTCAGCCGCGGGTGCGGCGGCGACAGGCGGATAGTAAGGCTGCGGCGGGGGTGGCGGCGGCGGACGCCGATACACAGGTTCCTGCACAACGCAGGCCGACAATAGCGCCACGGCGCCGACGGCGGAAAAAATTAGCCGGTTACTGATTTTAGACATGGGGTCCACCTTTGAATATGGCAGGGCTACAGACAACTGTACGCATTCTGATTACATCCACAACTAGCACAACGTCACACTGCGGTCGTGGCTGACGCTGGTGAAGCATTTGTAACAAATTTTGGCCCACAGACCACTAATGCGGAGGTGCCGCGGTTAGCGCGGCGCGCAGCTCGGTCAGCTTCGCCTTGACCGCGGCGGCGTTGTCGGGGCCCATGCGCAGCATCAGTTTCTGTCCCGCCGGCTTTGATTCGAGCGTCGGATCGGCAAACTCGTACATGACGTTCGGGCGAACCAGCTCAATCGGCCCGTCGACCTGCGGCGTGGCAAGCAGTGAATCGATCGCCTCAACCAGGCGGTCGTTGAAATATCCCTTGGGGTAGCCGAGATTCTCATAAGAGCGCTGCAGCAACGGGTAGAACCGCTCGTAGACCTTCATGAAGCTCGGTACGTCGAGGTTACGCACTACTGTGACGTAGGGCTTGTAGCGGTCAAAGTTCGCCGGATCGAGCGTTGCATGCAGCTCATCGCCCTCCACGTGGAAGGCGCTGCCGACCCTGCGCACTGGGCGGCGGTCGACCGGTATTTTCTGCCGCGGAATATTGTCTACCGTGACGACGAGGCGGCGGATCATGTTGTCATGCTCGAGGAAATCCTGGACGGCGCCCGCACCGACGGCCGCAGGAAGCGCCGTCAGCAGCTCGGCATCACTATGCTCCATATCCGGGGGTGCGCCCTCGGCCGCGGGGACCGGATGTACGATCGCGGAGGCATCCGGCGGCATTACCGATATATCAGAGGTCACCGCGGTCGCCGGATGCGGGGTGCCGCCTTCCAGGTAATACCAAAGCCCCAGTCCGCCCAGCACGACGATTGCCGCGCCCGCTACCATTGGTTTATTCATTCAATCTCTCCAGCAAGCCGATCCGATGGCTTAAATCTACAGCACTGCGGCCGCCGCATCGAATTATAGTAAAATACCCCCTCCCCCGAATGCCAGACATGTCCAAAACGATCGCGCGCCGGGATTTACTTAACGATCTAGCTGCGCCTGTCGTCGGCGCCGCCGCCCTGGCAATCCGCCGGCGGATTCTTCCGCCTGACTTTCCGAGCTTCCCCGGCAGTCAGGCACATCGGGCTGTACGGGAACTCGTTGCGTGAGGCGTACACGACGAGTTGCGGTAGCAGTCTGTGGGTTCGTTGCACTGGGTGGCTGCGGCGATCGCGGCGCTCAGCGCGCCAATAGCGCGCCCGAGCCCAATACCTTGAATATCTATTCCTGGGCCGACTACATCGCGCCTGACACGGTCGCCAATTTCGAGAAGGAGACCGGCATCAAGGTGCGCTACGACACCTATGAATCGAACGAGGTGCTGGAGAGCAAGATGCTGACAGGCCATACGAACTACGACGTGGTCTTGCCAACGGATATCTACTTCGAGCGGCTGATGCAGGCCGGCACGTTCCGTAAGCTCGACAGGACCGCGCTGACAAACATCGCGAACCTGGATCCCGAGATCGTACAGAAACTCGCAGTGCATGATCCTGGCAATTTGTACGCGCTACCCTACCTCTGGACTACCGTGGGCATCGGCTATGATGTTGCCAAGGTGCGCCAGCGCCTGGGCGCCGAGCCTCTGGACAGCTGGGCGGTGTTGCTGGACCCGAAGAACGCGGCAAAGCTGCAAGACTGCGGCATCTCAGTAATCGATTCGCCGATAGATGTTGTCGCCTCGACGCTTTTGTACCTCGGCAAGGATCCGAATAGCCGCGACGCTGCAGACCTGGCAGCCGTTGAAATTGTGCTGATGAAAATTCGTCCCTTCGTCCGCTCGATCGAATCGCAGGCGTATATCAGCGAATTCGCCAATGGCAGCCTGTGCGCCGCGCTCGGCTGGTCGGGCGACATCATTCAGGCGCGGTCCCGGGCAATCGAGGCTGGCAATGGCGTGAAGATCAATTATTTCGTGCCGCGCGAGGGGTCGCTGATCATTGTCGACATGATGGCAATTGCGGCCGATGCGCCGCACCCCCGCGAAGCGATGCTTTGGCTGAACTACCTGATGCGACCCGATGTCATGGCAAGCATCACGAATGCGGTCAAGTACCCCAATGGCAACCGCGCCGCCCTGACGCTCGTCAACGACGCGCTACGCCGGGACCTGATGGTTTATCCCGACCCGGCGATGCGCGCGCGGCTGCATTCGCTCATCATGACTACGCCCGAGTATTCTCGCCAGGTCACACGTCTTTGGACGCGCTTTCGCACCGGGCAGTGAGCGCAAGCAGAGCCTACTGCGTGGGCACCGGCGCCGGGCCTTCCGGAATGTGCCCGAATCGACCGGCCTGGAAATCGCCGATCGCGGTTTGGATTTCCTCACGTGAGTTCATGACGAACGGCCCATAACCGACGATGGGCTCACCGATCGGCACGCCCGTCAGCACCAGCAGGCTGGTATCCTTTTCGGCGGAAAGCTCCACCTCGGTGCCGATCAGGTCCAGAATCAAAAGTTCCGCATCGCCCGCCCGATGGGTCCCGTTGACCAGCGCACCGCCGCGCAGGATCGCAAGCGCGGTAGTCTGTCCCGGAGCGATTTGCAGGGTCACATTCTTGCCCGCCTGCAGGTGCAGGTCCCAGACATTCAATGGGGTGAAGGTCTGCGCAGGTCCGCGCGCACCCTGGTACTCGCCGGCGATGACGCGAAGCGTACCGGCCCCCTCGGGTAGCGCCACGCTCGGAATCTGCGAACCCACAATTGCCTGGTAACGCGGTGCGGACATTTTGTGGCGCGCTGGCAGGTTAACCCAGAGCTGCGCCATCTCAAGTGAACCACCGTGTTCGGTAAAGGCGGGCGAATGGAACTCCTCGTGCAGCACCCCGCCCGCCGCGGTCATCCACTGCACATCACCCGGCCCGATGGTACCGCTGTTGCCGGCCGAATCACGATGGGCAACCTCGCCCTGATATACGATCGTAACGGTCTCAAAGCCACGATGCGGATGCTCGCCGACGCCACGTGGCTGCTGCGCTGCGGGAAAGTTAGCCGGCCCGGCATAATCAAGCATCAGGAAAGGGCTCAAATGCACCGCGAGCCTGTCATAGGAGAACAAGGTGCGCACGGGAAACCCATCGCCTACCCAGTGACCATGGTTATCGCGATGCGTGCTAAGGATCTGTTTTTTCATGGATAATCCGTGAGCGGTGCAGCAGCCTATCTGCCGCGTTAAAGTATGATATATCTACGCACGAGCCAAGTTTCAAGGTTGACAGTAACTGATGTCCAATCAATCGCCTAAACGCATTATTCCAATTAAATTGGAGCGCAAAACCAGCCTGTCCGCCGACGACCAAAAGGCGGTGCACGACAGCTGTGCGCGGCTCAAGGCGCTGCCTGGGGCATTATTGCCGATCCTGCACGACGTCCAGAGCGCCCTGGGCTTCGTGCCCAAGGACGCGGTAGTGATAATTGCACACGAGTTGAATCTGTCGCGCGCCGAAATTCACGGCGTCATCAGTTTCTATCACTATTTTCGCACCGAAAAGCCGGGCCGGCACGTCGTGCAGCTATGCCGTGCGGAAGCCTGTCAATCTGTGGGTGCAGTGGCGCTCGAGGCCTATGCAAAGCGAACGCTGGGTATTGATTTTCATGGCACGACCGCCGATGGTGCGGTCACGCTCGAGGCGGTTTATTGCCTCGGCAATTGCGCGCTCGGACCCTCGGCGATGGTGGATGGTCGGCTGCAGGGGCGGGTCAGCCCTGAGCGATTCGACGCACTGATAGCCGCCGCGAGGCAGCCTTCGTGAGCATCACAAAAATCTTCGTCAGCGGCGATGCGGCCGCGCGCGGCGTGGGCGCGGATGAGACCGCCGCCGCGATCATGGCGCTGGCGGAAACGCGTGGCATCGGTATCCAGCTCGTGCGCAATGGTTCGCGCGGCATGCTGTGGCTAGAACCCCTTATCGAGGTAGAGACGGCCATGGGCCGAGTGGCCTATGGTCCAGTTGCATCAGGCGAAGTAGCGAGCCTGTTTGAGTCAGGGTTCATCACCGGCGGCGCGCATAGACTTGCCCACGGACTGACCGCGGAAATCCCGTTCCTGAAGAACCAGGAGCGCCTGACATTTGCGCGCGTCGGGCTCACCGATCCGCAAAGCCTGCAGGACTACCTGCAGCACGGCGGCAATCGCGGACTAGCCGCGGCGCTTAAAATGCAGCCGGCCGACATTATTAAGTGCGTAACGGATTCCGGATTGCGCGGTCGAGGCGGCGCGGCCTTCCCGGCCGGCATCAAGTGGAAGACTGTGCTCGGTGCCTCTGGTGCGCAAAAGTACATCGTCTGCAATGCTGACGAGGGCGATTCGGGAACCTTCTCCGATCGGATGCTGATGGAAGGTGACCCATTCGTGCTGATCGAAGGTATGACGATCGCAGGTCTGGCAACAGGTGCGACGCGAGGCTATATCTACCTTCGCTGCGAATACCCGGACGCGCATCGCGCGCTGAACGCAGCGATAGCAACCGCCTACAGTAATCATTATCTCGGTGCGGACATACAAGGCAGCGGCAGGCAGTTCGAGCTCGAAGTACGGCTCGGCGCTGGCGCGTACATCTGCGGTGAGGAGACCTCATTACTCGAATCACTGGAAGGCAAGCGCGGCGAGATCCGCTTCAAGCCGCCGTTGCCCGCAATCGAGGGTCTCTTTGGCATGCCGACCGTGATCAACAATGTGATCACCCTCGCCTCGGTGCCCATCATTCTCGATCGCGGCGCCGAGTTTTACCGCACCTTCGGCATGGGACGATCGCGCGGCACTTTGCCTCTGCAGCTCGCAGGCAATATTAAGTACGGTGGCCTGATCGAAAAGGCCTTTGGCCTTACCTTGCGCCAAGTGTTGTATGACTTCGGCGGTGGCGCTTTAAGCGGCCGTCCGATAAGAGCAGTGCAGGTGGGTGGCCCACTCGGCGCTTATATGCCGGAGTCGCAGTTCGATACCCCGCTCGACTACGAGACGTTTGCTGCCTTGAAGGCCATGCTGGGGCATGGCGGCATGGTCGTATTCGACGACAGCGTCGACATGGCAGCGCAGGCCCGATATGCGATGGAGTTCTGCACGATTGAGTCTTGCGGCAAGTGCACGCCGTGCCGTATCGGCTCGGTCCGCGGCGTCGAGGTGATCGACCGACTGTGTGCAGGAGAATCCCCGGCCAAGCAGGAGGTGCTGCTGCGGGACTTATGCGAGACCATGATTCACGGGTCGCTGTGCGCAATGGGGGGCCTGACGCCCTACCCTGTCATATCAGCGCTTAACCATTTTCCTGAAGATTTTACCGCTTAAGAGGATTTCGTATGTTGTCCATCGTCGAACAAGACTTCGGCACGCCCCGACGCGCCACCGCGAAGCGGGTTACATTGACCATCGACGGGGTGGAAGTCCAGGCGCCCGAGGGCACTTCGATCATGCGCGCCGCGGCTGAAGCCGGCGTAAAAATCCCCAAGCTATGTGCAAGCGAGCAGCTCGAAGCGTTTGGCTCTTGCCGCCTTTGCCTCGTGCAGATCGAGGGCATGAAGGGATTGCCCGCCTCCTGCACGACCCCGGTCGCCCAGGGCATGAAAGTGACGACGCAAAACCCGCAAATAGCCGATGTGCGGCGTGGCGTCATGGAACTCTACATATCGGACCATCCGCTTGATTGCCTGACTTGTCCCGCCAACGGGCACTGCGAATTGCAGGATATGGCCGGCGTCGTCGGTCTTCGCGAAGTGCGTTATGGCTACGAGGGCGAGAATCACCTCGATGCGGTCAAGGACGAGTCGAACCCGTATTTCACATTTGATCCGAGCAAGTGCATCGTCTGCTCGCGCTGCGTTCGCGCCTGCGATGAACGCCAGGGCACCTTCGCGCTGACGATCCAAGGACGCGGATTCGAGTCAACCGTCGCGGCGAGCCAGGACGAGCCATTCATGGACTCCGAGTGCGTCTCCTGCGGTGCCTGCGTGCAAGCCTGCCCGACAGCGACGCTGTCGGAGAAGACCCTGATCGAAAAAGGCCAGGCCGAACACAGCACGATCACGACCTGCGCCTATTGCGGCGTCGGCTGTTCGTTCAGGGCGGAGATGAAGGGCGAGGAACTCGTGCGCATGGTGCCCGACATGAATGGCATGGCCAATCATGGCCATTCCTGCGTCAAGGGGCGCTTCGCGATCGGCTATACTACCCACCCGGACCGTGTGCTGAAGCCGGCGATACGCGCCAAGATATCCGACCCCTGGCGCGAAGTGTCGTGGGATGAAGCCATTTCATACGCTGCGAGTGAACTCAAGCGCATCCAGGCTAAGTATGGCCGCGAGTCGATTGGCGGAGTCACCTCATCGCGCTGCACGAACGAAGAAGTCTATATCGTCCAAAAGCTCATTCGCGCCGGGTTTGGCAACAACAATGTCGATACCTGCGCACGGGTGTGTCATTCACCTACCGGTTATGGCCTGAAAGTGACCCTAGGCGAATCGGCGGGCACGCAGAATTTTGATTCGGTCATGAAGTCCGACGTGATATTCGTGATCGGCGCGAATCCCACCGATGGCCATCCGGTGTTTGCCTCGCAGATGAAACAGCGCCTGCGCCAGGGCGCCAAGCTGATCGTAGCCGACCCGCGCACAATCGACTTGGTTCGCAGCCCGCATATTGAGGCCGCCTATCATCTGAAGCTTCGTCCCGGCACGAATGTCGCGCTGCTCAACAGCATAGCGCATGTGATCGTGAGCGAAGCGCTCGTCAAGGAGGACTTTGTGCGCGAGCGCTGCGAAGTCCCTGCCTTCGAGAAGTGGCGAACGTTCGTCGCCGCGCCCGGCAATTCGCCCGAGGCGATGGAGTCCGTGACCGGTGTACCAGCTGCAGAGGTTCGCGCTGCAGCCCGCCTTTTTGCCACTGGCGGCAACGGCGCAATCTACTACGGCCTCGGAGTTACCGAGCACGCCCAGGGGTCGACTGCGGTGCTCGGGATTGCCAATCTCGCCATGGCCACCGGCAATATCGGCCGCGAGGGCGTGGGCGTGAACCCGATGCGCGGCCAAAATAACGTGCAGGGTTCTTGCGACATGGGCTCCATGCCGCACGAATTCCCAGGCTATCGGCATGTCTCCGATACCGTGGTGCGCGAGATGTTCGAGACCGCCTGGGGCGCGCCCCTGAGCAAAGAACCCGGACTGCGCATCCCGAACATGTTCGAGGCGGCACTCGCGCAGGAATTCATGGGCGTTTACATCAATGGTGAGGATCTGGTGCAGTCCGATCCGAACACGCAGCATGTCGCGGCGGCGCTGATGTCGATGGAGTGCGTGATCGTGCAGGATATTTTCTTGAACGAGACGGCCAAGTTTGCGCATGTGCTGCTGCCCGGCTCAACTTTCCTTGAGAAGGACGGCACCTTCACGAATGCGGAGCGCCGTATATCGCGGGTCCGCAAGGTCATGCAGCCGAAGGCCGGCTTCGCTGACTGGGAAGTCACGCAGAAGCTTGCGAACGCGATGGGCTATCCGATGAACTACCGGGATCCGTCGGAAATTATGGACGAGATTGCACGCACCACGCCGACCTTCACAGGCGTAAGCTTCGATCGAATCGATGAACTGGGCAGCATCCAATGGCCGTGTAATGAGGCCGCACCCACCGGTACGCCGACCATGCACATTGGCGAGTTTGTCCGCGGCAAGGGCAAATTCATGGTCACGGAATTTGTGGCGAGCGCCGAGAAAGTCAACGCACGCTATCCTCTGATCCTGACTACCGGGCGCATCCTGAGCCAGTACAACGTGGGCGCCCAGACGCGCCGTACGGAGAACAACCAGTGGCACAGTGAAGATCGCCTCGAAATTCATCCGCATGATGCCGACGAGCGCAGCATTAAGGAGGGCGACTGGGTCGGCATCGTCAGCCGGGCCGGCGAGACGGTGCTGCGCGCGAGGGTGACCGAACGCGTGCAGCCGGGCGTCGTGTATACGACCTTTCACTTTCCCGAATCCGGTGCGAATGTCATCACCACCGATAATTCCGACTGGGCCACGAATTGCCCTGAGTACAAGGTGACGGCGGTGCAGGCCACACGCGTGAGCCAACCGGGGCAGTGGCAGAAGCGTTTCCGCGCATTCAGCGAGGTGCCCGAAAATCCGGTGCCGGCTGCTGAAGTGTTTAACGCTAAATAGGACAGTTAATGAGTGGGGATAACATCATCAAGATGGCCAACGACATTGGCCATTTCTACGGGGCCGAGCCGCTGCGCGAGGATGCGATCGCCGGAATCGCCAACCACATCAGCCGCTACTGGGCTAAGCGCATGCGCGAAAAACTTGTCGAGCAGGCGCAGCACCAGGATTGCGGGCTTGAAGAGTTGCCACTCGCAGCAGCCCGGCGCTTGGCGGCGCCCACGGGAGTCCCGGCTGCGGCAAAAATAGACGGCGGCTAATGCCTGAAGGGCGCCGGACGCCTTGGCCAGGTGCGTTGTCATCATCTCGATGTCGGTGCAGTAATATACAAATAGAGTCCGGTCCTCTAGTGGCCTATTCGACCTGATCGAGAGGTAAGCCTTACGCCCATGACACCTCAGATGGCTGACGAGGCAATCGCCTCTGCATTAGCGCCGTTCGAGGTCGAATCACGACCCTTAGTGCAGTGCATCGGACAAACGCTCCGCCAAGACATCTTCGCCGAACGGGACAATCCGCCGTTTAATCGCGTTTGCATGGATGGCATAGCGATCGACAGCGGCGCTCCCAGCCGTGGTATTCGTCGATTTACAATTGTGGGCATCCAATTGGCGGGAATTCCCCCATTGGAATTAACCAGTAGGGACAATGCCATCGAGGTAATGACCGGCGCCGTATTGCCTATCGGCACCGATTGCGTGATTCCTCAGGAAGAGTACGAGGAAAGCGATGGGGCGGCGTCCTTGAACGCGCTTGGCGCTGCCGTTCCATACCGCAATGTTCAGCGCCGCGGGGAAGACAGCCAGCCCGGCGTCGCCATGTTGAAGGCCGGGGTGCGACTCGGTGCGCCGCAGATCGCTGTGGCGGCCTCGGCAGGCTTAAGTCACCTACGCGTGAGCCGTCAGCCTCGTTTCATGATCATCTCCACGGGCGATGAACTCGTCGAGCCCGGGCACCCAGTCGCCGAATATCAGGTTCGTCGTTCGAACGCCTACTCGCTGATCGCCGCGCTACGTGAACGCGGCTTCGAGAATGTGGCAAACGATCACATCCCCGATAATGAACTGCTTTTGCACGATCGGCTTGCGCTGCACCTGGAATCGCAAGACGTGCTCGTTCTAAGCGGCGGGGTGTCGAAAGGGAAATATGATTTCGTGCCCAAGGTGTTAAAGGATTTGGGCGTTCGTGAGGTCTTCTACCAAGTTGCACAACGTCCCGGGATGCCCATGTGGTTCGGGATAAGCCAGGGAGGCGCAGCGATCTTTGGCTTGCCGGGAAATCCTGTTGCTACGCTGGTCTGCCTTATCCGCTACATTATCCCTGGCGTGACCGCGGCAATGGGCCAGCCCCGTGCCGCACCCGAGCGAGTGCCGCTCGCGGCGCCTGTTAAGTTCCACCGTGCGCTCACCTACTTTCTGCCGGTCGCCGTGCAATATGACGATGGCGGACGGCCTGCCGCTATTCCGCGCCCTACCAACGGCCCCGGAGACTTCTTAGGAATGACAGCGGCGCAAGGCTTCGTCGAGCTTCCACCAAGTTCAGAACCGTTCCCGGCGGGATACGTCGCGAACCTTTATCGGTGGTAGCCTCCGTCTTTCCATTCACCAAGCGGTCGCTATTCTCGACATTCGAGAATTCTGTTTGCAAGCGCGCCACGATTTTCGCGACGATTCCCGGCGAGAGCAGCTGCGATGGGCCATGCGGGTGGCGCTAAATATCGTCAGCCCTTCAAGGGACTGCAGATCATCGCTGGTATCTAGAGCCGCATTAGTGCCACAAGGAGAAGCTCCGTGAGAGTACTGGGTATAGTCGGTTGGAGTGGGTCTGGCAAGACCTTACTCATCACCAAGACGATTCCATTGCTAGTCAGGCGCGGGCTTCGCATTGCAACGCTCAAACACGCCCACCACAGCTTCGACGTTGATAAGCCTGGCAAGGACTCCTACGAACATCGAAAGGCAGGCGCGGGTGAAGTAATCATTTCCTCTTCGCAGCGCTGGGTGCAGATGCACGAGCTGGATGGGCGTGCCGAGGCTACCTTCGTTCAGTTGCTGAGACGGCTGTCTCCCTGCGACCTAGTCCTGGTGGAAGGTTACAAGTGCGAAAAACATGCCAAGATCGAAGTGTTTCGACAAGCAGTTGGGAAGGACCCCCTCTACCCCGCTGACGAGCACATCGTCGCAATCGCAAGCCATCCAATGATTGAGCACGCACCCATCCCCGTCATCGATCTGAACGACATCGACTCGGTAGCGAATATGGTGTTTACAAGCGCCGAGCCGGTGGAGTTGCTGTTGGCCAGACTTAGCCATCGCCCGAATCCAATAGCGCTCCGATCCGAATAAACAATCGGCGCGACGCATTGAAAATCGCATCAGGGGGCAGGCGCGGGGAAAGCGCATGCGCGACAGGTCAAAGGAGCAGCGGCAGCGCCCCGGGGTTGCGGGCGCCGGTCACGATCCCGGCGTAAATAAACCGCGGCTAATGCTTAAGGGCGCCTGAGGCCTTCGCCACATGCGTGGCAATCAGGTCCATCAGCTCCGGCGACAGGCAGTCGTAGGGCTCAAGTCCCAAGCCTTTTAGGCGGCTGCGCACTGCACCCATGTTGGCCGGATCCGCACCCGATTCGATGATCGATGAAACAAAGGCTGCAAATCCCGGCGCTGCCCAGCCGACCTGCGGCGAGAGTTCCGTATGGATGAAATCAAATCCGTACAGCGGGTGCTTGGTGTTCTCGATCCGCCCGTACATATGCACCCCGCAGGCCTTGCAGGCATGACGCTGAATCGTCGCGGCGGGATCCACGACTTTCAGCTTGTCGGCATTCTCCGTGACCTTCAGCTTGTCGCGCGGAATGACCGCCACGACCGAAAAGAGCGCGCCCTTGGGCTTCCAGCACTTGGTGCAGCCGCAGGCGTGATTGAACGCCGACTGTGCACTGAGCGTGACCTTGACCGGCTTGTCGGCGCATTTGCACAACAGCGTGCCACCGGCAAAATCCGTGGTGGCCGCCTTGATACCCTTGTCAACGGTTGGGTGAATCGATACTGAATTGCTCATGGAAAACACCCCGCTTCAAATGTTGGCGTATTATCAATCCATGACGCCAGCGGTGCAACACGACCCCGAAGCCGCATTGTTCTACGTCGAGATCGACGGTCACCGCGCTGTCCTCAATTACCGCTGCGAAGGCGGAACGATGTCGATCGTGCACACGGGCGTCCCGCCAGCCGTTGGCGGACGGGGCGTCGCCGCCGACCTGACTCGTACCGCGTTGGAGTTTGCGCGAAGCAAACATTGGAAAGTGCGCCCGATTTGCCCCTATACGGCGGTGTTCGTGCGCCAGCACCCCGAATTTGCCGACCTGCTCGCCTCTTGATGCGCGCGCATTCTGGCCGCGCTTAGCAGTAGCGGTACTGTGCTTGTGCATGTCGGCGGGCGCGCGGGCCTGGGGCGATGAAGGGCATGAAATCATCGCACTGATTGCCGATCAGTACCTGCGGCCCGAGGTGCGCGAACGCATTGAGTCGCTGCTTGCGACCGATCGGACCGGCCTGACCGCAGATCGTGGAATCGCGGCGGAATCGACCTGGCCGGACCATTATCGCGCGCTCCACCGCGACACTGCGGATTGGCATTACACCGACATCGAGATCGACACTTCCCGGCCCGAGCATGGGCAACTGCTCGCGAAGATCGAGCAGTTCCGCGCAGAACTTGCCGATCCTGCGGCGAGTGCGGGCGAGCGTCTTATGGCACTGCAGTTCTTGTTGCACCTGGTTGGCGATCTGCATCAGCCGCTGCATGCAGCGGACAATCATGATCACGGCGGCAACGAGACGCAGGTCCTCGCGCGTGGCGAGCGGCGCGCCAGCCTGCATCACTACTGGGACGTGGTGTTTGTCAGAAACCTGGGCGACGATGCCCCGGGGGTATCCCAACGGCTGCTTGCCGGCATCACGCCCGCAGAGCGCGCCGCCGCCGCGCGCGGTACGCCTGCATCCTGGGCCATGGAATCATTTGCGATCGCCAGGGTCGAAGCCTACGGACAACTGCCGCCTGCTGGGCCCCATGGAGTCCGGCTGCTGGATGAGGGCTATGTGCGCGAGGCTACCATGACCGTGCAGAAACAGCTGCAGCGCGCTGGAGTAAGGCTTGCGCAGGTGCTTAACGAAGCCATGCATTAAGCCCCACGAACTTTAACGTTTCTTCGCATATGCGCTGCGTTTTTGCGACTATAGTCGGCGCTTTGCCCCTGCCACGGTGACCAGAAGTGGAATACGACGAACAACAGCCCAAGCGGTGGTATTTGCGCAAGCGCACGCTGGTCATCGCGTCTTTGATCATTCTGTTCATCGTAGTGGTCCTGATTGTGCGCAACCTGCAAGGAAAGAATGTGCGTTCACCCTCCGGCGGCGGCGCACGCGGCGGACAGAACGGCCCGGTGGCCGTTTCTGTAGCCACCGCGGTGTCGGGCGACATCCGCATCCGCATTCCGGCACTCGGCACGATAACGCCACTCGCCTCGGTCACTGTTCGAACCCAGATCACGGGGCAGCTACAGAAAATTGCCTATGCCGAGGGCCAGCTTGTACACCAGGGCGATTTTCTGGCGCAGATCGACCCGCGGCCCTATCAAGCGGCACTGGAACAGGCCAAGGGTAACCTGCGGCGCGACCAGGCGCTGCTGGTCGATGCGAAGCTCGATCTGACGCGTTATGAAGCGCTGATCAAGGAAGATGCAATCGCGGGCCAGCAGCTCGACACCCAGCGCGCGCTGGTCGACCAATACGTCGGCACGGTCGACTCGGACCAGGCCCTGGTCCACACCGCGGAGCTGAACCTGCAATACACCCACATCGTCTCCCCCGTCAGCGGTCGGGTTGGCCTGCGGCAGGTCGACCAGGGCAATTATGTGACCCCCTCTGATGCAAATGGCCTCGTGATCATCAACCAGCTCGAGCCGATCACCGCGATCTTCCCGATTCCTGAGGACAATATTGCCAGCGTCATGCCGCGCATTCGTGCCGGTGAGACGCTCAGCGTCGAAGCGTATGACCGTACCAACAGCAACAAACTGGCTGACGGCAAGCTGCTGACAGTCGACAATCAGATCGACACTACGACGGGCACGGTCAAACTGCGCGGCCAGTTCGACAACCAGGATGGCACGCTTTTTCCGAATCAGTTCGTCAATATCCAGCTGCTCGTCAACACCCTGCACGACCAGATCCTGATCCCCGGGTCAGCTTTGCATCAGGGCGCGCCGAATGGCGCACTGACGAGCTTTGTCTACTTGGTGAAGCCCGACAACACCGTCACGGTGCGGCCTGTGACGACCGGCGCAGTCGACGGGGAGCAGGTCGCGATCACTCAAGGCATCGCTGCCTCCGATGTGGTCGTCACCGAAGGCGGCGACAGGCTGAAAGACGGAGCCACCATCATCCTTCCGGCCGCAACGCCTGTACACAAGATACCGGCCACTGCCCCTGCGGCCAAGAAGGACCCCAAGAAGGACGGGAGCCAGCGCCAAAGTAAGCCTGCGCCTTCGCCATGACCGCTCCACGGCGCGGAGCTGACGACGCATGAATCCGTCGCGGATATTTATTCTGCGCCCGGTCGCAACGGCGCTGCTGATGATCGCGATCCTGATCGCCGGCATCCTCGCCTTCCTGCAATTGCCCCTGTCAGCGCTGCCCGAAGTCGCCTATCCAACTATCCAGGTGCAGACCTTTTATCCGGGCGCCAGTCCCGAAGTCATCACGTCGGCGATAACAGCGCCCCTTGAAAAGCAGCTGGGCCAGATGCCCGGCCTGGCGCAGATGTCATCGACAAGTTCAGCCGGTGCGTCGGTGATCACGCTGCAATTCAACCTGGCCCTCTCGATCGATGTCGCCGAACAGCAAGTTCAGGCGGCGATCAGCGCCGCGCAAAGCCTGCTGCCGCAGGATCTTCCTGCGCCGCCAATCTACGCCAAGGTCAACCCGGCGGACGCGCCGGTGCTGACCCTCGGCATTACTTCCAAGACCATGCCGCTGACCGAGGTGGAGGACCTGGCCGATGTTCGCATTGCGCAAAAGATCTCGCAGTTGAAGGGAGTCGGGGTCGTCAGCATCAGCGGCGGCCAGCGCCCGGCTGTTCGCGTAATCATCAATCCGCGCGCGATGGCCGCCTACGGACTGAACCTTGACGACCTGCGCACGACCATCAGCAACGCAAATCAGAATGGCCCCAAGGGTACGCTCGATGGCCCCAGCAACTCCTACACCGTCAACACCAATGACCAGATCGCGAGCGCTGAGGAATACAGCCGCATCGTGATCGCGTACAAAAATGGCTCCGCCGTTCGCCTGCGCGACGTGGCGACCCTGGTCTCGGGAGCGGAGAATTCCAAGCTGGGCGGCTGGATGAACAGCGAGCCCGCGCTAATCCTGAATGTGCAGCGCCAGCCCGGCGCCAATGTCGTCGAAGTCGTGAACCTGATCAATGCCCTGTTGCCATCACTAAGATCCTCGTTGCCAGCCGGGGTCGATATAGCGGTGCTGACGGACCGCACCACGACGATCAGGGCATCGATCGTGGATGTGGCATTGGAATTGACGCTGGCGGTCGTGCTGGTCGTGATCGTGATCTACGTATTTTTGCGCAATGTGCCGGCGACGATCATCCCGAGCTTGTCCGTGCCGCTGTCGCTGATTGGCACGTTCAGCGTGATGTATTTCGCGGGATTCAGCCTGAACAACCTGTCGCTGATGGCACTGACCATCTCGACCGGATTTGTCGTCGATGATGCGATCGTGATGATTGAGAACGTTGCCCGCTACCTGGAGTTCGGCGACACGCCGTTGCAGGCTGCGCTGAAAGGATCCGGCCAGATCGGCTTTACGATCATCTCGCTGACCGTGTCCCTGATTGCTGTACTCATTCCGCTGCTGTTCATGCAGGATGTCGTGGGTCGCCTGTTCCGCGAGTTTGCCGTCACGCTCGCGGTGACCATCCTGATTTCCGCGGTGGTATCACTGACGCTCGTGCCGATGATGTGCGCAAAATTGCTGAAAGCTTCGTCACAGCACAAGCGCGACGAACGCCATCACGAAGGCTGGTTCAGGTTCCTGCTTGACTGGTACAGCCGCACGCTGACCCGGGTGCTGGAACACCAGCGCATCACGCTGTATGTCGCCATCGGCACGCTGGTTGTAACCGCCTTGTTGTACATTCTGATTCCAAAGGGGTTCTTCCCGGACCAGGATACCGGATTGATCCAGGGCGTCTCGGACGCGGGCGAATCGGTCTCCTATGCGGAGATGGCGCGCAGGCAACAGTCCCTGGCCCAGGCGATCCTGACCGACCCTGATGTCGCAAGCCTGTCATCATTCATCGGCATTGACGGCAATAACGTCACGCTGAACAGCGGCCGCTTCCTGATCAACTTGAAGCCCCATGGTGTGCGCAAGGCCAGCTTGAGTACCGTGATCCGGCGCCTGCGCGACGAGACAGCGAATGTACCGGGCGTCTCTCTGTACATGCAGCCGGTCCAGGACCTGACCCTTGATAACACGCTGAGCCGCACGCAGTACCAGTTCACGCTGGAAAGCGCGGACCAGGCGACGCTCTCGGCGTTCACGCCGAAGCTGATTAGCGCCTTGCGCCAGAAGCCGGAGCTTGCCGATGTCGTCAGTAATCAGGAGGACGATGGCCTGGCCGCATACGTAACGATAGACCGCGATAGCGCGGCGAGGCTTGGCATTAGCGTCGGCACGGTCGACAACGCGCTGTATGACGCCTTTGGACAGCGCATCGTGTCGACCATCTTTACGCAATCGAATCAGTATCGAGTGATTATCGAAGCCGATCCGGCCACCTACGCCTCGGTCGACGCGCTGAACTCGATCTATGTGCCATCCGCAGGCGGGGGGCAGGTGCCTCTGTCGGCCATCGCGAAGGTGGACGTTGAGAAGCGGCCGCTGCTGATCAATCACCTCGCGCAGTTTCCCGCAACGACGGTGTCATTCAACCTGTCGGAAGGGACTTCGCTCGGTGCGGCAGTGGATGCAATCGACGCGGCCGAACAGAACGTGGGAACCCCCGAGAGCATCCATACGACCTTCCAGGGCGCAGCGCTCGCTTTTCGCAGCAACCTGACCAACGAGTTGCTGCTGCTGATAGCGGCCATCGTCGTCATGTACATCGTGCTCGGCGTGCTCTATGAGAGTTTCATTCATCCAATCACGATACTCTCGACTCTGCCGTCGGCAGGCATTGGCGCCCTGCTCGCGCTGATGCTGGCGGGCGATGATCTGACGATCATCGCCCTGATCGGCATCGTGCTGCTGATCGGCATTGTCAAGAAAAACGCGATCCTGATGATCGACTTCGCGATCGACGCGGAACGCAACCAAGGGCTATCCCCGCGTGAGGCCATCTTCCAGGCGTGTCAGCTACGCTTTCGCCCGATCCTGATGACCACGGTAGCGGCGATATTCGGCGCATTGCCGCTGATGTTCGGCACCGGCACGGGCTCCGAACTTCGCCATCCGCTTGGCATCAGCATCGTTGGCGGTCTGCTGGTTAGCCAGGTACTGACCCTGTATACGACCCCAGTCATTTACCTGGCGTTTGACCGGCTCGCCAAGCGGCTGCGCCGAGCAGTCGCTGTTGAACCGCCCGCCCCGTTGACGGACGGCGCAGCTTGAACATATCCGCGCCCTTCATCGCCAGGCCGGTCGCCACCACGCTGCTGACGATCGGCATAGCGCTGTGCGGCATTGGCGCTTTCTGGCTTCTGCCGGTGGCACCGCTGCCGAAGATCGATGTGCCCGCGATCTTTGTCTCAGCTAACCTGCCGGGCGCAAGTCCCGAGGTCATGGCGGCCACGGTCGCTACGCCGCTCGAGCGGCATCTCGGCGCCATCGCCGATGTCGATGACATGACTTCGACCAGCGGTGTTGGCACCTCCAGCGTCCAGCTCACGTTCGGGCTGGGTCGCGATATCGACGGCGCGGCTCGCGACGTGGAGGCCGCCATTGTCGCGGCCCACGCGGATTTGCCGTCCGCGCTAACGCAAAACCCGTCCTACCGCAAGATCAACAGCTCGGCATTCCCGGTGATGGCGATAACCATGACCTCGGGTGTGTTGACGCAAGGGCAAATTTACGATGCTGCCGATGCGGTGATTTCGCAGCGGCTGTCGCAGCTCCAGGGTGTGGGCGGCGTCAGCGTGAGCGGCAGCGCACTGCCCGCGGTGCGCGTCGAAATCAACCCACTCGCCTTGAGCCAATATGGAATCGGCCTGCAGGACGTGCGCGCTGCGATCTCGAACGCGAATGCCAATGCGCCCAAGGGCGCGATCGAATCCGATAAGCTGCACTATCAGATTTATACCAACGACAATGCCCGTGATGCCGGCCCCTATCGCGAACTGATCATCGCGAACCGCAACGGCAGCACGGTACGCCTGGGCGATGTCGCCACGGTCCTCGACATGGGCAATGGCGCCACCGAGAACTCGCGAACTTACGGCCTCTACAATGGCAAGGCGGCCATTACCGTGCAGGTGTTTCAGCAACCTGGCGCCAACATCGTCGAGATGGTCGATGCGGTCAAGGCGGAATTGCCAGCGCTAAAGGCGGCCATCGACCCGAACATCGACTTGGTCGTGACCTTCGATCGCTCGGTCACGATTCGGGCCTCGCTGCGGCAGGTGGAACAAACCCTGCTGCTCGCGATCGCGATGGTGATCCTCGTGGTGTACATGTTCCTGAATAGCCCGCGCGCAGCGCTGATCCCAGCCGTCGTCGTGCCGGTCTCGCTAGTCGGCACGTTCGGCGCGATGTACCTGCTGAACTACACGCTGGACAATTATTCCCTGATGGCCCTTACGATCGCCACGGGCTTCGTGGTCGATGATGCGATCGTGGTGATGGAAAACACCACTCGGCACATCGAGGCCGGCATGTCGCGTATGCAGGCGGCACTTCAGGGCGCGCGCGAGGTCGGGTTTACCGTGATTTCCATGAGCCTATCGCTGATTGCCGTTTTTGTGCCCTTTGTCATGACCAGCGGGCTGGTCAGCGCGCTGTTCCGCGAGTTCGCGGTCACATTGTCAGTTGCGATCATGATTTCGCTGGTCATTTCCCTGACAACGACGCCGATGATGTGCTCGCTACTACTCGGCCGGGACCGCGCGCGCAAGCCTTCGCGCATGACGGCCGCCTTCGAGCGCGGATTCGAGTCGCTGCGCCGGGACTACGAGAAGACGCTCAGCTGGGCACTGGATCACCGGCGTACCATGCTGCTGCTACTGGCCGCGACTATCGCATTCAACGTGTTCCTGTACTACGTGATCCCAAAAACGCTCTTTCCACAGCAGGACACCGGGCAGATACGCGGCGGATTGCGCGGCGATGCCACCGTCTCGTTCCAGCTGATGAAGACAAAACTTCAACAGGTAGCCGCACTGATCCAGCAGGACCCGGCAGTCCTGACCGTTACCGGATCAGTTGGCGCCGGTGGATTTGGACCCTTCGGCGGCGGCGGTTCGCAGGGCAACGTCAATGTCGCGCTGAAGCCATTGAACCAGCGCGATGTTTCCGCCGACCAGGTCATCACGCGGCTGCGGCCGAAGCTTGCGCATATTGCCGGCGTGCAGGCATTCCTGCAGGCGGTGCAGGATTTTGGCGCCGGCGGGCGCTCGTCGAACTCACAGTATCAGTACACCTTGATGGGCGACGACCTGAGCGAATTGCAGACCTGGTCGCGCAAACTGCGGGTCGCTCTGCAAGACGTCAAGGAAATTACCGATGTCGATACCGATATGCAGCCGGGTGGCCTCGAGACCGAGCTGATCGTAGATCGCGACAGCGCTTCGCGCCTTGGCCTTAGTATGAGCCAGGTCGACAATGCACTCGGCGGTGCGTTCGCACAGGCCCAGGTGTCGACCATCTACAACCCATATAGCCCGCAGCAATACCACGTGGTCATGGAAATCGCCCCGCAATTCCTGCAAAACCCGTCAATCCTGAGGCAAATGTACGTCAGCACGTCGGGCGGCGCGGTCAGTGGCACGCAAGCGACGCAGGCCGTGGCCGGGACTACCACCGTGAAGAGCGCCTCGTCACGCAGCGGCGCGTCGAGCACGACCGCTGCCGCAGTGGCGGCCGATACGGCGCGCAACCTCGCCGCCAATTCACTTGCCAATGCGGGCCGCGGCAATACCTCGACCGGTGCGGCGATCAGCGTGGCCAAGGAGTCGCTGGTGCCGTTCGCGGCCTTCAGCCATTACGCCAGCAGCACCACCCCGGTCAGCGTGAACCACACTGGCACGTCAGTATCGACGTCTATCTCCTTCAATTTACCGGACGGCGAGACGATCGAGACCGGGCTTGCGGCAATCGAGCGCACGATGAACGAGATCCACGTGCCGGTGAGCATCCATGGCGCTTCCTATGGTACGGCCAAAATTTTTCAGCAGAGTGTCACCATGTTGCCGAAAATGGTGCTGGCTTCCTTGTTTGCCATCTACGTAGTGCTCGGCATCCTGTATGAGAGCTATCGACATCCATGGACGATTCTCTCGACGCTGCCATCGGCCGGTGTCGGCGCGTTGCTCGCTCTGATGGCCACCGGCAGTGAGCTTAGCCTGATCGCCTTCCTTGGAATCCTCCTGCTGATCGGCATCGTCAAGAAGAACGCCATCATGATGATCGATTTCGCGCTCGATGCGGAGCGCACGCTTGGGCTCGACCCGCGCGCCGCGATCGCGCGCGCCTGCAGCCTGCGCTTCCGGCCGATCATGATGACGACCGTCGCCGCAATTGCCGGCGCCTTGCCGCTGGCGCTGGCGTTCGGCGACGGCACGGAATTGCGGCGGCCACTTGGTATCACGATTGTCGGCGGACTGGTTGTCAGCCAGATATTGACGCTTTACAGCACCCCCGTTATCTATCTTTATGTCCAGGGCTATTACTGGCGCGCCGGAAAGGCCCGAAATCCGTCCCGCCGGGCGCTCGGTTCCCTGCAGGCGGGTGTCTGATGCGTAAACTCCATTCGATGTTCTTGGGGCTCGCCCTCGCGCTCATAAGTGCCTGCGCGGTCGGACCTAATTACCGCAGGCCAGACGTCGAACCGGTCAACGCCTACAAGGAGCTCGACGACTGGAAGCCCAGTTCGCCCGCCGATGCGATCGAGCGTGGTAAATGGTGGAACATCTTCGCTAATGACGAGCTTGACCAGCTGGAAAGCCAGGTCGATATCTCGAACCAGAACGTGCGGGCGGCGGTTGATGCCTATGACCAGGCGCGTGCATTGGTCCAGCAATCCCAGGCCGGATTCTGGCCGTCGATCAATGCCACCGCCTCACGCCAGCGCAGCAACCAGCTGCCGGGCGGCAACCTCCCGAAGATCACGGACTCGGCCGGCATTTCGGGCAGCTGGGAAATCGACCTCTGGGGACAGCTGCGCCGCACGCTGGAAAACAGCAAAACCTCGGCGCAGGCAAGCGCCGCTGCACTTGCAGCGGCGCGCCTGTCGGCGCAGGTGATGCTGGCGCTGGATTATTTCCAGCTGCGCGCCCAGGATCAACTGCAGCGGCTGCTGGATGACACCGTCGCAGCACAGCAGCGATCGCTTCAGATCTCGCAAAGCCGCTACCGCTATGGGGTTGCCGCGAAGGCCGACGTCGTCACTGCGCAGACGCAGCTGCTGTCGAGCCAGGCATCGCAGATCAACGCAAAAATACAGCGCGCCGTGCTCGAACATGCGATTGCCGTACTAATAGGCCACCAGCCGGGCAATTTTTCGGTCGCCACTTTTGGCATGCGCAGCGATGTGCCAACGGTTCCTGCGGGCGTACCGTCCACATTGCTCGAACGACGCCCGGACGTGGCCGAGGCTGAGCGCAAGGTCGCCGCGGCCAATGCCGGGATTGGCGTGGCGATGACGGCTTTTTTCCCAAGCCTGACGTTAACCGGCTCGGATAACTTTGTCGGCAGTTCGATCTCCCATCTGATCGCGACGCCCAACCGCATCTGGTCCTTTGGGCCGCAGCTCGCGATGGCGCTGTTCGATGGCGGGCTGCGTCGCGCCGAGGTCGCCCAGGCACGGGCGGCCTACGGGATCACCGTCGACAATTACCGGCAAACCGTGCTCGCCGCCTTTCAGCAGGTCGAGGATCAGATCGCGACGCTGCGCATCCTGCAGGATCAGGCCGGCGTGGAGGATGAGGCGGTCAAGGCGGCCAAGGAAGCGGAAAAGCTGACGCTGGACCAATATAAGGCCGGCACCGTGCCCTACAGCAGCGTCATCGCAGCACAGACCACCACGTTCAGCAGCGAACAGACGGCGCTGACGGTCCTGCTGAACCGCCTGCAGGCGAGCATTAACCTGATCAGCGCTCTGGGGGGAGGCTGGAGCACCAGCAATTTGCCCTAGCAAGAGGGCTGCATCAATCCGGGTTTAGTCGGGCTTCAGGATCGCCTGGATTTTCAACGTTGACCAATCGAAAACCACTAGCACGGGCCGGCCGCGACCTGTCATTGGCAGCGTGTTGTGCTGCTCAGGATGAAATCCTGCTTTCTGCATGCGGGCCTTCAGCGCAGCCTTCTCATTGAAGATGAAATAGCTTGACGCATCGAGGGCTGCGAGCCGGGTGCGCAGCTCAACAAGGCCCTGATCCCAGGGCTTGAAGTAAGCGGGCATGGTCGAGAAGTCCGGCCGCGTCGCGCCGGCGCCGCCGTTGAGAGGCCCGGGATCGGGCGCATAAACCCAGCGCGGCAAGCTGTACCAGTGCGGAGCGAAATCCGTTCCTTGGTCACGTGCGAGCCGCACATCCTCCGGATCCAGATCATAGGCCTGCACGAGCTGCAGGATGCCGCCTGAGAACGCGTAATATAGCGGCCGCCCGTTCCATAATTGGACACTGCCGTAGCCGAGCGCCAGCAGCTGCACCGCGGCAATGCACGCGATATCGCGCGCGAGTACGCGACGCGCCTTGCCGGGGTTGGCGATGACGAAGGTGAGTAAGGGCCCGAGCGCCAGATCCACGCCGGCCATTACAAGCACGACGCGCGTGACGACGGCCAGGTACCAGCCGGGCCAGTGATACCAGCCGAGATAGAATCCGCCCAGAACAACCGACAACACCAGCGCGCTGGCGGCCAGATGCAAGCAAAGCAGTCTCAGTCTGAATTTCATCATGCTATCCAAATCGGTTCAGCGCGTAGTCCTGCGAGTCGAGCTGCATAGCGCGCCCCGCTATCTGATCGGCAACGCACCGTGCGGAGCCCGCCGCGAGCGTCCAGCCCAGATGACCGGCTCCGGTATTGAGCCACAAATTTTCGAGCGCGGTCGCGCCCAGCAAGGGCACGCCATCGGCACACATGGGCCGCAATCCCGCCCAGGGCGTCACATCCGCCGGCGTCAGCCTCTCGGAAAAGCGCGGAAACAATCGCGCAAGCAGGCGTTGTAGATTTTCAACGCGCCGCGGATTGATTGCAAGATCATAGCCGGCAAGTTCCGCGGTCCCGGCGACACGGATCCGATCGCTGCCGAGGGGCACGATTACGGCGTGTAATTGGCCATCTTCGATGCCGATGGACGGCGCCGCGTCGGGCGCGCAGCTGCGCGGCAGGGTAATCGAGTAACCCTTGACGGGTCGCACCGGTAAATCGATTCCCGCCATGCGCGCAAGCCCCACGCTCTCGCTGGCGGCAGCAAGGACAAAGGCGTCCGCCGCAAGCTCCTCTCCGACTGCCCCCACGCGCAGGCAGCGGACCTGCCGTGCCGCCACATCGAATCCGCTTGCGTTCGCGCCACAGCGAATTTCGGCGCCACCTGCACGCAAAACGCGGGCCAGCTCTATGCAGAATGCGTACGCATCACCGCCCTCGTCCGCGGCGTAATGAATCCCTCCCACCAACTCGGCACCGACCGGCGCGAGCGTCGGTTCCAGGTTAAGCAGCTGGTCCCTGTCGAGCTTGCGCAGTGACAGCCCATGCGAGGCCAGCAGGTCCAGCTCCCCCATGCGCTCATTCTGCGCGGCGCGGCTGCGAAACACCGAGAGCAATCCGCGTCCCTGGTAGCAGTAATTCAGCGGAGTCTGCTCACGAATCTGTGCCATCAGCCGTAGGCTGTAGATGGCGAGCCGCAGGTTTTTGCGAGCATTCGCCTCGAAACGATGCGGGCTGGACTCGCGCAGAAACTGTAGCCCCCAGCCGAGCAGCTGCGGCAGGGCGCGCGAGCGCAAAAGCATCGGCGCATCCTCGCGGCCAATCCAGCGCATCAATTGCCACAGGATGCCAGGAGAATTCCAGGGCGAAGACAGGCTGGCATGCAGCATCGCGCCATTTGCGAAGCTCGCGCCCAGTCCGACGCCTGCGGCCCGTTCGACCACGGTGACTTGGGCGCCGTCGCGCTGCAGATAGTAAGCAGTCGTCAGCCCGGCAAGTCCCGCACCAATGACGACTACCCGCATGGCCAATTCGCCCCATCCCAACGCAATGCAGTACTATCCATAACCCGGTTTCCCGCCTAACAATGCAAGGTCATATTCATCGTGATCCGCCGCTACCTGCGTAGTTTACTGTGCATCGCCTTGTCCCCGGCAATCGCCCAGGCGCAGGCGGCGGCATCCCCCACCGCGCCGACACCGCCGCTCACGGCCATTCGTGCAGGCCAGCTCATCGACGTCGAGGCCGGACGCGTCCTGGCCAACCAGGTCATCCTAGTCAGCGGCACCAAGATCAGCGCCGTCGGCACCGACTTGAAGATCCCGGCGGGCGCCGCGGTCATTGACATGTCGGATATGACTGTCCTGCCTGGCCTTGTCGATTGCCACACGCATCTTGCCGACCTCGCGGATCCGGAGCCGCTGAATTACCTCAAATATACTGCTGCGCAACTGGCGTTTATGGCGATCCCGAATCCGCGCCTGACCCTGCTCGCCGGCTTTACCACGGTACGCGATGTCGGCGTCTATCGCGCCTTTAATGACGTGGCCATGCGCGATGCGATTGCGCAAGGACTGATCATTGGACCGCGCATGTATGTCGCCGGCGCCTATATCACCATCAGCGAAGGTGCTGGCGCCATGGGCGGCCTTGCGCCGGACATCCAGCTACCGCTGGATCTGCGCTACGGCGAATCGAATAGTCCGTGGGAGGTGCGGCAGAGAATCCGTGAAATAGCCCACCACGGCGCGGACCACATCAAGGTGCTGTCGACCGGCGCGGTATTGACCCATGGCAGCCTGCCAAAATCGATCGAGTTCACGCCCGAGGAGTTGCGTGCCGCGGTCGAGGAAGCCGCGAATTTCGGACTGCGAGTTGCAGCACATGCGCATGATCCCGTGGGCATCAAGAATGCCATCCGCGCCGGTGTCGCATCGGTGGAACACGCCACGCTGATCGACGATGAGGGCATAGCGCTTGCAAAGCAGCATGGCACCTACCTTGACATGGATATCTACGATGAAGAGTGCATCCAGTCGAACCCCACGGAACCTGCGGACTTTCTCGAGCATGACCGTGGCCTCGGCGAAGCGCAGCGTCAGAACTTCCGCAAAGCGGTGCGCGCCGGCGTCAAAATGACTTTCGGCACCGATGCAGGCGTCTGCCCGCACGGCATTAATGCACGACAATTTGCCTTCATGGTCAAGTACGGCATGTCCCCGATGCAGGCTATCCAGGCGGCGACCGTGAATGCTGCAGACCTTATAGGTCATTCCGAACTGTTTGGATCGATCACCGCGGGTAAATCCGCGGACATCATCGCTGTGCATGGTGATCCGCTTGCTGACATTCGCACGCTGGAATCGGTCAGTTTCGTTATGAAAGAGGGCAAGGTCTACAAGCAGTAAAACTGGCGGCCCAGGGCGGTGTTTTTCTCAGTTTTGACTCTTTCGGCTATGATTGAGGGCTATGACTGATCGGCTGACCCCCCTGCTCGCGCTGCGTCCCTGGCTGCTTGCCGATGGCGCCACGGGCAGCAATTTATTCGAGCGTGGCTTGCTATCCGGGGATGCGCCCGAGTTTTGGAATGCCGACCATGCCGATCGCATTGCGGACCTGCATCGCAGTTTCGTAGAGGCTGGCGCCGATATCATCCTGACCAACAGCTTCGGCGGCACGCGTTACCGACTGAAGCTTCATCGGGCCGAAGACCGCGTTGGCGAATTGAATGAAAAGGCCGCAGGCATCGCCCGCGCCGAGGCTGACCGTGCCGGGCGCACCGTGCTGGTGGGCGGCAGCATGGGTCCGACCGGTGAGATCCTGGAACCCATCGGCCCCTTGAATCTTGATGCCGCGCGCGAAGCGTTTGCGGAACAGGCGGAGGCACTCGCGCGAGGCGGCGCGGATATCCTGTGGATTGAAACCATGTCGTCGGTCGAAGAAACCGAGGCAGCCATTGCCGGCGCGCGACCGACGGGCCTGCCAATCGTCGCCACTTTAAGCTTCGATACGAACGGACGCACGATGATGGGTATCGCCCCGGCAGACCTCGCCGGCCTGCACCATAAGCATGGGCTTGCGGCCTGCGGCAGCAACTGCGGCATCGGCCCCTCTGAACTCATCGCGTGCATGGTGAATCTTGCGACGGCTGCGGGCCCGTCCGCTGTGTTGGTTGCCAAGGCGAACTGCGGCATACCGCAATTCGTCGATGGGGCAATTCGTTTCAATGGAACGCCGGAATTGATGGCCGAGTACGCCCGCATGGCACTCGATGCTGGCGCGCGAATCATTGGGGGCTGTTGCGGTACGTCGCCTGAACATCTGCGCCTGATGCGCGAGGCGCTTTTGCAGCACGTGCGCCGGGCGAGCCCCGACCTTGCCGAAATTGAATCGCGCCTCGGCGCGATCTCAAGCGGTGCAACGGCGCAGTTGCGCGGCGAGCTTGACCGTCTAGCCGGCGCCGCGCCCGGCGCGACTGGCAGGCGTACCACGAACCGGCGCGGCCAAAGAGCCTAGGGCGGGGCGAAGAAATTCGCGCCGACCGGCTTGTGCGCGAGGATCTCTTCGCGGCTCAGGCCCTGGATTTCGTGCGGAAATACCAGCCAGCTGTCCGTTTCATGAATGCAGTAATCAGGCGCCAGTGCGCTGCGATTGCGCTTCGGCTTGTAGTAGACCGTGGCAATACGAATCTTCTCCGGCAAATTCGCGCGGCAACGCCGTCTTAGCTCCGCGATAACCGCTTCCAAGCTGCGGCCCGAGTCGAAGACATCGTCGACCAGCAGCATCTGATCCTGCGCCGTCAGGCGTGACACAAGGTAGTCGAGCGCGTGCACGCGCACGGACTTGGCCTGCACATCGATGCCGGTATAAGAGGAGGTGCGAATCGCGATATGGTCGGTGTGGATCCCCTGGTACTCCAGTACTTCCTGCACCGCTATTCCGATCGGCGCGCCCCCACGCCACATGCCGACCAGGAATGTCGGCCGAAAACCGCTTTGCACGATGCGCCGAGCCAGTTCCATCGAATCGCGCAGTAGTTCATCGGCGGAAATAAAAAGTTTGTCCATGGACGCGCATGGTAGCGGTTTGAAGCGCCGGGTACCAAATAGTAGCCTGGCGTAGACTGTCATTCCCATGAACAGATGGATCGTATGCCTCGCTGCGCTGATCCTTGCGGGCACTGCCGATGCGGCCGGGTACGACGTGACAACGCGTGAGGTCTGGATTTCGATGCCGGATGGCGTTCGCCTGTCGGCGACCCTGCATATGCCCACAGCCCAGCACCGCGGCGAAAAATTCCCGGCTGTCCTCGAATACCTGCCGTATCGCAAGGATGAGTTCCTGAGCCATCTTGGTGTGCACGATTATTTTGCCCGCCGGGGATTTGTCACGGCGCAGGTTGACATTCGCGGCACAGGCCGCAGCGAGGGCACCCTGATTGAACGCGAGTACTCCGAGCAGGAGCAGCGGGACGGGGAAGAGGTCATCGCCTGGCTCAGCCATCAAGGCTGGTCAAATGGTGGCGTCGGCATGTTCGGCATCTCCTGGGGTGGCTTCAATTCCCTGCAGCTGGCCATGCGCAATCCGCGCGGACTCAAGGCTGTCATTGCGATCTGCGCGACGGAGGACCTGTATAGCGACCAGGCTCACTTCAACGACGGCATGATGCACGTCGACGAATACGAGCTGAATGTCGACATGGCGAACGCGATGACTCGCGCGCCGGATTTTCCAACCGACGATGCGAGCCTTGCGGCACGCTTTGACACGCCGCCGTGGATCATCACGTACAAGCAGCATGCGCGCGACAGTGCGTTCTGGGACTCGCCCGAACGTCCTCTGGGCTCGATCCGCGTGCCGGTGTTCCTGATCGGCGGCATGCTCGACGGGTATAGGGACAGCATTCCGCGCATGCTGCAACAGGTTAAGGTGCCGATTCGCGCGCTACTCGGACCTTGGAATCACAGTGAACCGGACGCTGCGGTACCCGGGCCCGCAGTTGAGTGGCGCGATCAGGCCGTGGAATGGTGGAACCAGTGGCTCAGGGGAAAAGCCGCACCTGTACATGCGAAGCTGGAGGTCTACATGAACCACTGGTATGCGCCGGATCTGAACCTGCGCGAGATACCAGGCGAGTGGCGGGCCGAGCGCTCATGGCCGCCCGAGGGAAGCCACTTGCTGACCCTGTTCCTCGGCGCCGATCATGCACTGCGCGCAGTCGAGGCCGTTTCCGGCCAGCATGAACTTGCCTATCACCCGGCCGCCACGACCGAGTCGGGTGGGCCAGATTTCTGGTGGGGTGATGTCAACGGCGACCAGCGCTCGGTCGATGCCTATAGCCTGGTTTACGATTCGTTGCCGCTCGATGCGCCGCTTTCCATCCTCGGCCGCCCGCGCGCATGCCTTATGGCATCGGCCAGTGCGCCTGCTGCCGATTGGTTCGTGCGCCTCTCGGACGTTGCGCCGGACGGGACGACGACGCTCGTCGCAGGCGCCGGCATCAATGGCGCACAGCGCGACTCGGCGCGCGAACCGCAGCCCCTGGTGCCGGGCCGTGAATACGCTCTGTGTCTGGATTTGCACCTGGCCTCCTGGGTCTTCCCGCGCGGCCATCGTCTGCATGTGGCGATTTCCAATTCGATGTGGCCCATGGTGTGGCCGACGCCCTACCCTATGACGACATCGCTGCGTTTGGGCGGCGGCGAGGGCTCGCGCATCGAGCTTCCCGTCGTGCCGGACCGGGGCCCCCTCCCAATCCCGAAGTTTGCCACGCCGGAAGCTGCAGCAAATAAAAACACCGGCGAGGAAGATGCTGCCGGGCTCATCATCAGTTCCAATGTTCCCGGACTGCTGTGGGAAGTCAGCCGTGAGCCCGCGCGCGAGCAGGCATCGGTCACCTGGCGCGGCGCCACCAAGACGGATTTCCCCTGGGGCCAGGAAGCGGTGCAGGAGCTCATGCAGTATCACGCGGACGACCGGCAGCCGCAGAGCAGTTCCGTACATGGCGAGGCGCAGACGACAGTGCGCCTCAAGGAGCGCGAATTGGAATGGCGCGCGATTATCGACACGCGCAGCGACGCCCAGAATTTCTATATCGACGTCAGGCGCGAGCTATTTGAAAACCATAAGCAGATCCGCCAAAAATCCTGGCAGGCGACCGTGCCCCGGGACAATCAATAAGGCTCAGCGGCGCTCGCCGAGCGGCACGAACGCAAGGTTCTCGGGGCCGGTGTAATTCGCACTCGGGCGAATGATCTTGCCATCGATGCGCTGCTCGATCACATGCGCGGCCCAGCCGCTGGTGCGCGCGATCACAAATAGCGGCGTGAACATCGCAGTCGGGACGTTCATCGCGCTGTAGGACACCGCCGAAAACCAGTCCAAATTCGGAAACATGTTTTTGACGTCCTTCATGACGGCCTCGAGTCGCGCTGCGACGAGGAACAGTCGGTCATCGCCACCGGTGCGCACGAGGTCGCACGCGACTTCCTTAATGATCTGATTGCGAGGATCGGAGATCGTATACACCGGGTGGCCAAATCCGATGATGACCTCCTTCGCGACCACCCGCCGGCGGATATCAGCTTCAGCTTCATCGGCATTGGGATAACGGTTCTGGATCTCGAAGGCGAACTCGTTCGCACCACCATGCTTGGGGCCGCGCAACGCGCCAATGCCCCCCGTGATGCAGGAATACATGTCCGAGCCCGTGCCAGCGATGACCCGTGCCGCGAAGGTCGAGGCATTGAACTCATGCTCCGCGTAAAGGATCAGCGATGTGTGCATCGCGCGGATCCACTGCGCGGTCGGCGCGCGTCCATGCAGCATATGCAGGAAATGCGCGCCAATGGAATCATCATCGGTGTTCACGTTTATGCGGCGGCCGCCATTGGCAAAATGATGCCAGTAACACAGCATCGAGCCCAAGCTCGCTAGCAACCGGTCCGCAATGTCGCGCGCGCCCGCAACCGGATGCTGCGCCGCTTCCGGATTCAGGCACCCGAGCGCCGAGGCGCCGGTGCGCAATACATCCATTGGATGGGCCTGCGCGGGCAGTTGCTCAAGCACCGCGACGAGCGCTGGCGATAGTGTGCGCAGGCTGCGTAGCTTGTCCTTGTACGCCCGCAGCTCCGCCCTGGTTGGCAGCTTCTCATGCACGAGCAGGTGCGCAATTTCCTCGAACTCACAGGTATTGGCGATATCGAGGATGTCATAGCCGCGGTAATGCAGGTCATTGCCGCTGCGGCCGACGGTACACAACGCGGTATTGCCCGCGGTGACGCCGGATAGTGCGACGGACTTCTTCGGCTTGAAGACTGCTTCGGGGGCGGTCGACTCGGTCATTCTGTGCTCCTTATGGAATGACGGTTTTCACGATGGCGGCATCAAGTGCCTCGTAATCGGCGTAGCCGATACTCTCGTATAATTTCTGCCGGGTCAGCATCTGATCGAGCACGGCGCTGACTACGCCGTCTCGCCGCAAGGCTTCGTAGAGCCGCTCCTGCGCCCCGGCGGCCATGCGCAGCGAACTGACCGGCCAGATGACCATGCGGTAGCCCATCGCTTCGAATTCGCGCGCCGTGAAATAGGGCGTACGACCAAACTCCGTCATGTTGGCGAGCAACGGAGCCTGCACGCGACGGGCAAACTCGCGGAAATTGTCCGCCGTCGTCAGTGCCTCGGGAAAAATCGCATCGGCGCCGGCCTTCAGATAAAGATTCGCCCGTGCCACCGCCCCGTCCAATCCCTCCGTGGCCGCGGCATCGGTACGCGCAATGATGTACAGGTGGCGCCGCGCGCGCACGGCCGCAGCGATCTTCGCCGCCATCTCCTCCGGACTAGCCAGGCGCTTGTCATTCAGGTGGCCACATTTTTTCGGGAGCAGTTGGTCTTCGATGTGCACGGCGGCGGCGCCGGCATCCTCGAACGAGCGCACCATGTGCATGACATTCAGTGCTTCGCCGTAGCCGGTATCGCCGTCCACCAGCACCGGAAGCGCGCTTGCCCGCACGAGCTGGCGTATGAAAAAGCACACTTCGTCGACGGTGATCATGCCAAGATCGGGAATCCCCATTGACGCTGTCATTGCTGCGCCCGACAGGTACAACGCTTCGAATCCATGTGCCTTTGCCTGCAGGCCTGCAAGTCCATTGTGGGCGCCGGGAATCTGCAGGATCGACGGGCGGCGCAGCAACGCAGCAAAGCGCTCACCACCAGGCACGGTCGGCAAGCCTTCAGCTACCAGGTAGGTCATACATCCCCCGCATATAAGTCGACGTAATCGCTGACCGGCATCGATGCGAGCCGATCGCCATCGAGCGATGCGGCCAAAATAGTCTGTTGCTGGGCCACCGGATAGCGCCGCGCGAGGTTGGTGCGGAACTTGGCCAGCAACAGCGGGATCCCATCGGCGCGCCGGCGCCGGTGCCCGATCGGATATTCGACGACGATCTCCGGCAATTTGCTGCCATCCTTGAATGTGACGGTCAGCGCGTTGGCGATGGACCGTTTTTGCGGATCCAGGTAATCGCGGGTAAAGGCCGGATCCTCGATGCAGTGGATCCGCGCGCGTAGCGCGTCAATGCGCGGATCGCCGGCGATGCCATCTTCGTAATCCGCTGCCGTCAGGCGTGCGAACAACAGGGGCACCGCCACCATGTACTGGATACAATGATCCCGGTCAGCGGGGTTCGCGAGCGGCCCTTGCTTGTCAATGATACGGATGCAAGCCTCGTGGGTGCGGATCGAGACCCGTTCGATGTCATCCGCATCCCGTCCCGTGGCCTGCAATTGCGCATGCAGCGTGATGGCCGCCTCAACTGCCGTCTGGGCATGGAATTCGGCCGGAAACGAGATCTTGAACAGGACGTTTTCCATGACATAGGAGCCATACGGCCGGGAGATCTTGAAAGGCTGCCCCTTGAAAGAAACATCGTAAAATCCCCAGGTTTTCGCACTCAGCGCCGACGGGTAACCCATCTCGCCGGTCTGCGCGATCAGCGCGAGGCGCACCGCGCGGCTGGTCGCGTCCCCCGCTGCCCAGCTCTTGCGTGAACCGGCGTTTGGCGCATGCCGATAGGTGCGCAGGCTCTGCCCGTCGACCCAGGCGAGTGACAGCGCATTGATGACCTGCTCGCGATCCAAACCCAGCATGCGAGCGACCACCGCGGTCGATGCGACCTTGACCAGCACCACATGATCGAGGCCGACGCGATTGAAGCTGTTCTCAAGTGCAAGGACCCCCTGGATCTCGTGTGCCTTGATCATCGCGATCAGCACGTCGCGCATCAGCGGGGCTTTCTTGCCCGCGGCAGGCGCGTTTCGCGCCAGCCAGTCCGCAACCGCCAGAATCGCGCCGAGGTTGTCCGACGGATGCCCCCATTCGGCCGCGAGCCAGGTGTCGTTGAAATCAAGCCAGCGGATCATGGCGCCAATATTGAAAGCCGCCTGGACCGGGTCCAGCTCGTAACGCGTCCCGGGTACCCGCGCGCCGCGCGGGACGATCGTGCCCGGCACCAGCGGACCCAGCAATTTCGTGCAGGCCGGATATTCGAGCGCCTCGAGCCCGCACCCAAGCGTATCGAGCAGGCAGTGGCGGGCCGTCTCGATGGCGAGCGCGCTGTCGATCGAGGCTGTGCAAACGTAGTCGGCGATATCGACCAGCACCTGATCGGGCTTGGGGCGGGTCGTAGCGAAGTGGCTCATGCCGTTAGCTTAACATTCCGGTCAGCGCCGCTCCCCATGCACATATTGCATCAGAAGATTCTCAAGGTATTCCTGCTTGCCGGAACGCGGCACGGGTTCACCGGCGGTCAGGGCGACCTGCTCGAGCTCCCTGAAGCTGGTCCGGCGCGCGGCAATATCGCGGCCCACGCCGCTATCGTAGCTCGCGTAGCGTTGCGCCACGAACTTTTCGAATACGCCATCCGCGACGACCTGCCGCGCGATTTTGAAGGCGAGCGCATAGGCATCGAACCCGCCAATATGCGCATGGAACAGATCCTCCGGGTCGATCGATGGGCGCCGCAGCTTCGCATCGAAATTCAGGCCGCCGCGGCCCAAGCCGCCCGCCCGCAGGATCGACATCATGGCGACCGTCAGCTCCCGCACATCGGTGTTGAACTGGTCGGTGTCCCAGCCAAGCTGAGCATCGCCGGTATTCGCGTCGACCGAGCCCAGCAAGCCATGCGCCGCCGCGGTCTCGATTTCATGCTGGAAAGTGTGCCCCGCCAAGGTCGCGTGGTTGGTCTCTATGTTGAACTTGAAATACTTGTCGAGCCCGTGGGTGCGCAGGAACGCGATTCCGGCGGCCACGTCGAAATCGTATTGGTGCTTGGTCGGCTCCTTCGGCTTCGGCTCGATCAGGAACTGACCTGTAAATCCTATTTCGGCTGCGTATTCGACAGCCATGTGCAAAAAGGCTGCGAGGTGCGCCTGTTCGCGCTTCAGGTCAGTATTCAACAGGGTCTCGTACCCTTCCCGGCCGCCCCAGAATACGTAGTTGTCGCCGCCCAGCTCGAGCGTGACTTCGAGCGCCTTCTTGACCTGGGCGGCCGCATGTGCAAATACGCCGGCATCCGGGTTGGTCGCCGCTCCGGACATATAACGCGGATGCGAGAACAGATTGGCGGTGCCCCATAGCAGGCGCACGCCGGTATCTCTTTGCAGCGCCTTGGCCTGTGCCACCAGAATATCGAGCAGGCGATTCGTCTCGCGCAGCGTATTGCCCTCGGGTGCGATGTCCCGGTCGTGGAAGCACCAGAACGGCGCCTGCATTTTGACGTTGAATTCGAACGCGGCATCCAGGCGCGCCTGCGCCACCGCCAGCGGATCGTTGCCGCTCTCCCAGGGCCGAAATATCGTCCCGGAGCCAAAGACATCGGTGCCGGTGCCGCGAAAGCTGTGCCAGAACGCGACCGAGAAGCGCAGATGCTCGCTGAGCGTGCGCCCGTCGATTACTTGGGCCGGATCATAATGACGGAACGCGAGCGCACGCCGGCTTTGGGGCCCCTCGTACAGGATCTTTGGAATGCCGCCGAAATGCTCTTTAGCCATGCCCCGCTCCTGCGCCCGGTAGCGCTACTTGCCGCGGCTAATTCTAGGTGCTCGACCGTCGCGCCGACACTGGTTTTTAATATATTTCGTTTGATTTTCAGTGCATGCGATCATCGGAGGGATGGCCCATCAGCTCAGCACCAATCAGCAGGAGTTTTTCCGGGCCAATGGCTACCTGATCGATCTTCCGGCGGTCTGCACGGCGCCGGAGATCAGCGCCTTTAACCTGGACCTTGTGGAGCTTCAGAAGCTGCTGAAGCCGGGCGAGACCAGCAAAGATATACGCGAGTGGCACGAGCAGAGCCGCTGGTTGTACGACATCTGCCAAAATCCGCGGATCCTCGACCTGGTCGAGGGAATCCTGGGGCCGGCTTTTTATCTCTGGGCTAGTAATTTCTTCATCAAGGAACCGCACTGCGCACAGACCGTCGGCTGGCACCAGGATGCTTATTACTGGCCTATGGTTCCGCATCATTCGGTCACCGTGTGGCTCGCATTCACTGACGCCGATCAGGACAACGGTGCGATGCAGATCATCCCCAGGTCGCACCACGGTGGCGTGATCCGTCACCGGCGCTCCGGGCAGACCGATTCGGTGCTGACGCTTGAGGCGGAACGGGGCAGCTTTCGTGAAGATACCGCCGTGTCCCTGGCCCTGAAGGCCGGGCACTGTTCGCTGCATGATGACCGCGCGATTCACGGTTCGCCGGGCAACCCATCCGCACGGCGCCGCACCGGCCTCGCCATCCGCTACTCGGGTACCGACGTCCGCAACGATCTCGGGGTCAACCCGCATTTCAAGACCTATCTGTGCCGCGGAGTCGACCGGCATCGACTGAACCCAGTCGGCATCGTGCCGACACGACGATTTGGCAGGCCGGCATTCAGGCCCGTCAGCATCGAGGAGTACACTGGCGGTGATGCCTCCTAGGTCGGAAAAACAGCGCGTCTCCTGGTATCGCGTGCCGGTGGACCGTGATGAACTTGCCAGCCTCCTGAAACGCAGCGACACCTTGGGCGCCTTGCAGACGCTCGGCCACCTTGGCGTGCTCGCAGTGACTGGCACTCTGGCGTTCGAGGGGGCCGAGCGCTGGGATTGGCCGTGGCCGCTAGTTACCGCGATCGTATTCGTGCACGGCATGTGCTGGAATTTCCTGATCAATGGTTTTCATGAGCTGATTCATGACACGGTCTTCAGGACCCGGTGGCTCAATGGATTCTTTCTGCGTATTTTCAGCTTCCTAGGCTGGCATAACCACCACCTGTTCTGGACCAGCCACACCGAGCATCATAAGTACACCTTGCATCCGCCAGATGATCTTGAGGTGGTGCTGCCGATCAAGCTCTCGGTCAGAGACTTCCTGGACAGTGCCATCCTGAACATCAAGGGACTGCTGATCATGTTGAGGTCCAACATTCGCCACGCGCGCGGCCAGCTGGAGGGCCAGTGGGAGCATGTCCTGTTCGATGAAAATCCGGACAAGGCGCGGCAGATGTTCAATTGGTCGCGCATCCTGCTTGCCGGGCACGCCACGATCGCGATCGTCGCGCTTTGGATGCACTGGTGGATGATCGTGGTGCTGGTCACGTTCGCTCAGTTCTACGGTGGCTGGCTGTTCTTTCTGTGCAACAATTCGCAACATGTCGGTCTCAAGGATTTCACGGATGATTTTCGCGACAGTTGCCGCACGATCTACCTGAATCCGGTGGTCCGGTTCCTGTACTGGCACATGAACTATCACACCGAGCATCATATGTACCTCGCGATACCTTGCTATCGGCTGGGACGTCTGCACCGGCTGATCAAATCCGAGCTGCCGGCATGTCCGCGCGGGCTTTATGCAACATGGAAGAATATTGCGATGATCCTTGCGCGCCAGAAAAACGAACCTGCATATCAATTTTCCCCGACGTTCGCCGCCCGGCGTGAACGCTCATCGAGGACAACGACGTGAAAAGGGCACATTCGGCACTGCTATGTTTATGCTTGTTCTCATTACCCCTGACGGGAGCGGATTCCATGTCTGAACAGAGCCCCGCCGGCAGCATCGTTCGCTCAGCTTTCGGCCAATTGCCCAACGGCGCCGCGGTCGATCTGTACCAGTTGCGCAATCCTCACGGCATGGAAGTGCACATTGCGACCTACGGCGGCATTGTTACCTTCCTGACGGCTCCTGACCGGCAGGGGCATTGGGCCGATGTGGTGCTGGGGTATGACTCGCTGGCTGGCTACCTGAAAAGCAGCCCCTATTTTGGCGCGCTTATCGGGCGCTACGCCAATCGCATCGCGCATGGGTCGTTCGCGCTGAATGGCACGCGCTACATGCTGGCGATCAACAACGCGCCCAATTCCCTGCACGGTGGAATTGTGGGCTTCGATAAAGTGCTGTGGAAGGTCACAGGTTCTGCTGTGACCCCGGAGGGACCCGCGCTGACGCTTGGCTATGTCAGTGCGGACGGGGAGGAAGGATACCCGGGCACGCTGACCGTGCAGGCCACGTACACGCTGACTACAAAGGACGCCTTGCGGCTCGAGTTCACGGCGTCGACCGACAAGGACACGGTGCTGAACCTGACACAGCATACCTATTTCAACCTGCGCGGCCACGGCGATGTGCTCGGCTCCGTTGCACAGATCAACGCGAACACCTTCACGCCGATCGATAGCACGCAGATACCCACCGGTGAGGTGCGCGCGGTTGCCAATACGCCGCTTGATTTTCGCAGCCCGATGCCGATTGGCGCACGCATCGACGCAAGCGATGAACAAATCTGCTTCGGCCTGGGCTACGACCACAATTGGGTGATCGACAAGCCGGCCGGCGCGCTCGGGGTGATGGCGACCGTGTATGAACCGGAGACAGGCCGGGTCGTCGAAGTCAGTTCCAGCGAGCCCGGTTTGCAGTTCTACACCGGCAATTTCCTTGATGGCACCATCAAGGGCAAGGGCGGCAGGATTTACCAGCGTCGCGATGCCTTTACGCTCGAGCCGCAGCACTATCCTGATTCCCCGAACCATTTAGCCTTTCCGTCGACCGTGCTAAAACCCGGCCAGCCCTACAGGAGTGTCATCGCCTACCGGTTTTTCGCGCGCTAGCGACATGGCGGATCAGGAAAAACTGCGCAATGAATTCAAGGTACGCTTTGGCGCCGAGCCCCGCCTGTTTAGCGCCCCCGGACGGGTCAACCTGATCGGCGAGCACACCGACTACAACGCCGGGTTCGTGATGCCTGCCGCGATTCAGTTCCACACTACCATTGCAGCGGCACCCCGAACCGATCGGTTGCTGCGGATGCGCTCGGTTAATCTTGCCGAGACACGCGAAGTCGCGCTGTCCGGAGCACTGGCCGTGCAGCACCGCAGCGGCCAGAGTGCGCATTGGGTCGATTACGTAGCGGGCGTGGCATGGGCACTACAGCAGGAAGGTATCGCGATCGGCGGCGCCGATCTGCTGATTCATGGCGATGTACCGCTTGGCGCGGGCTTGAGCTCATCGGCCGCGCTTGAAGTCGCCTCTGCCCTCGCCCTGACCCGGGTAGCGGATTTGTCCATCGGCGGTCTGCAGCTTGCGCAGCTCTGCCAGCGCGCGGAGAACCAGTACGTCGGCATGCGCTGCGGGATCATGGACCAGTTTGCGTCGGTCCATGGACGCGCCGGGCATGCGATCTTGCTTGATTGCCGCTCGCTTGAACATCGCTACCTGTCGCTGCAGGCCGCGCAGCTGCTTATCTGCAATACCATGGTGCATCACCGGCTGGCTGGAAGCGAATACAATCGTCGCCGTGAACAGTGCGAACTGGGTGTGCAGGCCCTGGGCCGGAAGATACCGGGCTTGACCGCACTTCGGGATGTGTCCTCTGCGCAGTTGCGAGCGTTCAAGGATGCGCTTGATCCGCTGATTTTCAGGCGTTGCCGCCATGTCATCTCGGAAAACGAGCGCGTCGTCGCCGCGGCCGGCGCGTTGGAAGGTGCGGATCTCGCGGGCTTTGGGGCGCTGATGCGTGAGTCGCACCGCAGCCTCCGCGATGACTACGAAGTCAGCTGTGACGAGCTTGACCTGATGGTGCGACTGGCCGACTCGATTGACGGGGTATACGGCGCGCGTATGACCGGGGGTGGCTTTGGAGGATGTACGGTGAATCTTGTGCGCAGTGATCGGGTGCAGCAATTTCGCTCGCAGGTGGCAGCGGATTACGCGCGTGCGACCGGGCGCGCTGCGCAGATCTATGTATGCGAGGCGGCCGATGGGGCCCACTGAACTGAACCTGCAAGCCGATGTGCATCGGCGGCTGAACCCGCTGAGCGGCGAATGGGTGCTGGTATCGCCGCAGCGCACCGCGCGGCCCTGGCAGGGCCAGCTCGAAGAGCACGTGCAGCCATCGGCGCTCGCGCATGATCCGTCATGTTACTTGTGTCCGGGCAACCGGCGCGCGGGTGGCGTCGTCAATCCTGACTACTTATCCACGTTCGTATTTGACAATGACTTTCCCGCGCTGCGTGCGCAGGGCACGCCTGCAGAGGTCCACGTGCATTCGCTGCTGCAGGCACAGGGCGAGAGGGGACTTTGCCGTGTGTTGTGCTATTCGCCCCGCCACGACCTGACACTCGGGCAGATGCCGCTCACCGGGATCCGCGAGGTCATCGATACCTGGGCCACGCAGACGGTGAGCCTCGGCAGGGAGCCGTTCGTCAATGCAATCACGATTTTTGAGAATCGCGGCGCCATGATGGGCGCGAGCAACGCCCATCCGCACGGCCAGATCTGGACGAATCAGCACCTTCCCAATGAGGTGATCTGCGAGTCAGATCGCCAGGCTCGCCACCTGCGGGAACACGGCAGCTGCCTGCTTTGTGATTACTCCGCGCTTGAGCTTGATCGCGGCGAGCGCATTGTGTGCGCCAATGAAGATTTCGTCGCGCTCGTGCCGTTCTGGGCGGTATGGCCCTTCGAGACGCTCGTGCTGCCGCGCCGGCACGCGGGCGCACTCGATCAGCTGGACGCGCGTGGCCGCGATGCATTCGCGCAGGTGCTGAAGGAACTCGCCCGGCGCTACGATGCGCTGTTTGACATGGTCTTTCCCTACACCATGGGCGTTCACCAGCAGCCCACCGATGGCCAGGGCCACGCCGGATGGCACCTGCACGCGCACTTCTATCCGCCCCTGCTGCGCTCGTCGACGGTGCGCAAGTTCATGGTCGGTTACGAAATGCTGGCTGGACCGCAGCGGGATTTCACGCCGGAGGCCGCTGCTGCGCGCCTGCGGGAGCAGCCGTGTTGAGCCGCGCCCTGATCTTAATGGCCTGCGTGGTGATGTCGGCGGGCGCGCCAGCGGCAACGACGCTGAAGCTCGTCGAGGTACTGACGAGCCCCGAGCGCACCGAGACGCTGAAGGGACTGGTACAGAAATTCGAGAGCCAGAATCCTGGCGTGCAGGTGGAAATCACCTCGCTGCCCTGGGGTTCATCATTCGAGAAATTCGCGACGATGGTATCGGCGGGCGACGTCCCCGATGTCGTCGAGATGCCGGATCGGTGGCTGTCGTTGTATGCCGGAAACGGCAAACTGGAGAGCCTTGAGCCGTATCTGGCCAAATGGAGTGAGACCGCGGGCCTCAATGAGCGCGCGCTGGGCATGGCGCGCGCGGTGGACAAGACCGCTTACCTGATGCCCTATGGTATCTACCTGCGTGCGCTGATTTATAACAAGAAGCTGTTCCGGCAGGCAGGCGTCGATGCGCCGCCAAAAACATTGGATGAATTTCTACAAGTCTCAAAGAAAGTTTCGGCTTTGCCGGGCAAGTACGGATACTGCATGCGCGGCGGGCCAGGGGGCTTAAATGGCTGGATGATTTTCGGCGCGACCGAGGCCGGCAGTGGCGCCTATTTCCACGCCGACGGCACCTCGACACTGGCCGATCCGGAGTGGATCCGGGGCCTGACCTGGTTCATCGACCTCTACAAGAACGGCCTTGCGCCCAAGGACAGCGTGAACTGGGGTTTCAACGAAGTCGTCGCGGGATTCTATTCAGGCACCTGCGCGATGTTGGACCAGGACCCGGATTCGCTGATTGCAATCGCCCAGCGCATGAAGCCAGAAGACTATGGCGTGGCGCCCTTGCCAAAGGGTCCTTCGGGCAAAGCCTTTCCCACCACGGGCTGGACCGGATGGTCCATATTCAAGAGTAGCGAACACAAGGATCTCGACTGGAAACTGATCCAGGCCATCGATGATCCGGCCGGAAACCTGATCTGGAACCGGCGGGTCGGCGCGCTGCCCATCTACAAGGCTGCGGAGAAGGATCCGATATATGCATCGCCGCAGATGCAAGGATGGTTCGCCGAGCTTGCCGACAAGGACCAGTTACCCCAGCCCATGCCGACTTACCTGCCTGGATTTGCGTTCTTCGCCGACTCGCTGGTGGTTCGGACCGGTCAGCAGGCCCTGCTTGGGCAGATATCGCCCGCCGAGATGGCTCGGCAATGGGCCAACTACCTGACTAAGGCCAACCAGAAAATGCTGGCCGGGAAATAGCGCCGTGCGGCGCACGCTGCTCTGGCTCGAACCCTACTTCTATGCGGCGCCGTCGGTCATCCTGATCGGGGCGATTATGTTCGTGCCGCTCGTGATCGGCCTGTCCTACGCCTTTCATGACATCACGCTGCTTGACCCCCTGAGCGGCGATTATGTCGGGCTTCAGCATTTTCGCGAGCTCTACGCCGACGCCAGCTTCTGGAATGCGCTGCGCAACACGGTGATCTGGACCGTCAGCTGCGTCGTGCTGCAATTTGGACTGGGCCTCATGCTCGCGCTGCTGCTGAATCGCCCGTTTGTCGGTCGCCGTGCGATCCAGCTCTGCGTGTTCCTGCCCTGGGCCGTGCCGAGCTTTCTCTCGGGCCTGAACTGGGCCTGGCTGTTCAATCCGGTGGTCGGACCGCTGCCTTACTGGCTGAGTGCCCTCGGGGTCATGAAAACGCCGGACAATCTGTTGTCGGATCCGGATCACGCCCTGTGGGGGCCCATCATTGCCAATGTCTGGTGGGGCATTCCTTTTTTCGCGATTACCCTGCTGGCCGCACTGCAGTCGATTCCGAAGGATTTGTACGAGGCGGCCACCATGGATGGCGCCAATGCCTGGCAACAGTTCCGGCGCATCACGCTGCCGCTGCTGGCACCCACCATCGCCATTACCGTGATGCTGCGCACCGTGTGGATCGCCAATTTTCCGGATCTGATCGTCGTCATGACCCGAGGGGGCCCGGCCGACTCGACCCAGATCCTGGCCAGCTATATTTTCACGCAGGCATTCCAGCGTCTCGACTTCGGCTATGCCTCGGCAGTCGCGGCGGTGCTGCTGCTGCTATTGTTGCTGTACGCCCTGGCACTGCTCGCGCTGCGCCATGCGCTCGCCAAGCGCGGCTGAACACACATGAAGCATTGTCTGAAGGTTCGCCTGTACTGGATCCTGCACTATGCCCTGCTGGCGCTGTTCGTGGTCTTTGCGCTTTTCCCGCTTTACTGGTTGGTCAAGGTCTCGATCACCCCGAACGACCTGCTGTATAGCGAAGGGGTGCGCCTGTGGCCCTCGCACACGACATTCGCTCACTATGTCTCGGTCCTGCGCCATACCGCATTTCCGCTATTCTTCCGCAACAGCGTAATCGTTGCAGGGGCGACCTCGGTCACCTCGACCCTGATCGCGACCGCCGCCGGATATTGTTTTTCCAGATTTTCGTTCACAGGTAAGTTCCTGATCGTCGGGGTGCTGATGGTCACGCAAATGTTCCCGCTGGTCATGATCGTCGCGCCGATTTTCCGGCTGCTCTCCCCGCTTGGCCTGACCAACAGCCTGACGGGCCTCGTGATCGTCTACACTGCTTTTAACGTGCCATTCGCAACCTTCCTGATGCAGTCTTTTTTCGATGCCGTGCCGCGCGACTTGGAGGAGGCCGCCATGATCGACGGCGCGTCGCGCTTTCGCGCATTTCGCTCGATCATTGTGCCGCTGACGCTGCCGGGACTCGCCGCGACGCTGGGTTTTGTTTTCACGGCCGCGTGGAGCGAACTGCTATTTGCGCTGATGCTGAATTCCTCAAGCGACGCGAGCACTTTCCCGGTGGGTCTGCTGGCATTCGTGTCGAAGTTCTCGGTGGATTTCGGGCAGATGATGGCCGCCGGCGTGCTGGCGCTGCTGCCCGTCTGCGCATTTTTCCTGCTGATCCAGCGCCACCTGGTCCAGGGGCTCACGGCCGGCGCGGTCAAGGGCTGAACAGTGGCCGCCATCTCGATCAAGGGCGTCTGCAAGAAATATGGCACCGTGTCGGTGTTGCGCGGCATTGACCTTGAGGTCCGCGACGGAGAATTCATCGTGCTGGTGGGACCCTCGGGCTGCGGCAAGTCGACGCTGCTGCGCCTGATCGCGGGCCTCGAGGAAATCACGACCGGCGAGATCCGCGTCGATAACCGCGTGATCAACGAGCTCGCGCCGAAGGAGCGTGACCTCGCGATGGTGTTCCAGTCCTATGCGCTGTATCCACACATGACGGTGCGCGAGAACCTGCGCTTCGGGCTTTCCTTGCGGGGCATTCCGCGCGAGCGCATGGAAATGCTGGTGCAGGGCGTCAGCGAGAAGCTGGGACTGACCGGCCTGCTCGAGCGAAAACCGCGGCAGTTATCCGGCGGCCAGCGCCAGCGCGTCGCCATGGGCCGGGCTATCGTGCGCGAACCGAAGGCCTTCCTGTTCGATGAGCCGCTGTCGAACCTCGATGCGCGCCTGCGCGAACAGATGCGCTACGAAATCCGACGCCTGTACCTGGAGCTGCGTACAACCTCGATTTACGTCACCCACGACCAGGTCGAGGCGATGACGATGGCCGACCGGATCGTGGTCATGAACGATGGCATCGCCCAGCAGGTCGGACCGCCGCAAGAGCTATACGATGATCCGGCCAACTTGTTTGTTGCCGGGTTCATCGGCGCGCCGGCCATGAACCTGCTGGAAGCGACGCTGCGGGAGGATTCCGGCGCCCCAGGCGATGTTACTGTCATGATCGGCAGTGAAGCGCTCGCGGCGGTGCAGCGGCCCTCATCGATGCCGGTAACCGGACGGGTGATTGCGGGCATCCGCCCGGAGCGGATGTCATTCGGGGCCGATGCCAACGGCATCCCGGCTGAGGTCGATCTGGTTGAAGCGACCGGCATTGGCATGATCATGCACATAAAGGCGGGCGGCCAATTGCTGAAAATCTATACGACCGACCGGATAAAATTCAGAAGCGGCGATCGACTCGCCATGCATATCGATCCGCTGGACCTGTTGCTGTTCGATGTCGACAGCGGCAAGCGCCTGCGACCCCTGTCTCAAGGAGCGGCTCACCCGTGAAAACTTTCGTATCAGCCATTTCAGCGCTCACAATGTCCTTGGCGATCGGCCCGGCCGCGACGGCGGCCAGCGACAGCACAGCGGCACGCATCGAGCGGGTGCTGGCGGCAACGCCGCTGATCGACGGCCACAATGACCTGCCATGGGAACTACGGGTTCGCAGCAAAGGGAAATTGGCATCCATTGACTTGCGATCCGATACCGCCTCGATTGCCGCGCCAGCGAGCGAGGTTGCCTTGATGACCGATATCCCAAGGCTCAAGGCCGGGCGCGTCGGCGGTCAATTCTGGTCCGTATGGATACCGGCCACGACCACAGGTTTCGAGGCAGTCCAGACCACGATCGAACAGATTGACCTCGTTAAACGGTTCACCGCGCTCTACCCAGGGGACCTCGAGATGGCCTACACGGCCGCCGATGTCCGGCGAATTCACCGCGCCCACCGCATTGCCTCGCTGATCGGCATCGAGGGCGGGCACCAGGTCAACAATTCACTGGCTGTGCTGCGGCAGATGTACGACCTGGGCGCACGCTACATGACGCTGACGCACTCGCTGACCACCGATTGGGCAGATTCGGCAACTGACACGCCCAAGTATCATGGACTGACCCCCTTCGGCATCGAGGTCATCCACGAGATGAACCGCATCGGGATGCTGATCGACCTGAGTCACGTCTCGGCCGATACGATGAGAATGGCGCTCGAGGCAAGCGTGGCGCCGGTGATCTACTCCCACTCCTCGGCGCGCGCCCTCGTGGATCATCCGCGCAATGTGCCCGATGACGTACTACGCCTGGTCGCGGCCAAGGGCGGCGTGGTCATGGTCAACTTTGCCTCCGGCTACGACTCGGACCAGGTGCGCCACTGGGACGCCGATCATGCCGCGGAACAGTCGCGCAACAATTCACCGCCATTCGACGGCCTGTACATCGGGCAGCCGGACCGGGCGAAATCAGCGCTCGATGCCTGGGTTAGCGCTCACCCGGAACCGCATGCGACGCTCTCGCAGGTCGCCGATCACGCCGAGCACATCCGCTCGGTCGCCGGCATTGATCATGTGGGACTGGGTTCCGATTTTGACGGCATCTCCAACACCCCCGCCGGGCTCGACGGTGTCGACAAGTTCCCGGCACTGCTCGCTGAGCTTATGCGCCGCGGCTGGAGTGATGCCGACATTGCCAAGATCGCGGGAGAGAATGTACTGCGGGTCATGGAGCAGACGGAAAAAGTCGCCGCACGACTGCGCACGGAACGCGCCGCCTCGGAAGCCGTGATCAATGGCGCGGGTCCGCCGCACTGAGGCCATGGTCATGACTCCGTTGCCCACCGGCGAGTCGCAGCCGCCCATCCGCTTCGAGGATGACCGCTTCTTCGACTATCCGGCGATCCGCTGGTCCTTGTCGCACCTGCCTGAGCTGGCACGGACGACAATCGTGAAGCACCGCCCCGGGGCGCGCAGCGCCTGGGGCGCCGCCGATGCATCGGCACAAGCTGCACTGGACGCAGTGAGCTTCACGGATATGGATGGCCACGAGCGAACCTGGTCCGCGTCCCTGGCAGATACCTATGCTGACGGTATCCTGGTGCTGCACCGTGGCCGCTGCGTGTATGAGAAATATTTTGGTGCCCTGCAGAGCGATCGGCCACATGCGTGTTTTTCCATCACCAAGTCCTATGTCGCAACACTGGCCGCATCCCTCGTGCACGAAGGCGCGCTCGATGATCAGGCCAGGATCAGCCACTACCTGCCGGAGCTCGCGGACACGGCCTTTGCCGATGCCTCGCTGCGCGAAGTCATGGACATGCAGGTGGGCATCGAGTACGCGGAAAATTATGCCGATCCTAAGACGGATTTCTGGGCCTATTCACGGGCGAGCGGACTGAGGCCCTACCCGAGCGGCGACAGCGGGCCGCGCACGATCCACGAGTACCTGCGCGGCCTTAAAAAAGCCGGCGATCATGGCGCTGCGTTTGCCTACAAGAGCGTCAATACCGAGGTGCTGGCCTGGATCATCACGCGCGTGTGCGCCGAGAGCCTCAGTGCCCTGCTGTCGAGGCGCATCTGGTCGCGAATTGGCTGCGAGGGAGATGCCAACCTGGTGGTCGACTCGGAAGGCACCGAGATGGCAGGGGCCGGCCTTTCCGCCCGTCTTCGCGACCTCGCCAGGTTTGGCGAGCTGATGCGTTGCGAGGGTGCCTGGCAATCCACGCAGGTCATCCCCGCCGCCGTCGTCGCCGACATTCGTCGCGGCGGAGACTCGGGCCGCTTCGTACACGGCGGATACAAGCTGCTGGGCGGTTATTCGTATCGCAACATGTGGTGGGTCTCCCATAATGAATTTGGGCTGTTCGAGGCGCGCGGCATCCATGGCCAGCGCCTCTATATCGCGCCGGGCGCCGAGCTCGTGATCGCCCGCTTCGCCTCGCATCCGACGGCGGCGAATTCGGCCAACGATCCGATCTCCCTGCCGGCATTCCTGGCACTCGCAAGGCATCTGGCTTGAGACATGACGATCTTGCCTGGCTGAGCGATGCCCTGGCACGACTGCCGGACCTGTCAGTGGCGGTCTTCGGGGATTTTTGCCTCGATGCTTACTGGCAACTCGATGCGGGCAGAGTCGAGCTGTCGATCGAGACCGGATTGCCGGTGCAGCGAGTCCGCCAGCAACATTATAGCCTCGGGGGCGCCGGCAACGTCGTTGCAAACCTGATCGATCTTGGCGTCGGTAAGGTACGCCCGATTGGCATCGTCGGTACCGACCCTTTTGGGACGGAGCTGATGCGCCTGCTGCGCGCGCGCGGCGCCAGGGTCGATGCGGGCATGATCATCGATCAGGCTTGGCAGACGCTGGTGTATGCGAAACCGATCACGGCCGAGTCGGAAGGCCGGCGTATGGATTTCGGCGGCTTCAATGTGCTTGCCGAGCATTCGGCAGATGCGTTGATCAGCGCGCTGGAAAGCGCGGCAAGCGCGAGCAAGGTGGTGGTGCTGAACCAGCAGATCCCGCTCGGCGTCAACACGGCGCCAATGATTACCCGGATCAACACCCTGATCGCGCGCCATCCGCGCACGCTTTTCCTGGCCGACTCGCGGCATCGCCCGGAAGCATTCGCGGGCGCCGCACTAAAACTCAATAGTGAAGAGGCAGCGCGCTTCCTTGGCCTGGCGGGGCAAGGCGGCTATTCGTCGCCGGACGTAGAACAGTTTGCCCTGCGCATTTCCGCGAAGATCGGGCGCCCGGCGTTCATCACGCGCGGCGAACATGGGATCGTCGCGGCCGATGGCCCGGCGGTCCACCACGTCCCGGGAATCCAGATCCTCGGCAGAACCGACGCGGTGGGCGCCGGCGATACGGTCGTCGCCGCCCTCGCGGCGATGCTCGGCAGCGGGCGCTCTACGCTGGTCGCGGCCAGGGTCGCGAATATCGCCGCAATGATCACCACGCGCAAACTGCAGACCACCGGTACCGCAACGCCTGCGGAAATCCTCGCCGATGGCGCTGACCCTGACTTCCTGTATGAGCCCGAAGTCGCGGCTATGCCGCACCTTGCACGGTTTGCGCAGGATCCCGGCATCGAAATCGTCCGGCCACTGCCCCAGGAGCTCGCTATTCGCGTGTGCATTTTCGATCACGATGGCACGCTGTCGACTTTGCGCGAAGGCTGGGAGGGCATCATGGAAGCAATGATGCTGCGCGCGGTGCTAGGCGAACAAAATGGACGCATCGCGCCCGCCAAGGCGGCCGAGGTCCAGCGCGAGGTGCACCAGTTCATCGACCAGTCGGCCGGCATGCAGACGCTTGCGCAAATGCATGCCCTTACCGGCCTCGTGCGCAAGTTCGGCTACATCGAGGCGGGCGCGGTGCGGGATGCGGCCGGCTATAAGGGGCTTTTCAATCAGGCGCTGATGAAGGTCGTCGAGGGGCGCATGGAGCAGCTGCGCAGCGGCCAATTGGGGCCGGAGCACTTCCAGATCCGAAACGCCGCGCCTTTCTTACTTGAATTGCACAGGCGCGGGGTCATCTTGTACCTGGCGAGCGGTACCGATCAGGCGGATGTGATCGAGGAGGCCGAGGCGCTAGGGTACGCCAAGTATTTCGAAGGCCGCATCTTTGGCGCCGGCAATGACCTGCGCAGCGATGCCAAGAAGGCGGTACTCGAGCGGATGATGGGCGAGCATGGTCTGTCCGGCCACCAATTCGCGATGTTCGCCGACGGACCGCTCGAGATCCGGGAGACCCGCAAGCGCGGCGGCGTGGCCCTTGGCATCGCCAGCGACGAGGCGCGCGGCGCCGGCGTAAACCAGGCAAAGCGCAAGCGACTTGTGCGAGCCGGCGCCGACCTCGTCATTGCCGACTACGGCTGCGCTGAGAACCTGCTGCACATGCTGCGGCTTTGAAGCTTTGGGGAACCCTTAAGATGCAGATCGATCAACCAAAACTCCTGAGCGTCGATGAGGTCCGCGTGCAACGCGACAGCCTGCTTGCGGCGGGCAAGCGGCTGGTGTTTACTAACGGCTGTTTCGATATCCTGCATCGCGGTCACGTGAGCTACCTCAATTTTGCGCGCAACCAGGGAGATGCGCTGGTCGTCGGATTGAACACCGACGAGTCGGTCAGGGCTAACAAAGGCGCGAACCGCCCGATACACAATGAGCTTGATCGCGCATTCGTCCTAGGCTCGCTGCGCGCCGTAGACTACGTCGTATTATTTGGTGAGAAGGAACCGAAGGACATCATCGCGAGGATCCTGCCGCAGGTTTTAGTGAAGGGCAGCGACTGGGCGCATTATGTCAGCGGCCGGGATATCGTCGAGGCGCACGGCGGCAAGGTGGTGCTTGCGGATCTGGTCGAGGGAAAATCGACAACCAGTACGATCGAGCGGATCCTAGCGGTTCATGGGAACGCAGTGAACAAGCATGGCTAGCCAAATCATTGTCACCGGAGCCGCCGGCTTCATTGGCCGCAATGTCGTCGCGGAACTCAACGCGCGCGGCCACACCGACCTGCTGCTCGTGGATGTGCTGGGCCGGGAGGCGAAATGGAAGAACTTGCGCGGACTGAAGTTCGAGGACCTGGTCGCGCCGGATGAGTTTCTCGCCCTGATCGCCAGCGGCGCGATCAAGGACGCGCAAGCCCTGATTCACCTCGGGGCCTGCAGCTCGACCACCGAGACAGATGCCGATTACTTGCTGCGCAACAATTATCGCTACACGCGCAGCCTGTGCGAATGGAGCCTGCAAAAACAGGTCAGGTTCATCTATGCCTCGTCAGCCGCCACCTATGGGGATGGCAGTCTTGGCTACCAGGATGACGCGGGATCACTCGATGCACTGCATCCGCTGAACATGTACGGTTACTCCAAACACCTGTTCGACTTGTGGGCGCGCAATCACCAGCATTTCCGCCACATTGCCGGATTGAAGTACTTCAACGTCTATGGACCCTACGAGGATCACAAGGGCGATATGTGCTCGATGGTCCGCAAGGGCTACGACCAGATCAGGAAAGACGGCCGCATCCGATTATTCAGGTCCTATCGCAGCGACTACGCCGATGGCGAGCAGAAGCGCGATTTCATCTACGTTCGGGATGCCGTGAATGTCACGCTGTATTTTCTCGAAAACCCGACCATTAGCGGCCTGTTCAACTGCGGCAATGCCCGGGCGCGCACCTGGAAGGACCTCGCCCATGCAACATTCCGGGCGATGGGCATCGAGCCGAAGATAGAAATCATTGATATGCCCGACGTGCTAAAGGGCAAGTACCAGTACTTTACCGAGGCGCCGATGGCGAAACTCGCAAGCGTCGGCTATACGCGTCCGTTCACCTCGCTTGAGGACGGCGTGCGGGACTATGTCAGCCAGTACCTTGCCGCTCCCGCCTGAGGCCAGGGACTAGAATTTGACCCAGGCCTGCTGCCGATCGCTTTCGATGGCGCGCTCGATGAAGCGCATGCCGCGCACAGCCGCGCGGATCCCTGGCAATGTCGGTGGCAGGGGTGAAGCCGGATCACGCTGGCGCTCGATCAGCGTCTGCGCAAATTCTGCATAAAGCACCGAGAATGCCTCGATGACTCCTTCCGGGTGGCCGGGCGGCAGCAGGAATGCTGCCTTCGCATCCTCGCTGAGATAGCGCGTGGCGCCGTGATACGTCTGCTCGGGCCCGTCGGCCCAGCGCAGCGTTAAGCGGCCTGGGTCCTGCTGGCGCCAGTCGAGCGAACCGAGTTCACCGTAAATGCGCAGTCGCAGCTCGTTCAGCTCACCCGTGGCAACCTGGGAGGCCATCAGGACGCCGCTCGCCCCGTTTGCAAAACGCAGCATAGCGTTGCAATCATCATCCAGCTGTCGCCCCGGCACGACGCGGCGCAACGTGGCATTTATCTGCGTGACCTCAATGCCGGCCACGTACTCGACCATGTGAAACGCATGGGTCCCGATATCGCCGATGCAGCCCCCGGCTCCGCTGAAGGCCGGATTGGAGCGCCATTCGGCCTGCTTGTGACCGCTGCGCTCAATGGGCTGGCTCAGCCAGCCCTGTAAATACTCCACCGCGACCTTGCGGATAGCACCCAGCCGGCCGCTTGCACACAGTGCCCGGGCCTCGCGAACCATGCCATAGCCCGCGTACGTGTGAGTCAGCGCATAGGGCTGCGCGGATGTCTCAACTGCCGCCTGCAATACCAGCGCTTCCTCATACGTTGCAGTCGCCGGCTTGTCGCTCATGACCGCAAAGCCTGCCTGCAATGCTTCGAGCGATACCGGCAGGTGCAAATGGTTTGGCGTTGCAACAACGATGAAATCAATGGGGTCGGGGCGCGCCCGTTCCGCCCGCAGCATGTCCTGGTAGCTGCCGTAGGCGCGCGCCGGGTCAATACGGAAGCCCTCGCCAGCCTGGCGCGAGCGTTCGGCGGTCTGCGCAAAAGCCCCGGCCACAAGCTCGATTTTGCCGCCCATTTCCGCCGCGATCTTGTGAACGGGCCCGATGAACGCACCGGGTCCGCCCCCGACCATGCCCATTCTGAGTTTGCGTGTCACCGGTATCTCCCCTATGTGACCAAAGTCCGATCATAGCGAACGCCACCGCGGCGCGGCGGTAGTATGATGACGAGGCGCGTATGCCCCTTCGGGCGGCCCTGCCCTACCGTCGCCAATGCGAGACAGTGTCGGGACGGCTCCCGGTAAGGCTACTTTAGGGGCGACACATGGCAACACCTTAGTTCTCGGGAGGCTCAACATATATGGCGCTTTGGAAAGAAACCAACACACCCGCTTCGGCGGCCTCGAGCCCGGCTCTTGCACCCGTGGCGCCCGAACGGCCGTCCGTTGATCCGAGCGTTGTTAATACGCCGCGCAACAAGCCCAAGGAGCGCGTCGAAGGCGGCGAATCGGTGATCGCGGCCGGCCTCGTGATTGAGGGCAAGATCGAGGGATCCGGTAGCGTGCGGATCGCGGGACGCTTCAAGGGCGATGTGCGCATCGATGGAAACTTCACGATTGAGTCCGGCGCGCACCTGACCGGCCAGGTCATGGCCGCCGTGGTTCATGTGGCGGGCGAGCTGCAGGGCAACATCGAGTCTGCCAAGCGCGTCGACGTCATGGACGGCGGTGTCATCGTCGGCGATGTCAAAGCCGGATCGATTACCGTCGCCGCGGGCTCGCGCATGCGCGGCAACGTGCAGTTTGGCTGGGACGATGAGAAGGTCGCGAAGCTCGATGTCGGCCGGATCGGTGACGGCCGCTGACCATGAGCGTCGCTGCCGCTCGCCCGGGTAGCGCGGGGGCGTCGCGAACCTGTCCGCACTGCAAAGCGACTGTGCTGGTCAGTGCGAATGTATGCCCGGCATGCCGGCATCATCTGCGCTTCAATTCCGGGGCAAGCGAATCCGAGCCTGAGAGAATTTCCGCATTGAGCGTGGAGGGAACCGTCGCGGTTCCCTTCGCGCACGGGCCGAGCGAATACTGCGTCGTGGTGGCGATTACCAATTCTCGCGGCGAGAAAATAGCGCGCCAGGTCATCGGGGTAGGCGTGCTGCAGCCGGGCGAGCCCCATAACTATCGCTTTTCCGTTGAGCTGACTCCGGTAAAACCCGGACGCCGTTCCTGAGAAATCGCCGGCCACTCAGCGGTTTTTTGCGCTGCATGCTCAGTCCCGGTCCGGAGCTGCGCATTTTGTCATGCAGCGTTATTCAGGCTATTGTTGGCGCCAATAAGACGAAGCGGCTAACCAAGCGATGACAACTCGATGAAAAAGCGCATTTATTTCCTGGCCGGCCTGCCCCGCAGCGGCTCCACGCTGCTGGCCAACATCCTCGCCCAGAATCCTGATATCCACGTCACGCCTACTTCCGGCATTGTCGACATGCTGGTACAGGTGCGAAACGCCTGGGACCGCAATGATGGGTTTCGCGCCACCGACCGGGCGCAAAGCGACGCAGCCAAGGAAGATGTACTGCGCGCGATGCTCGAAGGTTACTTCGCGCGCATTGAGCGCCCGGTATGCATCGACAAAAACCGTTACTGGCCCGAGTTCCTGGAACTGGCGTCCGGCATCCTGGGCGGGCGGGACAAGGTCCGGGTCATCGTGTCGGTGCGCGATTTGCGCGATGTGCTGGCCTCCTTCGAGGAAGTCTGCCGCAAGACCTCCGTGTTCAACGACGTGCAGACGGACCCGGCGGTCGCGCTGAAGTTCAAGACCGCGCAGGGCAGGGTGGAAGTCTTCCTCGATGCCGCTCAGGTGGTCGGCCGATCCTATATCGGCATCAGGGACGCGCTGACTCGCGGCTGGGCCAGTAGCATGCATTTTGTCGATTATGAGGAGCTGACGCGCCAGCCCAAGCAGACGATGGCTGGCATCTATCGCTTTTTGGGCGAGGAGCCGCTCGAGCATAATTTCAACCAGATCGAGCAGGTCACGTATGAGGATGACCTGGTGCACGGCTTTCGGGATCTGCACAAGATACGCCCGCAGGTCAAGCCGCAGGCATCGAAATGGAGCAAGGTGTTTGATGATTCGGTGTTCCAGAGCCCCATCTGGAAGCAGGTCGAGAGCGCTGCAACCTTCTGGAAAACGCCGCGCAAGGCGAAGTAACCCCAGCGCATGGCGCAAACGGCGCTAGCACTCGTCGCGCGCCGGATACAGCTCGATCTGGCGGCTATCGCCGATCACCTGCTCGAAATCAAGTCCCAGCGTCTCAAGCACAGGCTCCGCCACGGGTTTTACCTGCTTCAGCACATAGTGTTCGCGATCGAGTGGATGCTCGATGTGATCAAGTGGCTCGGGTCCCGCGCTCGTCATGACATAGCTGACCAGCCGGCCCGGCGGCAGCGTGGATTTTCGCGCAGCAACCACATGCGGCGGGGTCGTCGCGGTGTATTCATCCGTATGCTTGCGCAAATTCTTGCGATACACCAGGGCATCGTCCATCAGGCCCGCGCGCACCCTGCGCACAACTTCTGCGAGATAGGCATCGACCGCCTGGTCGGTAAAGAGCCGCTGATACAATTCGCGTTGCACCTGCTTCGCTAGCGCGGTCCAGTCGCGGCGTACGACCTCCATTCCGATGAATTCGACGTTGTCGAGACTGTCGCCATGCCGCAGGCCGGCGTAGCGCTTGCTTGCACCGCGCGTGCTGTGGCGTGAATGAGGCAGGAACAGCTTCAGGTACAGCTTCTCGCATTGCAGCTCAAGGCGGCTCGGCACTCGCCACTGCTGGTCGACGTACGCGGCAAGATCGCCATTCAACGATGTCGCCAGCCGCTGACCCTGCTCATGCAGCTGCGCCGGCTCGCCGCCCTGCGACTGGACAAACAGGCTGTCGGTATCGCCATACAGCACGCGCAAGCCGGCGGCTTCAAACCATCCCTTCGACCACAGCAGGATCTCCTTGCCCATGCCGGTGATCGAGTTCGCGAGCGCCGGATTATAGAAGCGGCATGCGGAGGTGCCGAGCACTCCGTAGAAGGAGTTCATCAGGATCTTGATCGCATGCGATGCAACGGCATCGCCATTGTGTTTAGCGGCCTCGCGACGCGGAAACAAATCATCGAGCATGCCCGGCAGGATTGCCGGCTCGCGGCCAAATGCACCGGCGGGTGTGCGAATCAGATCAACCTCCGGTGCCGGGTGCGCCACGTAGGATAGTGGATCGATGTTAAACGTGCGTATCAGGCTCGGATACAGGCTCTTGAAGTCGAATACCCAGACATTCTGGTGCAGCCCCGTCAACGGTTCGAGCACGTGCCCGCCCTGCTGCGGGGCGCCGTCGCCGCCATCGCCTGAGCCGACGCTCGGCGCCACGATGCCGAGCTTCCACAGTTCGCTAAGGTACAAAAAATCGAACGATGCAATGCTCGCCGCCACCCGGTCCGGCGTCATGCCGGTGAGCTGGCTTCTCGCAAAGGCTAGCGGTATGACATCGAGCCTAGCGACGATCTCGAAGGCGAGCCTGGCATCGGTGCGGGCGTACAACGCGAATGCCGTCAGGTCATGGCGGTAGTTATGCGTGATCTCCGCCACGCGATCCTGCACCTCCCCGCTGAGGGCCTTACCTTCGCCGAGGACCTCGCGCGCAACCGCATCGAGCGAATAGTCGTCCATGCGGACAAATGCGCCGCGCAGCAGGTCAATTCCGTCGAGCACGAGGCGGCCGGGGATGCTGGCCTGGCCGCTGCCAAAGTAGCCTTCGGCCTTGCGGATCCGCGTCGCGCCGTGGTCCCGTCCCAGAAGGAACGGATGCCCCACGCGCGCAGCGACGCGCTGTAGCACCGACAGGTCAAAATCGATGATATTCCAGCCGGTCAGCACATCCGGATCGAGGCGCCGGATACGCTCGCAAAAAGCTTCCAGCGCGGTAAATTCATCGCCGCAGCGGATGGCCATTTGCGGCATCGCGCGATCGCTGCCATCGACGATCAGCACCTCATCGATGCCCGGCGCATACAAGGATATCGCCAGCAGCCGTTCATTGCGGGGATTGGTTTCGATGTCGAACGAGAGCACGCGAGGATTCACCTTCACGGTAGCTGGCCGTAGCGAGGGGTTGTTGAACAGCCAGGTGATGCCCAGACCGGCAACGGCCTCCCCGTCAATTTCGCAGGCACCCTTGATGCCACGCTCGATCAGGTAACGCAGCGCGAAGCGCACGTCCGCCTCGTAGGTGCCGATGCCCGCCGCATGCAGACGGTCCCGCACCGCGGGCACCTCCGAAGGGGTGCCCACCTCGATTTGGTTGACGCGCGCGCCACTGAAAGTGCGCTTGTTACTCTGCTTGGATTCCGGCCCTGATAAGCCGAGCACCCGCTCCTCGTCGCTTGCAGCAATAAAAAAATGTGGCCGCTGCCGGTCATCGCGCACCAGGAACGTACCGCCGTCCTCGAGGCGGCCATACAGATGCACCACCGGGGCACGGTGCCCACCCTGCTGCGGGATGACCCGGTAGCTGGCCTGCAGAATGAAACCGCGAACTTTGCTCACCGGTCCATTTTGCGCTACCAGTACAAGCTATGGCACGCTGCGTTCATGCCGCGTTCCGGTAAAACATTGCTTGACATGTTCCTGCCGCGGCGCGCCAAGGGCCCAGGTTCGCGCCGGCCCGCGGCCGTCGAAGTTAACCCCGGGATCCAGGCGATCTGGGAAGTGGTGTGCACGATCCCGCGCGGGCAGGTGTCGACTTATGGCGCCGTGGCACGGGCCGCTGGCCTGCCGGGCCGTGCACGCCTGGCAGGATTGGCGCTACGAGTGGCGTCAGATGAAATGAACCTGCCCTGGCACCGGGTCCTTGGTGCGGGCGGGCGCATCGTCTTTGATAAATCCTCGCGGCATTACCGCGAGCAGGCCAGGCGCCTGCGCGCCGAGGGCGTGGCCTCCCGCGCCGGGCGCGTGGATCTCAGCTGCATGGCGGAGCTATTCAGTCCAGGCGGCCACTGACGGGGTGGCGCGCGACGCGCTCGCGAATGATCTCGGCCAGGCGCAAGGCTCCAGGTCCCGCGTAATCCCGATCGGCGTGCACGAGGTATAAATCCCCGAAGCGCTCGCTCCCCTCGCGTAGCGGCAGCGCTTTTAGCAGCCCACTGTCGAGTTCGCCGCGTATGGTTTCCTCCGCGTACCACGCGAATCCAAGTCCCATGACAGCCGCGTGTATCGACGTTGCCTTGTTGCTAAATGCCCAGCGCTGTTCGGCGCCGAGCCAGGTCATGCTGTTGCGTTGGCTGCCGCTATCGCGGATCACGAGGTGACGGTGCTTGCGCAGATCCTGCAGCCTCAGCTCGCGGCCCAGCTTGAACAAGGGATGCTCTGGATGTGCCGCTGCGACGAAGCGCAGTCGCATCAGCAGATCGCCACCAAACCCGGCGGGGACCTGCGAGCAGATCGCCAGGTTCACTTTCCGCTGCACCAGCGCTTCCTCGGTGCCGCTGAGCACGGTCTCATACAGCTCGATCCGGGTCTGCGGCCGTTCCAGGGCGAAGCGCGCAAGACATTCGAGCAGCAGCCAAGTGGGAAAGATGATCTCCACCGCCAGCCGCAATTCCGCCTCCCAACCGGCCGCAAGGACAGCGGCCGCGCCTTCGAGCGCCCCCGCTTCCTCAAGCAGCGCCTTGGCGCGCCGGTACAGGACCTCACCCGTGGAGGTGAGATGGGCCCTGCGGCCAACCACCTTGAACACCTGCACCCCGAGCAACGCTTCGAGCTTCTTAACCGCGTAAGTGACTGCGGACTGACTCTTATGCAGTGCGATGGCGGCCTGGGCGTAGCCGCCGGCATCAACGACTGTCATTAAAGCTCGCCAATGTTCCAATGAAATCCGCGGGTTAGCCATAAATTATCTAATAAATGAATGTATATACGCTCAATTTTGTACTTTTATATCTACTCAATCAATACTTTAATGCTGCAGCCGCAATAAGCAGTTTCCCTGCGGCCCCAAGGAGAGATGACATGACCACCCTTTTGCAGATCAACGCCAGTATCCACAATGGCAATGGCCAGTCGAGCCAGCTGGCGAATCAGTTCGTCGCCACTTTCAAGGACCGTCACCCGGACGCGACCATCCTCGTGCGCGACGTCGCCGCGGCCGAACCCGTGCCGCATCTGAACGCCGAGCGCTTTGGGGCATTCATTGCGAAGCCCGAGCAGCGTAGCGCCGCTCAGCACGCGATCGTCGAATATTCCGACCAGCTGATTCGCGAACTGAAGGAGGCCAGCGTGATTGTGATCGGCCTGCCGATGTACAACTTCGGGGTGCCGTCACAGCTGAAGGCCTACTTCGATCACATTGCACGCGCCGGTGTGACCTTTGCCTATACCGAACAGGGTCCAAAGGGACTGCTGACCGGCAAGAAGGCCTATGTTTTTGCGGCGCGTGGCGGCGTCTACGCGGGCACGCCGCTCGATACGCAGACCAGCTATGTGCGCGATTTCCTGCGCTTTCTCGGCATTGTGGACGTGGAATTTGTGTACGCTGAGGGCCTGAACATGGGCCCGCAAAGCAAGGAGGCGGGTCTGGCGAGGGCGGGCGCGCACATCGCGCGCCTCGCCGCATGAGTGTTACCACTGCGCAGGGAGAAAACACAATGAATAGCCTATTTGACTCACTGAAGCCGTATGCTGAGCTCGTTGGCCGCCTATTGATCAGCATCCCGTTCGTGCTGGCAGGCTGGGAGAAAATCGGCGCTTACGCCGGTACGCAAGCCTACATGCAGCATGCCGGTGTGCCCGGCGGCCTGTTGCCCCTGGTGATTTTGCTCGAGCTGGGCGGCGGTATCGCGATCATCATCGGCTTGTTCACCCGGCCGATTGCGCTGCTGCTCGCGGGCTTCAGCATCGTCGCGGCGCTGCTGTTTCACGCCGGCTCGCCCGACCAAATGCAACAGATCATGCTGCTTAAGGACTTTGGGCTGGCGGGCGGCTTTCTGTTCTTGATGGCAAATGGCGCCGGGCGATTCAGCGTCGACGCAGCCCTACGGTAATGGGGCCGGCGCTGGCAGCCTGAACGCTTGTCTTTTCCCATAGGTCAGCGAGCGCCATACCCACTCGAGCGGACCAAAGCGAAAGTGGCGTAGCCAGATCGGGCTGATGACAAGAATGACCAGCCAGACGAACGGAACGATCGCGTACAGCTCATAACGCTGCAGCTTGCCGAACAAGGCAAATCCGTAGCCCTCAAAAATGGTCGTGCAGATCAGTGATGTCAGGATGTAATTGGTGAAAGCCATCTGTCCGACGTTTGCCAGGCTGGCGGTGAGCCGGCGCAGCGCGCCGCAGCGGATGGCGACCATCAGCAGCGCAATATAGCCGAATGCCGTGAAGCGCCCCAATTCGTACGTCGCGTTGGACAAAATCAGCGACTCGAGCGCGAATTTATTCCGAATGCATACCCAGACGCTCCAAGCGTTTGCAGACAGGCCGATGCTGAAGGATAACAGCGCCATCCAGAGGTAGAACTTCGTGGATCGCTGGGCGAGCAGCACGCCCGTCTTCATCATTACGATCCCGACCAGCATCATGCTCAGGATATCGAACCAGGGAAACGGGAAGTACAGCGGCGCGCTGTGACCGTGGAAGACATCCTTGGCTCGATACTGCAGCAGCCCAAGGTAGCTCCCCAGGTGCGCATCGGTTTCGAGCTTCAGGTCCTGCGCAGACGGAGTCATACTCTTGAGAACGTCTTCCCAGTCCTTCTTTGTTTCCTGCTGCTGCGCGCTCAGCTCCTTGCCCGCATCCACGTCGGCCTGAATCCGCACATACTCGGAACGTTGTGCGTGCAGATGTTGTTGGTAGGCTATCGGCAGTACCGACAATCCCACCCCGAGTATCCCGGCAAAGATCAGCAACGTGCGCGCCGAGAGCTTGCGCAACGGATACAGGACCAGGCCCAGGCTGGCGTAGTAATACAGAATATCGCCCCACCAGATCAGGTAGGCGTGGAGTATTCCGAACAGCATCAGCCACAACATGCGCCGATAATGAATATCCGCCGCATCAGCGCCAGCGCCTTTGCGGCAGAGCCGGTCGACCAGCAGATAGACGCTGGCGCCGAAAGTCAGCGAGAAAATGGCGCGCATCTTGCCATCTGCCAGCACCGTAATTAGCGCCCACAGCAGCAAGTTTGGGCCCGTGGCGCCTCCGGCCGGTGCTGGGTTTACGTAGGCTGCGCTAGGCAGTCCAAACGCGCAGATATTCAGCAGCAGGATGCCGAGCAGGGCGAAACCCCGGACCGAATCAAGCCCACAATTGCGCTCGTCCGCACGGGCCGGAGCGAGGGCTGGCGCCCCGGCGAAATGTTCCTGGGCAAGCATCGGACGTTTTACTTTGCACCCGGTGCGATCTCGGCAATTGCCAGAGCATTTCGGCCATCCGCGCCGAGGCCCGCGCGAACGCCGGCGCGATCTTTTTCGGGGCGGTTCTGGCTGCCCTTGGATTTTCCCGTGATGCCGGTGACCTCGATTTCAAACCCGACGATAGCGCGCAGCATCGCATCGATATAGTCGGCGGGCGCATCGCTGATATGCCAGCGCTGCGGGCGGCCCTGCTCGTGAACGTCGGTCAGTTCAGTCACAAACTCCCGCAGCCAGCTCGCCTCATGGATGAAGTGGATGGTGCCCTGCAGGTGCACGGTCGCGTAATTCCAGGTCGGCACGGTCTTGGGGTTTTGCTGCTTGCTCGGATACCAGACCGGTGAAATGTAGTGGTCGGAACCCATGAAAATCGCAAGCACCGGAGAGTCTTCCTTGAGCTCGCGCCAAAGCGTGTTGCCACGGGCAATATGGCCGCGCAGGCGCCCTCGCCCACCCTCCTCTAACTTTGCACGCATCGGGATGTGATTCGCCGTCACCCCCGCGCCAGTCATCGCTACGAGCGTAGCCAGCGGATGCTGATCGATCAGAGCCTGAAGCACCTCAATTCTGGTTTCGCGAAAATGCTCTGGAACGTACATTCAGGATCCCCTGGGGGTTGTAACTGGCGCGATGAAATGTCCCGCGGATCATCGACCACCGTAGTCCGCCAGGTCAACCGGTATCAAGGAACCCCGAATGGCCAGGAATTGGTCCACTGCGGCCGCGAAGGCCTCGCAATCCGCAGCCGTGGTGGGTAGGGACAGGGAGATAAATCCCCGGCGGCCAAGATAGTAGCCGCGATCGATCATCTCCAGGTGGAAAAGACCCTCGAGTAGAGCTTTTGCATGCTGCCTTTTCACCCCGGCCGGCTCGATATCAGCGCCGTTCTGGATTATTCCGCCGGCGAAGTGAAGCCCGATCAGCGAGCCTGCGCCAGTCGCCTGGAAGGGCATCCGGTGTGCAGCCCCCATCTCATTGAGGCGCGTACGCAACCGGTCCCCGAGTTCGTTGATCCGCGAGCTTTCCGCTGCCGAGAATACCTGCGTCAGTCCCGCAAGCCCGCCTGCCATGGACAGCACATTGTTATTAAACGTCCCCGCATGACTGAACGCTTCCGGTTCGGCCGGATCCAGGCGCTGCATAATGTCGCGCCGGCCGCCGAAGGCACCGAAGCTCGCCCCGCCGCCGAGGTATTTTCCCAGCGTCGTCATGTCGGGCCGTATGCCGAGCAGCCCTTGCCTGCCAGCGCTCGACAGGCGCGATGTCATCACTTCATCGAAGATCAAGACCGTGCCACTTGCCGTGCATTCATCACGCAGCATGGCCAGAAACTCTGCGGATCCGACGATGCATCCGCCCCCGAGCATGGGCTCGACGATAACCGCGGCGAGCGATGCGCCGTGCGAGCGCAGCTGCGCACGCGTGCCCTCGGTGTCATTGTAGGTACCGATCAGCCAGTCAAACGGGGCATTAAGCGCGGCGCCGCCGTGACGAAATTGAAAAACGCTGCCGTGGTATGCGCCGCCGAATACCATCAGGCGCGTGCGACCTGGCAACCGCGCGCGCGCGATCGACAGCGCCATCAGATTCGCTTCGGTGCCAGAATTCGTGAAGCGCACCAGATTCATCGATGGGAAGCGAGCGCAGACTGCTTCGGCCAGCCGCGCTTCATACACATTGGGGCCGCCGAGCGCGAGCCCATCGTCCAGCGCCTGCCGCAGCGCCGCCTGGACGACCGGATTGGAATGCCCATAGAGACCCGCCGAGTATTCTCCCAGCAGGTCGAGGTAGTCCAGCCCATCGATATCGGTCAGCCGGTTACCCCGGCCAGCGGCGAATGTCAGCGGGAAGGGACTGTAATGGAGCACCGTGTGGGTGTTGCCGCCCGGCAGGTGCGATCTAGCGCTTGCATGGCGGCGCGCGCTGTGCGGATGCCTGGCGCGGTAGCGACTCTCGACGTCGGCCAGCGCGCTCGCAAGATCGCTCGGGTCCACTGCCGACCTCGCCCGCGGCCGAACCCGCTATTCCGGCGCCTCTGCGCTTATTTGTTAGCGCCCGCTGCGCTGATTCCCTTGACCGCGGCCAGTGCACTCTCGACATTCTTCGCCGGCGCAAGGCCCCCGATCGTCGCTGCGATCTTTCCATCCCTGGATACAATGAAGGTCGTGCGTTCCGCGAACCCGTGGCCAATCTCGATGCCGCGCGAATCCTTGGCGCCAAGTTCCTCGGGGGCTACCTTCAGCTGATAGGAGGCCGCAATCTTGCCATCCGCGTCCGATGCGACGGGAACCTTACCAGCGCAGTACTTGAGATCGGCGGAAAAGTCGTTCAGCCGCGTGATGTTGTCCAAGGACACGCCAATCACGCTCGCTCCCGCCGCTTGGAATTTATCCATGTTCTCGGCGAACTCATGCGCCTGGATATTGCAGCCGCCGGTAAAGGCCGACGGATAGAAGTACACGACTACCGGGCCCTTCGCCCGCGCGCCGGCGAGGGAGTACGAAAAGGCTTTGCCGGCGAGCGATGCCTGAGCCGAGAAGTCGGGAGCTGCGTCACCCTGCTTCAGGGCCGCAAACGCTGGGTGCGCGACGGCGACTGCCAGGACAACAGCGAGGATCGGGGTTTTCATG
>JANXZG010000166.1 GCA_025355645.1 Gammaproteobacteria bacterium | reverse complement strand
GCGAGGGAGTACGAAAAGGCTTTGCCGGCGAGCGATGCCTGAGCCGAGAAGTCGGGAGCTGCGTCACCCTGCTTCAGGGCCGCAAACGCTGGGTGCGCGACGGCGACTGCCAGGACAACAGCGAGGATCGGGGTTTTCATGTGCATGCTCCAGAAGTGATTGCCTTTTCGGCGCACGCCAAGGATAGCTTTCCAGCGGCGCAAACTCCACAAGCATCCGGAGTTTGTTTCGTGCCGGAGGGAATACTAGCGGATACAATGGTTTGCCCATAAGCATAATATTTCAGATAAGGTCTGCAACCGCCGACAGGCCTCTAGGTCCCGCCATACTCAAGCGCAGACGCTTTGCCAAAGTAGGCAGGACTTAGCCCAATCTAGGTAGTTCTGCCGATTCAATTGAATCTTGCATACGCGAGCATTGCAATCTTGTCGCGAATCCTGCTCGAACCTGCGCCCTTGAAACATCCACATGCATGATCGAAATTCGCCTTGTCGATCCTCTGAAATCAGATAACCCGGGAGAGAATGAAAATGATGACGAAGCTTATTGCCCTGTTGTCCGTTTTGCTGCTGGCCCCCGCTTTTGCCGCAGACAATTCAACGCCAGCCTCGGCCACTCCAGCCAAGCCGGCCACACACCGCTTCATGGTCGAGCGCACGTTCCCGGCCGGCGCACTGGATGGGCTCGACGCGGCGACCAGGAAGAAAAGTCAACGCAAACAATGCGACGGTAGGCGTGACCTGGGTGAAGTCGTACGCGAATGCAGATAAAACCAAGACCTTCTGCATCTACGATGGCCCGAGCGAGGCGGCAATACGCAAGGCTGCGGCGCTCAATTCCCTGCCCGTTGACAGTGTCACCGAAGTGGCAGTCACACTTTTCCGGAAGTAATCGGCGCGGCGGCTCCGGAGCGCCGCGCCACCATTGGCGGACTTCCAGGCTCGGGTCCGATAATAGAAGGAGGCGCATTCGGGCGTACCCAGGTTTATGCGCTGCTAAGCGCCTTGCCCGCCTAGCGCTTACACGAGCGATTCAGCCGATAGCCGCGCATTCCACGCGGCGTGCCAGCCGATCATTTCCACGCCGGGCATGGGCTTTGCGATGAAGTAGCCTTGAGCCCGGTCGCAACCGCTGTGGCGCAGGAAATCCCAGTCCGCGCGATTCTCAGTCCCTTCGGCGACAACCTGCATTTGCAGCTGCTTACCCAACTCCAGGCTCGCGTTGAAAATCGCGCGAAGCTTGGTGTCGGATCCGGCGCCATGCACAAAGCCGCGGTCAATCTTCAGCTCATCAAAGGGAATATCACGAAGTTGCGCCAGAGAGGAATGTCCGGTCCCAAAATCGTCAATGGACAGCCGGAAGCGCTTCAGCCTGAGTCGATTCAGGACATCGAGCGCGATGACCAACATGGCCATCAAGCGGCTTTCCGTCACTTCCAGCATCACGTCGGTCGGCGCAAGGCCGGCGTTGCTCGCGCATCTTGCGACAACGTCCGGGAAATCCAGCGAAGCCAGGTCCTCCGTCGAGACATTGACTGCTACCTGCAGTGGCAGTCCGGCGTCTCGCCACTGCCGAGCCTGCGCGAGCGCTTCGTCCAGCACAGTTCGGGTCAGGTCGCTGATTAACCCATTCGATTCCGCTATGCCAATGAACTGGTCTGGGTAGACCATGCCGATCGCCGGATGGCGCCAGCGCACAAGCGCCTCGGCCCCGACCAGTTTCCCGGTCGCGACCGACACGACCGGCTGGTAGAAATTCACGAACTCGCGATTGGCAATGGCGGCACGAACATCCTGGGCGCTGAACACGGCTCTTCCGGCACGACGTTTGGCCCCGGCGGCCGGCTGCCATTTTCCAATCAGGGCCTCAAGCGCTTTCGGTTGCAACGGCTTGCGCGCGTGACCGAGCGCGGTCATCCGGTGTGCCTGCACGAGTTTGCCGACGGACTGCAGGATCTGCTCATCTTCGCCGCTCACCAGGATCAGCGCACCCGTGTAGCGCCGGTCGACGAGTTTTCGCAAGAATTCCACGCCATCCATTTCCGGCATGTTCAGGTCCAGCAGGATTAGATCTGGGGTGCCCTGCGGGCGATCCATCTCCTTTAGCGCATCGCGCCCACTACCGCACGCCGTTATCTGCACGAAAGCTAACTGCTCGAGCGTGCGCACCAGCAGACTGAGCATGAAGGGCTCATCATCAAGTGCTAATACCTTGATTTGCGCTCTATCGATCATTCTGCCGGCACCCGGTTAATCTCACTCCCGCAGAAGCCACTGGTTGCGGCAACGCGCCCGCTTAGGGATGTACTGTGCATGCAAGCCGAATTGCCTTTGGACAGCATTGGAGCCGGATTTGCGACAGGCGGTATACCGAGCCGCGCACGTAAAGGCTCCACCCGATCGAGGTCGGAGTTTACATCGTTCGCTTAACAGCCTGTGATCACCGCTCGCTCCCAAAACGGACACTGCGCCGCCATTACAGAGGCGACAATCTCTCGGTCGAGAATGTCGTCAACGCAGATGCTGCGCGTATACCACCACTGTCGCGCCGGTCTTTTTGTGTTCACTTGCAGGTGATTTGTCTGTGGCCCACGATTGCATACTTAGGTATCAAAGTGCGGAGCCTTTCACCAACTGCACGAGCATAGCTCCGCAGATCGCGATCCACCTCAGCGCGTACGAGCCCAATGAACCGCAGCTGAATGCGAGCCGGCGTGAGCGATCCTCGCCGCAGGCGTTTTATAGTACAGGGCTTGGGCAGAAACCATCCAGCGGGTTCGTGGTACAGGTTCCGGAATACTTGTCTCCGGGGGCCATAAGTGAAACGCGCCTTTCACGCAACAATTCCACCGTTGGTGTGACGCCCCTAGTAAGAATAACGGGGCGAGAAAGGCGCCGATTGTCTGTATTGGCTGTCGGACGGAATGGTCTCCGCCGCCTCGAATCGCTCGAATATCGGGGGTTCCAGCGCCAAGGCAGCGTGCGTCCATCGGCCACTGCGGGACGCGCGGCACCGTTATCGACAGTGAAACATGCGCGTCACGCCTTTTGCGTGACGCGCAAAACCCCGAATTTTCCGGTTCAGGCCCGGATATCAATCATCTTTCTTGATGGTGATATGGCTGTGAACGTCCTTGACACCTTCGGTACCTTTGGCCAAAGAAACAGCTAAATCCGCCGCATCTTGAGTCCTAGCGGTACCACGAAGCCAAACGACCCCATTCGCATCGGTATCGACATGGATGCGGCCGAGGCTCTGTACGTGCTCAGCGGCGAGCTTGGCCTTGACCTTCGTCGTAATGACCGAGTCCTTTACGAAGGCTTTTGGGTGTGACCGGTCCGCGTCCGCATCAGCGGCAAGCGCAATGACGGGCGCCGACAATGAGGCGATGACCAGGATGCTTGCTGCAATTCTAGATTTCATGGTTTTTTCCTTCGAGTGAATGAACGCGCATAGCATGCGCTCAGGTAGGCATACTTCTATCTGCCAGCGCACAGAGCGTTCGGTGGCGCCAGCGGATTGACTTTAGGATAGCTCAAGCCACAATGTCGGCGGGGACTTATTTTCGATTTAGCAGTGCCCAATCCAACGGGTTGACCCGAAGGGGCAGGGATCGGTAACGGATGGTTCGTTCCATCGAAACGTTACTATCTATAACAATTGGGGAGCATCATGGATCTAATTAAGATCGTGGCAATTTTGCTGATAGCGGGTGGCATACTCGGCCTAGCCCGCGGTGGTTACACTTACTCTACTAAGACTCATGAGGCGCAGATAGGGTCTCTCGACCTGTCGGTCAACGAAAACAGGACTGTCAATATCCCCATATGGGCAAGCATCGGCGCAATTGTGCTTGGCGGCGGGTTGCTGCTGATGGGCGGCAGAAAACAATAAATCTCCATGCCCGGGCGACCGGTGCTCATCGACACTTGCGGGGCAGCAATCGCCAGCGCTGAACTTTGCCTACTCATGGACTGTGTGGCCGGCAGATTTCGTTCAAGGTGATGCGGCACGAGCAGTGGCGCAGGGTTGTTGGCTAGGCATTGGTTCGCATCAGGCGCGCCAATTATTGAAAGCGCTGAAATTGATCGCCGCCTGCGCCAGTTTCGGGATCGTTGATCGCAAATTCCGCCCATTACCTCGTCTCACACTGCGATATACGTGCGCCAACGCACGATCGGGTCGCAGTCACACTTTGGGTGCGCTGGCACCCAGACGGACCTGC
>JANXZG010000159.1 GCA_025355645.1 Gammaproteobacteria bacterium | reverse complement strand
ACCATCTTGGTGTACTTGCGTTTCAGACGGTCAAGTACCTCGGCGGCGGGTTTCGGTTTTCCGCTGCGGCGACCCCTTTCGATTTCGCCACGTAGACCGTCGATTACCGCCTTGCGACACTGCTGCTCTTCTTCCAGAAGTCGCAGCCCATCCCGAATGACCTCGCTGGCGGAGGCGTAACTCCCGCCCTCCACCTGCTCCTTAACGAAGTGCTCGAAGTGGTCACCGATTGTGTAGCTTGAGGGCATGACTCCAAATCTCCACTTATTACGACTATCGTAATATATCATATACTGATACTACAGGCGAGATTCAGAATCCGCGCGGGGTTTTCGAACTTGCGACTGGATATCGCTGTTACGAAGCGCGACCCGCCGCACCGGCGGCCGAATGCGTCATTTCGGGTTCAGCGTTATGCTTCGAAAAGCCGTGCAACGCGCTGAATTGGTCAAGGCCGACCAATGAGCGTCATTGACCCACAGCGGACCAGCGCGAGCGGCCGCTACCGGGCGGGCGAATCGGCCGCAGACTCTTTGCAGGCGAGACCGCTCGCGAAAAGAGGAATTGATGGAGGGGCATCGTGGATCATGCAGGGCGAAACTTGGCGGTTGCTGAGCGCGATCCCAGTCCCCAATATTCAAACATTAAATATATTACTCAAAGTAGGCATCGGACGCGTCTCGTGCTGAGAAACATTACGGCATCTACGATCGGTGCAAGCATTCGTACGAGCGAGCCTATTGGGGCTGGGCAGCACGACGGTTGTCTGTATTCGCATCGACATCGGCGCGCGATTGCAAGTTGTGGCCAACGGCCTCCGCGGCAACCTGCCAGCCGATAGCGGCGTAGACGAGCTCTGATGATGCAGCGACATTGCGCGACAATCCGAGCACCAGCTCGTCGCGTTCCTGCGGGGAAAGCTCAAGGGTAGCGCCGCCCTGCACGCGTCCATGAATCCTTGCCTCGAGCGCTTCGATCGACGATTTATTGGTTATGACTTTCTGAACGGCCGCCTCCACCGAGGTGGCTTCAAACGCCTGGCGGTCATAAATTTCGGCGAGATTGTCGGGAATTAGGCCGGCCTTCCCATTGCTCTTGGCAATGTCCCAAACGGCGCGCGAAGGCTGGTGTCCTTCAATCACTGCGATCCCTGCAGGCAGTGTGACAGTGACCGTACCCGAGGCAACGGGCGCTTGCTGTAAAAGGAGAATAGCGGCATCAGCCCACCGCTTCGCTTCGCCAGCGGACCGTATGTCGAAGCGCAGGGTTTCGACGTTGTGCTCAGCTTCCTCGCGCATCTCCCGGATAAGTTTACCCCGCTCGTGACGGTGATGTATCGCCTCCACCGTCTGCTCAAGCGCGACGGCGATGAGCAGGCCGACGACAATGGTGGCGATGTGGATGTAAAAACTCTTCCAAGTGTGAATCGATTCGTGGGGGGCGTGAACATCGAGCATGGGCACTGAGATCTCCAAGGTTGAACGCGCATCCGCATCCTGAGGTATCTCCGTTGTCGCGCTATCCGCGAACTCATGAGATTTGTCTGACTCGGTGCGATCTGTCATGCATTGGATTCTTGATTGTTAGCCGCCGTAGCTTACCGAATGGAACGGCCGGCCGCTTTCCTGCCGTGATTCCGTCGGTCCGAGTGTCGCCTCCTGGCCGGTACTCGATCAGCGCCAACAAGCGCGACTAGGGCATCACCGCGTCCATCTCCGCGAGAAATCGTTCCCGGCGCGTGACCTTGCCCTTCTTCTCCCGGGCGACCGAGGCAAACGTCGTCTGTTGCATCGTTCAATCAACTCCGCTGCTGCTCACTGCACACAGTATCGGCTATTTCATGACACCTGTGCAGAGCTTCCCTAACCAGATAATACTTCTTGAACCAGCCGACGCTTCGTTGCGAGCTGTACGCGCACGTGTTTGAATGAAAGGCGCGGAGCGGCAATCTATTTGGCCGCCGCCCCTTCGAGACTTAGAAGGGTCATAAGCTTGTCTTTGAGCGTTAGCACAAGCCATTTTCCGTCGGGCGAAAATTCCAGCGCAAGCGCCGGGTGCGCGGCCCGCAGCACTCGTCGATCTTCCCCGAAGGCAAATCCCAAATCAGCACTTTCGCCGGTTTCCGAAAGTCTGCAGGATCCCTGCCAGAGGTGACAAGCGCTCGTCCATCGGGCGATATGGCCAGCTGGGCTGTAGCCTGGCGCTGGCCCTTGAGCTTGCGGATGACCGCGAGCGTCTTCGCATCGCGGATGTAAACGGTTTCATCGAGTCCGGCAACTATCAGCCACCCTCAGCCTGTGTAATTCCTAGTCATACCGCGGGTGTCGCAACAGTCAACCAAAGCGGGTAACTGAAAATCGGCGAGCATCTTCATCACAGATAATCCGCCAGCGGCGCGCGGACCAAGGCGGGTCGCAACCGGATGATGCCCAGCGCGAGGACGATCCACACCAGGGTGACGTACGGCCACAGGTTGTCCGGAAAATCCGGCACCGGGTACACCGTCCGATACAGGGACCACAGCAGTACGACCGGGCCGAGCAGGCAGATCACCGACCAAAACCACCGATGTTCGTGCAACGCTTCGACGGTCTCAGCCCCGCCGACGCCGACGTAGGTCAGCATGAGTCCGAGCGTGCCGATGGTCCCCGTATAACTGTAATAGTTGCCCGCTCCGCTGAACGGCGCCCAGGCCAGGAACACGCCGAGGCTCATCATTCCAATCAGCGACACCGCGGCGGCCGGCGTGCCATGGGTCGGATGGGCCTCACCGAGCTTCGCTGACAGCCCCGCCCGACCCAGCGCAAACAGAACCCGTGCTGACGCGGCGATGCCGCCTAGAACACCGGAAAAGGCCGTCACCGTGGTCGCCAGATCGAGCAATGCTGCAAAATCTCGCGAGCCAAACCGCAGCGCCAGCTCGTTGAGGGGCGCATCAGAGCTCGCCAGCGCATGCAGGCCTTTCGGGCCAAATCCTATGACCTCGCAGTAACTGACAAAAATGAAGAAGCATCCGGTTAGAAACACGGTGCTGAGCATCGCCACCGGAATGTTCCGCCGCGGATTCACGGTCTCTTCGCCTAACGTAGCGGCGCCTTCAAAGCCGCCAAAGGACAGTATTGTGAATACCATGCCGAGGCCGACGCCGGCCCAGCCGCGGTATTCGCCCGAGGGGCGCAGTGTCGTGAGGGACTGGTCAACCGTGGGATGAACCGTAAAGATGATGCGCACGCCCAGCGCGATGATCGCCAGCACGGTCAGGCCTTCCATCGCGAGCATGAGTCGACCAGCGAATTTCATGTCGCGATACGCCAGCCACCAGGCCAGCACAATGGTGCCCCCGGAGACAGGGACCCACAGCGATCCGATGTCGATATTGAAGCGGCGCAGAAACGCAGCCGCAAAGTTGCCGACGAGCGCCGCCTGACCGCTACCGAAGCAGAGATAGGCGAGCATCAGCATCCAGCCGACGACAAATCCTGCCCTGCCGCCGAACGTATGCGTAATGTACGCATAGGCCGATCCTGCGTGGGCAACACGCCGCGTGAACGCGACGAAAGACAGCGCCACCAGCGCCACCGCAATCATGCCGATTGCGTACGTCAGCGGCGCTGCAGGACCTGCGGCCTTGACAACCAGGGATAAGTTGAACGCGGCGGTAATGCTGGGGGCTATGACCGCCAGCGACAGTCCCACGGCTTCCGGCAAACTCAAACGACGCGCGAGACTTCCGATGCTCCTGCTCCTTTGTTCGATTCTTTTAGCTACGCAGGTAGCTTGCGCCATTCAGATCGATGATGCCGCCAGTCATGACCGCGGGTGCGTCCAAGGCACAGAAAGTCGCCGCCGCGGCGATTTCCTCCGGCGTTGCGACCCTGCCCAGAGGATGCTGGGCGAGAACTTCCGCACCACCGTCACCCGTGAGGTGCGCTGTGGCCATGTCGGTGGAAACCCAGCCGGGCGCGAGGCTGAATACATAAATGCCCCGCGGCGCCAGCGCCTTGGCGAGGGACTGGCTCATCGAATTGAGCGCCGCCTTGCTGGCCCCGTAGGCGGGCGCGTCCGGTTCTCCGCGGAAGGCGCCACGAGAGGAAATATTGATGATCCGACCACGGCCCCAGTCTGCGCCGCGCGACTCGGTGTCCGCCACCATCGCCTCAGCGGCAAGGAGCGACAAGTTCGCCGGAGCAAGCAGATTTGTTGCGATCGTACGCTCCCAGGCTGCCTGCCATGCTCGATAGTCGGTCGACAGCGGGGGGTGCATGTCGTAGATCGCCGCATTGTTGACCAGCACGTCGATGCGACCGAATTCCGCGATGACGGCATTCCAGAGCCGGGCGGCTGCGGCCGACTCCGCCAGATCCGCCGCGAACAGCGCATGCCCGGTTCCCGACAGCGCCGCGAGGGTCTCACGGGCTGCGCCAGCGTTGACCCGATAGTGGATCGCGACCCGGGCGCCGCGGCGGGCCAGCGAACACGCCACCGCGCGCCCGATGCCGCGCGAAGCGCCGGTCACGAGTGCGGCTATATTCCTAGGTGTGGATGTCATGCGTCAGAAGTGTAAGGGCGAAGTGGCTTGCTCGATACCCCCGTGAACCGGGGCGCGGGTTTTTCAGAACGGTGATAATGTTGAATCCAGTGAAGCAAATCTCTACGGGCGGAGATCGGCAGATGGATATCATCAAGGAAGTCGTGCGGCTGAAGAACATTGAGGCGATCAGGACGCTGACCGCAAGGTATGCGCTGGCGGCGGATGCCTATTCGCCGCCAGAAATGATGCGCCCGCTCTTTTCCCGGTTCGCTGGATGGCACTGCGAGGCACTCGGTGCGCACTACGATGGCCTGGACGCGGTCACGAAGGGGCTGGTGCAGGTGCGTGAGCGCGCCGTGCTGTGGACCATGCATTTCAATGTCGCCCCGCTGATTGAGATATTTGATGACTGCGCCACCGGCACGGCATTCTGGTACCTGTGGGAACTCGCCCGCACCAACTTGGATGGGGGCAGCGAACGGCAGAACACGTGGATAGCGGGTTCGTACCAGGCAGCCGTTCTGCTCGAGGACGACGTCTGGCGCTTCGGCCGGATGGATCTTGACCTCCGTCTGGTCGCACCGGCCGGCGGACCGGCCTGGCCGGTTGACTAGGCTGAAGCGGACCCCGCAACTGCTCAGGGTGGCGATCTCATGGAGGGTCCCGCTCCGGCGTATCCAACATCGCCGATCAGATTGTCGTTGGATCGACATTGCCACCGCACAGTAATACGCCTAAATGCTCGCCCAGCTGCGGTTTGTAGCGCCCGGAAATCACGGCGCCGAGCGCGGCGGCGCCGCCGGGTTCGCTGATGATCCTGTAGTCGCGAAGGAGCAGTTGCTGAGCCTCCTTGATCGCATCATCTGCAACCAGGATGGAATCTGCGACGGCATGTCTGGCAATTTGAAATACCAGATCACCGGCGCGCCTGGCTCCGAGTGAATCTGCTGCAATGGAATTAACGGGCACGTCGACGGGGTGCCCGGCCAGCAGGGCTGCCTGCAGGCAGCGGGAACCTTCAGGTTCCACGGAGATGACTTTGACGCGCTCACGCCACCAAGCCGCCATGCCGGCAATCAGTCCGCCGCCGCCCACGCCCACTAAAACGGTGTCAACCCTGTCCCAGCCCAGTGCGCGGTGATCATCCTCCCATTCCTTCGCCAGTGTTCCCCGGCCGGCAATCGTTGCCACGGAATCGATCGGGTGCACTAGCAAGGCGCCGGACTCCGATGCATACGCTTCACAGGACAGCTGCGCATCGGCATAACGGGCCCCACCGACGGTCAATTCACAGCCGGTGGCGCGGATGGCATCGACCTTCACCTTGGCCGAAATCTCCGGAACAAAGATGCGTGCGCGATATCCCAATCTCTTGGCCGCTTGGGCCACGGCGATTCCGTGATTGCCGCCGGAGGCAGCCGTGACACCCGACGCGGGAACTTTGCGTGAGAGCAGATTGTTGAATGCGCCTCTGGACTTGAATGAACCGGCATGTTGGGTCAGTTCCAGCTTGAAAAAAATGCGGGCGCCGCGTGCCGAGGCGAGTGCCGTCTCCATGATGGGCGTTCGGCGGATATGGGCACCGATCCGCTCGTGAGCCGATGCGATGTCAGACGGTTCTACCGGCAGCTTTATCCGGTCACTGAGCTCGGCATTCATGGTTCAGTACCCGAATTCCTCTACGATTGCACCAAGCTCTTCCTTTAGACTGGTCAACCAGAAGAATGATGGAGTTGTGGCACGGCAGGCCAAGCCTGTCATTGGTTGGAAGGTATGAACCGACTTGGAAGCGGTTTTGCGGATCGCTGGCATGCCCGAGGACAACGGGAAACGTCGACGAGGCCGGCGAAGCCGCCGCGGGCCTCCCGCCCGCTCGCGTCGCCGGATGACCTCGTTGCTGTGACGTCGGTCACCGCGGCCTTGGCACCTGGGCGGCGAACATCCGTGCGATGTCGATGCGCCGCATGATGGCGACATCAGAGAATTGCTGGGCGTATCCGATGAAGCGGGCGAGTGCGTCGGCGCGTGCGGGATTGCCGGTTATACGCGGATGCAGGCCGATCGACATCATCCGTCCCACGTCATCGCCATCGTTGCGGAGCCGGTCGAGGGTTGCCTTTGCGGTTTCGAAGAAGTGTTCGGGGCTGCCGTAACCCGTCCCGAGGATGTAGCGGACGTCGTTGACGACGAGCGAGTAGGGCAGCACCAAGTGGCTGCGGCCAACGACGGTGGTCCAATAGGGCAGATCGTCGCTGTAGCAGTCAGAGTCGTAGATGAAGCCGCCTTCCTCGACTACCAGTTCCCGGGTGTTGACGCTCATTTCCCTGCAATACATGCCCAAGGGACGGGATCCTGTGGTCTTCTCGATCGATGCGACCGAGAGCCTGATCGCCTCCCGCTCCTCATCGCGGGTCATTTCAAAGTGATTGCTCCAGCGAAAGCCGTGACTGACCACTTCATCGCCACGCCGCACCAGTTTGGACGCCACCGCGGGATTGCGCTCGAGCGCAACCGCGCAACCGAAGCATGTGATCTTGATTCCGGCCGCATCGAACACGCGGAACAGCCGCCAGATTCCGCTGCGCGACCCGTACTCGTACATGGATTCGACCGCCAGGTCGCGTTGTCCATCCACGGCGAACGGTAGCTCGTACATGCCGTCGTTCGTCTTGTCTCCCATCGCGTAAGTTTTCTCGGAGCCCTCCTCATAATTCACGACTATCTGGACGGCCACCTTGGCGTCGTTCTGCCAGCGTACCCGAGGCGGGTGTTCTGCGTACCCCACGATCTCGCGCGCCCCGCCGGGCACACCTGCATCATCAGATCGGCGGAAAAACTGCGGATTCATGCTCATGCGTCGTCACCTCATCGTCTTGGGTAAGGGTCTAATCCAGGCCAGCCAGACTGCGCGCCCCGTCAACCACCAGAAGTTGGCCGTTCACGTAGGAGGCCTCGGCGCTGGCAAGGAACTGGAATACGTAAGCGATGTCCTCCGGCGTGCCGACCCTGCCTGTAGGGATTTTCGCGGCCACGGTTTCTATGCCCTCGGGACCGAGGGAATTGACGGGATCCAGCGCCTGCGGGGTGCGGATCACGCCGGGGGCGACCGCATTGGCGGTGATGCCGTACGCACCGAATTCCACCGCCAGCGATTTTACGAGTCCGACGAGCCCCCCCTTCGCCGCCGCGTAATGTGAATGAAGCGGCCACGCCGACACCGTGCCAGCGACGGAAGAGGTGGCGATCAGGCGTCCGAAGCGGGCCTGTTGCATGTGCGGAAGTGCGGCACGAAAGCATCGCCAGACGCCGTTCAAGTTCACATCCACGACCCGATTCCATGCGGCGTCATCGAGATCCTGCAACTCGACCTTCCGGGCGATGCCGGCATTGGCGACGACGATGTGCATGCCGCCGAGTTCGCCGACCGCGCGCATCACGAGAGCACTGACATCCGCTGAGCGGGTGACATCCACGGCCGCGACCACGACACGTCGACCCGCCGCCTCCACGGTCTTGCGCACCGGCTCGATATCATGCCCGTCCGGCGGGTACCACGCGAGAGCGAGATCCGCGCCGGCTTCCGCGAAGACGCGTGCGGTAGCCGCTCCGATGCCGGACGCGGCGCCGGTGACCAGCGCCACCCTGCCCGTCAGGTCAAACATGCGGGCCCCGCCAGTTTGGCGCGTCTTCGTGCCAACGCCGCCACACGAACCATCTCATTGCCGACGATCATGAGTCCCTCGTCGACACCCATTCCAGGCTTCGCAAGGATCTGGTCTGCGCCGCAGGCCATGGCCACATGCGCGCTGACCCGGGACGAAATGTCCGTCTCATTGCAGGTACCGCCACAATAGGCAGTCAACCCGCTGCGCCGCACATGCAGCAGCGCGTCGATCGTATTGTTGATCCCGCCACGGTCCGGCATCTTGACATGGATGACATCAGCCGCGCCTGCAGCGACGAACACCTTGATGTCCTCAAGGGTGTTGCACCACTCATCGACCACCAACTCGACGTGGATACTGCGTTCCGCCAATGTCCGACGCAACGCTACGTAGCTGTCCACCTGGGCGGCGCGGCTCCCGGCGTCAACGGGATGTTCGATCCGAAGACTGAACGGCGCAGCCTGCGCAGCCAGTTCTGCCAGGTAGTCCGCAATCCGACCGACGTCGCGATCAAATGCGAGACCGATCGTGCCATAGGTGTCGATGTGCAGTCGCGGGGCGTAACCGGGGCGTGACCGGAGTTTGACGATCCGGTCCCGAAGCCAGCCAACATATTCCTTGAGCCGCGCGCCATCCGTACCGAGCTTCGTCCTGACCTCGTTGATCAGGCCGTGCGGCAGGACATCGACCTCCTTGAGAATCATCTTGTCGACGTTCGTGTATCTGTCATCCCCGGTCTGCGCAAATAGCGGCACGGGAACCAGGTCGATGCCAGTTCGGTATTCCCGCTGAATGACTTCGGCCATCGTGATGGCGGACGCGAGCGCAGCCGCGTGGAGCAGCGCCTGGGTGACTCCGAAGCGCACGGCCGTCGCCAGCAGGCCATCACCGATTCGGTGTTCATCGACTTCCTCCGCCAGGTCACGAAAACCCGTGATGTCGCGTCCGAGGAGGACCGGAGCGACGTGCTTGCGGATCTGATCAACGGCGTCGCTTGCGCTGAATACGCGGGCGCGGCCGCCGGCACCTGGATACTGGACCTCGGCGCAATCCCCCAGTGCGACCTGTCCGTCCGACAGCAGCAGCATGATGGACACCGCCGCGCCGGGCTCCCGGATGGTCCGGAATCCGGGAGTTATCGCATCGCCCACATAAAGAAAGCCGTCGCGCGTGGCGCCGGCTCGAATTGCAGCCTGGTCATTGCGGTAGAACCCGGAGCGCACCGGTTCGCACACGACGTCGACGATCTTCATAGCATCACGTCGCCGCCGTTCGGCCCGAGAGTCTGACCGACGTAATAAGACCCGTCCGCAGATGCGAGCAGCACCGCAGTGGGCGTGACTTCATCGACCGCGCCGAAGCGGCCGATCGGCAGATCGGCCAGCTTTGCACGGCGCCATTCGTCCGACTCATCGTCGAGCATGGGCGTATCGATCGGGCCGGGCGCTATAGCATTGACGAGCACACCGCGGCTCGATACCTCTCGCGCCAGCGCCTTGGTCAGACCAATGACACCCGCCTTGCTCGCCACATAATGGGCCACGGACTTGCCCCCGATCTGACCCAGCTGCGACGCAATATTGATGATGCGGCCCTCACCCCGCGCAAGCATCTGACCGATCAGCGCGCGTGTGCATAAGAAAGTACCCCGAAGATTGATGTTGACGACCCGATCCCAGTCGGCAATCGTCAGGTTCTCGAGCAGGGATTCGGTGAAGATTCCGGCATTGTTGACGAGAATGTCGACCCGACCGAACTGCGACAAAGCCGCCTCCGCCATCACGCTCACGCTGCTCTCGCTGCTGACATCTGTTTGCACGAACAGCACCTCGCGGCCGTGCGCACGAATGTCCGCGAGCACCGCAGTCGCGCCCGCCTCCGGCACACGATCGGCAACGATGATGTCTGCGCCCTCGCGCGCAAACGCATTCGCAATGCCCCTGCCGATGCCGGAGGCGGCCCCCGTGATCAGCGCGACTTTCCCGGTCAGCCTGTTCATTTGCGTGCCTCTGATGTGCTGTTGCTGCCGCGTCGCCAGACCTTCTGGATCTGGCTGTGGCCGAAGACGTCGAATCGATGCCGCATCAGCAGCAGGGACGCCTCGTGCTGCGCCGGGTCATCGCTGGCGACACAGTCCTCCGCAATCACCACGTAGTAATCGCTGAACATGGCGTCCCTGGCCGTGGACTCGACACAGCCCTCCGTGGTGCAGCCGCCGAACACCAACGATCGGATGCCGTTGCTGCGCAGTATCAGGTCGAGGTTGGTGCCCCAGAACCCGCTGGAGCGATATTTGCGTATGACCGGTTCTTCGGGAAGCGGAGCGAACTCGGTGGCAAAGTCGTGCCCCAGTGTACCGGGAACCGTGTACTGCAAAGGCGGCCCGTCGCAGCGCGCCGCCATGTGCATCCGCATGTTGAACCGGATGTGCGACGGGGAATCGCTCATTCTTCCCGGTAGTGCGGTGTTTTGGAGGTGCACGATCAGCGTCCCGCTCGCACGGGCTGCCGCAAGCAATGCCGCCAGCCGCGGCCTCGAAGCGGCGTACATCGTCAGGTCGATGCCCATCCTGCCGAAGGCGCCCTGGGGTTCGATGAAGTCACACTGCATGTCCACCATGATGAGCGCGGTGTGTGCCGGATGAACCAGTTCCGAAAGTTCGGTGAAGACAGACTTGCCTGCAATCTCGATCATCTTGAGTCCTCGTACGACCTCTCACAGAATTTTTCCCGTCGGCTCGATCGCCGCTGGATGTTCATAAGCGTGGTACCCTTCGATCTACGCTGTGGCCCGACGAAAGGCCAAGCTCGGCGAGTATCTCGTCAGTATGTTCCCCAAGCGCGGGAATGGGCCCCATGACAGGCTCCATTCCGGGTATGGTGACGGCAGGCAGGAAGGTCTCCTGCAGGCCTGTCTCGCTCGCGACCGGGCGACTCCGCCGACGCGAGAGTAACTGCGGATGCTGAAGAAACTCCTCGACCCCATTCAGACGGGCATTGGCGATTCCCGCCACCTCCAATCGCTCGACGAGAGCTTCGCTGGTCCAGGCCGTGAACCGCGACTCGATGAGTGTTTCGAGTTCCTCGCGACGGGCGAGACGGGCGGGGTTCGACGCGTAGGCCGCGTCGGCTGCAAGCGCGTCATCCTGCAGCACAATCCTGCAGAAGCGGGCCCACTCCCGTTCGTTCTGGATGCCGAAGAAAATCACTTTGCCATCGCCGGCGCAAAAAGGGCCGTATGGCGCGATCATTGCATGCCGCATTCCCGTACGTGCCGGCGGGGCGCCGCCACCGCGGGTGCAATAGGCGGGATAACTCATCCATTCGGTCAGTGCGTCGAACAGCGACACCTCGAAGGCGGTGCCGCACCCCGTTCGTTCCCGATGCAGCAACGCCATCAGGGTGCCCTGAAGCACGTACATGCCGGCCGCGATGTCGGCGATCGCCAGGCCGCATTTGGCCGGTGAAGCCTCGGTTCCGTTGATTGCCAGAAAACCTGTTTCACACTGTACAAGCAGGTCGTACGCCTTCTTGTCGCTGTAAGGACCATCGGCCCCATAGCCGGAGACATCACATGCGATCAGGCGGGGTCGACGCCGGACCAGCGTCTGTGCGTCCAATCCCAACTTCGCAGCCGCGCCCGGGGCGAGGTTCTGGATGAACACATCGGCGCGCTCCAGCAGGGCGTCAATCGCCTGCCTACCTTCAACAGATTTGATGTCGAGCGCGATGCTCTCTTTGGATCGATTCGCCCACGCGAATTGGCTGGACAAGCCGTGCATCGTCGCATCGTACCCACGTGCGAAGTCCCCGCTGTCCGGGCGCTCGACCTTGATGACGCGCGCACCCCAGTCTGCGAGATGCCGGCTCCCAAGCGGGGCGGCGATTGCGTGTTCGAGCGAAAGCACGGTGATGCCGCTCAGCGGTAGCCTCATGGCGGGCAGCAATGTTGCATCGAGGCGGGAAACTCCCACGGCTTCACTCAGGTCACCAGAGTTAAGTGGACGCCATTAAGCCGGCAGTGTCTTGAACGAATTTGACCTAGAGCGCCAGTGAGAGGGAGTTGCTCCGGTCAGGACGCGCACTGACCGTGTCATGTGTGCCTGGTCGGAAAATCCCAGGACCGATGCGATTTCGACCAGAGATGTCACCGTGTGAACGATTTGCCGGAAGGCGCGACGGGCCCGGATCTCCGCGCGAAAAGTCGCAGGAGTGATTCCATACGCCCGGGCAAACCCGCGCGACACCGTTTCCGGGGCGATGCCGTGTGCGTCGGCCCAGCGATCGAGGCGACAGTTCGGGTCGCGTACGATTTCAGTGGCCAGAAGGTCGACCCAGTCGTCGACGATGGGGCGCATCTCGCGCAATTGCGCTGTCAGGACATGAACTGCGACCTGCGGATCCCGTTCGGCGGCACGGGCCACCGCATCCGCATCGTACACGCGGCCGGCCCGAAAGCCGCCGGCAGGCCCTTCGATCGCGAGGTTCAGAATCGTCGCACCCCGTGCTTCGAACCGATTGAGATGCGCATCGAACGCATCATGAAAAAGGACATCACCGGCACGGACGTGGAATCGACCCCAATTGCCAGTCTCTTCGTATCCTCCGGCGAGCACGACGGCCGCATAGGCACCCGCGTGCGTATGACGGCACTGCAGCAAGCCGCCGTCGCGCCGTTCCTGCCGTGCCGGGACAGACATGAGGAGCGGTCCTTGAGATCGGTAGCGCAATTGAAAGACTCTCTCAGTTGCAGTTGGAGATGCGTCCAACACCGAACGCCGCTCTGTATCGAAAGTACCACGCCAGGAACGGCGTTTCTATACACCTCTCCGATGCACCGGAATAGGCCGACCGGGCATCTTGAGCAGATATTTCTGCGCCAAACTGGCACGGCTCGTTGCGACGGTCATGGGCGTTCCCCTCCGACGTCAAATTCGTTCAAGACAGCGATGATTCTATGGCGTTCACTTCATCAACTGGTTGAGGTGTCTGACTGGGAGGCAGCCCCGGCGTGCGGCTGCCGCAGAGCATATACCTAAGCAGCTGGCACGGACCAGCGTGTGGACCGGGACCTGCCAAAAGGGTCCGGTCGCCTTGAGCGGCGAACATAGGGAGACTGTTGATATGCAACCGAATGAAATCCGATCCTGCGTGGCTTTGCGGCGCGAGCAAGCGGGTGCCGTCGTATTCGAGCCACTGGCGGTGCTCTGCAGTCTCCTTCTGGCAACAGCCCTGCCCTCACCTGCCGCGGCTGCCGCTGCCGCTGCGGGCGTTTCCACTGATGCCGCGGAAACCGGACTCGAGGAAATCACGGTAACAGCCGAAAAATATGAATCGACGATCCAAAACACGCCCATCAGCCTTTCGGCGCTGAGCGGCGAGCAGCTCGACGCAGCGGGCATCACCTCGGTTGAGAGTATGGCCCGCGAGGTGCCTGGCCTGTCGATGCGTTCGGCGGGTCCCAGCGAGACTGAGTATGAGGCGCGCGGACTCGCGTCGAACGGTGGGGCGGCACCGACCGTTGGCTTCTACCTGGACGAGGTGCCCTTATCTCCGCCGACTCTGGCGCAGGCCGGCAAGGTCGTCATCGATCCGAACCTCTACGATGTGTCACGCATCGAGGTATTGCGCGGTCCCCAGGGCACCCTTTACGGGTCGGGCTCGATGGGCGGAACAGTCAAGGTGGTAACCAACCAGCCCAAGCTCGGGACATGGGAGGGGTCTGTCCAAGGCACGCTGTCCGACACGCAGGGCGGCAGCGGCAACGGCGGTGGCAACGTCATGCTCAACATTCCGCTCGGTGACAAGCTGGCGTTGCGCATCGTGGGCACGGATACCTACCGCAGCGGCTGGATCGACCGGATCGTCGTCAGTCCATTTCCGGTCGATAACGGCGCGGTTCGCGGTAACGTGCTGGCAGGACCAATTCAGAGCGTGACCACCAACGTCAACCACGACAAGCTCAATGCTGCCAGAGCGAGCCTGCTGTACCAGCCGAACGGCGACTGGTCGGTGACCGGGACGTTCTATTTCCAGAACATGCAAGCAGGCGGTTACGATCTTTACGACAGCCCGCCCGGTCCGGCCTACATGGCGCATTATGAGGCCTTTCCTTTGCGTGAGCCGATCTCGGACCTCGTCCACATCTACAGCTTGAACGTCACAGGCAACCTCGGCTTCGCGGATTTCACCAGCGCCACCTCCTTCTGGTACCGCACCAACAGTCAGACCCAGGATGCATCCGAGTCGATTTCCGGCACCGTCGGATACAGCCCGTACATTCCCATTCCGTTCTCGGAAATCGACACGACCCACCAGTTCAGCCAGGAGTTCCGGCTGTCCTCGCGCGGTGACGAGCGCTTCCATTGGACCGCGGGTGCGTTCTACAGCAACCTGAAGTCGGTCTGGTATGACTCCGGCCAAAGCAATTCGGTTCCAGGTTTCAATACCCCGGGCAGTCCGGCGGCCCAGGTCAACGGGTTCATCAACTACAACAACAACATCTACCAGATCCAGCAGTACGCGCTGTTCGGCGACGGATCGTATAAGATCACGGACACGTTAAAATTTGAGGCCGGGCTGCGCTGGTACCGGTATCAGAGTTCGCAGATCGAGAACGAATGGGGCCTCAATGGGCCGCAGCTGCTGCCGCCAGCGGTGCTGCCGGAAACCAAGGCGTCCGACAACGGCTTCAACCCACGTTTCAACCTTTCCTACAGCCCGAACGCGGATCTCACCACCTACGTGTCGGCTTCCAAGGGATTCCGTCCGGGCGGCGCGAACCAGCTGCTGCCGACTTTCTGCGGGTCAGCGCCGCTGACCTTCGGTCCGGACAGTGTTTGGAACTACGAAGTGGGGGAAAAAGCCCGGCTGTTCGACAACTGGCTCACGATTAACAGCGACTTCTACTACATCAAGTGGAGCGGCGTACAGCAGGCACCGTTGCTCGCCTGCGGCTTCCAGTACGACACCAATGCCGGTGAAGGCCGTTCCTATGGTCCTGAGATCGAAATCAACGCTAAGCTGTCGAACGCGCTGACCGTCACCGCGAGCGGTGCACTCACGGACGCCAAGCTGACGAGCCCGAATGCTGCCTACACCACATTCCTGACCTCCCCCGGCGGCGCGCAGGTTTCCCCCGGAGTGGCGTACTGCGCGAAAGCGGCGGGCTGCACGGCGCCCATCCTCAACGTACCGAAGAGCATGGGCAGTCTATCCGTAACCTATTCGACAGAGGTATTCAACGGCTACAAGCTGACGGGCCGTGTCGCCGCCTCCTACGTGGGTGAGACCATCGACGAAGCATACTTTTACAATATTCATCTGGGAGGCTACACGCTTGCCAATGCGCGGCTCAACATCGCGAGGGACTCCTGGTCGGTGGCCCTGTTCGTCGACAATCTGACCGACAAAGTGGCAGCGATCAGCGCGAACAACACCAGTTTCCAATACAACATTGCGAGCCTCGCGCGATATTCGACGAACCAGCCGCGCACGTTCGGCACGGAAATCAACTATCATTTTTGAATGAACAGGAACCGGAATCGAAGTCTTGACCGCTGACGCGCGCGCCAGCGCAGCCGACTCGCCGCACGCGCTGCGTCGGACGCTGACGCTCTTCGATCTAGTCGTGTACGGGGTGGCGTACGTAACACCGTTCGGCGTGCTTCAATCTCTCGGCTTCGTATGGCAGGAGTCGCACGGCCTCATGGTGCTTGCATACGTGCTCGGTACGGTATGCATGTACTTCACCGCCAAGAGCTACGCGGTAATGTCGGAAAAGATCACCAATGCGGGATCCGTCTACGGCTTTGCGCGCCACGCGCTGGGTCCGCTGGTCGGGTTCGTAGCTGGCTGGATGATCCTGCTCGATTACCTGCTCATTCCCGCCTACGTTTACGTTGTGATGGCTGTCGCCCTGGGGTCGCTGATGCCACAAGTCGACCGTGGTATCTGGGTGTTGCTGGTCGCCGGAACTACCCTCGGCGTGAACTGGTTCGGCATCAAGGTGTCCCAGCGGTTCAACCTTTTTTCCGTTGTCGTGCAGCTCGCCATTCTCGCCCTGTTCGTTATCCTGTCGCTGGTCGCGCTATTCCATGGCAAGGGCAATGGTGGGCTCACGCTGCGGCCTTTGTATTCCGCCCAGCTGTTTGACGCCAAGAGCATCTTTGCGGCGACCGCGATCTGCGTGATGTCCTTCCTCGGGTTCGACGCGATATCGACGCTCTCCGAGGAGGTGAAGAGCGACGACAAACGCGTCATCGGGCGGGCGATCCTCGCGGTGCTGTTCCTGTCGGCGGCACTGTTCGCGGTCCTGTCGTGGGTGCTCGGGGACCTAATGACCGGTCTTACGCTGAAGGATCCCGCGGCGGCGGCCTACGAGGTCGCCAATTGGGCCGTCGGACCCTGGATGTCGATGCTAATCGCATGGGCGATGGCCACCATTGTCGGCATCGCGAGCGCACTGCCCATGCAGGTTGGCGTCGCAAGGGTGATCTATGCGATGGGGCGCGATCGGCAACTCCCGGCGGTTCTCGCCAAAGTGCATCCCGTCCACGGCACGCCCTACATCGGCATGCTGGTGACGGCAGCGATCTCAATCGTCGTGGCAATAGTGATGCGCAACCGCCTAGACGACCTGACCTCGGTCGTCAATTTCGGCGCGCTCAGCGGATTTTTCCTATTGCATGTATCGGTCATTTCACTGTTCTGGATCCGGCTGCGCTCGGGCCGGTGGTTTGTGCATCTAGGCGTGCCGATCGCCGGCATGGTGGTCGTGCTCGCCGTGCTCACGGGCATGAGTCACACTGCGATGATTCTGGGCCTTGCGTGGCTCGGCGTTGGACTTGCGTACGGGGCGAATCTGGCGAAGGGCCACCGCGCGGAGCTTGAACTTTAAATAAGCCAGCCTGAGGCAGCAAGGGGAGGGGTGAACGTGACAGGATCCAGCGGTTTGACTTTGCGGGAGCGTGACGCGCGCGTCATTGCGGACATCGCCCGTCTGCGCTTCTCACCGGTCAGCCTTGTGGGCGGGCGCGGCAGCCGCCTCATCGAGGAGGGCGGCCGGGAACTGCTTGATTTCGGCGCCTCGTTCGGACCTGCGGTCCTGGGTCACGGACATCCGGCGATGGTCGAGGCTGTCACTGCCGCCGTCTCCAATATGGGCGGTGCGAGTCTGTCTGCGTATGCGAACGAGAATGCCGTTGCACTTGCGGAGGAGTTGCTGCATGTGACGCCGGGCAAGGGCGAGCGCCGGGTATGGTTCGGACATTCCGGTTCGGATGCCAACGACACGGCGATGCGCGTCGTGGCGGCGGCGACAGGCCGATCCCGTTTCATCTCGTTCGTAGGTTCCTGGCACGGAGGACTGTCCGGTTCGAGCAGCATCAGCGGCCATACCGCAATGACCCACTCGCTGCCGCGGCCAGGGTTGATGTTGCTGCCCTATCCGGATCCGTACCGAGGGACCTTCACAGCGGAAGAGGTGCTTAAGTACCTCGACTACCAGTTCGCCACGGTATTCCCACCCAAACAGGTGGCCGGCATGTTCATCGAGCCCATACTCGACGATGGCGGCTTGATCATACCGCCCCCCGGCTTCCTCGCGGCGCTGCAAGAGCGTTGTCGACAGCATGGCATCCAACTCATAGTCGATGAGGTCAAGGTCGGGCTGGCGCGCAGCGGCAGGATGCATTGCTTCGAATACGAGGGAATTGAGCCCGACGTCGTGGTGTTCGGCAAGGCGCTCGGTGGCGGCCTGCCGATTTCCGCAGTCATCGGTCCGAAGCAAATCATGGATTACCGTACTGCGTATGCGATCCAGACGATGGGCGGGAACTGGGTTGCGGCCGCCGCAGGCCGTGCCGTCCTCAAAGCCATCGAGGATGAAAAACTGATCGAACGGGCGAACCGCATAGGTGCAATTCTGGAGCAGGGACTGCTCGGTCTGATGGCACGGCACGAGATCATCGGCGAAGTGCGCGGCCGCGGCATGGTGCTCGGTATCGATCTCGTCAGGGACCGAAAGTCGCGCCAGCCGGTCCCGGTGCAGACCACAGCCAAGGTGATCTACCGCGCCTATCAATTGGGGGCGATATTCTTCTACGTCGGTCTGGGCGGCAACGTGCTGGAATTCACGCCGCCGCTCACGCTGACGGAGGCGGAGGCGGCCGAGGGCCTCGCCATCATCGACCAGGCATTGATCGACGTCGGGAATGGCATGGTCTCCGACGCCGAGGTCGCCCCTTACATCATGTGGTAGCGGGCAGCTCGACAACTCCGGCAGGTAAAATTTTTGTCGTGTTTTTATTTTCTGCCAGCACACGCTCAACGTGGCCGATCGCCGCGGCAGCCGACAGCACGGGTGCGTAACAATTATTCAACTGCTCGAGGGACTGATCGTGCAGCGGCTGTACCGTGCCGCATGCGTCGCCGATCACGATTGGCATGAAGCCCAGCTCACGCGCATGCCGGGCTCCCATTTCGACGCACCAGTCCGTGTGGTAGCCGGTGAGAATCAGCGTGCGCACAGAAAGCTGCGTCAACCATCGCGCGAAGCCGGTGCCGGTGAAGATGCTCCATCCCGGATACACGAGCGTCGCGTCTGCCGGCTTCAGCACCGCCCTCACCTCGGAGACGAGGTCGCATTCCCAGTCTTTCCGCGCGCGATCCCCCGCGTAATCCTTGTTCCAGAAGTGATACTGTGCCCGGTCAAGCGGAGTCGACGGTAGAGCTTCTCCGGTAAACCGGTCGTAGCGCAGCCAGAAGAACGGCAGCGACGCACGGCGCAATACGGACGCGAGTTGGAGCGCATTGTGCAGGGAGCCGCCTGGATCCCGGGCGCCTTTCCATATGCCTTCGTGCGCCAGCACGCCCGCAGGATCGAGGATGCCGTTCTGGGCATCGACGCTCACGAACGCGGCGCCCTTGGTCAGCAGCGCGCCGAAGTCCAGCGTGAGCCATTGGGGATGCAGTTCGGGCACCATCTACGTATGTCTTCGGTTGGTGAGGGATTCGGCGGGTCGGAGTCTCCCGAAACTATACCAATGCTGCGACCCATTGGGAAAGAATCCATTTCAATGCACTGGCGCGAAGGCTCTGGAGTTTCACCCCCTTTTTGGAGAGGATAACGAGCCCCTTGACCAGCCTTGAAGCCGGCCCCAGACAACAATGCCGTCGTCAATCGCTTACGTTGGACGGTACCTTGCGAGTAGGAGCTAGGACATACGATCCGATCGAATATCGCATCAAATTTGATGATATTATACATCATAATTGATGCACCAAGTGTGACCATCTTGAGAGCCACAGTAACGGTAGACGACGACCTTTATCAGCAGGCGCTTGACGTCGCTGATCCGGCGATGGACAAAGCGGATTTGTTCCGCGAAGCGATTCGCGTATTCGTTCGCGTCCAGGCGGCTAAGCGGCTTTCTTCGCTGGGAGGCCAAGCCCCTAAAATGAAAAATATTC
>JANXZG010000157.1 GCA_025355645.1 Gammaproteobacteria bacterium | reverse complement strand
CAAAATCATTGATAAGTCAGGCTGCAGCGCCAGTTATGTAATATACGGCATGAGCAACTTGATCAGGGATGTGTCGTTCTCAACGGTCGTGGCCGGATTCGTCGCGGTCCTTGTGGGCTACACAAGTTCTGTGGCCATCGTGTTCCGCGCCGCCGAGGCGCTCGGCGCCACTCCCGCGCAACTGGCGTCCTGGATGTGGGCGCTCGGCCTCGGCATGGGCCTGACCAGCGTGTTGCTTTCCTGGCATTCGCGCCAGCCGATCCTGACGGCCTGGTCGACGCCCGGGGCCGCATTGATCGCAGGCACCACGGGCATTGCGATGCCGGATGCCATCGGCGCCTTCCTCGTATGCGGGATGTTGATACTGCTCTGCGGCGCAACCCGCGCGTTCGAGCGCGTGATGGACCGCATTCCGATGGCGGTTGCCGCGGCGCTGCTGGCAGGCGTCCTGTGCCGCTTTGCCTTGGAGGCAGTGCTGAGTACGACGAGCGCGCCCGCTATCGTCTTGCCGATGGCCGTAGCGTACCTGCTCGCGCGCCGGTATCTGCCGCGCTATGGCGTGCCACTCGTGCTGCTGGTCGGTTTCGCCGCAGCGCTTGTCGCCGGTCGCATCCACTGGGATACGGTTTCCTGGGCCTGGGCCCACCCGGTGTGGACTACGCCCCATTTGAGTGTTGCCGCTATTGTGGGCCTGGCTGTGCCCCTCTTTCTCGTGACGATGGCTTCACAAAACCTGCCCGGGGTTGCCGCGCAGCGCGCCACAGGCTATCAGACGCGTATTTCCGTCAGTATCACGACCACCGGGCTTGCGACAGTGCTGCTCGCTCCGTTTGGCGGGTACACGTTCAATCTCGCCGCCATCACGGCAGCGATCTGCATGGGCCGCGAGGCCCACGAGGATGCGCAGCGGCGTTATACAGCGGCCATGGTGGCAGGACTCCTTTATATTGCGCTCGGCCTTGCCGGTGGCGCCGTCGCGGGCCTGCTCCTCGCGTTCCCACGCGAACTCGTTGCAGCGATTGCGGGGCTCGCATTGCTGGGCACGATGGCGAACGGAATCATGGTGGGTTTCAAGGAGGAGGCGCACCGCGACGCGGCGGTGATCACGTTCGTCGTGACACTCTCCGGCGTCAGCGCATTTGGAATCGGCTCGGCGTTCTGGGGCGTCGTGGTAGGTTTGGCAGCGACACTGCTGCGGCGCTCCTGACGCCGCGGCGCCGCGCAATCCCTATCGCGCGCGGGCGAGATGATGCGCTCGGCGGCGAGCCTCGGCCCGGACGATGTGAATAGGGCGGCGCGCTAGTGAGCCTGAATATACCGTTCCATTACCTTGTCCAGCACGGTCAGGGGCAGATTCCCGGAGGTTAGCAGCGCATCGTTGAAGGTGCGCAGGTCGAAGCGTTCGCCGAGCACACGCTTGGCCCGATCACGCAGTGCGATGATCTCAAGATGTCCCATCTTGTAGCCGCAGGCCTGGCCCGGCCACACGCAGTAGCGATCAATCTCGTGCGTGACTGCATCGATGGGGTTGCCATTACGCTCAACCATCCATGTAATCGCCTGTTCGCGGCTCCAGTCCTTGGCGTGCAGGCCGGTATCGACCACCAACCGGCAGGCGCGGAACTGCATGGATTGCAGGAACCCCAGGCGGCCAAAGGGGTCCGTCTCGTACGCACCGAGTTCGTCGGCCAGCTGCTCGGCGTATAAGGCCCAGCCTTCGATGTACGCGTTGAACGCGAGCTGCGCGCGGATCGTGGGCAGGTCGCGCATGAAGGTTCCTTGCCAGACATGGCCGGGCACGCCTTCATGGTAACTCAGTGAGGGCAACGTAAACTTTGGCCAGATGGTCGTGTTGCGCAGGTTGATGTAGTACGAAGCCGGAGCGCTGCCATCAAGCGGTCCATCCTCCTCATATCCATCGGGCATGCCAGCCTCGATCGAGGCGGGGACTCGCTTGATCAGCAAGTCCGCTTTTTTCAAGGTCGCGAATGCGCGCGGCAGGCGCGTGCGCATATCGGCGATCAGGCCATTCAGATAAGCCAGCAGCTGCGCGCGACCCGCATCGTCGTTGGCATACAGGAATCGCGGATCCTTGTTCAGCGCACTCATGCGTTCGCCCACACTGCCTGAACTCAAGCCCTGTTTGCGTAGCAACTGATCCATCTGGGCGGTGATCAGGCCGACCTGCTCAACGCCAATTCGATGAACCTCATCGGGGGTCTTGGTCGTCGTGGTGCCGACCTTCAGCATCCAGCGGTAATAGGCCTCACCCTGCGGCAATTTGCCGACGCCGGCAACGTGGGTTGCATGCGTGCGTAATCCCTTTAGCGTCTCGATCTGGCGCGCGAGAGCCGGGGCGACTGCGGTTTCACACAGCTTGCGCGCTCGTGCCTCCCAGTCACCGGCAATCGACTTGGCATGCGCACGGCTCGCGAGCGAGCTGACCAGTTCCCAGGACGCCACGGGCGTGGCCAGATAGGCGGCCTGTTGCCCGAGCACGGTGTCGAGCACAAAATCGGGCGCGATGACCCCGACGCCGGCATCGCGCCGCATTCGTTCGCTCTCGCCATCCAGTCCCTTCGCGTAGGCGGACAGGCGCAGCAGGTAGGCTTCCGCATTGTCCGCCGTCTCCACCTTATGCATGCTTGTCATCAGGTCAGGAACGGTAGCGAAGAAGCCGCTGCCTTGGCTGACGACGAAAGGGGAGCCGTTTTCCGCACGCCAGGTATTCATTAACGTGTTATCGCCGAAGTGGAAATTATCGTAGCCTTCGGCTGCCAGCTCATGGGCATAGAGAACGCAGTCATAATTGTCCGAGTCGCTTGCCGATAACTTCGAAGCATCGAACGCGCGCAGCTCCTTAAGCCGGTCGCGGCAGCTATCCGCAAGCTTCGCATCGCCCGCGACGGAGCGGTCGGGCAGCCCCGCCTGGAGCGCAGCACGGAGCCCGGAATCGAGTCCCAGGGTGGTGGCTGCGTCGGGATAGTCGTGCAGCATGGATTCTGAAAGCCGGTCCAATAATGGGGCGAGCTGCGCCGCGACCGCGCGCGCCAAGCTGCCGTTCAGGGAAAGCATGAGACCCAGTGCGCCCGTCCGGGACAGCACAGCTCTGCGGGTGGTCATCGTGTAAGGCTCCTGATATTTGTTGGCCGCTAGAATACGCCCGAGGGCGAGAAATGCGCTATCGTCCCCAAGGCGGCATGGATGCCGCCCTTGCCGCCGGAGCTGTTCCAGCGCCGCTTCGCGCGTCCCCTCCGATTGCCTGCGCCGCTGCTTTGTGTGGCTCGAGATCGGCGCGGCACTGACGATCGCACGAAGCGCATCGTGGCGCCGTTTATCGGCTGATTCCGGCGGTCATCGGCCGTGTCAACCTGATCAACTATTTTATGCAGTCGCGCATCCGGCAGAACCGAAGGCCTACGCACAGCAAAATCAAATGCGTCTGGCGCGATCATGAATCAGAGGATCTGCGCCAGGGCCCGCGTGCCGCTCAGGACCGCCACCAGCATCAACAAACGCAGGACCCAGCGCCGGAATTGCGGCGGGTTCGCGTTCGCAAATCCACGATTACCAAGCCAGACGCCGGCGATCAGTGGCGGCAGGAAAGAGAGGGCACGCCATAAAGTTGCTGGATGCAGCAGGCCCTCGGCGCCTTGCCAGGCTAGGCCGGTGATATCCGTCAGCAGGAAGAATGCAATGATCGAGGCGCGGCCGGCGGCCGAGTCGGCGGGTGAACTGAAGAAAAACAGGATCACCGGCGGGCCACCCATGCCGAAGCTGCCGTTGAAAATTCCCGACGCCGTGCCGGTCGCGAGCGTCGCGGCGCGTCCGGGCATGGATTTCAGGGCGTAGCCTTGCGCGAGTAGCACGGTTGAGGCCAGCACGAACACCGATAGCGCCAGGGTCAGCGGCGCCGTTGGCACATGAGCGAGGGCATAGACGCCGGCTGGCGTTCCCACCAGGCAGCCGATGCCAAGCCACAGCAGCGAGCGCCAGTGAATGTCGCGGTACACGCCAGGCAGCAGGTGCAGACTCGCGGCGACCTCCATCATGAAAATCGACGGTACGACTTCGGCTGGCGGCAGCAGCAGCGAGAGCGAGGTGATGGCGAGCAACGAAAAGCCGAAACCGCTGTAGCCACGCACTACGGCGGCGCCGAAAATGCAAGCCGCCGCGTAAGCGAGGGTCAGGCCCTGCATCAACGGCTTTGCAGCATGGCGACCACGGCTGCACGTGCCTGCGATGAGTGCACCGGCAGCGCCAGCACGTCGCCATCGCGCGCCCAGGCGAGCGCGGCCTGCGCGGCTTCAAGCTCACTGTTGGCAGGTGGTGGTAACGCTGATTCAGGCAGGCCCGTGCGCCGAAGTTCGGCCAGCAGGATGCGGGGTATCTCGCCGGGTTCGCGCCCGCGCAGGTGCTTTTCGGTTTCCTTCACGACGACGAGCGCCGGGCGAAATTCGGCAGCGACGCGTGCGAGCTGCTCGAGGTCGCTGTCCAGACGATTGCCGGCGTGTCCGAGGATCAGTCCGAGGCGGCCATTGCCGCCGCGCAGGTGCTCTGCCACCGTCAACAACCCGCGCAGCCCATCGGGGTTGTGCGCGTAGTCGATCAGTACCGTGACGCCGGCTACGAAGAAGCGCATCAGGCGCCCTGGATTGTCCTGTATATTCGCGCCGAAGCTGCCGAGAACGCCAGCAATCGCCGCAGGTGGGATGCCGAGCGCCGCGGCAGCGAGCGCCGCGGCGGCGAGATTGGCAACGTTGTAGGCGGCCACCCCATTCAACGACAGGGGCATGGTCGCAATGTCGCCTAAATCATGGGCGGCGCCGCCCCGTTCAAGGTACAACCGTCCCGCGCGCACCCCGCAGGTCGGCTCGCCGCGCGCGCGATATTCGCGCAGGACATTTCCATCCGCACTCGCGGCAAACCAGGCGAGCGGCGGACAGCGGCCAAAACGCGCGGCCAATAAGCCTGCGCGGCTGCGCAGCAGGGCATCGTCCGCATTCAAAACCAGCAGTCCGCCCGCCGGTAGAACGGCTGCGACGGTCAGCTTCGTATCGGCAAGGCCGGCGAGGTCATCAATGCCGTATTCGCCAAAATGGTCGGAACTGATATTTGTGACCACCGCAACATTTGCTTGCGATATCGCGAGCCCCCGGCGCAGGATGCCGCCGCGGGCAGTCTCGAGCATCGCCGCTTGCGTGCGATGCTCGCGCAAGACCTTGCGCGCGCCCGCGGGCCCGGAATAATCCCCGATCGCGAGCGCCTGATCGCCGAAAAACACACCATCCGTGCAGTTAAAGCTGGCGCGCAGACCATGGGCCCTCGCGCAGGCCGCGAGTACGCGCACCGTCGTGGTCTTGCCGTTCGATCCGGTGATGATCGCCGTCGGAACGTCATGCAGCTTGGCCCAGGTCACCGTGCCAGGCTCCGGGAGCGCTGCCAGCGGGAAATCCTGACCGCCCGCGCCGGCCCCGAGCGTCAGGACCGATTCATCCAGAACATGCGGCAAGTGGCGGGCCGCGGCTGCGGCGAGCAGGGCGCAAAGCGCCGGGCGCGCCTCCATCGCAGCGATGCTTGAAAAGCGCTCAAAGGCCCGCGACTCCTCGATCACCGGCGCTATGTCAGCGGCGGGGCTCGGACTCGTCTCGGCCGCTTCGCGCGCTTCGGTAACTAGCGCCTGCTCAAGAGTGCAAAAACGCGGCGGGTCGTGCCGGACTAAAGTCGCGCACAGCGCCCACTCGTTGACTTCGGTAGCGAGGAACAGCTGATCCAGCGGCGCACTGATTGCCAGCGAGGCGCCACCTGCGTGCCGGCGCGCGACAGCCGCGCAAGCGCGCCATCCGAGGTGAGCTGCTGCCCTGGCGATGCGCTCGCGCCAGCCATCGATCAGCGCATCGTCGATGGGCACACCGATGACTTCGAGCACGGCGCCCGTGGAGGCAAAGAACAGGTTGGCGCCCATCAGGCGCCGCGAGTCATCGAACGGA
>JANXZG010000149.1 GCA_025355645.1 Gammaproteobacteria bacterium | reverse complement strand
AAATGCGAACAGTCAGGACAATGGGTCTGTTGGGTACGGGAGTGATCGGCGGTGGCTGGGCTGCGCGCGCGCTGCATTACGGCATCGACGTGATCGCCGCCGACGTCAAGCCGGAAATGGAAAGCTGGATACGCGGGGCAGTTGCCAACGCGGAACCGGCGCTTGCGCGCCTGACCTTCGCGCCTCTGCCGCCGAAGGGCAAGCTTACCTTTACCACGGATCTTCGCGTGATGGCCGAGCGCGCCGACTACATCCAGGAGAATATCCCGGAAGTACTCGAGTTGAAGCAGCGCATGCTCGCGCAGGTCAGCCGGCATGCGGCGCCCGACGTGATCATCGCGTCCAGCACCTCAGGGCTCACACCCACCGACCTGCAGCGCGACATGCTGGTGCCGCAGCGCTTCCTGGTCGCGCATCCGTTCAACCCCGTGTATCTGCTGCCGCTGGTCGAACTCGTGGGCGGGGCCCGCACCAGCCCTGCTACGATCGAGGCTGCCGGCATTTTCCTTCGCTACATCGGCATGCATACGCTGCACGTTCGCAAGGAAATCCCGGGGCACCTGACGGACCGCCTGCAGGAGGCGATCTGGCGCGAAATCCTGCACATGGTCAATGAGGGCATCGCGACCACGGGTGAACTCGACGAGTCGATCGTCTACGGACCGGGCCTGCGCTGGGCGGCGATGGGCACGAACATGATCTATCACCTCGCGGGGGGCGAGAGCGGCATGCGCCACATGCTCGCCCAGTTCGGTCCCTGCTTAAAATGGCCTTGGACTAAACTCGAGGCGCCCGAGCTGACCGAGACGCTGATTGATCGCATGGTCGAGGGCACGCAGGAGCAAGCGGCCGGACGCTCGATCCGCGAACTCGAGCGACTACGGGATGATTACCTGGTTGCCATCCAGCAGGTCCTGCGACAGTACAATATCGGTGCCGGCGCCACGCTGCGCGCAGTCGAGGAGCGCCTGTACCGCGATGCCGCGACGCACGCGGGCGACCTCGCAGAGGATTCAGGCACCGCGCTGCATCTTATCGCCAGCGTGCGTCCCGACTGGATCGACTACAACGGGCACATGTCCGATTTTCGCTACACCCAGCTGTTCGGCGAAGCGACTGACGCGCTGTACCGCAAGGTCGGCATCGATCAGGCGTACCGCGATGGCGGGCATATGTTCTACACGGTCGAGAGCCATATTAAGCACGAGGGGGAGGCGAAGGCGGGCGATCCGCTGCGCGTCGATACCCAGATCCTGTCGGTCGATGACAAGCGCCTGCACGTGTTTCATCGGCTCGAGCACGGCATCAGCGGCGCGACGATCGCAACGGGCGAGCAGATGCACCTGCATGTCGACAACCGCGCGGCAAAGGCCGCGCCCATGGGCGCCGCGCTGCTCGCGAAGCTCGACCACCTGCGTCAGGCGCATGCCAAGCGGCCAAGGCCCGCAGAAGCGGGCCGGCACATCGGTCAGGCCAACGGGTAGCCTCGCTCGCCATGCCCAAGATTGTTGATCACGAGCAGCGTCGCGAGGAGATTGCGCAGGTCGCTTGCCAGGTCGTCGCCGAATATGGTTTTCGGCAGGCGACGATCGCACGCATCGCGCGCACCGCCGGCTATACGACCGGCATGGTCGCCCATTATTATGACTCCAAGCAGGACATTATCCTGGCCGCACTGCGCCTGATACTAAAGCGTATCGAGGAGCGCCTGCAGCGGCGCCAGGGCGAGGGGGATGCTGACCTGCTGGCGGTGTTATCCGAGGCGTTGGCGCTCGACAAGCAGCGCTTCATCGAATGCGCGTTCTGGATGGCGTTCTGGGGGCAGGTGTCGGCGGACAAGACGCTCAAGCGCTTGAATGCCTGGGTGCACCGGGAATACATGCGACTGTTCGAGCGCTGCTTTGCAACCCACTGGCCGCGCTCGAGCCGCTGGCCAAAACCCCGCCGTGAGCAGGCGCTGCGCTCGGTGGTAACCTTCATCAACGGGTTGACGGCGAGCGCCGTCACCAGTCCTGCCGACTGGCCGGCGGCAACACAAATCGCGCAGTTGCGTCTGCAGCTCGAGCTGCTGCAGCAATGGGCGGAGGGATAAGCCGATGGAATTTGCACTGAACGACGAACAGCAAATGATCGTCAAGTCGACGCGCGATTTCGTGATCAACGAGCTGTATCCGCATGAGGAGGAAGTCGAGCGCACCGGCGTGCTGCGCGATGATCTGTATCACGAACTGAAGGCCAAGGCGATCGATGCCGGCCTGTATGCGGCGAACATGCCTGCGGAGGTTGGCGGCGCAGGCCTCGATACCGTGAGCTGGGCGCTGTATGAGAAGGAACTGGGGCGCGCCAACTATGCGCTGCACTGGTCCTGTGTCGGCCGCCCCTCGAACATCCTGCTCGCCTGCGAGGGCGAGCAGCGCGAGCGCTACCTAATACCTACCGTGAGCGGCAAGCGCACCGAGTGCCTCGCGATGACGGAACCGGGCGCGGGTTCGGACCTTCGCGGCATGAAGACGAGCGCAGTCGCTGACGGCGGTGACTTCCTGATCAACGGCACGAAGCACTTCATCAGCCATGCCGATCACTCTGACTACGTCATCCTGTTTGCTGCGACCGCGGAGGAGACCACGGCGCAGGGCAAGCGCAAGAAAATGACCGCCTTCCTGGTAGATCGCGGCACGCCGGGATTTGAGATCCGCCCCGGTTATCGCAATGTCTCGCATCGCGGCTATACGAACAGCATCCTGGAGTTCAACAATTGCCGCGTGCCAAAATCGGCGATCCTCGGTGAACTGCACCGCGGCTTTGACGTGGCCAACACCTGGCTTGGGGCAACCCGCCTGCAGGTCGCGGCCACCTGCCTCGGGCGCGCTGAGCGGGCGCTTGAGCTCGCCACGCAATGGGCCGTGGATCGGGTGCAGTTTGGCCAGCAGATTGGCAAGTTCCAGGGCGTCAGCTTCAAGCTCGCCGACATGGCTGTGGAGCTTCGGGCGGCGGAGATGCTGGTCATGTACGCCGCTTGGAAGAACGATCAACAAATAGCGACCGACAGCGACATGGCGATGGCCAAGCTCAAGGCCACCGAGATGCTGGCGATGGTCGCGGATGAGGCCCTGCAGATTCACGGCGGCATGGGACTGATGAGCGACTTGCCGCTCGAGCGCATCTGGCGCGATGCGCGCATCGAGAGGATTTGGGACGGCACCAGCGAAGTGCAGCGGCACATTATCTCGCGCGCGATGTTGCGGCCCTTAGGGGGCTGACATGAACGACCTCGAGCGGTACTTTTCGCAAAACACCGGTCGTGTCATCGACAAATGGGAACATTACTTCGAGATCTATGACCGGCATTTCTCCCGCTATCGCGGTACCGCAGTCAACATGCTGGAGATCGGCGTCTACCAGGGCGGCTCGCTGCAGATGTGGAAGGAGTACTTTGGACCCAAGGCGCAGATCTGGGGCATCGATGTCGATCCCAGGTGCAAGGAATTCGAGGAGGACCAGATCAAGATCCTGATCGGTGACCAGGAGGATCGCCAGTTCCTGCGAACAGTCGCGCAAACGCTACCACGGCTGGACATCCTGCTGGATGACGGCGGGCACTCGATGAAGCAGCAGATCCACACCTTCGAGGAACTATTTGGCCATGTCGCAGCGGACGGCGTTTATTTATGTGAGGACATGCATACCTCGTACCGCACGGCCTGGGGCGGTAAGTACAAGGGTCGCGGGACCTTTGTCGAATACAGCAAGAACCTCATCGATAGCCTGAATGCCTGGCACTCGAAGATCCCGTGGTACTCGAAACATCAGCGCGAGCCGCGTATCAGCGATTTCACTCGCAGTGCCCACTCGCTTCATTTTTACGATAGCGTCCTCGTGATCGAGAAGCGCCCGATGCAGCCGCCCAAGCGCAGGGTTACCGGGCCCGGTGCGCCGCCGGCATCCGAGACGGGGCCCTGGAAGGCCTGAGGACGAATAGCATCGGGAACGCCGCCAAGTACTCGACAAGACCTACAGGTCGGCGGGCGAAATTGACTCTCGCAATACGGTGGGCGTATAACCGCTGCACAAATTGAAATGGGGATGCGCCATGCACTTTTCAAATAATAAAGCACTTATCGTCGTTGCGGCTAGCTTGCTGGCGCAGACAATTTCGCTCGCGGCGGATGCGCCACCCGTGCTATCCGCAAAGGCGGTCAAGTGGGGCGCAGCGCCGCCGGTCTTCTCGCCCGGCGCAAAATTTGCCGTGATGGCGGGCGATCCGGCGGCGAAGGGACTCGTTACTGTTCGGCTTGAAATGCCCGCGGGCTATGCAATTGCCCCGCATTTTCACCCGACCGATGAGCACGTGACTGTCCTGAAGGGCAGCTTCTCGATCGGGATGGGTGATGTCGTTGATAAATCGAAAGCGATGACCCTGACCCCTGGCGGCTACGCAGTAGCGATGGCCAACATGCATCACTACGCATTTACCACGACGGGCGCGACAATCCAGGTCCACATGCAGGGTCCTTTTGCCATTACCTACGTCAGCCCTGCCGATGATCCCAGCAAGAAGAGTCCCTGAACTCCCGGTGCGCCTATGGGTCTGATTGCGCATATGCGCAATTTGCCTGTTCGATTGGCGATCCTGGGACTTTCACTTGCCCTGCTGACAGGGTGTAGCGGTAGCAACTTCAAGCTCAATTGCTTCCTGTTGTGCGGTCCATCGGTCGACAGGCTGGGGGGCACGCTGAGCGGTCTCGTGGGCTCCGGGCTGGTACTTCAAAATAATAGCGCCGTCGGCAATTCATTCAGTGGGACTACCGCCAATGGCAGCAATGTCGTATTCGCGCTGGCGAATACCAGTGCAAGCTATGACTTGACCGTTGCGACGCAGCCGACTGCTCCGTCGCAGACCTGCACCGTTGCGAATGGCACGGGCACCACGAACGGCGATGCCAACGTCACGAATATCACGGTGACCTGCACAACCAATGCCACGCGCTTCGTTTACGTGACGAACGCGGGCTCGAACAATGTGACGGGTTTCAGCGTGGATGCAACCAGCGGCGCGTTGACGGCGATGGCATCGCCTTTTGCAGTCGGCGGTTCTCCACAGGCAATCGCCGTGGATCCCACGGGCGCGTATGCCTATGTAGCAAATCATGCGGATGGGGCAATTTCCGCATTCACGATCGATAGCACCAGCGGTGCACTTAACCCCGTAACCGGCTCGCCTTTTTCAACGGCGGCCGGGCCGACCGCCTTGGCCATTGACGCGTCGAGCCGCTTTCTCTATGTGGCTAACGGCACCGCGAACGTCGTCAGCGTCTATTCGATTGCGTCTGGCGGAGCACTGACCGCACTGGCAGCATCCCCAACAACAACGGGCAACCTACCGGTTTCCTTGGCACTAGCCCCCAACGGCGGGTTCCTGTATGTGGCGAACCAGGCGGATGGCACGGTCTCGTCATTCGCCATCAATACCGATGGCTCGCTGAATACCCCCAGCACCGGGTCGTCAATCCTGGCGGGTTCGAATCCAAGCTCGGTAGGCATTGATACTTCCGGTCAATATGTGTACGTGGCAAATTCCCTCTCCAATACGCTTTCCGGATATAGCGCCGTAGATGGGACGCTCAGCGCCTTGGCCGACTCGCCCATCACAATCGGCGGTAGCACGCCGATGTCGGTCGCGGTTGATCCGCTCGATACCTACGTCTATGTCGCCAACCTGGGGTCAAACAGTATCTCGGGATTTTCGCTTGGCACCGGCGGGTTGTTGAGCCCGCTCACGGGGTCACCTTTTCCCGCCCAGGGCTCGCCCGCGTCCCTGGCCATCGACCCGACAGACCAGTTCGTCTACGTGATCAATAACACGGCGGGCACTGTGTCGGTCTTTTCCATTACATCGGGAACTGGCGCGCTGTCGCCGATCACTGGCTCGCCATTCACTGCAGGCACCGCACCGTCGGCCATTGCCGTCAGCAATTAACAGCGACGAACTTCAGCAGCCCGAGCTGCAAGCAACCGCGAGGCCCACTGAACTTTCTCATCACAGGCACGGGCGATTTGAACGCAAACGCGAAGAAAGCCGCGTCACCCAGGAAAGCAAACGCCACAACATAATTCCAGGCAAGTTTTCCCTTCAGGAAGAACATTCCGAACACGATGAAAACGAGGATCGCAATCACCTCCTGGAGGATCTTGAGCTGGAATCCTGAAGATCACCTGGTAGCCGAGGCGATTGGCTGGCACGGCAAGACAATACTCGATTAATGCAATGGCCCAGGAGACCAGGATTGCCTGCCATAGCGGCCAATCGTGGCCATATTTCAGATGTCCGTAAAACGCGAAAGTCATGAAGACATTCGAAAGCATCAGCAAAAATATGGTGCTCATGGCTGTTCGCTCGGGTGCTAGAGGACTTAGACGACAAAATGCCGTTCATGCGCAGTAAGCGCGACTCGCACCTGTGTTTCGCAAGGAATCGAATTTATTATGGCGCGCCGGTGCAAATGCCCATTAATGGGAAGGCTCGCATTATTCCTTGCTTAGAAGCGCCGGTAGTATCGGACCGCTCGCCAACCTAGACATAGCATGTCCGGTCGAGTCTGAGCTAATAACCCCCGACGAGACGGCATGCCCGCCGGTGCCCGCGTTACCGCCCGGTCCAGTTTGGCGCGCGTTTCTCCGTGAACGCCAAGGTTCCTTCCTTCAGGTCTTCGGAACGGTTAACGCGCTGCACGGCATCGAGTGAGTCATGCAGCAGGAATGCCTGCGCTTCCGGCACCATCTCGGAATGACGGATCAGCTGCTTGATCGCTGGAAAGAGCAGCGGCGGCCCGGCGGCAAGCTGGCGGGCGATTTCGCGCGCTTTGTGCATGCTCTGGCCTTTCGGCACCACATGATTGGCAAGGCCCCAGTGCTTCGACTCGGCGGCGTCCATCCAGCGACCGGTCATCAGGAATTCGACCGCCACGTGATACGGAATGCGCCGCGGCAGTTTGATCGTGCCGGCGTCCGGCAATACACCCACATTGATTTCCGGCAGCGCGAAGCGCGCCTGCTCTTCCATCACGATAATATCGGTCCCCAGGACAATCTCAAATCCGCCCCCGCAGGCGATACCGTTGACGGCCGCAATGACCGGCTTGTTCAGGTTGCGAGGATAGTTGAACCCCGCAAAGCCGCCTGAGCCCCAATCCTCGTCGGTCTTCTCTCCTCCGGCAGCAGCCTTCAGGTCCCAGCCGGGCGAGAAGAATTTCTCACCGGCGCCTGTAATGATCGCAATCCGCAGTTGCGGATCGTCGCGAAACTCACTGACCACATCGTTGAGCCGGCGGCTTGCGCGCAAGTCAATCGCATTCGCCTTGGGCCGATTGATCGTGATCTCGAGAATGGCGCCATCTTTGTGGGTATAAATGCCGTCCGACATGGGTCTACTCCTGTTGCAAGCGAATCAGCGCATCGACCGCCACCGCGCCGCGGCCCTGCGGACGCACGATGATGGGGTTCACGTCGATCTCAATCAATTCCTCGAGGTGCGCCTCCGCGAAGCGCGCGATGCCGAGCACCGCGCCAACCAGTGCGCTCCAGTCACCGGCCGGTTTGCCACGGTAGCCGTCCATCAGCTTAGCAATGGCCAATTGCCGCAGCGTCGCCTCGAGCGCTGCCGGCGTCCAGGGTGGCAGCAGGGTCGCCGTGTCTGCCAGTAATTCAGTCAGCACACCCCCGGCGCCCACGACCAGCACCTGGCCGAACTGTGGATCTACAATGACCCCGGCGAGCACCTCGACGATACCGTCGGCAAGCATCTCCTCGACCAGCAGGATATCGGAAAGGCCGGCCAGGCGCGCCACCGCGACGCGGGCCTCCTCCTTGTTGCGGATATTCAGCGCGACGCCGCCGACTTCGGTCTTATGCATCAGCTGTGCACCCACCGCCTTGATCACCACGGGAAATCCGATCTGCTCGGCAAATCCTACGGCCAGGTCCTTTGCCCCGACATGGGATCGTGGGATGCACACGCCATGCCTTGCAAGCGCTGCCTTTCCTTCGGCTTCGGTCAGCGTGTGTATGCGCTTGGGATCCTGGGTACGCGTGGCGCGCGCCAGGTTCAAGCGCGGGGCCGTGCCCCGGCCCCAGAGCCTGCCTACGCCGCCCGCGAGGGCCAGGGCTTCGAGTGCCTCGCGCTGGCCCTGCAGGGGAATGACCCGATGTGTAAGCAGGGTGCCACGCATCCGCTCCCCAATGGTCTCGGGCAATGAGGTAATCAACGCCGCAGCAGTCGGCGTGCCGATCGATGCGTCGATGAATTCATTGATCGCGGCGTCAAATGCTGCAGTGTCGGCCTTTCGCTCAGGCGGGCAGTCGAGCATAAATCCGACCGCGTCGTAGCCTGAGTTCAGCACCGCCGCGAATACCTTCCGCATAGCCGGCGGATCGAACCAGAGATAGGTGTGCATATCGAACGGGTTTGCGATCGTGACCCTGGACTCGAGCAGCGTATCGAGCGTCGCTGCGGAGGCGGCCGGCAGCGGCGGAAATTGCAGCGGCAGGTCACGCGCAACATCCGCCGTCATGGCCATATCCCCTCCCGACGCGCCGATCACCAGGATCCGACCGCCGGCCAGAGGTCCGCGGGCATGAAATATTTTCAAGGTTTCGCAGAGTGTGCTCAGGGTGTCGCAACGAGCAATCCCGGCTTGCTGGCAGAACGCATCGAACACCGCATCGGAACCGGTGAGGGCGCCTGTGTGGCTTTGCGCCGTGCGTACGGCGGCCTGCGTTCGTCCCGCCTTGACGACCGCAATGGGCTTGCCAGCGGCGCGGGCCTTGGCTGCAGCTGAGGCAAACTTCGGCGCGTCCTGGATTCCTTCCAGGTACAGGCCAAACGCCGTCACGCGTTCATCGTCGCACAGGATTTCGATCAGGTCCTCAACCGCCAGGCGCGTCTGGTTGCCAACCGAGAGAAGGTAGCCGATCGGCACCGAGCGTTCGTTATACATCAGCGTGAGCGCGATCGTCCCGCTCTGGCAGATCACGGCGACACCGCGCGTGACGGGCGCGCCGACGACCTGGTCCGGCAACATGGCCACCCGGTCAAAGAAGTTCACGAAGCCATAGCAGTTCGGACCGAAGAAGGGCAGGTCTCCGGCACTCGCGCACAGCTCACGGGTCAAGCGCAGGCCCTCCTCAGTGCCAGTCTCCGAAAAGCCCGCGCAGAATCCCACGAACCCGCCCGCGCCGCGGCGCGCCAGCTCAGCGGCAACCGCCGGCGCCTCATGATTGGGCACCGCGAGGAACGCCGCATCGGGCGCCTCCGGCAACTCGGCGACGGACCGGTAATACGTGGTCTGGGGGGTGGACCTGCGCGTCGGGTGCACTCGCCACACCGTGCCCGGATAGCCAATGGCAGTCCCGCCGGCCGCCACCGCATCGGTCCACGCACCGGCCCCGATCAACGCAATGCTGCGCGGGGCAATCAGCCGCTTGATATCCGGGGCGGCCATGTCCGTCAGCGCCGCCGGATCTCGATCCTGCGGGACTGCGGGCCGAACGCAGCGATGGCATCAGGCGATAGCTTGAGCTGCTGCAGGCGTAGCTCCACGTCCTTCGGGAAGGAGGCGGTCGCCGGCATCGCGCCCTGGCGCACGTGCAGCAGCATGGCTTCGGCTATGGCCACAGGTTCCGCAAGGCGCCCGCAGCGAAACTCAGACCCGGCGTGAAGGCGCTTGTGATCGGCATCCAGGATCAGGGATTGTACGGTCAGCTCATCGCTTGCCTTGACCTCATGCAGGAAATGCAGGTGCAGCTCCAGCGTGTATAACGTACATGAGGTCCTGTCCCGATAGGGCGCATCCAGGCCCAACTGGTCCATCACGTCGTCGATCGCGTAGCTGAAGATCAGACCGTAATAAGCATCGCGCAGATGACCGTTATAATCGATCCAGGCAGGATCGATCGTCGCACGGTAGGCAGTCAAGGGCATGATTTATCGCAGCTGCAGACGCTCGCGCGCCTCGGCACTGCTAAGGACCCGCGCCCCCATCGACTCGATGATCGTGCGGGCGCGCTCGACCAGCTGGGCATTGCTCGCGTACACGCCACGGCTTAGGTACAGGTTGTCCTCGAGGCCAACCCGCACGTTGCCGCCGAACAGGATCGACTGCGCGACCCAGGGCATCTGCATGCGGCTGATCGCAAACGAGCTCCAGTTACATTTCTCCGGCAGGGAGTTGACCATGGCCAGCAAGTGCCCGGGATCAGCCGGTGTGCCGTAGGGGATCCCCATGCACAGCTGCAGCAGGGCAGGGGATTCGACCAGACCTTCCTTGATCAACTGCTTCGCAAACCATAGGTTGCCGGTATCGAAGATCTCAAGCTCCGGCATTACGCCAAGATCGCGGCAGATGGCCGCGCCGGTGCGAAGGTATGTCGGCGTCGAGATATACGCTCGATTGCCTTCGCCGAAGTTCAGCGAGCCGCAATCGAGGGTTGCGATGTCGGGACGATATTTACCTTCCTGGCACAGGTCTATGACGTGCTGCATGCGCGTCTCCTGCGTCACGAAATCGCTGCCGGGCGCCGGCGTGTCCTTCAGGCCTTCGTTGCCAATGACGATGTATCCGCCCATGCCGCAGGTCAGGTTCACGATCACATCAGAGCCCGATTCACGGATCAGCTTGACGACTTCGCGATAGTGCCGCGTTTCCATGCTGAACTGGCCAGTATCGGGATTGCGCACGTGGATATGTACCACGGCCGCGCCGGCCTTTGCGGCCGCGATCGCGGTTGCCGCAATCTGCTCGGGCGTTACCGCGCAGTGCGGGCTCTTGGTGACCTTGGTGTCATCGCCGGTGACGGCGCAGGTAATGATGACGTCGTGATTCATCGGGCTCTTCCCCTGAAAATGCGACTCGAAACAGCTGCTTATATTATCTTGAGTATAATAAATAAGCCAATTGCAGCCCTGCGCCCGTCAATTCGCACCGCCGCTGGCGGCGGGGGGCTGGTGGCCCCCCGCCAGGGCCCGGATGATCTCAATTTCCCCGCATACCCCGACCATGCGTCCATCTTCGATCAGCAGGACCGGATGGCCACTGCCCTGACGCAAGTGGATGATTTCCTGTAACGAGAGGTCCGCCGGCGCGAGTGCGAGCGGCGGATCGGTAGCGCTCAGCGCGCCATCGACCCTGAGTTCCAGAAGGCGGTCGCCCTCGCCAAGCACGACCCGATAACGCCGCGCCTCGTCCAGCCATAGCGCCGGGCCGTCCTGGGCCATGTGCAGGCGTGGACGCATGATCATGCCGCCGGTCAGTACGTTCAGCGGGTTCATGTGGCGCACGAACTCGGCTACGTAATCGTCGGCAGGGGCCAGCACGATGTCCTCGGCAGTGCCCGTCTGCACGATCCGCCCATTTTGCATGATCGTGATGTGGTCGCCCAAGCGCAGCGTCTCGTCCATGTCATGGCTCACAAACAAAATCGTCTTCTTGACGCGAGACTGCAATTCGAGGAGCTCGTCCTGCAACTTGGAGCGGATCAGCGGATCAAGCGCCGAAAACGGTTCGTCCATCAGCAGGATCTCCGCCTCGGTTGCAAACGCGCGCGCGAGGCCCACTCGTTGCTGCATGCCACCCGATAGCTCGCTCACGTAGCGGTCGGCCCACTGCGAGAGGCCAACCAGCGCAAGTTTCTCATCGACTGTTTTTATCAGCTGCTCGCGCGGCTCGCCGCGCAGCTCCAAGCCGAAGCCAACGTTGTCGCGCACCGTACGCCAGGGCAATAGTGCAAATTGCTGGAACACCATCGCGACTCTTTCACGGCGCAGTCGGCGTAGCTGCAAAGGATCGCAGGTGGCGACATCGATTGCCGCCGTCGCATCCTTCACGAGTACATGTCCGCGGGTCACTGCGTTCAGGCCATTGGCGGCACGCATCAAGGTCGACTTCCCGGAACCCGACAGGCCCATCAGCACCGAGATCTCTCCTTGCGCCACACTAAGCGATGCACCGGACACCCCGACAATGACGCCGCATTTCTCCGAGATCTCGGTGCGCGCGCCGCCTTCGTCAAGCATCGCCAGCGCCGAGCGGATCGCCGCACGGCCCTCGCGCCCCGTTTGGCGCGCAAACAGGATATCGACGTCCTGGAATTCAATTGCGTTCATCGGCCACTCTCGCGCTCTTTCGGGCGGCTGATGCGATCCAGCAGGATCGCGAGCAGCACGATGGTAAAGCCCGCCTCGAATCCCATGCCGACTTGCACCGTGTTTAGCGCTCGTACCACGGGCACACCAAGCCCCCCGGCGCCGACCAGTGCCGCGATCACGACCATAGAGAGGCTCAGCATGATGCACTGGGTAATGCCTGCGATGATCGTGGGCGCAGCGCTCGGCAATTCCACCTTCCACAGCAGCTGCATCGGAGTCGCCCCGAACGCTTCCCCGGCCTCGATCAAGGGCTTTGGCACCGATGAGATGCCGAGGTGGGTCAGGCGAATCGGCGCGGGCAGCGCGAAGATAACGGTCGAGATCAGTCCCGGGACAACGCCCAGGCCAAACAGCACCAATGTCGGGATCAGATACACGAAGGTCGGCAGCGTCTGCATCAGGTCGAGCACCGGGCGCAGCATCGCAAAGAGCCGCGGTCGATGGGCCGCGGCAATGCCCAGCGGTACGCCGAGCAGTGCGGAGACGAGCGTTGCTACGACAACCAATGAGAGCGTCTCCAGGGTCGCGAGCCAATACCCCTGGTTCAGGATGAATAACAACGCGACGATGACAAAGGCGGTCAGGCCGTAGGAGCGGCGCAGCAGCCAGGCAAGCAGGGCAAACGCGCCGATCAGCGCAAGTGCGGGCACTATGCGCAGCGCTGCGGTGACGCCATCGACAGCGCTGCGGATCACGATTGAGATGCCATCGAAGAGCCAGGTGCCGTGCGCCTTGACCACCTCCACGAGCCTCGCCATCGTATCGCCGAGCGGGATCTTGTGGTCGACAATCCATGCTTCAATGCCTGCCTTGGGCGCTTGGGGCAGGCCGGCCGCGCTCAGCACGTTATCGGAAGGCTTGCCCTCGAAGGTCGTAACCCCCTTGAGCCAGGACTCAACGACCGCCGGATGCGCCTGGAGCCATTGGCGCGCGGCGACGCCGGGCTGTTTGTGCTGATCCAGGATCAGGCCCATGATTTCACTTTCCTGGCGCAGCGTGAAATGCAAATTGTTCAGGAAACGGGTGACGTTCGGGCACTCCGCCATGTAGCCTTTTCGGCTCAGCGTGTAGATCGTCGCGCCGCCGAAATTTGGTCCAAAAACCGCATCGCCGCCATTCAGGTAGCGAATATCAAAGCGCACGTTCATCGGGTGCGGTTCCCATGCCAGGAACACGATGGGTTGTTGGTCCCGAACGGCCCGTTCGACCTGCGCCAGCATGCCCTGTTCGCTGGACTCGACCACCTTGAACTTGCTGAGCCCGAACTTGCCCTCGTTGATCATCTTCAGCACGAGCCGGTTTCCATCATTGCCGGGTTCAATGCCGTAGATGACGTTCTTCAACGGCTCGGCAAAGCGCTGGATGTCGGAAAAATCGCGCAGTCCTGCCTCGTAAGCGTAGGTCGGCACGGCGAGTGTGTACTTTGCGCCTTCTAGATTGACGCCCATTTGCACGACACTGCCGTCGGCTATGAAGGGAGCCCGATCGGCTTCCTGCATCGGCTGCCAGTCGCCCAGGAACGCATCGATATCGTGGTTCTTCATCGACGCGAAGGTGACCGGAATGGACAGCACGGTAATCGTCGGCTTATAGCCGAGCATGCTCAGCAATTCGGTGGCGAGCGCGGTGGTCGAGGTGACATCCGTCCAGCCGACATCGGAAAAGCGTACGACTTCGCAGCTCGGCTGCTCCGCGCTATAGGCCGCAGGAATGACGAACAAGGTGCACAGCAGCGCTGCTAGGGCGGTCGGGAGGCTCATCCATGCTGCGAATCTCTTCGCCGCTGTCAGTCTGTCATGCACCCAATTTTTCCTGCCGATTTGCTAACATTCCGGCATCGATCTTAGGCGCAAAGTGGCCGGCACGTCCACCGGCGCACGCCCGCCGCCACTGAAAGGAAATGAATTTGAGCAATAACACGGGCGATACCTTCGCCTCGATCAATCCTGCGACAGGCGCGGTGCTCGCGCAGATCAGGATCGATGGTGCCGCCGAAATCGATGCAGCCGTGCACCGGGCTGCGCCTGCGCAGCGTCAGTGGGCAGCGACTCCGGGGGCCGAGCGCGCCCGCGTGATGAGGCGTGCGGTGAACCTGCTGCGCGCCAGGAACGATGAATTAGCAGTGCTCGAGACCCAGGATACTGGCAAGCCGATCCAGGAGACCCGGGTTGTGGATGTCGCTTCGGGGGCTGAGTGCCTGGAATATTTTGCGGGGCTCGCGCAGTCCCTCAGTGGCGAACACATTGACCTCGGCCCGGCGGCATTCGGCTACACCCGTCGCGAACCCCTGGGGATCGTTGCCGGTATCGGTGCCTGGAACTATCCCCTGCAGATCGCCTGTTGGAAGTCAGCGCCAGCGCTTGCCTGCGGCAATGCCATGATCTTCAAGCCCGCTGAACTTACGCCCCTGTCCGCCGTCAAGCTTGCGGAGATTTTTCTCGAGGCTGGTATGCCCGCGGGTCTTTTCCAGGTGGTGCAAGGTCGCGCCGATACCGGTCAACTGCTGAGCGCACATCCAGCGATCCGCAAGGTCTCGCTGACGGGCGAGGTTGGCACCGGCAAGGCCGTTATGCGCGATGCCTCCGCGACGCTCAAGGCCGTGACGCTCGAGCTCGGCGGCAAGTCGCCGCTGATCGTGTTCGAGGATGCGAAAGTCAACAATGCAGTCAGCGGCGCGCTGCTTGCGAACTTCTACTCCGCCGGGGAAGTCTGCTCGAACGGCACGCGCGTATTCGTGCATCGATCCATCCGCCAGGCCTTTATTGAGAAACTGGTGGCGCGCGTGAAACGCCTGCGCATCGGCGATCCGATGGATCCGACGACGCAGGTCGGCGCGTTGATCAGCGCCGAGCACATGAACAAGGTGCTGGGTTACATCGAGCGCGGCAAGGCTGAGGGGGCCCGTTTGCTGACGGGCGGGATACGTACAACGGATGGAGCGTTGGCGCGCGGGTTTTTTGTAAGCCCTACGGTGTTCGATGGCTGCCGCGATGAGATGTCGATAGTGCGAGAAGAGATCTTCGGGCCCGTGATGTCGGTGCTCGAGTTTGACACCGAAGAGGAAGTCGTCGGGCGCGCGAATGCGACCGAGTTCGGGCTGTCGGCTGCAGTGTTTACGCAGGATTTGACGCGCGCGCATCGCGTGATCGCTAATCTGCAGGCCGGCACCTGCTGGATCAACCATTACAACGTGACGCCGGTCGAGCTGCCATTTGGTGGCGTCAAGATGTCCGGGCTCGGGCGTGAGAATGGCCGCGCAGCGATCGAGCACTACACGCAGCTGAAGAGCGTCTATGTCGCGCTCGCCGACATCGATTGCCCGTATGAATAAGCAACGCTTCGACTATGTGATCGTCGGGGCAGGCTCCGCAGGATGCGTGCTGGCGGATCAGCTGAGCGCCGATGGCCAGCATAGCGTGCTGTTGCTCGAGAACGGCGGTTCGGATCGCTCAGTAGTGATCCAGATGCCCTCGGCTCTGTCGATCCCGATGAACATGCCGAAATACAACTGGTTTTATCACACGGAGCCTGAGCCTGGGCTCGGTGGACGGAGCCTGCACACGCCGCGGGGCAAGGTCCTTGGCGGCTCCTCGTCCATCAACGGGCTCGTCTATATCCGTGGCAATCCGCTGGATTTTGAACGTTGGGTGGGCGAGGGCGCCGCGGGCTGGGGATATGCCGACGTGCTGCCGTATTTCCGCCGCGCCGAGCGGCGCGCCGAGGGAGGCAATGAGTATCGTGGCGCCGATGGCAAGCTGGGGACCAGCTATGGAACGCTGTCGAATCCGCTGCACGCGGCCTGGCTTGCGGCAGCCCAGCAAGCGGGCTATCCGCACACCGAGGACGTGAATGGCTTCCAGCAGGAAGGCTTCGGACGCATGGACATGACGGTGGCGAAGGGGCGGCGTTGCAGCACCGCTAATGCGTACCTGCGCCCGGCGCTGCGTCGCTCCAACCTGTCGCTGGTCACCCATGCATTGGCTACCCGCATCGTGTTCGATGGCCGGCGTGCAACGGCACTCGAATATCGGCACGGCGGGGCTTCGCATACGGTCAGCGTCGGCAAGGAGCTGATCTTAAGTTGCGGACCCATCAATTCTCCGCAGTTGCTGAAGCTCTCGGGCGTGGGCCCGTCCGCGGAACTTCGTGAGTTCAATATTCCGGTGGTCCATGACCTGCCGGGGGTTGGCGAAAATCTGCAGGATCATCTCGAGTTTTATTTCCAGGTCGCCTGCACGCAGCCGATCACGCTTTATTCCTCGATCAAGCCGCTGGCAAAACTGATGATCGGCGCGCGTTGGCTGCTGCGCCACGATGGCCTGGGCGCCTCCAATCATTTTGAGACCTGCGGCTTTATCCGCTCGGCCGCCGGCGTCGAATACCCGGATCTGCAATATCATTTTCTGCCGATGGCGGTTGCCTACGACGGCTCCTCGCTCGCAAAGGAGCATGGCTTTCAGGCGCACATCGGGCCCATGCGCAGCAAGAGCCGGGGTTGGGTGCGGCTGCGATCAGCGGATCCCGTCGAAAAGCCGCGGATTTTTTTCAATTACCTCAGTCATCCGGACGACCTCACCGAGATGCGTGCCTGCGTGCGCCTGACGCGCGAGATTTTCTCGCAGAAAGCGTTTGACCAGTATCGCGGCCGCGAGCTGCAACCGGGCGATTCTGTGCAATCGGATCAGCAGATCGATGAGTTCGTGCGCGCCAAGGTGGAGAGCGCATTCCATCCGTCCTGCTCATGCAAGATGGGCGCGGCGGATGATCCGATGGCGGTGGTCGACCCGCAGACGCGGGTCTATGGCATGCAAGGACTGCGGATTGTCGACTCCTCGATCATGCCATCCCTGACCACCGGCAATTTGAATGCGCCGACGATCATGATTGGCGAGAAGGCGGCTGATCACATACTGGGGCGCACGATGCTGCCGCGCGCAACGGCGCCGCACTACATCGCGCCAAACTGGCGCAACGCCCAGCGCTAGCGGCATCGCGCGAGGGCAGCCGATGCCCCATGTCTGAGACGACTAACCGCGGGTAACGTGGGCCGCGACACATATCCAGCGGCCGCCTCCCAGCATCGAGATGTCCGTGTAACGACCCGCAGCGAGATCTCCGGTCACCTTGCGGTATTGAGTCACGGCGTGCACGATTGCCGCTCGGTCCATGATCCGGACGTTCACGTCATCGACCGTCAGGCCGGAGATTCCAGAGGGTCGCATGACCTGCGCGATAAATGCCTTCTTGTCGATGATCGACCCGTCCGGACTGCTATTCAGGAAGTTTTCCGCCAGGTGCTCCTGGAACCATGCACCGTCCCCGGTCGCAACAGCGCGAATGTAGCCCATATTGAGCTGTCCGACGATTTTCTGTTGGCCCTCGCCGCCGTCTCCTTCTGCAGCACTTTTCCTGTAACTTCCATGGTTTGCCGTCTTCAACAATAGACACTTCAGGAACGCAGCGCTATCGTCATCAATTGACCACACGCCGCCTGGTCAAGGCGCCGCTTTGACATTTAGCGCAGCGCCGGTTGCGCTACGCAGCGCAATCCCCAATTGTGTTGCGAGAGTTGGGGCAATCTGACGCATGTCAACGACTCCAAGATCGCGCCCTCTCGCAATTCCCGTACCGCAGATAAAAAATGCCGCCTGCATATCCGCCACCTGCGGCGAATAGCCATGACCACCGTGGCCCGGCGGCATCGCTGTGACAAGGGGCCCGCTCAGATTGCCGCCTGAATAGAATCCGGGCAGGAATTCTACGACGAAGGTCGCATCCGGAAATCCGCCTACTGCCCGCATATCGGTGCCGCTCCTGATTGCCGCAATGCCATTGCCAGGATCCGCTGCGAGTTTACGCAGCAATTGCTCCACCTGGCCGGCTATGTCGCGATCATGTGGGTCATGCAACATGATCGCGGCCATGCCGCCCGCAAGCCAGGGCTGCGCCTTCCAGGACTTGATTTTGCCGGGCGGCACGCCCGCATCCCCGGCGAGTTCGATCAGGCCAGCCTGGATGAACGGGATGGCCAGGTTCACGCGCTGTGTAACTGGCAGGAAGCCATGGTCCGACACAATCACGATGATCGCCTGGGGATTCTCCGCGAGTGCGGCTTCGGCGAGTTGCGCGATCATCTGGTCCAGCGCCTCGAGATCCGTGTTTGCCGCGAAGCTGAACTGCCCATGCGCGTGCTGCGCCTCATCGAGGCTTGACAGATGCACAGCCATGAATTCCGGATGATGCCGGCGCAAGACCTGCAGCGAGTAGCGTGTCTTGATGGCATCGCCCGCGAGCGAGTCTTCGTTCGCCATCATGTAAGAGCCCGCAGTAGCTTGCAGTTGCCCAAGCAGGCCGATGGGGCGCGCGAGTTCCGCGATCAGGTATCGGTCGGAGGGTTCCGGATCATCAGTGATCCCGGCGATGCGCCAGAACTCGGGGATTAGGTAATCGATGTCGGCGCCCACGGTCACGGGCCAACCAATACTTGCCGTGACGTAGTGCGCCGCATGAGCGGCCTGCCACAGGGTCGGCGAGCGGATCTGACCTGCGTACCAGTACCAGGGCTCCTGGCGATCATGCAGCGGGTCAAATTGCACGTTGTTGAAGATCCCATGGACGGATGGCGCGACGCCTGTGACCAGCGTCGTATGACTGGGATAGGTGACGGTTGGCCAGACGCCCGTGACGCCCTCGGCATAACTGCCGCTGCCGACCAGGCTGCGAAGATATGGAATTTTCAGGCCATGGGCGTCAGCCTGAAGCACGTAACCCGGCTTCATGCCGTCGACCGAGACCATCAGCACAGGCGCCGCACAAGCGATCTGGGCGCCAAAAAATAACACTGCCGCGAGGCAGCCGCGGATCATGACACAATGTCCCGAGCGATCTCCGTCAGCAGCGCGATGAAATAATCGCTGAATGAGCGCCACACCTCAACACGGAATGTGTCCCCGCTGATTCTCCACAGCACTATGTCCGCCTTGCCGCAGATCGTGCGCGTACACATGCCAAGCGGAAAAGCCTCAATGTGCAGATCGAGCGGGCAGCCGCCCGCGAGGATGGCCTCGGCGTACTGGCCTTTAATCTCGAAAGCGATCTGCCGGTGACTGATATCGACCAGCGCGTGCGGCAGGGCAGCTAAGGCCTGGGCAAGCGCAGCATGCGGTGTGACGGCCGCGAGGTCTTCGTCGATCAGCAGGTACTCATCCGGCCCCATCCAGAGCGTCGCGCGGCTTCCCTGGGACTGCGCCCGACACGCCTGCTCGGCGAACCCGACTCCCCAGGCGCCGGAGGCGAGCGCGCGCACCTCTTTTCCGCCATGCAGGATCAGGCGCGTGCTCGGCGGTAAAGGCCTGAGCCACGAAGTCGCGGCGAACTGCGGGGCCTGCCGACGAGCAAGTTCAGCCATTGATGCGCGCTCCGGTCGGATCGTAAAACACGGGGCTTGTGACCGCGGCCGCAATGTCGCCATCCGGCATCGGCACATACAGCGTCTGTCCGAGCCGCGCCCGGCCGCCCGCGACAACGGCGAGTGCAATGGAGGATCCCAGGACGGCGCTGAAATAGGAGGACGTGACATGGCCGAGCAGCGGCATCGGCGCCTTGAGCCCGGGTCGCTCGGCGACCTGCGCGCCCTCCTCCAACACGACCTTCGGATCGAGCGTTCGAAGGCCGACCAGCTGCTTGCGGCTGGGCGAGCGCATCGAGGCGCGCGCGAGAGAGCGCTTGCCGACAAAATCGGGCTTGGCCTTGCCGATTGCCCAGCTCAGACCCGCATCATCCGGCGTCATCGTGCCATCGGTATCCTGGCCCACGATGATATAGCCCTTCTCGGCGCGCATCACATGCATGGACTCGGTACCGTAGGCAACCATGCCAAGATCTGCACCGGCTGCGTTGATCGCCTCCCATACGGCCAGCCCGTAGTCCGCGGGCACATTGACCTCGAATCCCAGCTCGCCGCTGAAGCTGACGCGAAACAAGCGGGTCGGGACGCCACACACCAGGCCGTTCTGGACACTCATGTGCGGCATGGCAGCGTCGCTCAGGTCGATGCCGGTGACGATTTTTGCCAACACCTTGCGGGAATTCGGCCCTTGCACGGCAATGACCGCCCATTGCTCGGTAGTCGAGGTGAGCCAGACATCGAGCTCGGGCCACTCGGTCTGGCGGTAATCCTCCATCATCGAGAGCACCCGCGGCGCCCCACCGGTCGTGGTCGTGACATGGAACCGGTCGCTCGCGATGCGTGCGATCACGCCATCGTCATAGATGAACCCATCCTCGCGGCACAGGATCCCATAACGCGAGCGGCCGACCGCCAGGCTCGACCAGCTGTTGATATACAGCCGGTTCAGGAATTCCGCAGCGCCGGGGCCGACGACCTCGATCTTGCCGAGTGTCGATGCATCGAACACGCCGCAGCCCGCGCGCACCGCGGCGCATTCGCGATTGACCGCCCCGTGCATGTCCTCGCCCGCTAACGGAAAATACCTGGCGCGCTTCCACAAGCCGACATTTTCGAACACGGCGCCGCGCGCCTGCGCCCAGCTGTGGGTGGCGGTCTTTCGCACCGGGTCAAACAGGTCGCCGCGCGAAGCGCCGGCAAAGCTGCCAAATGTCGTCGGGGTGTAGGGCATCCGGAAGGTCGTCAGTCCCACCTGGGCGAGCGGCACGCCTATGTTTCGCGCGACGATCGCCATTGCATTCAAATTCGAGGTCTTGCCCTGGTCGGTTGCCATGCCGGTCGTCGTGTAGCGCTTCACGTGCTCGATCGAGCGAAATCCCTCACGGCTCGCTAGCTGAAGGTCCTTCACCGTCACATCATGCTGCCAGTCGACGAACGCCTTCTGGCGCCCGGGCTCATCGGCGCCCGGCAGGGCACCGAGGTAGGGGGCGTAATCTACCGGCAGCGCACTGACCCGGCTCGTCCAGTCGACAGGCGTGGCCCTACGAGTGGCGCTATCGGGCAGCGCATCGCTACCGGCCGTATACCCGTCCGTAAGTGCTTCGACCAGGTCGAAGATGCCGCGGCAGGCGCCCGCGGAACGCTCCGCTTCGGCCGAGGCACCTGGTATGAACGCCTGCATCGGCTCGCTCCATGCGAGCTTGCCGCGGGATTGAGAGAACAGGTGCACGCTCGGTGTGAATCCGCCAGACATCAGCACGGTATCGCAGGCATAAGTGCCGGAGACCAGATGAATGCCTGCAACGCGTGCATCGCCGCGGGTGCCGAGGACATTGGAGCCAACCAGGACCTCGATGCCCGACGCGCGCGCCGCCTGCACCCAGTGTCCGACCGGATTCGGGCGTAAATCGGCAATCGCTGCAATCGAGACGCCGGCGGCTTTAAGGTCGAGTGCCACGCCGTACGCGCTATCGTTCGATGTGACCAGGGCTGCGCGCCGGCCGACACGAACGCCATAGCGATTCAGGTAAGTCTGCGCAGCGCCCGCCAGCATCACGCCGGGGCGATCGTTGCCTGGAAATACCAGCGGCCGCTCGATCGAGCCTGTGGCGAGCACCACGCGCCGTGCGCGGACCTGCCATAACCGCTCGCGTGCGGGGCCCGCGCGCGGCACCGACAGATGTTCGCTGAGTCGTTCATTCAGGCCGATCAGGTTGTGTGGAAAATACCCGAACGCGGTCGTGCGCGGCAGCAGCGTCACACGCGCATTGCGGGCAAGCTCGCTGCTGACCTGGCGCGCCCACTCGGATGCTTGATGTCCATCGATCTTGGCACCGCAGCTGCCGAGCAAGCTTCCGCCAAATTCGGCCTGTTCATCGCACAACATCACGCGTGCGCCGCCGTCGGCAGCGGCCAGCGCCGCGGCTAGTCCCGCGGGGCCCGCGCCGACGATCAGCACATCGCAATGCGCGTAACGCTGCGCATAGCGGTCGGGATCTGGCAGGGTCGGTGCTTCGCCCAGGCCCGCGGCGCGCCGGATGATCGGCTCATACAGCGACTTCCAGGCGCTTCTCGGCCACATGAAAGTCTTGTAGTAGAAGCCGGCCGGGAAAAATGCTGAGAGCAGATCGTTCATGCGTCCAAAGTCATTCGCAAGGCTCGGCCAGCGGTTCTGGCTGATCGCAACCAGGCCGTCATACAGCTCGACCTGCGTGACGCGCAGGTTCGGGGTCGTGCGCGCGCGATCGCGGATCACGGTCACGAGGCCATTCGGCTCCTCGGCGCCCGCGGCGAGGATGCCGCGCGGCCGGTGGTACTTGAAGGATCTGCCGACCAGGTGTACGCCGTTCGCGAGTAGCGCGGAGGCCAGCGTATCGCCGGAGAACCCCGGATAGATGCGGCCATCAAAGCTGAAGCTTATGGATCGGGCCCGATCGATCTGCCCGCCGGAATCCGTGCGCCACGCGCTCATCGCGCATCCTCCGCAGCCACCGGGGGTGCGGTGCCGATCCGATAGGTCGCGGCGAACCGGTCACTGGTCGTATCGCGCAGCGCATTGAAGAATCGTCCGCAGCCGCGCGCATGCCGCCAGCGCTCGGCGTGCATTCCCCTGGTATTGGCGCGCATGTACAGAAATTGCGCCCAGGCCTCATCATCAAGCGTGGAAGGGTCGCGGGGGCGGACCAGATGTGCCTGACCGGCATAGGCGAACTCGAGCTCAGGGCGCTTGCCGCAATAGGGACAGTCGATAATCAACATTGCGAATTACTTCAGTGAGCCACGGCAGCTGCCGCGGCCTCATCGATAAGAAAGCCGTCGCGGAAGCGCTCGATCGTGAAGGGCGCATTGATCGGATGCGGCTGATCGCGCGCGATCGTCCAGGCGAACACATGCGCGGCGCCCGGAGTGGCCTTGAACCCGCCGGTGCCCCAGCCGCAGTTCACGTACAGGCCGGGCACCGCAGTCTTTGCGATGATCGGCGAGCGATCGGGCGTGACATCGACAATGCCGCCCCAGTTGCGCAGCATGCGCATGCGCCGGAACATCGGGAAGAGCTCGCAGATGGCATCCAGCGTGTGCATGTTGATGTGCAGCGCGCCGCGCTGCGTGTACGAGGTGTACGCATCGGTACCCGCGCCGATCACGAGTTCCCCCTTGTCAGACTGGCTGATGTAAGCATGAATCGTGTTAGACATCACTACGCACGGAAACACCGGCTTGACAGGCTCGGATACCAGCGCCTGTAGTGGAAAGCTCTCGAGCGGCAGCTTGATGCCGGCCATCTGCATCACGACGCTGGTGTTGCCCGCCGCCGCGACGCCGACCTTACTGCTCGCAATGAAGCCGCGCGTTGTCTCAAGCCCCGCAACCCCGCCCGCCGCAAGCCGCCGAATGCCGGTGACTTCGCAGTTCTCGATGATGTCCACCCCGAGAGCATCCGCTGCGCGCGCGTAACCCCACGCGACCGCATCATGCCGTGCCGTGCCACCGCGGCGCTGCAGCGCCGCGCCGAGCACCGGATAGCGGATATTCTGTTCGATGTTCAGCAGCGGGCAGAACGCCTTGGCCTGGTCCGGTTCTAGCCACTCGTTGTCGACGCCGTTGCAGCGGTTTGCGTGCACATGACGCTTGGCGACCTGCGTGTCGTGAACCGTATGGGCGAGCATCATCACGCCGCGCGGCGAGAACATCACGTTATAATTCAGCTCCTGGGACATGCGCTCCCAGATCTTGACCGCATGATCGTAAAGTGCCGCACTTTCATTGAATAGGTAATTCGAGCGGATGATCGTCGTGTTGCGGCCCGTGTTGCCGCCGCCGATCCAGCCCTTCTCGAGCACGGCGATGTTGGTCAGGCCATGCTCCTTGGCCAGGTAATACGCCGCTCCGAGTCCGTGACCGCCGCCGCCGACGATGATCGCATCGTAGGATGGCTTCGGCTCCGCCTTGCGCCACTGCGCCTGCCAGCCTACCTGGCGCGACAGGCCGCCGCGGATCAGGGACAGCGCCGAAAATCGCTGCCTGCTCATGCACGCAGGTCCTTGTTTTCCGTATCGTAGGGCGAATCGACCAGCACCGTCGCATTCTTGCGCTCGCCCAGGATTTCGATGGAAAGCTTCGTGCCAACTGCCGCAAATTCCGGCTTCACGTAGCCTATGGCGAGGCTCTTAGCCAGGTTATGGCCATAATAGCCACTTGTCGCCCGGCCGATCAGCGTGCCCCGCAAGTTGTAAATCGGCTCATTGCCGAGGGGATCGGCGTCCGTGACATCGTGCACCTCGAGTGTGATGAAACGGTTCGGGACGCCCGCGGCGAGCTGGCGCTCGAGCGCTTCCTTGCCGATGAATGCGCCCTTGTTCAGGCGCACGAAGCGATCGAGCCCCGCCTCATAGGGCGTGTAGTCCGGCGTCAAGTCCGTGCCCCACATGCGGTAGGATTTTTCCATGCGCAGGGATTCCATCGCGCGCATGCCGGCCATACGGATATCAAAGGCTGCGCCGGCTGCGAAAATCGCATCGAACAGATGGTGCGCATACTCGATCGGGAAATGCAGTTCCCAGCCGAGCGCACCCACGAAATTCACCCGCATCAGGTACACATCGGTAGCGAGCCCGACTTCTGCAATCTGCCCGGTCAGCCAGGGGAAAGCGACATTATCCAGCGGGGTGTCCGTGAGTTTTGCCAGCACATCGCGCGAGCGCGGCCCTGCGATGACGAAACAGCCCCGGCTGGTGGTGATGTTTCGGAGCGTCACGCTGCCCACGGGCGCGAGGTCCAGCATTTTCTGCAGGTAGTCGCTGTCATAGCGCTCTGCAGCGCCCGCGCTGACCACGTAATAATGCTCGTCGGCCATCTTGGTGATCGTGAATTCGGTGCGGATACCGCCTTTTCTCGTCAGCGCGTGGCACAGCGCGATGCGGCCGACCTTGGCCGGCACCTTGTTCGCCACCAGGCCATCGAGCCAGCTTTCCGCGCCGGGCCCCGTCACCTCATGCTTGGTAAAGGGCGTAAGGTCGATCACCCCGACGCTGCGCCTGAGCGCGATCGCCTCATTGCCCACGTGCGGGAAATAATTCGAGCGCCGGAAACTCCATTGGTCCTTGGGCTCGACACCGGGCGGGGCAAACCAGCTGGCGCGCTCCCAGCCGTAGCGCTGGCCGAACACTGCGCCCATGCGCGCGAGCTTGTCGTAGACCGGGCTCGTCTTCGCGGGCCTCGCATCGGGGCGTTCCTCATCGGGGAAGTGGATCACGAAGACATTCCGGTAGGTCTCTTCGTTCTTCGCAACGATATAGCGTTTGCTGGTATACGGTCCATAGCGGCGCGGATCGGCCGCGGCCATGTCGATGCTGGGCTCGCCCTCGACGATCCATTCGGCCAGCTGCCATCCGGAGCCGCCGGCGGCCGTAATGCCAAAGCTGTGTCCTTCGTTAAGCCACAGGTTGCCGGCACCCCAGGCCGGCCCGATCAGTGGCGTGCCGTCCGGCGTATAGGCAATCGGCCCGTTGACGATGTCCTTGATGCCACAATTGGCCAGGGCAGGGACCCTGCGCATCGCCGCTTCGACATGTGGCAGCAGCCGATCGAGGTCCCCATCGAACAGGCTCTTGCCGAACCATTCAGGAACGCCATCAGCAAAACGCGCCGGCGCAGCGGCTTCATAGGGTCCGAGGATCCAGCCCATGCGCTCCTCGCGCAGGTAGTAGGATTTGTCGCTTTCTCGGAGGACTGCGAGTTCGCGGCCGCCCGCCTGACGATACGCCTTCAGCTCCGGCGATTCGTCATAGACGATGTACTGATGCTCGACCGGGATGGACGGTACATTGATGCCAAACATCCGGCCGGTCTGGCGCGCATAATTGCCCGTTGCGCACACCACATGTTCGGCAATGATCTCCCCCTGGGTAGTCGTCAGTTGCCATTCGCCCGAGGCCATGCGCTTCGCCGCAGTGACTTCCGTCTGCTCATGAATCTGCGCCCCGCCTGCGCGCGCGCCTTTGCGCAGCGCCATGGTCAGGTCCGCCGGTGCAATGTGCCCGTCGTGCGGGTGATACAGCGCCCCGACGATATTCGGTGTCTCAGCGCCATCGCCGAGCTCGACCAGCGGCCACAACTCCTTGACCCGGGCAGGGCTGATAACCTCGAACGGCACCCCGATCGTATTGGCCGTGCCGCAGTACTTCTGGTACTCATCCATGCGCTCGCGGCAAGTCGCCAGGCGCAAGTTTCCCGTGATATGGAAGCTCACGTCCTGCCCGGTCTCGGCGGGCAGCCGCTTGTAAAGGTCGACCGAGTACTTGTGTAGCTGCCCGATCGTATAACTCATGTTAAAGAGAGGCAGGAGTCCCGCCGCGTGCCAGGTGGACCCGGCAGTCAGCTCCGAGCGTTCCAGCAGCACGACATCCGACCAGCCCTTGCGCACCAGATGGTAGAGCGTGCTGACGCCCACCACGCCGCCGCCGATAACCACGACGCGGGCATGAGTTTTCATTGCAAACGATCTCCCTCGTTAATTGAGGGGCAGTTTAACCACCGGGTGACTTCATGCTATCCTAAAAACGACAATACCGTATGGAAAGGAGACACCGCTCCCCGATGGAAACGTCTGCAAGCTTGCGCAAATGCCGGTATGGATTCCTGACCCTGCCGAACTATTCGCTGATCGCGGTCGCCAATGCGCTCGAGCCTCTGCGCATGGCCAATCGCCTGGTTAGCCGTGAGGTCTATGAGTGGGTCATCGTGACCCCGGATGGGCGGCCGGCCATCGCAAGCGGTGGATTCAGCCTCTCCCCGACCGTAGCGCTCGAACGCCTCGACAATCCTGACATCCTGTTCGTTTGCGGCGGCATCAATGTGCGTGACGCCGTATCGGCTGCGTTGTTGACGCAGCTGCGACGGTTCGCCGAGCGGCGGGTGCCCCTCGGCGGCCTTTGCACGGGCGGGTATGCGCTCGCGCGCGCGGGGCTCCTCGATGCGCACAAGGCGACGATCCACTGGGAAAACCTCTCGGCGCTGCGCGAGGAGTTTCCGCGCGTGCAGATCAGTGACCAGCTGTTCACGATCGATCGGGACCGCTTCACCTGCTCGGGTGGCACCGCGCCGCTCGATCTGATGCTGCACCTGATCAACGGGCGCCTCGGGTCGAAGATCTCGCAGCTGGTGTCCGAGCAATTCATCGTCGATCGGGTGCGCAAGGACACCGACCGCCAGTACATCCCGCTGCGCGCGCAGATCGGACTCTCCAACCGCGGCCTGATCCGCGTTGCGCAACTGATGGAAGAGAACATCGAGAAGCCGATGTCGCTTGATAATATCGCGAGGGCCACCGGGTTATCGCGTCGCCAGATCGAGCGCCTGTTCAAGCGCGACCTGAATGTCGTGCCGAAGCGTTTCTACCTGGAGATGCGGCTGCGCCGCGCGCGCGAATTGCTGCTGCAGACGGCGATGCCAATCATGGATGTGACCACGGCCTGTGGTTTTCAGTCCCCGCCGCACTTCTCCAAGTGTTACCGCAGCCAATTCGGCCATCCGCCGAGCGCGGAGCGCAAGATCAGCGAACAGACGCTCGCAAGCGCCCCATAGGTCTCGCGGCACGGCGCGCGTTGGCCGACGCTACTCCGCGTTCTTTTCCTTGCCGAAGCGGTAATTCAGACGCACGCCTAACACCCGTGGCTCATTCGTAGTCTCACGCAGGTCGAAATTGCCGGTGTTGCTGTAGATGATCGCATTCGTGTCAGTCAGGTTGGTGACATAGAGTTCGGCAAGCCATTTACCGCCCTCGGGAGTCAACCCCACGCGCAGGTTTGAAATCGTGTAGGAGGGCTGCAGGATGCGGGGCAGGCCGGTATTTTTATCATTGGGGCTCAGGCCATTCCACATGTCACCCTTATGGGCCATGTCGAACTGCACGTAGCCGCGAAGATCGCCCACGAGCGGCTGCTCATAACGCGCGTTCCAACTCCAGCTGAAGTAGGGCGCGAATGGCAATCGTTCATTCACAAAGGGCAAGTAGTTCGCGTCGGCTGCGGACGTAACGCGCGAATCCGTATAGTTGGCGGATGCCTGCAGGGACCAGTTGTCATTGATCTTGAAGTCGACATTCGATTCCATGCCGTAAATGCGAGCATCGCCCACGTTGATGTTATAGCTGGCGGAGGAGCAGACAAGAGCGTCAAAGATCAGCGCCTGTAGTTGCTTCCAGTCCATCCAGTACACGGCACCGTTCCACAGCAAGTGCCCGTTCAAGCTGGTCGTTTTCCAGCCGAATTCAAAATTATTCAGTGTGTCCGGCGTGTACTGCTGCGGTACGCCGGCGGCGTAGCACTTCGGCGGGTCGCCGGCGTTTGTGCCGCCCGGGCGAAAGCCCTGGGAGAAATCGCCGTAGACCATTACGTGATCCGCTATTTTGTAGTTGATGCCGAACTTCGCATCCCACTTGTGCGAGTCGGATTTAATGAAGCTCGGCAGAGAAGGGGCGTACGCGAACTGGAAATTCGGCGTGAAATACCGATCGTCGGAATGGAAGTGAACTACGCCAGCTTCCACATTCAGTTTGTCGGTGATGTCAAAATTAATGTTTGCGAATTCGGTGGTTTGCAGTTCGTAGGAGGAGCTGTCTGTGTACGAATACCACTGGCCAACTGGCAGCGTCGGTGCCGTCAGCTGATAATAGTTCAAGTAATATTGGAACGCGGCTCCCTTGTACTGCAGCCCCGGCATGAAGTAGGTATCGCTGTAACTCTTGTCGACCGTTTTTTCCCAGTACAGGCCCGCCAGCCAGTGGAACCGGCCGCCTGGTTTCGATGAGAGCCGCAGCTCGTCGGACCAGCGCTCTGGATTGATGATGTAGGAATAGAATTGCGTCGGTGCTTTGCATCCGGTGAATGGAGTACCACCGTAGAACGGGTCGCTTAGGCAGGTGAAGCCCTCCTGCGTACCCGGATAGCCGGTGCCGCTCGAAGCGCCGGCATTATAATTCTGCTCATATTGCGAGTATTCGTTCCATTGGCGCCGGGGCTGCGCCCAGTAGGTGCTGGCAAACACAAGATCCCCGATGCCGACATCTCCATCCAGATGAAAATCGAGCGATTTCGCCTGGAAGTTGTCCAGTTCCGGTCCGAACCGTCCGACGGTGCGCGCAGGAAGGGTCGGATCCTCGTCCCATGCCCCGCGCGTATTCTGGCGTTGGAAGCTATAGGTGAGGGTCGCGCTCCAGTCTGGGCCGAACACCGCCTTCAGCGCAGCGCGGCCGCCTTCGACATGCTCGCGATTGTAGTCATTGCGTGCCCACTGAGCATTGTTGGAGACGACGCCGTTCACCCAGGTGCGCGTCGTGAGCTGGTTGTTAATGAAGCCACCGTGAGAGTCGCTGAATGCGGAGGCACGAAAACCCAGCACGCCGTCGATCACCGGGATGTTGACAAAGCCCTCTTCGGTCCAGTTTTGCTGTCCACCATGAACCTTTCCAGCATCAAAATCGAGCCCCGCGCTGAAGGCGCTGACATCGGGCTTATTCAGGATGTAACGAATCGCGCCGGACATTGCGCCTGCGCCGAAAGTGGTGCCCTGCGGACCGTTCAGGATCTCGATGCGCTCAACGTCGTATAAATGCAAGTCCGGGGTCCCGCCCGAAGCGCTCATCGACATGTCATCGACATAGAAGCCTGTTGACGAAGTATTGGCGTAGTTGGGATTGCTGCCATCGGATACGCCGCGCAAGACAAACAGCTGCGTGCCCGGGCCGACGCTGATATAGGAAATGGACGGCACTTTCTGCGCATAGTCATCGAAGTTGGCAATGGCAAGATTCTGCAGATCCTTCTTGGTGAAGACATCGACGCTAAGCGGCACGTCCTGAAGGTTCTCTTCACGCTTGCGCGAGGTGACCACGATCTCCTGCAAAGCGGAGGAATCCGAGGAGGCCGCCGCCGCAGGCGCGCGCGACGGCGCGATCGCAAGTACGGTGGCGATGGCGAGGCCGATCTTGGAGGCGGCGGTGGACCCCCGGGGCAGGGCGCGCAGGTTCAGGAGAATCGGATCAATGCCATTGCGTTTACCAAGCTTCATGAGCATCCCTCGGCGGCTTATTGAGCTCATCATCCTTGGTGCATCCGGGGTCGTCAAGGCTCTGCATCAATGCTCAAAAGCGTTCAAGGCAATCGCCGAGCGCCTGGCGCAGGGGTTGCAGCTCCTGCTCGAAATGTCGCCAGTAGCCTATCCCGGAGCTGTAGATTGGCTGGCGCACCTGTTCGGCGCTCGCTGTGCGCACCGAGCGGCGCGTCTGGTGAAAATTGAGACAGGCCGCCTCGAACGGGAGCCCGCACTGATCGAGGAGGCGCCGGATATGGACCTCGGGGTCGCTCACCAGATCCTCGTGCTGCACATGCACGACCTTTCCAGGCAACACCGCGTCCCAGTGATCCATCAGCGACAGATAGCAGCGGTAATAACGCCCGAGGTCGCCAAGGTCGTAGCTGAAAGCCTGTCCGTCGGCGAAGTGCTGCTTGAAAGCGCTGAAGCAGCAATCCATGGGATGCCGGCGTGCATCGACGATGGTTGCGTTCGGCAGAATCGCCTGGATGAGACCGACATGACTGAGGTTGTTGGGTAGCTTATCGGTAAAATGATCGCGCCCGGAACGCAAGGGCGCGGTTTCCTGCAGATAGCGGCTGCCAAGTGTCGTGAGCACGTGGGCCGGCGCGGTGCCGACCGTTTCAGGGTAGCCATCGCGTGCCTCAACCATGTCGTCAAACTGGCCGACGATATTCAGGATGTTGGGCAGTTCCATGGTGCCTTCTACGCGCGAGTGGCTGGCGAGTATCTGCTCCACCAGCGTGGAACCGGAACGCGGCAGCCCCACGATGAAGATCGGTGCGGCACTGGGGTCGCCACTGCCGGCGCGGCTTGCAAAGAATTCTTTGTCGAAGAAGGCGCGAATGCGCGCAGAACGCCGCTCGAACAGCTCGATGTCGAAGGGCGCATCGAGGCGCCGCAGCGCGTTGCCGCGCGCGTAGTGCGTGAAGGCGTCGCTGTATCGCTCACGCTGCTCAAAGGCCTTGCCGAGCGCGAAATGCAGCTGCGCCTCATTGGAACGCTCGCGCTTATCCGTCGCAAGCAGTCGCTGCATGGCCTCGACCTCAGCATCGGCCAGGCTGTAGTTCTTGAGGTCGGCAAGGCTCCAGTAGGCTTCTGCGATACCCGGGTCCATCGCCAGTGCCGCCTTGTAGGAAGCCTCGCTGTCGGCGCGCCGGCCGAGGGTTTTTTGTACGTGCCCGATGGACATGCGCAGGCGAACTCCATCGGGTTGAAGCCGGGCCGCCTGCTCGTAGGCCGCGAGCGCCTCTTCCTGGCGCATCAGCTGTGTCGCGACCGTGGCAATCGTGATCCAGCTTTGGGGATTTTTAGGCTCAATCCTGATCAGGCGCCGCGCCGCTGCCTCCGCCTCCGCGAGGCGTCCCAGCGCGGTCAGCACTTGGCCCATGCCGCGCCACACGAGCGGATGGTGTGCGGATTGCTTCAGGGCGTGACCTAGCAGCCGCTCGGCGTCCGGTGCCCGGTCAGCCGCAATCGACAAGGCCGCAAGACCGCACAAGGCCGCCAGGTGACTCGCGTCCTCCTGCAGCACGCCACGAAAAATTTGCTCCGCGGTCTTATGATCATCCGCCACGAGAGCGGCCGTGGCCGCGTCGACTTGCGGCCGAAAAGGATCGGTCAGGCGCGCGCGCTCGAAGGCAACGCGCGCGTCCGCGAACTGCTCGAGATCCGCGAGGATATCGCCGTAGGCGAGCCAGGCCAGATGATCATGCGGCCGCTTCTCCAGCACCCGACGCACTTCTTCGCGTGCCGCCTGCATGCGCCCATCCTGCCGGTATGCGCGCGCCAGATCAGTGCGTGCGGGCAGGAAATCAGGGGCCGCGGCGAGCGCCTGTTCTAGCGTTGCGATCGCCTCGGCCACTTTGTCCTGCGCCAGCAATGCCTGCCCCAGCAGCCGCAGGCTATTGACCTCACCGGGCGCACTCGCCTGGATCGCGCGAAGTTGCGCTTCGGCAGCGGAAGCGCGCCCGGTACGCAAGGCAAGCTGCGCGTCGCGGTATGCCGCCCCCATCGCCGCTTGCTGCTCGCTTTGCAATGACCGTCCTTACCCTGAGGTGTTCATATGCGATGATATTGCACTTACAATTAGACGTCGCCTTTTCCGGAGTTCCATGAATGCGCAACTCGATCCGCTGTCCTCGGCTCCTCCTGATCGCCGGCGCCTCGATAGCCTTGCAGGGACTCGCCCAGCTCGCGAGCGCAGATGCTACCGGCACGGCCGACCTGGTCGTGCTGAACTCCACTATTTATACCGCCGACGCAGCGCACCACATGGCAAGCGCGATGGCGGTTCAGGGGAATCGCCTGGTGTATGTTGGCGATGGCGATGGCGCGAGGGCCTGGGTGGGGCCTAAAACGCGGATCCTGAACGCGGCGGGCCGCCTGGTATTACCCGGTCTCGTTGACTCGCACATCCATCCGACCAGCATTGTGGCCTGGCACAACTGCGACGCCGATGACAAGGTCATGGATTTCGCTGAGCTCAGCGCCTTTGTTCGGGGCTGCATCAAGCGCTACCACACGCCGCCGGGTCAGTGGGTATCGGTGCGGCAGTGGAACTACGCCAGCGGCAACCGGCCAACGGCCAAGTACCCAACCATGCGCGCCGCGCTCGATGCGGCGACGACGCAACATCCGGTGCACCTGCTGGGAGATGATGGCCATCATGGCGCCTTTAACAGCCTGGCGCTCGCGGCCGCGCGCAACAAGCAGGGTAAGGTCGTCGGCCTATCCAAGGCCACACTTGAGACGGATTTCGCCGCGGACAAAGTCAATGTCGGCGTCGACCAGCAAGATGAACCCAATGGCATGGTCAATGAAAACACGCAATACGCGCTCGACGGACCTGACAACTATGCCAGTGATGTCGAGGATCTCAGCAATGTGATACGCGAGCCGACCCGGGTCACGCAGCGCCTGAACAGCGTCGGAATTACCGCGATGCTCGATGCCGCCATGCCGCAGAACCAGCTGCCGTTCTACGATAAATTGCTGGCCTCCGGGCAGCTGACCGTGCGCACCCGTTTAGCCCAATACCTGGTTCCGGACTTGTTTCGTGACCCGAGCGGGAAGATCGATTACCCGCGGATGCTGGATATAGCAAAGGCCACGCGCGCCAAGTACGAAGGCAATCCGCTGATACGCGCCGATGTCGTTAAGCTGTTCGTCGACGGAGGGCTTGAAGGGGACCCGCACGCCTCGCCGCCCACTTTGCCGAACGCCGCGTCCCTTCGCCCCTATCTGCAGCCGAAGTTCGCGCTGGACGGCGCGGGTAACCCCCAGGTGAGTGGGTATGTCGATACTGAATCGCAGGAGTGCCAGGCCTACCGCAGCAACGTGTCGGCCAACCAGAGCCGCTCGGCAGTCAGTGAATTCGAGGCCCAGCACGGCTATCGTCCGGAACAGTGTCGCGTTTCGAGCGGCGCGCTATACCAGACGCGTGAGGAGCTGTTGGAGTTTGTGCGGCAGTTTCACCTGAATGGGTTCGTGCTGCACATGCATGTGATTGGTGATCTCGCTGCGCGTACGGCGATCGATGCCATTGAGGCGGCGCGCGCAGCCGGCGGCCCCAATCTGGGACGCGATGGGCTGGCGCATTTGGAATTGGTTTCGCCTGAAGATGTCGCGAGAATAGGGCGTGACCGGATATACATCGCATTCACGTACTCCTGGGCAACGGTCGAGCCGGAATATGACCTGTCGGTGATTCCATTCATCGATCACGTCAGTGGTAACGATGCCGCGGCGCTACATCCTGCCAATGGCTATTACGAGAAGAGCGCCTATCCGGTGCGCAGCGTTCGCGATGCCGGCGGCCTGGTTGTCGGCGGATCCGATGCGGCCGTTTCCACGCGCGATCCGCGGCCGTTCGTTAATATTGCGCGGGCGGTCACGCGGCGCCTGCCCGGCAAGCCTGCGCTGAATCCGTCCGAGAGCATCCCCATTCGCGATGCCATCGACTCCTACACGATCGCCGGCGCGAGGTTCCTGGGCTGGGATCAGGACATGGGGTCGCTGGAGGCGGGCAAGTCCGCGGATTTTGTCATCGTCGATCGCAACATCCTCGAGCTAGCCGACCGTGGCGATCCGGAGTCCATCGAGAAGACCCAGGTGGTTGAGACCTATTTCATGGGGCACCGCGTCTACCTCAGGCATTCACGGAAATGAACGTCTATCCGGAGCTACGAACCCGCCTCGACCTGCGCAACCGCCTGACGGCGCTGCCCACAGGCTTCTACGGCGATGTCGCCCAGCATCAGGCCGACCTTGAGCTGATCTGGTACCGCGAGTGGCTGTTCGCCGGGCATGAATGCGAACTCGCCAAAGCGGGCGACTTTCTCACGCTGCAGGTGGGCGAATATCCTCTCATCGTGATCCGGGATCATGACGGTAGCCTGCGCGCCTTTCACAATACCTGCCGGCATCGCGGGTCACGGATCTGCTCGGCCATCCACGGTAATACCGCGCGCCTGACCTGTCCGTATCACTCCTGGACCTACCGGCTCGATGGCTCACTGCTGTCGGCACGCGACATGGGTGATGATTTTGACGCCTCGAAATATTCCTTGAAAAAGGTGCATTGCGCGATCATCGCAGGTTACGTGTTTATCTGCGTCGCGCCAGTCGCGCCGGATGTCGAGGCGCTGCGCCAGCAGGCGGAGCCCTACCTGATAAGGCACCAGATCCGTGATGCGAAGGTCGCGTTCGAATCGACTATTGTCGAGCACGCGAACTGGAAACTCGTGTGGGAGAACAACCGAGAGTGCTATCACTGCACCCGTAACCATCCGGAGCTGCTGCGAAGCTTTCCCGACCAGCCGACCATGGCGGCAGGCCCCGGCGAAACGGCCGCCGATGCGCGTATCGAGGCGCAATGGGCGCAATGGGAGGCCGCAGGTTTGCTGAGCCGCTACTCGATTTCCGCCAATCACCAGATGCGTCTGCTGCGCTTGCCCCTGATCGAAGGAAAGGAGAGCCTTACGATGACTGGGGACGCTGCGGTCCGCCTGCCCTTGTCCTTGGAAGCTGGCGCTTCAGGACTTGGCTCGCTGCTGTTCTATCATTACCCCTCGACCTGGAATCACATCCTCGCCGATCACGCGGTGACGTTTCGTGTGCTGCCCATCAGTCCGATCGAGACACAACTGACCACGAAATGGCTCGTTCATCGCGATGCCGTCGAGGGTGTGGATTACGATCTAAAAACGCTTACCGCGGTGTGGCAGGCGACCAACGTGGAAGACCAGCGTGTCTGCCAGGAGAACCAGATCGGCGTGCTCTCTCCGGCCTATGAACCGGGGCCTTATTCCCCGATTCAGGAGCTCGGCACCTTGCAGTTCATGGACTGGTACTGCCAGACGCTCGAGCAGCGCCTCCCTTAAAGCCTCATCCCGGCTGGTCATCGGCAAACACCGGTCGATCGGCGTCGATCCAGAACCAGCAAACGGCGCTGGCCAAGGCAAACCCGGTTCCTAGCAGGAATGCGGCATTCCACAGATGATCTCCCGAAAGATACGCGACGATTGGGATGCCGATGATCCCGCCAAGGTTGCCACCCGTATTCATGAAGCCGCTGACCGTCATTGCATCGGCGCGCCCGACCGCCATCACGCAACCCCAATAGGAGCCTTCCGTCAGTTCGACCGTGCCGTAGCAGATCGTTAGTGCAATGACCGCAAGGTAGGGATTGTTCAGGTGCGTCGTGACCAGCAGCAGGATTCCCGCGAGCGGCATCGCGATCAGCGGCACGAGTCGGTACCCCCACCGATAGCCAAAGCGCTTGCAAAGGGCTCCGGTGATTACGCCGCCGAGCCCCGCGCCGAAGGCGGCTCCCAGCGGCGGCGCCGCGGCCAGAAATCCGCTCTCCAGCACTGACAAATGCCGCTCCTGGATCAGGTACAGGAATACCCAGTTCGAGATCAGGTAGAACACATAATTCATGCAGACGTAGGAGACGAACAGCAATAGCGCATTGCGGTCTTTGAAGATGTGCCAGATGCGCTCGGCGGTCAGCTTGGGCGCCGGCACATCGACACTCGGGGTACCTATCTCGGCGAGCTCCGCGGGCCCTACCGCAGGATGCTCGCGCGGCTTGTTGCGCCCGTACCAGGCCCACCCCGCAATCAGCAGCAGCGCAGGTAATGTGGTCCAGGCGACAGCCCATTGCCAGCCGCCCATCAGCATCAGGGGCGCAATGAGCGCCGGCGTGATCGCGGCGCCCAGTTGCATGCCCATCGTCTGCAGGCCCTGCACGAGCGCCCAGCGGCGCGGCGGGAACCAGTCCGCGAATACACCGGCGGAGACGGGAAAGATCGCCGCCTGGGACAGGCCCAGCACCAGTTGCGCGCCAAATAGCACGGCAAACAGGATCTGGCCTGCGAATAATTCGGGTGCCGCCGGCAACGCCATCATCGCAGCGAACGCCACCAACGAGATGATGACAAATGTCCGGCGCGCCCCGAACCGTTGTCCAAACATCCCGCCCGGCATCTGGAAGGCGGCGTAGCCGATCACGAACGCCCACTCGAGCCAGCCGATCTCGACCTGGCTCAAGTGCAGTCGCGGCATGATCTGCTCGGCCGCGACGGTAATGGTTTTTTGCTGAAGGTAGGCGAGCAACCCGAAGCCGAACAGGAACGAGAGGATCCGCCAGCGAATGCGGATGAATGGGGGCAGGGCGCTGCTACTCATTCAGGCCATTGTAAAGGATCGCCTGACCGGCGCCACATGGGTTCCAAACTCCCCTAGAATGGCAGCGCGCTTTCTCCGTATTCGGCACATCTCGGGGGCACGATGCGACTCACCCGGATCCTGATCATCCTGTTATTTAGTCACCTGCTGCTGCACCCGTTCCCCGTTTCCGCCCATGATCCGATGCGACAGGAAATGTCGGTCAAAGGCGATCTTGGCAGCACGCGCTTTGCCAACTCCGGCGCCGCGCGAGCGCAGCCCCCCTTTCTTCGCGGACTGTTGCTGCTGCACAGCTTCGAGTACTCAGCGGCGCGGCAATCCTTCCAGGATGCCGAAAAGGCGGACCCTGGCTTCGCTATGGCCTACTGGGGCGAGGCGCTGACCTACAACCAGAGCTTGTGGCGCCAGCAGGATCGGGATGCGGCACTTGCCGCGCTCGCCAAGCTCGCACCCGATCCGGCAGCGCGCGCCGCCAGAGCGCCGACTGCGCGCGAACAGGCCTATCTAGCATCGGTCGAACAGCTTTATGGCGCCGGCGATAAGACGACCCGTGACGCCAACTTCTCGGCGGCACTCGGCGCGCTTGCCGCGAAATATCCTGATGATCTTGATGCGCGTGCATTCTTTGCGCTGTCACTAATGGGCTTGTCGAATGGCGAGCGCAACGTCGCAAACTACATGCGTGCCGCTGCCGAGGCAGAAGCCGTGCTGCAGCTAGCACCACGCCATCCCGGCGCGCTGCATTACCTGATTCATGCAACAGACGATCCCGTGCACGCGTCGCTCGGGCTTGCCGCGGCGCGCCTATACGGCAAGGTGGCGCCGGCCGCTTCGCATGCGCATCACATGCCCTCGCATATTTTCTTCGCCCTGGGCATGTGGGATGACGCCATCGAGGCCAATGTCGCCTCGGTGAAGATTGGCCGAGCCCAGGGGGATCCCAGTTATCACGCGTTGCTGTGGCTGGCCTACGCCTACCTGCAGCAGGAGCGCCGCAGCGAGGCCGAGGAACTCGTGCGCTCCGTTGCCACCGATGTGGCGGCGGGCGCAACTCAGGATAACCGGGCAAGGCTTTCCTATGCCAGGGCCTTGTGGCTCGTCGAGACCCGCGGCACCGATGGCCCGGATGCGCGCAAGCCGGTCGACAACAGCGGCATTACCTCAATCAACTATTTTGCCGCTCACGATTTCGCCCGTGGCATCACTGCCGCCGCGCAGCGGCCCGCCGAGGCAAACGCGGCACTCGCGCTGTTGCAGGCGCGCATCGACGGCGCGCATGTCGAACCATCACGCGCGGCGACCGTCAATTGGCTCGACAATGTGAGCGGCGATGAGTTGAAAGAGGCGCAATTGCTGCGCGACGCGTTGGCAGGCACGATAAAGTTTTACGCCGGCGATGCGGCGGGGGGAATTGAGCAGGTGCGCGAGGCGAGTGCCGCAGCCGAGCA
>JANXZG010000121.1 GCA_025355645.1 Gammaproteobacteria bacterium | reverse complement strand
TGCGTATTTCGCGCAAGGAAGGCCATCGATTCACGGCAAGACGGTCCATGGTTTCACGCCATGTCGGTCCACAGCTAATGAAGCAGGACGTGGTGGACTTTCTATCAGAGACGAGCATTCGTCAATAGCTTGTTTTCTGGTATTTCAGGGGACCCAACCAGTCGCGGCCTATTCGTGCACGGACGTCGAAGCGCCTTGATGAGCGGCTGCGTTTTTGGTGCCCTTGTTTCGTATTGATCTGAGCTTGCGGATCGACTCCCCGCTCAGGTCCAGGTGATAGGCGTTGTGAACGACGCGATCTAACAAAGCATCGGCCAAAGTGGGGTCATCGAGGTACGCATGCCACTGCTTGACCTCGAGTTGACTGGTGATGATCGTGGCCGATTTATCATAGCGATCGTCGAGGATTTCCAAAAGATCGCGTTTGGTCTGATCGGATAGCGGAGTGATCGCAAAGTCGTCGATCAGCAATAAATCCGCCTTTGCCAAGGATCGCAAGAAGGTAGAACGGCGTTGGAACGCGTGCGCGCGAGCGAGTTCATCGATGAGCCGCGGCAGGCGAAAGCATCGGACATGGTAATCGGCACGACACGCCGCGTGAGCGAGCGCGGCACCGATAAATGATTTACCGATGCCGGTCGGCCCGGTGATAAGCACGTTTAAGTGTCGAGCGATCCAGCCAAGGTCTCGAACCGTGCTGATCATGGTCGGATCGAGATGGCGGGTGGGTAGATGGGTATCGAGATCTTCGAGGCAAGCGGGTTGCGGAAGCGCTGCGATGCGCAGTCGCTGGCTGAAGCGGTGATTTTCCCGCTCGGGGAGTTCGTGCTGCAGCAGCATGGCAAAGCGCTCCTCGAAGCGCATGGCGCCGATGTCCGGATCGCCAAGCTGGCGTTCGAGTGCGGCCAACATGCCGGTGAGTTTGAGCTTTTGCAGCAGTTTTAGCAGAGGTTCGATCAACATAGGTCATCTCCTTCGTGGTAGTTACTGGTAATAATCGGCGCCGCGCACGTTCGGATGATTTCCGAGCCGTGACCGGGCCTTCTCGTGGGAACGGGTGGCGGGACGTTTGATGAGATCGTTGACGGCGGCGTAGCCGTAGAGGCCGAGTTCAAGTGCAAGGGCCGCGGTTTCTTCGAGCTTCTCGGCGCTGAAGTCCTGGACCAGGCGCAATACCCCAAGCGCTTCGCGGATCACTTCGCCCGGATGGCGCTTGCGGGCGAGCTGGCGCGCGAGGATCTCGCGCGTGGCAGGCCCCACTCGCTCGGCGCGGGCCAGCAGATTGTCGATCCCGAGTTCCCGATACGCCCGATGCTCCGGCGGCCGATGCGCATCGAGCGTCAAGCGCTGATACCGTCGTGTCGCCCGCGGGTGAGTGGCGATGAGCGCGCCGCGCTGGAAGATCTCCACCGTGTTGGCCGCCAGGCGCGCATCGACACGTTGGCCGACCAACGTGTAGTGAACGGAGTAGTAGGCGCGGCCGACTTCGATGTGATGATCTTGATGCACGCGAGCGCCGATTTTCCAGTCGGCGTATTCGTAGCGCCGCGCCGGCAAGGCTTGCGCCACCGGACGTTCCTCGGCGTCGAACACGCTATTGCGGGAGCCTGCGCGTTTTTGAAAGGGTTCGGCGTTCATATCCGCTACGATCAGAGCGATTGCGGCGTTCAACTCCGCTAAGCTGAAGAACTTGGCGTTACGTAGGCCGCCGAGCACGGCCCTTTCCGCCTGGAGCACGCCATTTTCAACGGCGGCTTTATCGCGCGGCTTTTTTACCCGCGCCGGAAGCACCGCGAGCGAATAATGCTCGGCAAATTCTGCGTACGCGCGGTTAAACTGCGGGTCGTAGCGCAACGCCTTCTTCACCGCGGTCGTACAGTTGTCAGGCACCAGGGCACGCGGCGCGCAGCCAAATGCCTCCAGCGCCCGCACATGAGCACCCAGCCAGTCCATCGAGGTCTGCGTGCGCGTCGCTTCGACGTAAATCCGCGCGCTATACGGCCAAACAGCCACGAACAGCCACGCTTTTTGCTCAAGGCCGGTCGTGCGATCCGTGTATAGCGCCGGGTCGCCGGCGTAATCGACGAACAACCGATCCCCGGGGATGTGCTCGAGCACTAACGTCGCGCCGCGGCTGCGGCGCCAGGTCTGGAACTTCACGCAAAACGCCGTGTATTTAACGCCGTCCGGGTATCGGGCCAAATACTCGCGCCATAACTGCCGGCGCGTCACATGCTTGCGCTTCAGTTCCCGCTCGACCCACTCAAAATCCGGCGCCGGATGAACCTCGATGCCCGGCGCCCGACGCGGATAGAGCAGCTCTTCCAGCGCTCCTTCATCTTGGTTTGCCGACAACGGCCACGACACGCCGGCTTCTTCCGCCCGCCACAAGCATATCTGTACGCTCGAGCGGGCGCACCCGACGCTGCGCGCAATATCCCGCTCGCTGAACCCCTCGGCTCGAAGCCGCAAGACCTCTCGAATCTTCCGCATGGACAACCTCTTTTGCGCCACCCCGACTCTCCTTCCAGCATGGAAAAAGGCTCAGGGTAGCCGGTGGTTGTCCTACCTCACGAGCTGGACCGACATGGCATGAAACGGTGGACCGACATGTCGTGAAATCGGTGGCCGGCATGGCGTGAAATGCTGGACCGACATGCGGTGAAACCGTGGACCGACATCGCGTGAATTACGCAGTTAACACGCAGACTATTCCGGCGTCCGCGCCGGCACAGGATCCCATTGCTCGTGATTTCACTCAGATATCGACCGAGAGCCCCGAGATCCGACGGCTCACGCTGGGCTACGGAACACGCAGGGTCAACGGACCGGACGGGCACTCGATGTCCGCTCCCATGTTGCGCCTGCAGGGCGCCTGGCTGGAGCGCGCCGGCTTTCTCGTCGGCCACATGGTGAAGGTGAACGTCAGCTTCGGGCGGTTGGTCATCGAAGCGGCTGAGCCAGAGCGAGTACCGAAAGCCGAGGTACTGGAGAGGATTGCCCAAGTCTCCGAAGGCGGATTGCCGAAGCGCGAGCTCGATGCGCTCGTTCGACGCTTGAAGCGAGACCGGATCGACTGACTCCGGCAGATCAGAGACCGGCGGCGCTTCGGCGCCGTCGGTCTTGAGGCGCAGCGAATGGATGTCAGATAGCAATCACCTACACAGATCCTGCACAGGCGATTTCCAACGATTTTTCTACTTAATTTTCAATAACTTGGATGTGGTTGGTGCGCCCGGAGAGATTCGAACTCCCGGCCTCCTGGTTCGTAGCCAGGCGCTCTATCCAACTGAGCTACGGGCGCAATTAACAGATCGACAGCGGCGGATTGTCGACTCGAAGTCGGACCCCGGCTGCGTCAGGGGCGCGAATATTAACACATCGATTGCCGATCACCATTCCATTGCTGCCGGGCTCGGCGCCAAAGCGCATCCAAGCGAGTATTTATGATATTAATCATGCACTTGAAATGGGTCTTACGCACCAAAAATCGGACGATGGGCACCCTCACCGGCGACACAACTGGTGAAATGGCTATTCTTTAATTAGCCTCAAACTCCCAATAAAACGAGCGCTTCCATGAAACCAACTGCACTTTTGTTGGGCATCACGATGTTTATCCCTATTCTCGGTCGCCGGTGGGGTGGCGACGCCCGATGAGAATGCCGGCGATGAGGGTCTGGTCGCGGTAAAGGTTAAAGGCCTAGACAAGGTCTACGCGCGCCCGGACGCGAATCTGTCGGGCTATACCAAGATCATGCTCGATCCCGTCGAGGTTGCATTCAGCAAATCGTGGAACCCGGATTCCGCCGGGCAGCAAGTCACGACAGCTGATAAGCAAACGATCAAAGACACCCTCGCCAAAGTTCTGCGGGAGAGGCTCGCCAAGGCGCTTGCATCCTCAGGCCGGTATACCTTGGTTGATAGAGCAGAGGACGGCGTCCTGCGGATCAAGGCCGACATACGCGATTTGTATATCAATGCCCCGGTGTCATGAGTACGGGCATAAGTCGCAACTACACACTCTCCGTTGGAAATATGCGCTTGGTTGCCGATTTGAGAGACGCCTCTACCGGGGCGCTGATCGCCCGAGTGATCGACTACAAACGTGATCCTGATGCCACGCGATTGCAGTGGACAACCAGCATCACGAATACCGTCGCGGCAGAACGGGCCGCCGATGACTGGGTACGAATTCTTCTGCGCCAACTCAATGCGGCGCACGGCGTCGGCAAGAAATAGCTAGTTCGCCGGAATCGGTATGTCTGAATCGGCAACGATTTTTCCCGTTGCCTTCAAAGCAATTTTACTTTGTCAGGGTTTCCGATATCACCTAGGTTGCCCTACTCAGTTGGAAGATCAGCCCGTGATTTTAGCTTGTCGCGGAAACATCACTGAGCGTTGCGAGTCCCGCATATGATTCCTGTAAATCGCTCGCGGCGAACGTTGGTGCGAATAGTGAACGGTAGCGCGATTAACATAATCAGCGGTGTTGCCGAACACGTTAGGTTAGCGCGGCCAGACCAACGTAAATTATTGTTTTTGTTGGTGTGGCGGAGAGGGAGGGATTCGAACCCTCGAAGGGCTTTTGACCCTTACGCCCTTAGCAGGGGCGCGCCTTCGACCACTCGGCCATCTCTCCGGCGGGATCGACCCCACAAACGGGCGCGCAATGATAAGACGCCCCGGTCGCAAGGTAAAGCGCAGGGACGAACAATCGGGTTTTGCTGGAGTTTTCCG
>JANXZG010000116.1 GCA_025355645.1 Gammaproteobacteria bacterium | reverse complement strand
AGCAGCCATTGGGTCGACTTCAACCTCTATGGCCATCAGCTGGTCTGTCATCTGAATCCAGGCCTCGGAAAGTATGGGCGAATCAGCTCGCATTACAATCCGGTGGATGGCGACCAGGTGCCGGTGCCGCACTTCGGCATTGTATTGCCCCAACCTGAATGGCAGCAGCTTGCCGCGCGCCTGACGACGCAAGGCATGGATTTTGTCGTAAAGCCGCACATTCGTTTCGCCGGCGAGCCCGGCGAGCAGGCGACATTCTTTTTCTTGGACCCTTCGGGTAACGCGCTAGAATTCAAGGCTTTCAAGGATTTATCGCGGCTGTTCGACCGCTAACATGAACCTGCCAGGCTAGCAGCGGGCTGTCGAGCCGGCAAGCCCTGCTCTGGGGGTTTACCTGTGCCAAAACATTTACGCAGTAAAGAATGGTGGGTGCCGACGCGTGATCGTCAGATTACAATATTGTCGGCAGCTGAACCCCTGATGAAATTGCGCCAGGTGCGAAGCACTGTGACGTCAGGTTGTGCTACCACGGTTCCCGAACTGGACTGAGGTGTCGGCCTCTTCGTATCCGCGCTGGTAGCCGGAGCGCAATTCATAATCAGTGCAGAAATTCGCCGGCACGCTGGGCGCGGATGGTAATGGCAATCTGTACCAGTGAGACATCGGTGCTCCGATCAGTAGCGTGCAATGAAAAAAGTGTCGCCGTAGCAGGGCGCTGATTTGCCGTCGCGGCCACACGAAATAATTTTTCATGGCAGTGCCGCGAGAGGGTGTAAACCGCAAAAACGCGCCGAGACCCTTGCGCGCGTCAGCGCCGCCTTACATTCTGATGGCTCTCCAGACGACTAGGCGCGTGAGCGCAAACGGCGGAGTCTTGATTGAACATCTACTGGAGGTTCAAGCATGCAAAACGATACCACTGGCAAGCCAGGCCCGAACGCGCAGCAACCGGTTGATCAGGGTGGCAAGCCTGGGCAGGGCGAAAATCATGGAGAGGGCGACCCGGAAGCCGCGGCACGTTTTAATAAGGCGGAGCAGGATTTCGTGAACTCTCCCCGCGGGCAGGAAAAGATCCGCGAAGCTGGCAATGTGCGCCCCGATGAGCAGGCGCAGCTCGAGGAGGCCGACCGTACGACACGATCCTTGCCAACTGACGCAGCGTCTGAGAATCGCTGAAAGAAGCGGCCTAGCGCCACGGCGGTTGCCCATCGAGGCCCGGCTGTGCGCTGTCCGCTCACACGGCAGCGCGTCCGCGCTGCCGGCATGAATCAGCGCGTCGCGAATATTCAGTCGCCACCGACCAGCGTATTCGAAGGCGCACTATTCACACATCCACACGCGGCGGCCACTCAGCGGCGCGCAAATCAACCCGTAAGCTAAAGCAGGTTAACTTGGGAGCAAACTTAACATATTACGCGATTGCATCTTACGGCCGGCATGCAGGTGCAACGGTGTCCCGGCAAGTGTATAAATCATCTGGGTGTAGCGCGATCATTTGTGGTGCACGCCGAGAAACGAATAATCCATAGAAAACTTCTGGGGGGGATATGAAACGGCTTAATTTACTTGCGATTCTGATCGGCGCATCAATGGCGTCACTGATTGTTGCGAACGCGCAGCAGGCGTCCGCCGCGACGGGCGATGTCGCTGCCAATGGCCAGGCGTTCTTGAACGGCGAAGCCTCTCGGTCCGAAGTCAAGCTGCGGGGCAACGTATCGCTCGCGCAAATAGCGGCCAGCGAGGCCAACCGGCAGGCATTGAAGAACGCGGCGGAGATCGAACAGCCGCCGCATCGATTGCCGAACGGTGCGCTTACCTCCCAGCCCAGCGCGGCAATACGGCAGGCGTTGTCGCACGGGGTGCATTCCAATGTTCAAGTCGCCAGCAATGTCGCGTCAGGTTCATCGGTCACCGGTATCACCGGCTTCGAAGGCTTGCACGAAGGGGACAACGTGGTCGCCAATGGCTACGAGCTTGAACCGCCCGATCAGGGCCTGGCTGTAAACAACAGTGTCGCCGTTGAAATTGTTAACAACGTGATGCGCGTTTTTAACGCGGACGACGGCGTGGCGCTAAGCCCGCCGATTGCTACAACGACGCTGTTCAACCTCGATCCCACTGTCTATAACGTCAGCGACCCGCAAGTCTTTTTTGACCCGGTCTCGCAACGCTGGTTCCTCACCGAAGTCGTCTACAACGCGACCGCGAATGCGTTCGCCATCGCAGTTAGCCAAACGAGCGATCCGCTCGGCAGCTACTGGACCTACCTGGTCGACGCCTACAGCAGCCAACTGTCGGGCTGTGGATTGCAGGACTGCTTTCCGGACTATCCCAAAGATGGTTATGACGCCCACGCGTTTTACATTACGGCAGATTTGTTTAGCAACGTGTCCGGAGGCTACGTCGAGGCGGCAATCTTCGCCTTTCCGAAGGCTAAACTTGAGGCGGGCGCGAGCTTCAAGTACCTGCGGTTCGACGATCCTAATGACTTCGTCCTTCAACCCAGCGTGCCCGTACCGGGCGAACCCTTTTCGACCGCGCGCAGCGGCTCGGAATTTCTGATGTCGGCGCCTACCGCGTCTTTCGGGAGCGGCCCGCCTCGAGTTTCAGTTCTGGCGGTCATCAACACGAGTTCCATCGTAAGCAATCCCGGCGCGGTCAAAGTTCTGATTACAAGCGTGCATACGAAAAGCTACGGCAACGGCACTGTCCCTTCAAGCGAGCCTGACGTGGTCGGACCGTATTGCACGTCAACGGGCACAACTTCAGCGCCACTGATCGATGCTGGCTACCCGACGTTCCAGTCCACGATTCAAAAGGCCAAGGGCAACCTGTTCGGGGCACTTGCCGAGGGCACCGTGGACAGTACGGGACTCCAGCGCGACATCATCGATTGGTTCGAAGTGCATCCGACGCTCAATAGCTCGGGGCTGTCGGCGTCCATCGTTAGTCAGGGTCGCGTCGTTCCGCCCAGCGGGTATAGCATCTCTTATCCGGCGTTCGGACTGCGCGCCAGTGGCGCGGGCTACATGGGGTTCACAATAACTAACGTCAATGCGTCTGTTGCGGGCGGCTATCCCAGCGCTGCGGTGTTGCAGTTCGATGGCAGCGCCACGACGGGACAGATTCTAGTTACCGGACAGGGGGCGACCTCGGATGATGGCTTCACCGGCTGCGGCGGCTCGGGACCGGGCACAGTAGGGCGTTGGGGCGACTATGGCGCGGCCGTGGTCGACGCGGCCACCGGGTATATCTACACCGCCAATGAGATGATTCCCGATCCGGCGCTGTTTACGCGCGGCATGTATGCCAATTGGGGCACCTTCATCACGCAAATCCACTGATCTCACCGAAGGAAGTAGTCGGGGGGTGCCAACGGCACCCCCCGGTAAAGGGATTCACCAAGACGGCGGCAGATCCATCGCAACGCGCGCCGAGCACCTCGTCAATGCGGGTATGCCGACCGTGGCCGGACGCCCGAAAGAAAGCCAAAACATTTATTTGTAACCTTCATGGTCGTCTTCGTTTTCTCGGCCGGGTTGGCAGCGCTGTGAGTTCCATCGATAAATGGCGGTGATTTCCAGAGCTATTTGGCGGGGTGCTGCCTGTTCTGCCGATTATGAGAGAAGTCGTAGAGATGTTTTCGAACTAACAAGCGTCGTAGCTTGCGCAGGCAGGCTATTTTCGAGAGCGTTATCTGGAAGCCAACGAATGACGCCTGGCCGCCGTAAAAGTATTCCGTCTGAGAATCTCACTGCGCGCGGATAAGCAGACCAATCATGTTCATTCTTGAACGAGCCACCCGAGGCAATCAGGCCTCGATCTGAAATAGTAAAAATTGTCGCGAGTCCATAATCCCGTTTGCTCTTCAATTTCGCCAAGATACCGCGCTTAACAACGAATACACATCCAAGCATTCCGCCAACCGCCAGTGCGACTACGGCTAAGACCTCAATCCAAGAAGCTTCCATTCCCCTAAACGCCAAAAAGGCAATTGCAAAGATTCCCATCAAAATCGAAAATTGAACGCGCAAGTGAAGTAGCCACGGCAATTGGCGGTAGTAATGTTCAATGAGGGTTTCGCAGTAAAGCATCATCAAAAACAAACTTATAGGTAATGCTCATTCACGCCGCCCGCATGTGCGCTGTCCGATTCCGCTTCACGATTGCCAAAACCGTGTTCTTACTTATCCCTAGTCGGTGGCCGACTTCTCGATACGACTGGCCCGCCTCCACCAATTGCATCACGCTCAGCGCATGGCGGTCGGCCTTGACCCGCTGCCCTAATCGACGCCCAAACACTACCCCACGCTTTTGCGCCGCCGCTATGCCTGAGCGCACGCGCTCGCGCAGTAAATCGTGCTCGAACTCTGAAAGCGCCGACATCAACGAGGCAATCAACTTTCCCTGAGCCGTACGCATGTCAAATTGCAGACCGGTTTGTGCAACGAGTGAGACGTTGGCGGCCTGGAGATCCTGCAGTGTTTGAAAAAGATCGATCATCGAACGCCCCCAGCGGGTGAGCTCGGTCACCAAAACCACATCGATCTTTCGCGCTTGGACCAAGTCGAGGATCTTTTTCCTCTCGATACGATCGTTTTTAGCGCCTGAAGCCGTTTCCTTATACACGCCAACGATTTTGTAACCAGCCTTTTTAGCAAAGACCCGAAGATCACGCTCCTGGCGAGCGCAAGTTTGATCAGCGGTCGATACCCGGCAATAAAGCGCTGCAGACTGTCCCAATTGAACCCTCGGCTCCAAACACCCAATAAATGGCACTTTTTCAGCGGCGACGTGTCGACACACTTAAAGTGTACTTTAAAAGGGACACCGATGCCGTCTCGCGAGATGTCCGAGCCGTTAGAACGGGCTTTGGTGGAACTGCCCGAGATTCAGCGGCAAGGGGCGATGGCTCGATTCGCGATGTTGCGCCCGCACCTCGAGGACGGTGCCTCGCTTGCGCAAGCGGCGCGTGCGGCCGGCGTCGCGCTTCGAACCGCCGAGCGCTGGCTTGCCCGCTACCGAGCGACAGGATTGGTTGGCCTGGCGCGTAAGCATCGCCGGGATGGAGGTCGACCTCGGCTCGCCGAGGAGTTGGTCCGAGTCATCGAGGGGCTCTTTCTTAGCAAACCTCGACCGCCAATCACTGCCATTCATCGACGGGTCACAGCGATCGCAAGAGATCGGAAGCTGCCGATCCCCGCCTACAGCAGCGTGCATGCGATTGTCAGCGCGCTCGATCCAGCTTTGGTGACCTTGGCACATCAGGGTCCTGCGGCTTACCGAGACCGATTCGAGCTCATTTATAGACACCGGGCGGAACGACCGAATGCGATTTGGCAAGCCGATCACACCCAGCTCGATAACTTGATTCTCGATGCCAACAATCAGCCAAAACGGCCCTGCCTGACCACCGTCATCGACGATCATTCGCGCATCGTCGCCGGCTACACGGTCTTTTTGGGTGCACCCTCGACGTTGCAGACTTGTCTTGCTTTGCGCCAGGCCATCTGGCGCAAGGAAGACCTCGCCTGGCCGGTCTGTGGAATACCCGAGGCGCTCTACGTCGATCACGGTTGCGATTTCACCAGCCATCACCTCGAGCAGGTCGCTGCGGATCTCAAAATCCAGTTGCTGCATTCTGCCGTCGCGCGTCCTCAAGGTCGAGGCAAAGTCGAACGGCTATTCGGCACGCTCAACACCGAACTTCTGTGTGATCTACCGGGGTGTCTCGTGTAGGGAAAACCGGCTAGTGCACCGAAGCTTTCCCTGTCCGCTCGATGCCGCGATCGGCGCGCACATCATCGGCAACTACAACGTTCGCGAGCATCAGGAGATCGAGGCCATCCCGCGGATCGCGTGGCTAGGCAATGGCTGGGTGCCGCGAATACCGCAGAGTCTGGAAGCGCTCGATCTGCTGTCGATCGCGGTTGCCGAAACACGCGTCGTGCGCCGCGATGGCATCCATTTCGAGGGACTGCGCTATCTCGATGCAACCCTTGCCGCCTACGTCGGCGAGTCGGTGACCATTCGCTACGACCCGCGGGACCTAGCCGAGGTTCGAGTGTTTTACCACGATCGATTTCTCTGTCGCGCCATCAAACAGCAGCATAGTGACCAAACAGTGTCGCTGAAGGACATCCAAACCGCCCGAGTAGCTCGTCGACGAGAATTGCGCGGCCAGATCACGGAGCGGGTTACCGGCTTTGGCGACTTTTGGGCATGCACTCACAACGATCTACCCAGCCCAGTCGCGCCGGCACCGAAACCCACGGTGCGCAAGCCCACTTTGCGACTCTACTGGGAAGACAACTAAGTGAGTGTCGTTGCGAAGGACATCATTGGTCGCCGCGCCGGGGCTTTCATTGATACCAAAGAGCATCGCCGTTTTGTCGAATTCGCCAAGGCGGTGCGTGAAAATCGTTACATCGGCTTGTGCTACGGCGCGGCCGGTGTCAGCAAGACTTTGTCCGCCCGACATTACGCCAACTGGCCGGCGGTCGAATCGTTGTTGTGCGATTGGGGACTGCGCGAACGCTCGACGGGAAAAATGCTTGCCGCGATGAATCGCTCCCGGACGCTTTTCTACACGCCTGCAGTCAGCATCTCGGCTCGGATTCTGAACCGGGACATACATCGTTTATTGGCGGCTGCTACCGCCTGCATCCGTCCGCACAACGAGCGAGCCAGGCTCGAGTGCTCGTTCAACCACATGGAAATGGTGATCGTCGATGAGGCCGAGCGTCTCTCGGCGCCGGCGCTCGAATTTCTGCGGGATCTGTTTGATCGCTCAAACATTGGTCTGATACTCATTGGCATGGTAGGAATCGACAAGCGCTTGGCGCGCTATCTGCAGCTCTACAGCCGCATCGGCTTCGCTCACCCCTATCGCCCGCTGCAGGGCAATGAGCTCACCTTCGTTCTCGCTCGTCACTGGCGCGAGCTCGGCTTATGCCTGAATGGAGCTGATTTTGCCGATGCTCAGGCGATCGCCGCTGTTACTAGGATCACCGGCGGCAACTTCCGGCTGATCCACCGGCTGTTCGTTCAGATCGAGCGCCTCATGGACATCAATCACCTGACCGAGATCACCGATGATGTCGTCAACGCGGCACGCCGCATGCTCGTTATCGGTACCGCCAATTAGCGTTGGAGAAACTCCGCCATTTACCGATGGAACTCACAGGCAGCGCCGCACAAGCTTCTTCCTTCCTCATGGAACGGATGCGCTTGGTGCATGCAGTTTGGTCCAGCCGATGACGGCAACTCGCTTGGTAAGCCAGCCCCCGAATGAAGCGATGCGGGCCCGGGCGTTTGGAAGAGCGGCGCCAGGTATTTATCGACACACCCGGGCTCAGTGTCGCCTCTGAGAGCCGAAATTAAAGAACTCCAACTGGTCAAATCGACGCCTATAAAACCGCGGCAAACAGCGTTCGCCGCGGCGGTGCCGTTTGAGGACGAGACGGGTATTGCGCCCTATAAAAACGCGGTCTTTTTTATTTCATTTAACAGATGAATTAAAACCTATAACTCATTGATGTTATAAACTTTATAATGGTGGAGCCGGGGGGAATCGAACCCCCGTCCATAAGCACTACGCTGCAAAATCTACGTACGTAGCCCAGTCTATTATTCTCGCCACGCGCTACCCAACGGGCAGGGAAAGCGCACAGCCAGCCCGGTAGCGATTTGCAGGAAACACCCCGGACCCGTGTGTCCCACTAGCTGGTGAGCGCTACCCCTGAGCCGTTCGCACCAGCACAGGCCGGTCAGGGTTCAGCTGCGATTAGGCAGCTAGAGCGTAGTTGTCTTCGTTGGCAACTATAAGTTTGCAAGTCAGTTTTACGAGGTAACCTGCACCTCGGTACGCCTCTGAAGTTTCGTTACCCATGTCGAAACCGGTCGGCCCCAATCGAAGCCACAGTCTACCCGCTGCAACGCCCGAGTGCCAACCAGGGGTCACATAATCATTAGCGACGCAGCGCCTTCATAATCCGGCTCTTGTCGCGCTGCCAGTCGCGATCTTTGTCGGTCGCGCGCTTGTCATGCTGCTTCTTGCCCTTGGCGAGCCCGACGAGCAACTTGGCGCGACCCGCCTTCCAATAAAGCTCCAGCGGCACGAGCGTGTAGCCACGCCGCTCGACGGCGCCGATCAGGTGGTCGAGCTGGCGCCGGTGCAGCAACAACTTGCGGGTGCGAGTGGGGTCCGTATCAACGTGCGTCGAGGCAGATATCAGCGCATTGATGTGCGCGCCGAACAGGTACGCCTCGCCATTCTTCAGGTACACATAGGCTTCGGCCACCTGCGCCTTGCCGGCGCGCATGCTCTTGACCTCCCATCCCAGCAACGCGATGCCGGCCTCGAAGGATTCTTCGATGAAATAATCGAAGCGCGCCTTGCGATTGACGGCGATCGGCGGCGGTTTGTCAGCGGGTTTGGCCACCCGGGCGAGTCTACCGATTCGTTCGTTGTGGCGCCCACGCTTTTACCGGAGAATTCGTGCCGGAGCAGCGCATCCATAGCGCAGGAGGGGCACTTGAAGGTTGTTGAACGCAGCGCGATCGTCCCCTATACGGCAGCGCAGATGTTTGATCTGGTCAGTGACGTTGCTTCCTACCCCGAATTCCTGCCTTGGTGTGCGGCCTCGAGTATCGAGGAGCGCAGCGCCACCGAGCGCATCGCCTCGATGCGTATCGAACGCGGCGTGTTGCGCTCGACGTTCACCACGCGCAATCGTCTAGAACCGCCTACGCAGATCCTGATGCAGCTGATCAACGGACCCTTCCGCAGCCTGCAAGGGCAATGGCAATTCCATGCGATCGGCGAGCAGGGTGCGCGTGTGAGCTTTCGCGTGGAATTCGAATTTCGAAATCCACTGACTGCGATCGCCTTCAACGCGGTATTCGAATCGATGTGCGCAACGATCGTCGACGCATTTGCCGCACGCGCGCGCGAGATCTACCGCTGATGCACATTGAGATCGTATGGATCGGGGCGGACGGACCGGTAGCGAAGGGCTACGAGTTTGAGGCGCCGTGCACCGTGGATGCCGCCCTGCGTATTGCGGCCATGGATGCCGAATTTGCCCTTGCCGGACTTGGCAGCGCCACGGTCGGCGTGTTCGGCCGCATTGTCGCTCGCGAGCAGGCGCTGGAGGAGGGTGATCGCATCGAGATCTATCACGGTGCGGCGGTGGATCCCAAGCTCGCGCGTCGCGCCCGAGCCCGCAAGTCGCGCTAGTAAACCCGGCCGTTTCGAATCTGTGCGGCCGAGGCGTCCTGGGCGGCGGCTTCTTCAGCGGTCGGTTTGTCGAGCTTGGCAACCTTTTCCCCGTCGAAATATACTGTCACGCGGCGCGAGTCGACGTGCTTGGTGCGGCCTTTCTTCAGGTAATAAATATAGTCCCAGCGCTGCTTGTTGAAGCTGTCGGCAACCATCGGCGTGCCGAGCAGATAATGCACCTGGCTACGCGTCATGCCCACTTTCACCTGCTCGACGGCCGCCTGGTCAAGAAAATTGCCCTGCTGGATGTTGATGCGATAGACGCATGCGCTGGCGCCTACGGCCAGGGACAGGCCCAGCGTCGTGCGCATAAGGACAAAGCGGAAAGGGACTTTCATCAAAGTGGTGGACCGTCGTTAAATGATTGATAATGCAGCGGGCATCATACCGGATACCATTGTATGTCGCAGCGCTTCAAGGCAAGCACCCACGAGAGCCAGGATCTGCGCGATGCAGGACTGAAGGTCACGCTGCCCCGCCTGAAAATCCTCGACATCCTGGCCGATGCGTCGGCGCGGCACATGAGCGCCGAAGACATCTACAAGAAACTGCTGACCCTGAACGAGGACATCGGGCTTGCGACGGTGTATCGGGTGCTGACGCAATTCGAGGCGGCGGGTCTGGTCACGCGGCATCACTTTGAGGGCGGAACCGCAGTATTTGAACTCAATCAGGGCGCGCATCACGATCATATCGTGTGTGTCGACTGCGGCCGCGTCGAAGAGTTCATGGATTCAGGCATCGAGGAGCGCCAGCAGGCGGTCGCCGAGCGCCTTGGGTTTGAAATCAGCGATCACGCGCTGATCCTGTATGGCCATTGCCGCAAGCCCAACTGCCCGCATCAGAGGCGCGGCAAATAGGCTGACCCGCGCTTCAGCATCTCGCGCGCATGCGCACGCGCCTTGTCGGTGACGTCGATGCCGCCGAGCATGCGTGCGATCTCATCGATCCGATCGCTGCCAGTCAGTCCGCGCAGGGAGGTGCGCGTGACCTTGCCGTCGGTCTGCTTGCTGACCTGGTACTGCGCGTGCGCCTGGCTCGCAACCTGCGGCAGGTGAGTCACGCAAAGCACCTGGCCGCGCTCGCCGAGCGCGCGCAATTGCAGCCCGACAATCTCGGCGATCGCGCCACCGATGCCGGCATCGACTTCGTCGAACACCATGCACTGCACGCCCGCTCTGGCGGCCGCCGCGACCTGGATGGCCAGGCTGATGCGCGATAACTCGCCGCCCGAGGCGACCTTGGCTAGGCTCTTGGGCTCCTGACCCGGATTGGCGCTGACCAGGAAGTCCACGGTATCGATGCCGCTGACGCTGAGCTGCTCCGGGTCCGAGCTGACCTGGACCTGGAACCTGCCCCCCTTCATGCCAAGGCCCTGCATCAACTGGGTGATTCCCGTGCCGAGCACCTGAGCGGCCATGGCGCGCGCGGCACTGAGCTTCGCTGCTGCAGCGTCGTACGCATCGCGCAGGACTTTCATGCGCGCCTCCAGCTTGCCCAGGCTGACCGCGGAGTTCTCCAGCGCATCGAGCTCCTGTTCGAGATTGGCGCGTTGCTGCGGCAGCCCTGCGACGCTGATGCGGTGCTTGCGCGCGAGGGACTCCAGCGCAGCTGCGCGCCGCTCAACTTCATCCTGGCGTTGCGGATCGATGTCCAGAGTCTCGAGAAAACGGCGCAGCACACCGGCAGCCTCGCTGACCTCGATCAGGGCTTCGGCGAGAAACTGTCCGGCTTGGGCGAGCGCGGGATCCGCGCTGCTTGCGCCCCTCAGTGCTGTTTGCGCGCGCGCGAGCAGCAACTGCGCATTGGCATCCTCCGCGTCCTCGACGGCCGCAAGCGCCGTGCGCGCCGCCTCGCCGAGGCGGCCACTGCCGGCAATGCGCTGGCGCTCGACCAGCAGGGCATCGATATCAGCACCGCTTCCAACCTCCGCGCGCATCTCGGCCAAGTGGTAGCGCAGCAGGTCGAGCCTTGCATCCCGATCGCCCGCAGCCGCGCGCAGCGCCTCGAGCTGCGCCAGGCTTTTGCTGAGCTCCCCGTGCGCGTCGGCGACCGCCGCCGCCAGATCGAGCGCCTGGCCGTGCTCATCGAGCAAACGGCGCTGGGCATCGCGCTTCACGAGGTGCTGGAACTCCTGCTGCCCGTGTATCTCGAGCAGCAGGTCGGCGAACTCGCGCAAGGACTGCAGCGGCACCATCTGGCCGTTCAAGTAGGCGCGCGAACGTCCGTCCGTGCCAACCACCCGGCGCACCAGGACTTCACCATCGTGATCGATCGCCTGATCGGCGAGCCAGCCGAGCGCGGCTGGCGGCAGGTCCGAAAAACTCGCGCTAGCCTCGGCCCGCTCTGCACCCTGGCGCACGACATCGGCGCTGGCGCGCCCGCCCGCGAGCAGGCCCAGGGCATCCACGATGATGGACTTGCCCGCGCCGGTCTCTCCGGTCAGTGCGGTCATGCCGGGCGCGAATTCGAGGTCCGCCCGGTCGACAATCACAAAGTCGCGCAATTGCAGCTGCCTCAGCATGCGTGTTTATTCATCTGGCGTGGCCCCCCCCGCGCCGCGTCCCCAATGAAGCTTGGAGCGCAGCAGGCGGTAGTAGTCATAGCCCGGGGGATGTAGCAGCGTGATCTGTGCGTCCGACCTTTCCACATGCAGGCTATCTCCGGTTCCCATATCGCCAAGCGCCGTGCCGTCGCAGGTGACCTGGGCGTGCGACTCGTGCCGATCCGCTATGCGCACCAGGATCTTGCTGCTGGCTCGCACCACAATCGGGCGATCACTCAAGGTGTGCGGGCTGATCGGTGCCAATACCCACACGTCAAGGTCCGGTTCGACTATCGGCCCGCCGCAGGACAGCGCATATGCGGTCGAGCCCGTGGCCGTGGCGATCACTAGGCCATCGCCGCCGTGGGAGTTGACGAAGCGGCCATTGATCGAGGTCTCCAGTTCCATCATGCGACCGGTCTCGCGCTTGTTGATGACCACATCATTCAGTGCCAGCGACTGCACCGACGGCGCACCCTCGCACTGCAATCGCGCCGCGATCAGGGAGCGCCGGTCCTGCGTGTACTCGCCACCGAGTACCGAATCGAGGTCCTCAAGCATCGAGGCCGGTCCCACGTCGGTCAGGAACCCTAAGCGCCCGCGATTGATGCCGAGCAGCGGCACGGCGGTCCGGGCCACGAGACTCGCCGCATACAGCAAGGTGCCGTCGCCGCCGATCGAGATGATCAGGTCGCAGCGCTCGGCAAACGAGTGCTCCGGGCACTCGAGGACCGTGCCGGAATCGAAGATGGTCGCCTGCCGGTGGTCGATCAGGGGCCTTAAGCCGCGCCCTCCCAGGTGGCGGGCCAGGCTCAGCATGCATTCGGCAACGCGCTCATCCCTGGCGTTGCCGATCAGCGCGATAGACTTGAAAGGGTGGGGCATAGGCGGTATTCCTTGTAGCATGCCCGGGACACGCCGGCCACGCCCTTGACTTCCGGTGGCCGTGCTAGGGTGGGTCGGGGTTCGTTTATCGGGACCGCTATATGGCAGAAGACAGCGAGGATTCCCTGACACAGCGTGCCCAGCTGCTGCTGAAGGCACTGATCGAGAACTATATTCGCGACGGCCAGCCGGTCGGCTCGCGCACGCTCTCGCGGGACTCGGGACTGTCATTGTCGTCGGCCACGATTCGCAATGTCATGGCGGATCTGGAGACCCTGGGGTTTGTCGCTTCTCCGCATACCTCGGCAGGACGGGTGCCGACCAACAAGGGATACCGTTTCTTCGTCGACACCCTGCTGAAGCTCAAGCCGCCGGCGCAGGGCGAGGTTGAGGAGATCGAGCGGCGACTGACGGCGGATGCGGCGGATGGCCGCTCCCTGGTGCAGTCGGTGTCGCAGATGCTGTCGAGCTTTACACATATGGCAGGCCTCGTGACCTTGCCGAATCCGCACTACGTGGCGCTTTCGCAAATCGAGTTCGTCGCGCTCTCGGAGAACCGGGTGCTGGCGATCATGGTCATGGACAACCGTGAAGTGCAAAACCGCGTCGTGCAGCTCGAGCGCCATTATCCGCAAGAGGAGCTACGCCGGGCCGCGAACTACCTGAACGAGGCGTTCAGCGGGCGCTCGCTACCCGATGTGCGCGCGATGCTGCTCGCGCAGCTGCGCGATACGCAGCAGCACATGAACCAGCTGATGCAGGACGCGATTCAGGTCGCGCAGAAGGTCTTCGAGAAGGAACCGGGCGAGCGGGTCGAGTACGTGATGGCGGGCGAGACGAACTTGATGGGCTTCGCCGAGTTATCGAACGTCGATCGGCTACGCCGGCTGTTCGAGGCATTTAATGAAAAACACGATATCCTGCGCCTGCTCGACAGCTGCCTGCATGCCGACGGCATCCAGATATTCATTGGTCAGGAATCCGGTTACCCGATACTCGATGAGGTCAGCGTCGTGACCTCGCCTTACCTGATCGACAACCAGGTCGTCGGAGTGGTCGGCATCATTGGGCCGACCCGCATGGCGTACGAGCGAGTCATCCCGATCGTGGATGTTACGGCTAAACTGCTCGGACTGGCCTTGAACACGCGAAAATAGCCCCCAGATGAGTCGCTTCTTCCCGAAGGTGCGTAGATCGTGAATGAACCCATAGAAGAAGAAGGCGCGGAGCCGGGGCTAGAGGGCAACGGCATGGCCACGGACTCATTGTCCGAAGCCGGCCTCGCGGCGGCCGAAGCCAAAGCCGAGGAAAACCGGAACCATTACCTGCGCTTGGCGGCCGAATTTGACAATTTCCGCAAGCGCAGTGAGCGGGAAATCGACAATGCCCGTAAGTTTGCGGTCGAGCGCTTTGCGCAGGAACTGCTGGCGGTCGGAGATGCCCTGGAAGCGGGCATCAGTGCAGGGGTCACGGGGTCCGCAAGTGTGCTTGTGGAGGGTGCGCAGGCCACCTTGCGGCAATTGCACAAGGCCTTCGAGAAGGCTGGAATCAAGGTCATTGAGCCGCTCTCGCAGCCGTTTGATCCTGAGTGGCACGAGGCCATTGTGGCCCAGGAAAGCGCCGAGGTAGCCCCCGATACCGTCATGACGGTTGTACAGAAGGGATATTCACTGAACGGCCGCCTGCTGCGCCCCGCGCGGGTAATTGTCAGCAAGGCGCCTTCGGGCAATTGAAATCAACGATAAATACCCCACCTAGCGGACATCGATATTCAATTTTGCAGAGGACATAACTATGGGCAGAACAATCGGCATTGATCTTGGCACGACCAACTCCTGCGTCGCCATCATGGAAGGCGGCAAGCCGAAGGTCATCGAGAACAGCGAAGGCGATCGCACGACGCCATCCATCGTTGCCTTTACCAAGGACAACGAGGTGCTGGTCGGACAATCTGCCAAGCGCCAGGCCGTGACCAATCCTCAGAACACCCTGGCTGCTGTCAAGCGCCTGATCGGCCGCAAGTTCACCGACGACGTGGTCAAGAAAGACATGAACATGGTCTCCTACAAGATCGTCAAGGCTGACAATGGCGATGCGTGGGTGGAGGCGCAGGGCAAGAAGATGGCGCCCCCGGAAGTCTCCGCGCGCGTGCTGATGAAGATGAAAAAGACCGCCGAGGATTATCTCGGCGAGGCCGTGACGGAAGCCGTGATCACGGTTCCCGCCTATTTCAATGATTCGCAGCGCCAGGCGACCAAGGATGCGGGGCGCATCGCTGGCCTTAACGTCAAGCGCATCATCAATGAGCCGACCGCCGCAGCGCTTGCCTACGGGCTCGACAAGGACGGCGGGGATCGCAAGATCGCCGTGTACGACCTGGGTGGCGGCACCTTCGACGTTTCCGTCATCGAGATTGCCGAGGTCGATGGCGAGCGTCAGTTCGAGGTGCTTTCGACCAATGGCGATACCTTCCTCGGTGGCGAGGATTTCGACCTGCGCGTCGTCAATTACCTGGCCGATGAATTCAAGAAAGAGAGCGGCATCGATGTGCGGCGCGATCCGCTCGCGATGCAGCGCCTGAAAGAGGCTGCCGAGAAGACCAAGATCGAGTTGTCCTCGAGTCAGCAGACCGAGATCAACCTGCCATACATCACGGCCGACGCCGCGGGTCCGAAGCATCTGAACATGAAGCTGACCCGCGCCAAGCTCGAGTCCCTGGTCGAGGATTTGGTGCAAAAGACCATCGAGCCCTGCCGCATTGCACTGAAAGATGCCGGCCTGTCCATGAAGGACATCGGCGAGGTGATCCTGGTCGGCGGACAGACCCGTATGCCGCTCGTTCAGAAGGCGGTCAAGGACCTGTTTGAGCGCGAGCCCCGTAAGGACGTAAACCCGGACGAGGCGGTTGCGGTCGGCGCGGCGATCCAAGGCGGCGTGCTGGCGGGTGAGGTCAAGGATGTGCTGCTGCTCGATGTCACGCCATTATCGCTCGGCATCGAAACCCTGGGCGGCGTCATGACCAAGGTTATCGAGAAGAACACGACGATCCCGACCAAGGCGGCCCAGACTTTCTCAACGGCCGATGACAATCAGACCGGGGTGACGATCCATGTGCTACAGGGCGAGCGCGAACGCTCCACTGACAACAAGTCCCTCGGTCGCTTCGACCTGACCGACATCCCGGCCGCGCCGCGTGGCATGCCGCAGATCGAGGTCGCCTTTGACATCGATGCGAACGGCATCCTGAATGTCTCGGCGAAGGATGTGAAGACCGGCAAGGAGCAGCGCATCGTCATCAAGGCCTCGAGCGGCCTGACCGAAGGGGAGATCAAGCGCATGGTCGAGGATGCCGAGGCGCATGCCGAGGAAGACAAGAAATTCCACGAGCTGGTGGGCGCACGCAACAAGGCGGACGCGACCGTGCATACGATCGAGAAAAGCCTGAAGGATCTCGGCGACAAGGCCTCACCCGATGAGCAGCGCGCCACGACCGAGGCGATGGCGGCGGTCAAGACCGCCATGGCGGGCGATGATCGCGAAGACATCGAACGCAAGACCGACGCGCTGCAGCAGGCGGCGGCAGCGATCATGCAAAAGAGCCAGCAGCAATCTGCGGGCAGCGCCGAAGGGGCAGGCCCAGGCGGGGAGCCAGGTGCTGGCACCGAAGCGAAGAAAGATGACGTGCTCGACGCGGAATTCGAGGAAGTCAAGGAAAGCGACCGAAAGAAAGCCTGAGGCGCATAGCTGACCCCGGGCCAGAATGATGTCAGCCTGAACCGCCGATACTCCGGTACCGGCGGTTCATTCGTTGTGGGTGGATGATGGCGAAACAGGATTACTACAAGCTGCTCGACCTGCCGCGCGATGCGACCGAGGCCGACATCAAGAAAGCCTATCGCCGGCTGGCGATGAAATTCCATCCGGACCGAAATCCCGATGATCCGCAATCGGAACATAACTTCAAGGAGGCCAAGGAGGCCTACGAAGTGCTGACCGACGCGCAAAAACGAGCGCTTTACGATCAGTACGGCCACGCCGGGTTGCAGGCGAGCGGTGCTAGCCGCGGCGGATTTGGGGCCGGCGATGCGTTCGGTGACATTTTCGGTGAGATGTTCGGGGACATCTTCTCCGGCGGCCAGCGCGGCCGCTCGCAGGTGTTTCGCGGGGCGGACCTGCGTTATGAGCTCGAACTTAACCTTGAGCAGGCGGTCTTCGGCACCAAGACCGAGATACAGATTCCGTCCCTGGCCGAATGCCAGACCTGCGCGGGCACGGGCGCGGCGAAAGGCTCCGCGCCCAAGACCTGCGATACCTGCGGTGGCCAGGGCCAGGTGCGCATGCAGCAATCGATCTTCACGATCCAGCAACCCTGCCCGCGCTGCAAGGGACGGGGCAAGATCGTCAGCAACCCCTGCGATACCTGCTTAGGACAGGGACGCGTGCGCCAGGAGAAATCCCTGTCGGTCGCAGTGCCGGCCGGGGTCGACACGGGCGATCGAATACGGCTGAGCGGCGAGGGCGAGGCGGGACGCAATGGGGGACCGGCCGGCGATCTGTATGTGGAGGTCCAGGTGCGCGAGCATGCGATCTTCGAGCGCGAGGGCAGCAATCTGTCCTGCGAGGTGCCAATCAGCTTTACGACTGCCGCGCTTGGTGGTGTCGTTGGCGTGCCGACCTTGAGTGGCGATGTGGTCCTGAAGATCCCGCCAGAAACGCAGTCCGGGCGGGTCTTCAGGCTGCGCGAGAAAGGGGTGGTGCCGGTGCGCGGGGGTGCGACCGGGGACCTGTTTTGCCGTGTGGTGATCGAGACGCCGGTGAGCCTGGACGCCGACCAGAAGGAGCTGCTGCGCCACTTCGAGGCGACCTTGCAACAGGGCGGGCATAAGCCGCGTGAGCAGAGTTTCTTCGAAGGCGTGAAGAAGTTCTTCACGGGGGCGGGCGATTGACGGCAGCGGCGCCGCTGCGGCTCGCCCTCTACGGTGCAACCGGGCGCATGGGCCAGTCGATCGTGAAGATATTGCAAGGCGAGGCGCGCTGGCGCCTGGCCGCGGCGATCGCTTCAGCCGGCAGCGCGCGCCTGGGCCAGGACGCGGCAGCCGAGGGCGCGCCGCTCGGCATCTGCGTGGCCAGCGATGTCGCTGCCGCACTCGGCGGCGCGACCGTGGCGGTGGATTTCAGCGCGGCGGCAGCAGTGGGCGCGCACGCACAGGCCTGTACGCTCACGCAGGTGCCGCTGCTGGTTGGCGCAACCGGCCTTGACCAGACGGCGCAGCGGGCATTGCAGCGCGCGGCGGAACGCATCGCGGTGCTGGTGGCGCCGAATACGAGCATCGCCGTGGGCGTGCTGACCGAGCTTGCGGTCACGGCCGCCCGGCGCCTGGGGCCGAAGGTCGATATCCAGATCGTCGAAGCGCACCACCGTGACAAGCGCGATGCGCCCTCGGGCACGGCGCTCGCGCTGCGCCGCGCGCTCGAGCAGGGTGTTGCGCGCCGCACGGAGGAGATCGGAATTGCGGTCGTGCGCGCCGGGGATATTGTCGGGGAGCACACGGTAATTTTTGCCGCGGCCGGGGAGCGCCTGGAGCTGACCCACCGTGCAACCGATCGCCTGGTATTTGCCCGCGGCGCCCTGCGGGCGGCAGAGTGGCTGGTCGGCAAGCCCGCCGGGCTCTATTCAATGTGCGATGTTCTCAATCAAGCATAGACAGGTCGGGCGCTGATCGCTAAACTTTGCGCCCGGAATCTTAAGTCAGTGCACCTTACCCCAAAGCGGGAGGCCGTTCTCACGAGCGCCTCCCGTTTTGCACATCTAGAGGAACCGGAGTGTCGACACCTGCAGTGCTGGCTCTTGAAGATGGCACCGTATTTCGCGGTGTCTCGGTCGGAACCCGTGGGAACACGACCGGGGAAGTGGTTTTCAATACTGCGATGAGCGGCTACGAGGAGATCCTGACCGATCCGTCGTACTGCCGGCAGATCGTAACCCTGACCTATCCGCACATTGGCAACACCGGGACGACTCCCGAGGATATTGAATCGGGTTCGATCTACGCCGCGGGCCTCGTGATACGTGACCTGCCCTCGCTGCACTCGAGCTGGCGCGCAGCGGAGCCTCTCGGCAGCTACCTCGCCCGTTGCAAGGTCGTGGCCATCGCGGAAATTGACACCCGCAAGCTGACGCGCCTGTTGCGCGAGAAGGGCGCGCAGGCCGGTTGCATCATGACCGGCGATACCATCGATGAAACGGATGCGGTGCGCGCGGCTCGCAAGTTCCCGGGACTCAAAGGCATGGACCTCGCCAGGGTCGTCTCGACCAAGCGCACGTACCAGTGGAACGACGGCAGCGTCTGGGATGCTGGCACACGCATGCGTCGTGCTCAGACGCGCTTGCATGTCGTGGCCTACGATTTCGGCATCAAGCGCAACATCGTGCGGCTGCTTGCGGACACTTCCTGCCGGATCACGGTCGTGCCAGCGCAAACGCCAGCGAGCCAGGTCCTTGCGATGAACCCCGATGGAATTTTCCTGAGCAATGGACCGGGGGATCCCGAGCCCTGCGACTACGCCATCAGTGCCATTGCACGCTTCCTCGAAACCGATATTCCGGTCTTCGGCATCTGCCTCGGGCATCAACTGCTCGCGCTGGCGAGCGGCGCGAAAACGGTCAAGATGAAATTCGGCCACCATGGCGCCAACCATCCGGTCCAGGAGATCGATTCCGGCAGAGTGTATATTTCAAGCCAAAATCATGGATTTACAGTTGATTCCTCGACATTACCTGATAACCTGCGGGCCACACATCGCTCGCTCTTCGACGGCTCGCTTCAGGGCATTGAGCGCACCGACCGGCCGGCATTCGGCTTTCAGGGCCACCCGGAAGCAAGCCCAGGGCCGCACGACCTGCGCGAGCTGTTCGACCAGTTTCTGCACCTGATGGTCAAGCGCCTGCAGGCGAGTGCACGGGCCCGTCCCGTCGCCTTGCAAAAATCGGCTGAGAGCTAGCGGTGCCGAAGCGTTCCGATATCAAGAGCGTGCTGATCATCGGCGCCGGCCCCATCGTCATTGGCCAGGCCTGCGAGTTTGATTATTCCGGCGCGCAGGCTTGCAAGGCGCTGCGCGAGGAGGGCTACCGGGTCATCCTCGTGAACTCCAATCCGGCCACGATCATGACCGATCCGCAGATGGCCGATGCAATCTACATCGAGCCGATCAACTGGCGCACGATCGAGCGCATCATCGAGAAAGAGCGCCCGGACGCGCTGCTGCCGACCATGGGTGGCCAGACGGCGTTGAACACCGCGCTAGATCTCGATCGCGAGGGGGTGCTCGCGAAGTATCAGGTGGAAATGATTGGCGCGACCAAGAAGGCCATCGACATGGCCGAGGATCGCGAGCTATTCCGTCGCGCCATGGGCGAGATCGGTCTCGAGTGCGCGCGTGCCCGCATTGCCCACAGTATGGAAGAGGCCCTCGCGGTGCAGGCGGAAATCGGCTTTCCGACCGTGATCCGTCCGTCCTTCACGCTGGGTGGCAGCGGCGGCGGCATCGCCTATAACCGCGAGGAATTCGAGACTATCGTGGGCCGCGGGCTCGATGCCTCGCCGACCAACGAGGTGCTGCTCGAGGAATCCGTGCTGGGCTGGAAAGAGTTCGAGATGGAGGTTGTGCGCGACCGCGCGGACAATTGCATCATCATTTGCTCGATCGAGAACCTCGACCCGATGGGCGTGCACACGGGAGATTCGATCACTGTGGCGCCCGCGCAAACGCTGACCGACAAGGAATATCAGCGCCTGCGGGATGCATCGGTCGCGGTGCTGCGCAAGATCGGCGTCGACACGGGCGGCTCCAACGTGCAGTTCGCGGTCAATCCGGAGGACGGGCGCGTGCTGGTGATCGAGATGAATCCGCGCGTGTCGCGTTCCTCGGCGCTCGCCTCGAAGGCGACCGGCTTTCCGATTGCGAAAATCGCCGCGAAGCTGGCGATCGGCTATACGCTCGATGAACTGAAGAATGACATCACCGGCGGCGCTACCCCGGCCTCGTTTGAGCCGGCGATCGATTATGTTGTCACCAAGATTCCGCGCTTCACGTTCGAGAAGTTTCCTGGCTCCGATACGCGCCTGACCACGCAGATGAAATCCGTCGGCGAAGCGATGGCCATCGGCCGTACCTTCAAGGAATCGCTGCAGAAGGCGCTACGCAGCCTCGAGACGGGCAATGACGGATTCAACGAGCAACTGCAGATTCCCCTGACTGATTCAGGTGCTGAGCAGCTCGCCCACGAGCTGCGCTGGCCGGGCCCCAATCGCCTCCTGTTCGTCGCAGATGCTTTCCGGGCCGGCTGGACACTCGCGGCAGTGGGCAAGGCGACGCATATCGACCCGTGGTTCCTCGCGCAGATCGAGGAGCTGGTGTTCGAGGAGAGGCAACTGCGCGCGGATGGATTCGAGGCGCTGCACTTGGCGCGCATGCGGCGGCTCAAGCGCATGGGCTTCAGCGATTCGCGCATAGCGAAGCTTACCGACCGGGACGAAGCGACGGTGCGTGCGCGCCGGCGCAAGCTCGGACTTCACCCGGTCTACAAGCGAGTTGACACCTGCGCCGGTGAATTCTCCACATCGACTGCCTATATGTACTCGACCTACGAAGAGGAGTGCGAGTCGAATCCTACCGAGCGGCGCAAGATCATAATCCTGGGCGGGGGGCCCAATCGCATCGGACAGGGCATCGAGTTCGACTATTGCTGCGTGCACGCGGCCATGGCGCTGCGCGAGGACGGGTTCGAGACGATCATGGTCAACTGTAACCCGGAGACCGTGTCGACGGATTATGACACCTCGGACCGCCTGTACTTCGAGCCCCTGACGTTTGAGGATGTCATGGAGATCATCGAGAAGGAAAAACCCGAGGGCGTGATCGTGCAGTTCGGCGGACAGACCCCGCTGAAGCTGTCCCGCGCGCTGGCGGCTGCCGGTGCGCCAATCATCGGCACGACGCCTGACAGCATCGACGTCGCCGAGGATCGCGAGCGGTTCCAGAAGCTCGTCACAAGCCTGAAGCTCAAGCAGCCGGCCAATGCATCGGCGCGCGCCGAGGATCAGGCGGTGATGCTGGCGCGCGATGTCGGCTACCCGCTGGTGGTGCGTCCGAGTTATGTGCTCGGGGGCCGCGCCATGGAGGTCGTCTTCAACGAGGACGACCTGCGCCAGTACATGACGGATGCCGTGAAGGTGTCGAATGACAGCCCGGTGCTGCTCGACCGCTTCCTGGACCTGGCGATTGAGGTCGACGTGGATGCGGTCAGCGATGGCAAGGACGTACTGATCGGCGGCATCATGGAACACATCGAGCAGGCCGGCGTGCACTCGGGGGACTCGAGCTGCTCGCTGCCCCCTTACAGCCTGTCGCTGGAGATCCAGGACGAGTTGCGCGCCCAGACGCGCAAGCTCGCCGCAGCGCTCAATGTCGTTGGCCTGATGAATATCCAGTTCGCGATCCAGAGCGGCGTGGTCTATCTGCTCGAGGTCAACCCGCGCGCCTCGCGCACCGTTCCTTTCGTCTCCAAGGCGACCAGCGTACCGCTCGCCAAGGTGGCGGCGCGCGTCATGACGGGCAAGACGCTCGAGATGCAGGGCCGCCTTGCCGAGTGCATCCCGCCGTATTTTTCCGTCAAGGAAGCGGTGTTTCCGTTTGTAAAATTTCCCGAGGCGGACCCAATCCTGGGTCCGGAGATGAAATCCACGGGCGAGGTCATGGGCACCGGCAAAACCTTCGGCGAGGCGTACGCGAAGGCGCAGGCGGCTTCCGGCGTCGTGCTGCCGACGCGTGGCCTATGCTTCATCAGCGTGCGTGACCGCGACAAGCCCGCTGCAGCGCAGCTAGCGCAGATGCTGCTCGAGCGCGGCTTTGAGATCGCCGCGACCGGGGGCACGGCGCAAGTTCTCGAGGATTCTGGCATCATCTGCCGACGCGTTAACAAGGTGCGCGAGGGCCGGCCGCACATCGTCGACATGATCAAGAACGACGAGGTCTCGCTGATCGTGAATACCACCGAGGGCAAGCAAGCGGTGCGCGAGTCGCGGTCCATCCGGCGCGAGGCAGTGGCGCGCAAGGTCACCTACTACACGACGGTGGCCGGAGCGCGGGCGACCTGCGACGCGCTGGATCACCTGGGCGACATCGAAGTTCACCGGCTGCAGGATTTGCATAAGGAAATAGGCCAGAAGGAAATAGTGTCGTGAAGCGCACCCCGATGACTCTGCGCGGCGCCGAACGGCTGCGCGCGGAGTTGAAGAAACTGAAGAGCACCGACCGGCCGAACGTCATCAAGGCGATCGCCGAGGCGCGCGCGCACGGGGACCTTTCCGAGAATGCGGAATACCACGCGGCGCGCGACCAGCAAAGTTTTATCGAAGGGCGTATCAATGACATTGAGAACCGCCTTGGCAATTGCGAAGTAATCGATGTCACGACGCTCACCGCCTCGGGGCGCGTCGTGTTCGGATCCACTGTCGAGCTCGAGGGCCAGGAGGGCGGCGCCGCGGTCAGGTACCAGCTGGTCGGCGATGACGAGGCGGACATCAAGCAGGGGCTTTTGTCGGTCTCCTCGCCGATCGCGCGCGCACTGATCGGCAGGTCAGAGGGCGATGTGGTCGATGTGGCGACACCGGGCGGGACCCGCAGCTACGAGATCGTTTCGGTACGTTACGTGTGAGCAAGTTCTTAGGCGCGTTTCGCGTGCTGCTGGTGCTATGGGCCGGGAGCCTCTGGTGCATGGCGCTGATCGTCGCGCCGACGCTGTTCCATGCGCAGCACGATCGGGAACTCGCCGGCATGCTGGCGGGACGCCTGTTCACGATCGAGGCGTACCTGGGCATCGCGACGGCGGCGATTGCGCTGTTGTTGCCGGCGCGCGCGAAGTTTCGCTGCGGCTATGCGGCCGCGGCGCTGCTCGCGATTCTCCAGTGGGTGATCGGCCCGCGATTAATCGAGGCCCATGCGCGCGGGCTTGCCTGGGGCCTTGGCTTTGGAGCTTGGCACGGGATCGCGGCGCTGCTGTACGGTGGCGCCTGCGTGGCGCTGCTGCTACTGATCTGGAATGATGATTTTCGCTGATTTGCGGTTTTGCCGGTAGTAAACTCCTACATGACCCACGCGCTGAACCAGCTCACTCGAGGTACGCTGCGACAGGCTCGCAAGCGCCGCGTCGCGCGCTTCGCGATCGCCCATGCGCACGCTGACCTTGACGAGTTCGTGGTCGGTCAGCGCCCGGTCGAGCTCGAGCAACACAGGCTCGGTCAGTCCAGCCGTTCCCAGCATCACGATCGGGTGCAACGGATGGGCCAGGCGGCGCAGATATTTTTTCTGTTTCTCGGACAACGGCATCGGCGCATTGTAAGCCGGACCGGCCCCTGATCGATGCCTAAACGCACCAAGAGCAGCGCGCGCTGGCTCGCCGAACATGCGAACGATGAGTACGTCAAACGCGCGCAGCGCGATGGCTGGCGCTCGCGGGCCGTCTACAAGCTCGAGGAAATCCAGCAGCGCGAGCGCCTGCTGCGTCCGGGCATACGCTGCGTGGATCTGGGCGCCGCACCCGGCAGCTGGAGCCAGTACGCAGCGAGGCTGCTGGGCGGCCAGGGCAGGCTCGTCGCCACCGACATCCTGACGATGGACGCAATCCACGGGGTGCAATTTGTGCAGGGCGATTTCCGGGAACCTGCTGTGCTGGATGAGGTCCTTCTGTGTATAGGAGCGGACAAAGTCGACCTTGTTTTGTCTGATATGGCCCCAAATATGGCAGGCATAGATGCCGTGGACCAGCCAAGATCGATGCACCTGGCCGAACTGGCGTTCGATTTTGCCGACCGTGTCCTAGTCCCCGGGGGGGATTTACTGGTGAAATTGTTTCAGGGCGAGGGCTTCGACCAGATCATCCGCACGGCACGCAAAAGCTATGGACGGGTGGTCACGAAAAAGCCCAGGGCCTCGCGTACCCGCAGCGCTGAGATCTATCTGTTGGCGCGGCAGTTTGGGATGGTGTAACGTCCGATCAGATCGCATGCGTGCGTAGGTGACATTTGAACGACCTGACAAAGCAAATTCTGTTGTGGGTGGCCCTCGCGGTCATTTTACTGACGATATTCAGTCAGTTCGGCATGCATTCAGGCCCGCCGACGACGATCGATTACTCCCAGTTCCTGGCCGAAGTTAAGAGCAATAACATCGATTCGGTGACCCTGAAGGGTGAGACCATCGAGGGCAAGCGCCGCTCGGGCGACACCTTTGTCACCTATAACCCGGAGACCAGCAATAGCGCCCTGATCGGCACGCTGGAGGACAAGGGTGTCAAATTCCACGGTGAGCCGCCAAAGCAGCAGTCGGTGCTTTTGCAGCTTTTGATATCAGCGTTTCCGATCCTGCTGTTGATAGGCTTTTGGGCCTATTTCATGCGCCAGATGCAAGGTTCCGGCGGCGGGCGCGGGGCGATGTCCTTTGGCAAATCACGCGCACGGCTGTTGGGCGAAGACCAGGTGAACATCACGTTTGCCGACGTCGCGGGTGTTGAAGAAGCCAAGCAGGAAGTCGTCGAGATCGTCGACTTCCTGAAAGATCCTGCCAAATTCCAGAAACTGGGCGGCAAGATACCGAAAGGGGTGTTGATGGTCGGCTCCCCGGGCACCGGCAAGACGCTGCTCGCGCGAGCCATCGCCGGCGAGGCGAAGGTACCTTTTTTCACGATCTCGGGCTCCGATTTCGTCGAAATGTTCGTGGGGGTGGGTGCTTCGCGGGTGCGCGACATGTTCGAGCAGGCGAAAAAGCACGCACCCTGCATCATTTTTATTGACGAAATCGACGCTGTCGGTCGCCATCGCGGCGCAGGCCTGGGCGGCGGGCATGACGAGCGCGAGCAGACGCTGAACCAGTTGCTGGTCGAGATGGATGGATTCGAGGGCAACGAGGGCATCATTGTGATCGCCGCGACCAACCGGCCGGATGTGCTCGACCCGGCGCTGTTGCGACCAGGCCGGTTTGACCGGCAGGTGGTCGTGCCGCTGCCGGACGTGCGCGGTCGCGAACAGATTCTGAAAGTCCATATGCGCAAGGTGCCGCTCGGCGACAACGTCAAGCCCTCGGTCATTGCGCGCGGGACGCCAGGCTTCTCCGGCGCCGATCTTGCAAACCTCGTGAACGAGGCCGCATTGTTCGCCGCACGCGGCAACAAGCGCTCCGTGACAATGGACGAATTCGAGCGCGCCAAGGACAAGATCATGATGGGCGCGGAGCGGCGCTCGTTGGTCATGACCGAGCAGGAAAAGCTCAACACGGCCTATCACGAGGCCGGCCATGCGATCGTCGGGCTATCGGTACCCGAGCACGACCCGGTCTATAAGGTCACGATCATCCCGCGCGGCCGTGCGCTGGGCGTCACGATGTTCCTGCCGGAGGGCGATCGCTACAGCACCAGCAAGCGCCAGCTCGAGAGCCGGATCGCCGCGCTGTTCGGCGGCCGTGTCGCCGAGGAGCTGGTGTTTGGCGCCGATGCGGTAACCACGGGTGCATCAAACGATATCGAGCGGGCGACCGAGCTGGCGCGCAACATGGTCACGCGCTGGGGCCTCTCCGATCGGCTGGGTCCACAGACCTATAGCGAGGAATCCGGCGAGGTATTTCTCGGCCGCAGCGTTACGCAGCACAAGCAGGTATCAGACGTCACGGCGCACGTGATCGACGAGGAAGTGCGCCGCGTGATCGACAGCAATTACCAGCGTGCATATACGATCATCAAGTCCAACATGGACAAGCTGCAAGCCATGTGTGATGCGCTAATGAAGTACGAGACGATAGACGAGGAGATGATCAAGGAGATCATGGCCGGCCGCGAGCCGAAGCCGCCGCGCGACTGGGACGACACGGCGACCCCAACTCCTCGGGATCCGACGGCAGAAGCGCCGGCGACGCCGCTCGCAGCTCCTGCTGGACAGCACTAGCGCAGCTGCGAACGATCGATTGCCGGTAGCGCACCCATGATCTGGCGTTGCCGGGACCGCGATATCGACCTGCGCGTTCCGCTCGTGATGGGCGTGCTGAATGTCACTCCGGACTCTTTTTTCGATGGCGGCAATTTTGCTAGCCCCGAAGCGGCCTTCGAGCGGGCGGGGACGATGGTTGCCGAGGGCGCGGCCATTATCGATGTCGGCGGGGAATCCACGCGCCCGGGCGCAACTCCGATCGATGCTGGCGCCGAGATCGAGCGCGTCGTCCCTGTCATAGTCAAGATCCGCTCACGCTTCGATGTGGCAGTATCGATCGATACCAGCAAATGCGCGGTGATCAGGGCAGCGGTGGATGCTGGCGCGTGCATCGTCAATGATGTCAACGCGCTACGCGCACCCGGTGCACGTGAGCTCGCCGCCTCGCTACGCGTTGGGGTTTGCCTGATGCACATGCAGGGCGAGCCCCGCACGATGCAAATCGAACCTAAATATACGGATGTCGTGCGCGAAGTTTGCGAGTACCTCGTTCTGCAGCGCACAGCATGCTTGGCTGCGGGGATTTCGCATGGATCGATCTGCCTGGACCCGGGCATTGGTTTTGGCAAGGCCCAGCCGCATAATCTGGCTCTGTTGCGGCGGTTGCCAGAGCTTGTACACCTCGGCTCGCCGCTGCTGCTTGGCGTGTCGCGCAAGAGCTTCATCGGCAGGATCCTGGGCACTGGGACCCGCCTCGAGCCGCGCCTGTTTGGCGGCATCGGATTGGCAGCGCTGGCGCTAAGCCAAGGAGTGAAGATCATTCGCACGCACGATGTCGCGCCCACGCGGGCGGCAATGCAGGCAGTGAGTGCGGTACTGCAGGGATCATAAGGACCATGACGATGACTTATTTCGGGACCGACGGGGTTCGCGGCCGGGTCGGCACGGAGCCGATGAAAGTGGATTTTGCGCTGCGCCTGGCGAGCGCGGCAGCACGCGTGCTCGCGCCGGATGGCGGTCGCGTGCTGATCGGCAAGGATACGCGGCTCTCGGGCTATATGTTCGAGTCGGCGCTCGAGGCGGGATTCGTTGCCGCCGGGGTCGATGTCATGCTGATCGGCCCGTTGCCGACCCCCGGGATCGCCTACATGACGCAACGCCTCGGCTGCAGCTTCAGCGTGGTGATCAGCGCGTCCCACAATACCTACGAAGACAACGGCATCAAGTTCTTCGATGGCAACGGCAGCAAGCTGTCCGATGAGGTCGAGCAGCAGATCGAGCGATTGCTTGACGATGCGGTCGTGACACAGGAGTCCCAGCGCCTCGGCCGTGCCTCACGCATTGATCGCAGTCGCACCCACTACCAGGACTTCTGCGCGTCGACTATACCTGCCGGGATGTCGCTCACCGGCACCAAGATCGTGATCGATTGCGCCAATGGCGCTGGCTACAAGGTAGCGCCGCGGGTGCTGACGGACCTTGGCGCCGAGATCGTGCCGATTGGCTGTTCGCCAAACGGCCGCAATATCAACGACGGTTGCGGGTCGACCGCACCGGAGCTTTTGCAGCTGACGGTGCCTGGGGTGCGCGCCAATTTAGGTATTGCACTTGATGGGGACGGGGATCGCGTCGTGATGGTGGATGCGCTCGGGCGTATCGTCGACGGCGATCAGCTGTTGTTCATCCTTGCCGTAGCCCGCAAGGCGAGTGGCGCGCTGAAGGGTCCGGTCGTGGGCACCGTCATGAGCAACCTAGGGCTTGAGCATGCGCTTGCTGAGCGCGGCATCGAGTTCCGTCGTGCGCAGGTCGGCGACCGTCATGTACTTGCGATGCTCAATGAGACCGGTGGCACGCTGGGCGGGGAGACCTCGGGCCACATTCTGTGCCTGGATAAGACCACGACGGGCGACGGGCTTATCAGCGCTCTGCAGGTCCTTGCGGTCATGTTGAAATCCGGCAAACCGCTGGCAGAGCTCGCCGCCGCGATGCCGCGCTATCCGCAGGTGCTGCTGAACGTGCGCGTGGCGGCGAAATTCGATCCGCGCGGTGAACCGGCGGTGGCCCATGCGGTCGCAAGCCTAGAGAAGCGCTTCGGTGGCAAGGGACGCATCGTGCTGCGCGCGTCGGGGACCGAGCCGCTGATTCGCGTCATGGTGGAAGGATATGACGCCGCACTCGTCAAGCAAGGCGCTGCGGAAATCGCCGCGGCGGTCGAGGCGGCCGCCCAATCGCATTGAACTTGCGCTCCTTTGGCTGGGGGGCTACTCTGCGCCGCCTTTTGCCCACAGCGTTTCTTTCAAGGGTGTCAAGTCTATGCGTCGTCCGATGGTGGCCGGAAACTGGAAAATGCACGGCTCCAGAGCTGCCAATAGCGCGCTGCTGACCGATCTCGAGTTGCGCGTCAAAGCGGACTGGCCCATCGACGTAGCGGTATTTGCGCCCTTCGTGTACCTGCCGGACGCCGTGCGCATGCTGACCGACTCTTCAATTGCGGTCGGCGCACAGAATGTATGTGCGGAGACCTCGGGTGCGTTCACTGGCGAGGTGGCGGCGGCGATGCTCAAGGATATCGGCTGCAGCCACGTCCTGATCGGGCACTCAGAGCGGCGCGCGTGGTACCACGAGGATGACGCGCTGATCGCGCGCAAGATCATCGTCGCGCTGGCTACGGGCCTCACGCCAATCCTATGTGTCGGCGAGACCTTGCAGGAGCGCGAAGCGGAAAAAACCGAGGCAGTGATTGCCCGGCAAATTGACGCGGTGCTCAAGACCAACGGCGCGCCGGCGTTTTCGCGCCTGATCGTCGCCTATGAGCCGGTCTGGGCTATCGGCACGGGCCGTACCGCGACGCCGGACCAGGCGCAGGCGGTGCACCAGTTCATCCGTGGCCGGATTAGTGGCCAAGATGCTAACATAGGCGGCCAGGTGCGACTCCTTTACGGTGGCAGCGTGAAGGCCGGCAATGCGGCTGACCTTTTTTCGATGCCCGATGTGGACGGTGGCCTGGTTGGTGGTGCCTCGCTGAATGCCGAGGAGTTTGCGGATATCTGCGCGGCTGCGGCCGCTCGCCATTGAGAGTCTGACCATGGTACGTAGTTTTATTCTGACGGTGCACGTGTTGCTGGCGTTCATGATCGTCGGCTTGGTGCTGCTGCAGCGGGGCAAGGGCGCGGAGGCGGGCGCAGGTTTCGGATCGGGCGCTTCCGGGACGGTGTTCGGCGCGCGAGGCACGACGACTTTATTCTCGCGGCTCACCGCGATATTTGCCGCGATGTTTTTTGCGACGAGCCTGTCACTGGCCTACCTCGGGACGCGTCCGAGCAATGAACCGACGAGCGTGCTGGAGCGGGCGGCACAGGCACCCATCGTCGCCGCGCCCGCGCCGGGCAGCATTCCGGTCGCGCCGAGCAGCGTTCCGGTGGCGCCGAGCGCGCCCGCGAAGAGTCCTTGAGAGTTCGTCAAGAAATGGAAAGAGCCGACGTGGCGAAATTGGTAGACGCGCTAGTTTGAGGGGCTAGTGGGGCAACCTGTGCCGGTTCGACTCCGGCCGTCGGCACCATTCTGATGAGGTAGGATTCCGCGGCTTCTCTGCTACAATACCGCGTCACAAAATTGAGCTCAGCCGCGGATCATGTTGCGACAGTACTTGCCGATTCTGATCTTCCTCGGCCTGGCGACGGTTATTGGGTTCGCCCTGTTCACCATCGGCTGGATTGCCGGTCCGCGTCGTCCGGACTCCGAGAAACTCTCACCCTATGAATGCGGATTCGAGGCTTTCGAGGACTCGCGCATGCGATTCGATGTGCGCTACTACCTGGTCGCCATTATTTTCATCGTTTTTGACCTGGAGATCGCTTTTTTCTTCCCATGGGCGGTCTCCCTTAATAACACCGGAAATTTCGGGCTGGTCTCAATGCTCATATTCGCGCTGATCCTGGTCGTTGCGCTCGCCTACGACTACCGCAAGGGAGCGCTCGAATGGGATTAGACCCGAGCGGTTCCGAGTCGAGCGGTTTCGAAATCACCAGCATCGACAAGCTGATCAACTGGGCTCGCACTGGCTCGCTCTGGCCCATGACCTTCGGGCTCGCCTGTTGCGCCGTGGAGATGATGCAGGCGGGTGCCGCGCGCTATGACCTCGACCGGTTCGGCATCGTTTTCCGGCCGAGCCCGCGGCAATCCGACGTGATGATTGTTGCCGGCACCCTGGTCAACAAGATGGCGCCGGCGCTGCGCAAGGTCTATGACCAGATGGCTGAGCCGCGTTGGGTGATCTCTATGGGATCCTGCGCGAATGGCGGTGGCTACTACCACTACTCCTACGCCGTAGTACGCGGCTGTGATCGGATCGTCCCGGTTGATGTCTACGTGCCGGGCTGCCCTCCGACGGCTGAGGCATTGCTGTACGGAATCATCCAGCTGCAGGGCAAGATCCGGCGCAACAAGGCGATCATTCGATGAGCACCGAGGCGGGTGCAGCGACGCCTGATCCACATCCGGGGCGCCTGGCGGCGCTTGCCGCTGCGATTACCGGCGCTATTGCCGATCAGGCAACGCTGCTGCCCCTGCATGCGGGCCAATTAACGTGCGTCGTGGCGGCCGAGCATTGGGCAGACGTCGCGAAGCTGCTGCGCGACGGTGAGGGCCTCAAGTTCGAGAGCTGCGTGGATGTCTGCGGCATGGATTATCTGGAGTACGGCAAGTCCGAATGGGAAACCACGGCGGCGACGGCATCAGGCTTCAGCCGAGGCGTCGATCCGATGGGCGATGAGGGCGAGAAACCCGCGCCGAGCGTACTCGGGCGGCGCTTTGCGGTGGTCTATAACCTGCTGTCCGTCTCGCTGAACCAGCGCCTGCGCGTGCGCGTTTACTGCCCCGATGATGAACAACCGGTGGTCGATTCAGCCTGCGATATATGGGCGGGCACGAACTGGTTCGAACGCGAGGTGTTCGACCTCTTTGGCATCTTCTTCCGGGGGCATCCGGACCTTCGCCGCCTGTTGACCGACTATGGATTTATAGGGCATCCGTTTCGCAAGGACTTTCCCTTGTCCGGCAATGTCGAGGTGCGCTATGACCCGCAGAAGCGGCGGGTCATTTATCAGCCCGTGACCATTGAACCGCGCGTGCTGGTACCCAAGGTCATCCGTCACGACAATCGCTACGACCCTCAGCTCATCAACCCGAATCCCAATGGCTGAGATCCGTAACTTCACGATGAACTTCGGGCCGCAGCATCCCGCTGCGCACGGTGTGCTGCGTCTCGTCTTGGAGATGGACGGCGAGGTCATCCAGAAGGCGGACCCGCATATCGGGCTTCTGCACCGGGGCACGGAGAAACTCGCGGAGAGCAAGCCATACAACCAGTCGATCGGCTACATGGACCGCCTCGACTATGTGTCGATGATGTGCAATGAACATGCTTATGTGATGGCGATCGAGAAACTGCTCAGCATCGAGGCGCCAGTGCGCGCGCAATACATACGCGTGATGTTCGATGAAATCACGCGCATCCTGAATCACCTGATGTGGCTCGGGGCGCATGCCCTCGATATCGGAGCGATGACCGTTTTCTTGTATTGCTTTCGCGAGCGCGAGGACCTGATGGATTGCTACGAAGCTGTGTCAGGAACGCGCATGCATGCAACGTACTACCGCCCGGGCGGCGTATACCGCGACCTGCCGGAATCGATGCCGCAGTACCAGTATTCGCAATGGCGCAGTAAGAAGGATGTCGACAAGCTCAACGAACGGCGCAGCGGCGGCCTGCTCGATTTCATAGCCGACTTTACCCGGCGCTTTCCATCCTGTGTCGATGAATACGAGACCCTGCTCACCGATAACCGGATCTGGAAGCAGCGCACGGTCAATATCGGCGTGGTAAGCCCGGAGCGCGCGCTGCAGCTCGGTTTTACCGGCCCCATGCTGCGCGGCTCAGGGATCGAATGGGACCTGCGCAAGAAGCAGTCCTACGAGGTCTACGATCGCATGGATTTCGATATCCCGGTGGGCAAGGGCGGCGACTGTTATGACCGCTACCTGGTGCGGATCGAGGAGCTGCGCCAGTCAAACCGAATCATCCAGCAATGCATCGCGTGGCTCAAGGATAACACGGGCCCCGTGATGATCGATGACCGCAAGGTGCGTGCGCCGCGGCGCGAGGAGATGAAGGGCGACATGGAATCGCTGATCCATCACTTCAAATTCATGACTGAAGGGTACTGCGTGCCGGAGGGCGAGGTGTACGCGGCCGTCGAGGCGCCAAAGGGTGAATTGGGCGTGTACCTGGTGTCGGATGGCGCGAACAAGCCGTACCGGCTTAAGGTGCGCGCACCGGGCTTCGCGCACCTCGCGGCGCTGCATGAGATGGTGCAGGGACACATGCTCGCCGATGTCGTCGCGGTGATCGGCACCCAGGACATTGTTTTCGGAGAGATCGACCGATGAGCCTGCAACTGTCGCAGCATCTACGTGACGAGATCGACCTTTGGGTGGCGAAATTTCCGCCCGATCGCAAGCGCTCGGCCGTGATCTCGGCGCTGCGTGCCGCGCAGCACGAGAACAATGGCTACCTGACCGCGCCGATCATGGATGCGGTAGGTGCCTACCTCGGCCTGCCACCGATCCAGGTCTACGAGGTTGCGACATTCTATTCGATGTTCGAGACACACCCGGTGGGACGCCACCACCTGTCAGTGTGCACGAACATCTCCTGCATGTTGCGGGGCTCAGCGGACATCGTGGCCTATGTGGAGAAAAAGCTCGGCATCAAGACCGGCGAGAGCACGCCGGACGGCCGCATCTTCCTCAAGCGCGAGGAAGAGTGCCTAGCGGCCTGCACCGGCGCACCGATGCTGATGGTGGATCATGTGTTCCATGAGCACCTGACGCCGGCGAAGGTCGATCAGATCCTCGATGAGCTGAAGTGACGGAGCGGATGTAGCGATGGCTTACGAACAGAACCAGGTGATTTTCGAAGCGCTGAAGTATGAGCGCGCATGGACGATCGAGGGCTACCGCAAGTCCGGCGGCTATCTGGCGTGGGAGAAGATCCTGCGCGAAAAGACGCCGCCGGAAAAAGTCATCGATGAGGTCAAGGCCTCAGGCTTGCGCGGTCGCGGCGGTGCCGGCTTTCCGACCGGGCTCAAGTGGAGCTTCATGCCGCGCAGCTCCCCGGTGCAAAAATACGTCGTGTGCAATTCCGATGAGTCCGAGCCCGGCACCTGCCACGATCGGGACATCCTGCGCTACAACCCCCACTCGGTCATTGAGGGAATGGCCATCGGCGGCTATTCGATGACCTCGACGGTTGGCTACAACTATATCCGCGGCGAATTCCTGGGCGAGCCGGTGCCGCGCTTCGAAGCGGCGCTGAAGGAAGCCTATGCGGCGGAGTTGCTGGGCAAGAACATCCAGGGGTCGGGCGTGGATTTCGACCTGCACATGTATGTCGGCGCCGGCGCGTACATTTGCGGCGAAGAAACCGCACTGCTCGAGTCGCTCGAGGGCAAGCAGGGAAAGCCGCGCTTCAAGCCGCCTTTTCCCGCTAATTTTGGCCTGTACGGCAAGCCGACGACGATCAACAACACGCAGAGCTTTGCCTCGGTGCCCACCATCATGCGCAAGGGTGCGGCCTGGTTTGCGGGCCTCGGGCCCGCCAATTCCGGCGGCACGATGATCTTCTCGATATCTGGCCACGTGGAGAAGCCGGGAAATTTCGAGCTGCCGCTGGGTATTCCGTTTGCGGACTTGATGCAACTGGTCGGCGGCGTATGGAAGGGTCGCAAGCTCAAGGCAGTGATTCCAGGCGGCAGTTCCTGCCCGGTCATGCCGGCTGCGAATATCGAAGGCATCACGATGGACTATGACGCACTGAAAAAGGCCGGCTCGTCAATCGGCACCGGCGCCGTAATCGTGATGGACGAGAGCACCTGCATGGTGCGGGCGCTGGAGCGCCTGTCGCGCTTCTACATGTCCGAGTCCTGCGGCCAGTGCACGCCGTGCCGAGAGGGCACGGGCTGGCTCGATCGCGTGCTCCTGCGCATCATCGCGGGCCAGGGGCGCAGCGAGGATTTGACCTTGCTTCTCGATGTTGCCGGACGCATCGAGGGCCACACTATTTGCGCACTCGGGGATGCGGCGGCCTGGCCAGTGCAAAGCTTCCTGAAGCATTTTGGCCATGAGTTCAGGTTCATGGTCGAGAACAAGGGCCGCTCGATCGTCGAGTCGCAGAGCAGGGCAGCCTAGGACAGCATGATGAGCGAACAGCTGGTCAACATCGAAGTCAACGGGATCCCGCTCAAGGCGCGCAAGGGCCAGATGATCATGCAGGTGACGGATCCTGCCGACATCTACATACCGCGATTCTGCTACCACGCCAAGCTGACCGTCGCGGCGAACTGCCGCATGTGCCTGGTGGAGGTCGAGAAGGCGCCGAAGCCGCTCCCGGCGTGCGCGACGCCCGTGGCCGAGGGCATGAAGGTCTTCACGAAGTCCCCCAAGGCCATTGGGGCGCAAAAAGCCACGATGGAATTCCTGCTGATCAACCATCCGCTCGATTGCCCGATCTGCGATCAGGGTGGAGAGTGCGAGTTACAGGACCTGGCGGTGGGATATGGACGGGACCTATCGCGCTTCACCGAGCGCAAGCGCTCGGTCAAGGACAAGAACCTTGGGCCGCTGATTTCCACCGACATGACGCGCTGCATACATTGCACGCGTTGCGTGCGCTTTGGCCAAGAAATCCAGGGCTATCCGCAGCTCGGCACGACCGGTCGCGGCGAAGACATGGAAATTACGTCCTACATCGAGCACAGCATCGATCACGAGTTATCCGCGAACATCATCGATCTGTGTCCCGTTGGGGCACTCAACAACAAGCCGTTCCGCTTTCACGCGCGCGCCTGGGAAATGTCGCAACAGGCGCTGATCGCGCCACATGACGGCTTCGGCACGAATATTTTCGCGCACGTGCTGCGGGGCCGCGTCATGCGCATCGTACCGCGCGAGAACGAGGCAATCAACGAGACCTGGATCACGGATCGCGACCGCTTCGGCTTCGAGGGCATGTATTCGACCGAGCGAGTCACGCAGCCGATGCTACGCGTCGATGGCGAGCTGAAGGCGGTCGATTGGGAAATAGCGCTTGCCGCGGCAGCGCAGGGATTGACAAGCGCGGTGGCAGCGCATGGCGCCAATGCGGCCGGATTCCTCGCAGCACCCTCGGCCACTGCCGAGGAGCTATACCTTCTGGCGAGGATTGCACGCGGACTTGGCAGCCAGAATATTGATCATCGCCTGCGCCAGATTGATTTCAGGTCCCAGGAACAGGAAGGCAACTACCCCGGGCTCGGCCTGTCCATCGCCGAGGTTGAGCAACTTCAGGGCGTGCTGTTCATTGGCTCGAACCTGCGCCAGGAAATGCCGTTGCTTGCGCACCGGGTACGAAAAGCCGCGATCCATGGCGGCGCAAAGATCGCGTTCCTGAATCCCGGCCGCTTCGAATATCTGTTTCCAGTCGCCGCCTACGGCGTCACCGGCAGCGATCTATTGGGACAGCTCGAGCGACTCGTGCAGGCGCCCGCGGGCGAGGAACAACGGGCGCTTCTGGCGGCCCTTAACAATGGCGGGCGCCGCGCAGTTATCTTGGGCACGCTCGCGCAACGCCATCCCGCCTATTCGCAGATCAGGGCGCTCGCCGCGAAGCTTGCGCAGGCGGCTGGTGCGAGCCTGGGGTTCATCACGGAAGGCGCGAATGCTGCCGGCGCGTACCTCGCCGGGGCCGTGCCGCACCGGCTGGCCGGAGGCGTCAAGAGCGCGCAGACCGGACTGAATGCGGGCGCGATGCTGGCATCGTCCCTGAAGTCCTACCTGCTGTTTGGCGGCATCGACCCCGCGCTCGATCTGGCCTCTGGCGGCGCCGCGCTTGGGAACGCCGGTCTCGTGGTCGCAATCACAACCCATCTACCCAAGTCCCTGAGGTCCCTGGCGCATGTGGTACTGCCGATCGGCACGTTTGCCGAGACGTCCGGGACATTCGTCAACATCGAGGGCCGCTGGCAAAGCTGGGGCGCGGCGGTCAAGGCAGCAGGGGAGAGCCGGCCGGGCTGGAAAGTGTTGCGGGTCCTCGGCAATCTGCTGAACCAGCCCGGCTTTGAGTATGTCAGCAGCGAAGAGGTTCGTGACGAACTGAAGGCGGCCTGCGCGACGCTTGCCCCGGACGAGGTGCGCGCTGCGATGGCAGGTGCGCCACCCACGGCTCCCTCGCCGTCGGGCAGCTGGTTGGACTTGCCGATCTACCAGGTTGATGTGCTTGTGCGCGGGTCCGATGCGCTCATGAAAACCCGGGACGGGCAGATGGCCCGTACGGTGATCTGAGCATGTGGCAGTGGGACGCAATTCGGGGCTGGCTTAGCGGACAAATAACTTCTTACTGGAGTGGCCCGCTGCTGACCGCCGTGCAGATCGTCATGGTCATGCTCTGCATCATCATCACGATGGCCTTCTACACGCTGGCCGAACGCAAGGTGATCGGCTGGATGCAGCTTCGACGTGGGCCCAACCGCGTCCCGGGGCTGCTGATTCCGGGGCTCGCGCAGCCGTTCGCCGACGTGGTTAAGCTGCTGTTCAAGGAAATCCTGATTCCCGCGGACTCGAACAAGTTTTTATTCCGGCTCGCGCCGTTCCTGTCAATGGTCCCGGCGCTCGCGATTTGGGCGGTGATCCCTTTTGCGCCCGAGCGAACTTTCGCGAACATCGACGCCGGACTACTGTACGTGCTTGCGCTGACCTCGATGGGCGTGTACGGAATCATTCTGGCCGGCTGGGCGGCGAATTCCAAGTACGCCTTTCTTGGTGCGATGCGCTCTGCTGCGCAGATTGTTGCCTATGAAATTGCCATGGGATTTGCGATGGTCGGCGTACTGATGGCCTCGGGGAGCCTGAACCTCGGCGCGATCATCGATGCGCAGCATGGCCGTGGCCTCGCCTGGAACTGGTTCTGGCTGTTCCCGCTGCTGTTGGTGTACTTCATATCGGGGGTTGCCGAGACCAATCGCGCCCCGTTCGACGTGGCTGAGGGAGAATCGGAAATCGTCGCAGGCTTCCATGTCGATTACTCCGGCATGGCGTTCGCACTGTTCTTCATCGCCGAATACGTCAACATGATCCTGATCTCGGCGCTGACCGTGATTTTCTTCTTTGGCGGCTGGTTATCGCCCTTCGATGGCTGGCTGCCGGAGACGAACCTGCTCGCGGCGCCCGGCTTTTTCTGGTTCGGCCTGAAGACCCTTTTTCCGATGTTCACGTTCCTCTGGCTGCGCGCGACTTTTCCCCGTTACCGTTACGACCAGATCATGCGGCTCGGCTGGAAGGCGTTGATTCCGGTGACGCTGGTGTGGCTGTTGGCCGAAGGGTTGATGATCTATTTTCAAGTCGGTCCGTGGCGGGGGCATCCGTGATGCAAGGCATACGCAACTTTCTGAAGACTTTCCTTCTGATCGAGCTTCTTCAAGGTCTGTGGGTCACGCTGAAGAACATGTTCCGGACCAAGATGACGATCAATTATCCGGAGGAAAAGACTCCGCAGAGCGCGCGATTCCGTGGCTTGCACGCGCTGCGCCGTTATCCGAATGGCGAGGAACGCTGTATCGCCTGCAAACTGTGCGAGGCGGTGTGCCCGGCGCTCGCGATCACCATCGAGTCGGACGTCGCCGACAACGGCACGCGCCGAACGACGCGCTACGACATAGACCTGTTTAAGTGCATCTACTGCGGGTTCTGCGAAGAGGCCTGTCCGGTGGATGCCATTGTGGAGACCCGGTTGCACGAATACCACATGGAGAACCGCGGCGAAAACATCATGACCAAGGACAAGCTGCTTGCGGTCGGCGATCGTTTCGAGGCCATGATCGCGGCTGACAAGTCAGCTGACGCAAGGTATCGCTAGATGTTCCCGACGATATTATTTTTTGTGTTTGCAGCGGTAGTCGTGGGCTCCGCATTCGGCGTGATCCTCGCGCGCAATCCGGTGCATTCGGCGCTGTTGCTGGTGCTCGCATTCTTTAACAGCGCCATCATCTGGCTGCTGCTTGATGCGGAGTTCCTCGCGATTGTGCTGGTGCTCGTGTATGTGGGGGCGGTCATGGTGCTGTTCCTGTTCGTCGTGATGATGCTCGATATCAATATCGAGGAATTTCGCAAGGGGATTGCCGGCTACTGGCCGGTTGCGGCCGCAGTAGCGGGGTTCGTCGTGTTCGCGATGCTGAACGTGATCGTTTTACAGCACCTCGGCGGCATCACGCTGCATGACGCGCCGCCGCTTCCGCTGGGCTACTCGAATACCCGGACACTCGGCACGGCGCTGTTCACGCGTTATGCGTATCCGGCGCAGGTTGCGGCGATTATCCTGCTGGTGGCTTCCATCGCCGCGATCGTGCTGACTTTACGGCGGCGTAGCGGTGGCAAGCTGCAGAACATCGCCCAGCAGGTGGCAGTGCGGGCGCGGGATCGGGTGCGGTTGGTCAAGATGGACACGGAGAAGGGCCCGTGATCACGCTGACGCACGTACTGACGCTGTCGGGGGTCCTCTTTGCGATTGCGGTTGCCGGGATATTCCTTAACCGCAAGAACATCATCATTTTGCTGATGTGCATCGAACTGATGCTTCTCGCAGTCAATTTCAATTTTATTGCCTTTTCGCGCTTTCTCGGCGACATCAACGGGCAGATATTCGTATTTTTCATCCTGACCGTGGCCGCTGCCGAAGCGGCGATTGGCCTGGCGATACTCGTAGTGCTGTTCCGCGAGCGGCGCAGCATTAACGTCGAAGACCTGGATACGCTGAAGGGCTGAGGGCAGAGAAGCCAATAACATGCAAGGGATTTACCTCACGATTGTTCTGGCGCCGCTGCTTGCGGCGATGATTGCTGGGCTCGGCGGGCGCACGGTCGGGCGCATTGGGGCGCATACGGTCACGATTGCGGGCGTGGGGTTGTCCTGCGCGCTGTCGCTGTATGTGCTGAAGAAAATGCTGCTCGATGGCATGGGCAACTACAACGGCGCGATTTACACCTGGCTCATCAGCGATGGCCTCAGCATGCAGGTCGGTTTCCTGATTGATCGACTGTCAGCGCTGATGATGGGAGTGGTCACGTTCGTCTCGTTGATGGTGCATATCTACACTGTCGGCTACATGCGCGAGGACCCCGGTTACCAACGCTTCTTCTGCTACATCTCCCTGTTCACCTTCTCGATGCTGATGCTGGTGATGTCGAACAATTTCATGCAGTTGTTTTTCGGCTGGGAGGCCGTCGGGGTGGTCTCCTACCTCTTGATCGGTTTCTGGTATACGCGCCCGACTGCGATATTCGCAAGCCTGAAGGCATTCATTGCCAACCGCGTGGGGGATTTTGGCTTTGTGCTGGGCATTGCTGCCGTGCTTTATTACACCGGCTCTCTGGATTACACGACCGTATTTGCGAACGCAGACAAGATCGCGGCGGCGCAGCTGCACATCAGCAGCGGCGTCGTCTGGTCGGCGATGACATTCACCTGCATTTGCCTCTTCATCGGCGCGATGGGCAAGTCCGCGCAGATGCCACTGCACGTTTGGCTGCCGGACTCGATGGAAGGTCCGACGCCCATCTCGGCGCTAATCCACGCGGCAACGATGGTTACGGCGGGTATATTCATGGTGGCCCGCATGTCACCGCTCTTTGAGCTTTCCGAAACCGCCCTGTCGACAGTGCTCATCATCGGTGCGAGCACGGCATTTTTCATGGGCCTGCTCGGCGTCGTCAACAACGACATCAAGCGGGTGGTGGCATATTCGACGCTGTCCCAGCTTGGATACATGACAGTAGCATTGGGGGCCTCGGCCTACAGTGCGGGGATTTTCCACCTGATGACCCATGCCTTCTTCAAGGCGCTGCTATTCCTTGCCGCCGGGTCCGTGATCGAGGCGATGCATCACGAGCAGGACATGCGCAAGATGGGCGGCCTCAAGCGTTACCTGCCCATCACCTACTGGACCTGCCTCATCGGTGCGCTCGCGCTGATCGGGTTTCCGGGCTCATCGGGCTTCTTTTCCAAGGATGCATTGATCGATGCGGTGCGCGAATCGCGCCTGCCAGGGGCGGATTACGCGTATGCCTGCGTGCTGATCGGCGTCTTTATAACGGCGCTCTATACCTTTCGAATGTTCTTTATGACCTTCCACGGCAAAGGTCGTATGGACCACCATACCGCGGAGCACCTGCACGAAAGCCCCTGGGTAATTACCCTGCCGCTCGTGCTGTTGGCTATCCCATCTGCCCTGATTGGCTGGTTCACCATCAGGCCGATGCTTTTTGGCGATTACTTTGGCGGCGCGATCAAGGTTCTACCGTCGCATGATGTGCTGCGCGCTGTCGGCGAAGAGTTCGGATCGCCCGGTGCATTCCTTGCGCACGCGTTTGCGGCACCGCCAATCTGGCTGGCCGCGGCGGGTGTTGCAACCGCGTATGTCTTTTTCCTGAGGCGGCCGGAACTGGCCGATGCAGCCGAGCGCAAGTTCAGCTGGTTGCACCGAATACTCGTCGATAAATATGGCTTCGATTGGTTCAACGAAAACATCCTTGCAGCTGGTGCGCGCAAGCTCGGCGGGGCGCTGTGGAAGGGCGGCGACCAGGCGCTCATCGACGGGGTCATGGTTAACGGCAGCGCCAGGGTAATCGGGTGGATTTCCGCGGTGTTCCGCTATGCCCAATCCGGCTACCTGTATCATTACGCGTTCGCGATGATCCTCGGACTCGCCTCACTGCTGATGTGGATCATGTGGCGCTCATGATTTTTCGAGACCACCTGCTGTCGCTACTGATCTGGGTGCCGATTTTCGGTGGTCTTGCCGTGCTGGCGCTCGGAAATTTGCGTGCGCGCGCCGCCCGCTGGGCTTCACTGCTGGTCTCGTTCGTGACAATGCTGTTATGCGTGCCGTTGTATCAGCGGTTCAGCGATACGACCGCCGCCATGCAGTTCCTGGAAAACTCCGCCTGGATTCCGACTGTCGATGCGCAGTTTCATGTGGGGATCGATGGCATCTCCATGCCGCTGATCCTGCTGACGACCTTCACGACAGTGCTGGTCGTGATCGCTGGGTGGGGCAGCGTCGGGAAGCGGGTGTCGCAGTATTTTGCGGCATTCTTGATCTTAGAAGGGGCAATGATCGGCGTATTCGCATCGCTTGATGCCGTGCTGTTCTACGTGTTCTGGGAGGTCATGCTGATACCGATGTTCTTGATCATCGGTGTCTGGGGCGGCCAGCGCCGCGTGTACGCCTCCATCAAGTTCTTTCTGTACACGCTGATCGGCTCGCTGCTGATGCTGGTTGCGCTGATCTACCTGCACCTGCAGACCGGCAGCTACGATCTGCTTGCTTTCCAGCGCGCACCGCTCGGCATGTACGCACAGTTGCTGATATTTCTTGCCTTTTTCAGCGCCTTTGCCGTCAAGGTTCCCATGTGGCCTGTGCACACCTGGCTGCCTGATGCCCATGTCGAGGCGCCGACCGGCGGCTCGGTCGTGCTGGCGGCCATTATGCTGAAAATGGGTGGGTATGGCTTCTTGCGCCTATCGCTGCCGATTGCGCCAGATGCGAGTCGTGAGCTCGATTGGCTGATCATTGGACTGTCACTGGTTGCAGTTGTCTATATCGGCTTTGTGGCGCTTGCGCAGCAGGACATGAAAAAACTCATCGCCTATTCATCGATTGCGCATATGGGATTCGTGACCCTGGGGGCGTTCATCGGATTCAGGATCATGTCAAACACTGGCGCGAGCACGGGCATCGAGATGGGCCTCGATGGGGCACTGGTGCAGATGATCTCCCATGGCCTCGTATCAGGCGCGATGTTCCTGTGCGTAGGCGTGATGTATGACCGGATGCATAGCCGCGAAATATCGGCCTATGGGGGGGTGGTGAACACCATGCCAAAATTTGCGGCATTTATGGTGCTGTTCGCCCTGGCGAATGCGGGACTGCCCGGAACATCCGGATTTGTCGGTGAATTCCTCGTGATTCTGGCCGCGTTCAAGGCAAACGTCTGGTATGCGATCCTCGCGGCCACGACCTTGGTGCTGGGGGCCGCGTATACACTGTGGCTCATCAAGCGCGTGATTTTCGGCCCGGTTGCCAATGCAAAGGTGGCCGCGCTCGAGGACCTGGACCGACGCGAGTATCTAGTGCTCGGGGCGCTGGCGATCGCGGTTCTGTTCGTCGGCCTGTGGCCAGCGCCGTTGCTCGATGCGACGCGGGCCAGCATGCAGCACCTGGCGCAGCAGCTGCTGACATCGAAGATCGCACCGTAGGGCCTATCGATGTATACCTTCAATGTCGAAGAGTTCAATGCGGGGATCGCCCTGGCAAGGCCCGAGATATTCCTCAGCGTCGCGGCCTGCGCGATCCTGATGCTCGACCTCGTGCTCGCGGATACTCAGCGGACGTGGACGGGTGCACTAGCCGTGCTGAGCCTGTTGATGACCGCGGTTCTGGTCGCGGCCCAACCCGTAGCGCAGCGCATCGTGGCCCTCGGCGGCATGTTCGAGCTCGATCGCATGGCGCAGGTGCTGAAGATTTCAGCTCTGCTCGTCGTGGCGGTCGTATTCGTTTATTCCACGGATTACCTTCGGCGCAGGGCCATCTTGAAAGGCGAGTATTACGTACTGGGATTGTTCGCGACGCTCGGGATCATGGTGCTGGCCTCCGCTGCGAGCCTGATCACGGTGTACCTGGGGCTGGAGCTCTTGTCGCTTTGCCTGTACGCGATGGTCGCCTTTGATCGGGACTCAAGCGGCGCGGCCGAGTCCGCCATCAAGTACTTCGTATTGGGATCCCTCGCATCGGGGACGCTTCTTTATGGCATGTCGATTATCTACGGGATGACCGGCAGCCTGCAGCTGGACCAAATTTCCATGGCGTTGCAGCACGGACTTGGTGGCAACGTGGGGGTGATTTTCGGCCTCGCGTTCCTGATCGTTGGCATTGCGTTCAAGTTTGGCGCGGTACCCTTTCACATGTGGGTGCCGGATGTATACGAAGGGTCGCCGACCTGCGTAACGCTCTTCATTGGGACTGCACCGAAGTTCGCAGCGTTGGCCCTTGCCATGCGCCTGCTGACGGAAGGCCTGGGATTCTCCCAGCCCGACTGGAGCCAGATGCTGGTTGTGCTTTCGGTGTTGACCATGGCGATCGGCAACACGGTCGCGATTGCGCAGACGAACCTGAAGCGCATGCTCGCGTATTCAACGATTTCACAGGTCGGGTTCATCCTGATGGGAGTGCTTACCGGTACACCCCTCGGTTACCAGGCGGCATTGTTCTACACGATCACTTACGTCATCGTCGCCACCGGCGCTTTCGGGGTGATCCTGCTTCTTTCGCGCCAGGGCTTTGAAGCGGACCAGCTCAATGACTACAAGGGTCTCAATGTCCGCAGCCCCTGGTTCGCCGGAATGATGGCAATCCTGATGTTCAGCCTGACGGGTATACCGCCGTTCATCGGATTCTGGGCCAAGTTTGCAGTCATCCAAGGCCTGCTCGGGGTCGGATATACATGGCTTGCCGTAGTATCGGTCCTGCTATCCGTCATTGGCGCATACTATTACTTGCGCATCGTGAAACTCATGTACTTCGATGAGCCGACCGATGCGACCACCCTGGGCGGCTCCATGCTAGTACGCACAGTGCTGAGTGCGAACGCACTGATTGCGCTGGCGCTCGGACTCGTGCCGGGCGCGTTGTTCGCCTTATGCGCGCAGGTTCTGCGATAGGAGCTTAAGCCGGGCAATTACCCGACGGGGTTGCTTTGCCGGGCATCATCGGTACAATGCGGGCTCCTCCGGTGCGGGGTGGAGCAGTCTGGCAGCTCGTCGGGCTCATAACCCGAAGGTCGTAGGTTCAAATCCTACCCCCGCTACCAATAAAATCAAAAGGTTACATCACTATGACGCGTACCATTTGGCCTGAAAAATGGCGTGTAGGCAGTGTGTAGGCTTCCCGCGTCAATTGGACAGAGGATTCCACGTTATTAGGGGCGGCATTCATTAAAGTGCTTTCTCCAGCCGCTCCACTCGTCTGCCGTTATGTCTTTCTTGACTGGTGTGACCTGCTAGGCGATTTTCGGTCCGGTTGATACTTTGGGACAATGGTCCTTGAGAGGCCTGGTTAAATCGGACCATTGGGTCAGAGAGTTTGCGACTCCTCGAGTGCCTGCTGCACCGCGAATTCCCTAGGGGTAAGGCCCTTGAGAGAACGGTGAGGCCGAAACTGATTATAATCCCATCTCCAAGCATCAATCTTCTCACAAGCGTCGTCAATCGATTCAAACCAGTGAGCGTTCAAGCACTCTTCCCGGAAGCGTCCATTGAAAGATTCCACGAATGCGTTGTCGGTCGGCTTGCCGCGGCGGCTGAAGTCCATCTTCACGTTATTCGAGTAAGCCCAAAGATCCATCTGGCCTCCCGCAAACTCAGAGCCGTTGTCCGTGGTAATTCGTTGCGACAAACCGCGGTCGTGCTTCAATCGATTCATCGCCGCCACTACATGTTCAGCACGAAGACTGAAGCCCACTTCGATTCCCAAGCACTCGCGTGTGAATATATCAACGATAGTAAGTGTCCGAATCTTCCTTCCGTCAGCGAG
>JANXZG010000061.1 GCA_025355645.1 Gammaproteobacteria bacterium | reverse complement strand
TTAACCGCCATTACTGTGGTCTCTTTTTCCGATTGGAAGGAGAGCTGCGGTGGGGCAAAAGAGGTTACCCGTGCGTAAGATCCGTGAGGTCCTGCGGCTCAAGGCCGAGGGCTTCAGCGACCGACAGATAGCCGCTGCGATCGGCAGCGCCCGCTCAACGGTGCAGGAGTGTGTGCGCCGAGCGCGCGATGCCGGTATCACCTGGCCGCTTTCCCCGGCGCTCGATGAGGCGGCGTTGCAGGAGAGGATGTACCGGCGCGCGGTGCCCTTATCGCGCACGCCGAGGCCGGATTTTGCGTACCTGCATGCCGAGCTTCGCCGCCGCGGCGTCACCCGATTGCTGCTGTGGGAGGAGTATAAGAACCAGCATCCCGACGGCTGGCAGTACAGCGTGTTTTGCGACCAGTACCGGCGCTGGCTCGCCACCCAGGAGCTCGTGCTGCGCCAGGAGCATGCACCGGGGGATAAGCTCTTTGTCGATTACGCCGGCCACACGGTGCCGATCGTGGATCGGCATACGGGCGCGATCCGCAACGCGCAAGTCTTTGTCGCCGTGCTCGGCTTTTCCAACTACACGTACGCCGAGGCGAGCCTAACGCAAGGGGCGGGCGACTGGCTCGGCGCCCACGTTCGCGCGCTCGAGTTCTTCGGCGGCGCACCACGGGCCATCGTCCCGGATAACCTTCGCACCGGGATTACCAAGGCGCACCGCTATGATCCGGATATCAACCGCGCGTACCAGGACTTCGCCGAGCACTATGAGCTCGCGATCCTCCCTGCGCGGGTTCGCAAGCCCCGCGACAAGGCGAAGGTGGAGACTGGCGTGCTGGTGGTGGAGAGATGGATCCTCGCACGATTGCGCAACCACACCTTTTTTTCGCTCGGCGAGCTCAACGGCCACATCGCAGAGCTCCTCGAGAGTCAACACCCACCCCTTTAAAAAGATCGCCGGCTCGCGCCGCTCGCGCTTTATCGAGCTCGAGCGCGCGGCGCTCAAAGCCTTGCCCACACGTCCTTACGAGTTCGGCGAGTGGAAGAAGGCCAAAGTGCATCCCGATTATCACATCGAGGTGGGCCGCTCGTATTACTCGGTCCCCTACCGCCTGATCGGCGAGCGTGTGGATGTGCGCCTCACGGCTCGTGCCGTGGAAGTATTTCATGCAGGCTCCCTCGTTGCCGCCCATCCGCGCGCATCTGAGCGCGCGCAGCGTCTAACCCGTCGCGTGCATCGCCCCGAGAAGCACATCGCGGTGATCGACCAGCATCTGGATCGAGTGCTGGAACGGGCCTTCCTCATCGGCCCCGCAACGCTCAGCGTGCTAAAGCTCCAGGCCGGCGGGCGCAAGCACCCTGAGGAGACCCTGCGCAGCGCGCAAGGCATCCTGCGCCTTGCGCAGGATTTTTCGCCCGTGCGGCTCGAAGCGGCGTGCGAGCGGGCCCTTGCCCTTCGCGCCCTGAGCTACCGCGCGGTGCGCACGCTGATCCAAAACCCCACCGCACCCGCATCCTCTCCCGCCTTGGATCTTGCACACGAGAACGTGCGCGGAGCCGAGTATTTCCAGTAACCACAACGCAAAGGAGTTCTATGCTTACCGAACCACTGATTGGGCAACTGCACCAGCTGCGTCTCGAGGGCATGGCCGCCGCCCTTGAGCAGCAACTCGCCTCCCCCGATCGGGCCAGCTGCTCCTTCGAGGATCGATTGGGCCTCATGATCCAGCACGAGATTACCGCGCGGGCGAGCTTTCGTCTCGCGCAGCGCCTGCGCTGGGCAAAGCTCACGGTCCCAGCCTGCATCGAGGATCTCGACACTCGCACGCCCCGCGGCATCGATCCTCACCAGCTCGCCCAGGTCACCGATCTTGCCTGGATCCGTGAGCACCTGAACGTACTCATCACCGGGCCCACCGGCGTTGGCAAGAGCTTCCTCGGCGCGGCCATCGCCCATGCCGCCTGCCGGGCGGATCACTCGGTGCGCTGCTTTCGCCTGCCGCGCCTCGTCGAGGAGCTCGCTCGCTTCGGCGCCATGCAACGGCGCTCCGCGCTGTTTCGTCAACTCGCCAAAGCGGATCTTCTCGTGCTCGATGATTTTGGCCTCGCCCCCTTGAGCGCTGAGACAGTGCGCGATTTGCTGGAGATCCTGGACGATCGCTACGACCGGCGATCAACTCTCATCACCAGTCAGCTCCCCCTCGATCAGTGGCACAGTTTTCTCGCCGATCGCACCGTCGCCGATGCGATCCTTGATCGCCTGGTGCACAACAGCTATCGGCTCGTGCTTAAAGGCGAGTCAATGCGCCGGCACAAAACCGTCGCCGACAAGCCGCTCAATGCGCCTAAATCAAAAAAACATTGACCGCGATCCGATTCTGAACGACAGTCCCAATACCGTGTCACGACCAGCCCGGCATCATCCGGAATGCTGGACCGGCTTCAGCCGGAATGGCGGACCGCCATCGCCGGAATACGCAGTATGCCATGTTAAAGACTTCCGAATCATTGCTTGCCTTTTCGTGCCCGAGCGCGAGACGTTCTCTTAGTGAAATATGAAGCGCATCGCCAGCATAGCGGGCGAGGTACTGCTCGATCGGTTGGGCAGGAAAGCGATCAAATCCGGCGCAAACCGCGGTATGCGTGGTGAAAACGTTGCCCGCCCGCGTTGCACTCAGTGACGCGTCGAAGGCAACACCCGTCGATTCCATGAACGAGCGCGCTCGATCGAGTATCGCGAAGGCGGCATGACCTTCGTTCAAATGACACACCTGCGGGCGCTGATCCAAGGCCTCGAGTAGGCGCCAGCCACCGATTCCAAGCACGATCTCCTGTTGCAAGCGAAGCTCTGTCCCGCCCCCGTACAACTCGCTAGTGATGCCGCGGTAAGCTGGATAGTTGCCGATATCGTTGCTGTCGAGTAAATAGAGCTGTTACCGACCGACCTTTACCTGCCAAGCCCGTAGCCAGAGCCGATAGCCAGGCATACCAAGCTCCAATCGTAGCCACTCACCATCTGGTTTGCGCAACGGGGTGACAGGAAGTTGCCCAGGATCGTTGTAGGGAAACAGCGACCGCTGCGCACCGTCATGGCCTATTACCTGACGGAAGTAGCCCTGGCTGTACAACAATCCCTACGCCCACGACCGGAACGCCTAGGTCGCTGGCCGCCTTGAGCTGATCGCCCGCCACATTGCCTAAGCCACCAGCATAGATGGGCAGCGCCTCACTCAGCATAAACTCCATGCTGAAGTATTAGATCCGGTCAAGGCCGGAATTCGGATGCGTCTGCTGAAACCATGTCCCTTCTTTCGCGTACTCCGCTTTTTCGCGTGTCAGTCGCTCGAGGGTTTCTCGAAAAACCGGCTCGGTCAACTTGTGCGCGAGTCGTTCCCGGGAGGCAGATTGAAGTACAACCCAAGGATTATGCGTTCGCGCCCACAGCTCAGGATCAAGATCACTCCACAGTGCGTCCGAAGCATGGTTCCACGAGCATCGCAGATCCAATGCCAACTTTCGAAGCAGTTCGATTCCCGTATCAATGGGCGTTAAGGTCGTGGCTGTGCTCATGATTGTTAACCGTAGATCTTGCGCTGAACTCTGTCAGTCAGCAGGGGGAGGTGAACGGGAATAAGTCGGGTAATTTACGGTATCGCGATACATCCAGCATACGATGTTGGGCGATAGAATCTATAAGTAGAAACCACAGTCCTTCGAAGGCTCTGACTCGGCTCCGATGATAAATTCGCGAATTTCAGACATAACAGCCAAGATCTGCAGACACGAGGACGACCTCGAGCTGGAATTTGCTCTACGGCGATTGGAACTTGCGTATACGATAAGGGATGACAAAGTGCGGTTTGAAGAATACGTTCTGTTACACCACAAGCAGCTTCGAAGTCGCTTTCTAAGCTACGTTTTGGGTGCGCGACCGCTGAGCATACTCACCGCTCCGCCCATCTACGCCATGATTGTTCCGTTCCGCTTGCTTGATGCGTTTATTAGCTTGTATCAGCGCGCCTACTTTCCCGTATATGGTGTACCTGCGGCTCGCCGCCGCGACCACATGGCCTTTGATCCACGTCACCTCGTTTATCTTGATCAGCTCGAACAATTCAATTGCTTATTGCTCCCTATGTCGAGCTGAGCACAAAATCCCCTCAAATGGGAACCGGCAATATTGGCCTGAGTTAACGGCGAGACGTCGACACACGCGCGCCGCTCAGCGAAACGTTCGCTGCGAGCACATCCATCGAGAAACTGCACCAGGAGCGCTGATCTGGCGCGAGCAGCTTCGCGCATCCGAACGCGTGGCTGCGGCGCGCGACGATCGAGATCTTGGAATCCTGGCCCGCGTCAGGAGTGTTTCCGATAGCACGGCATGATTCGCTTCGAGATGGACTCCCGTTTCCATTGGATTCATCATGCAAACGTGGAATTCGGCAAAGACACGATTGATTAACCAAAAAAAGCCTGGCCGTATGCGGTCGAGCCATTGCCATCAGGTGTTGTTCGAGTCATCGTCAAATGATCATCTCTCTGTGGTTGGCGTGGTTCTTCGTACACAAGTTGTCGACCCGTAGCCGATCGATGCTCGCGGAGCCTAGCGAATCGCTGCAGGATCAGCCGCGCCGCTGTAAGCTCGCGCCGGCGGCAGTCTCGTAGGTTACGGATGCTAAACGGTCCTGAATCGCGGCGAGTGCTTTTTCATAGGCCTGGGCTTGGCTGGTGTCGACCGACACCCTATGCAATTGCTCGTCCGCGCTTAAGGGCTCCATCTGATGCAGCTGCCGATCGAGCACGGCGGCATCGGCGTCCGACGGGTCAACGTGTGATTGCCGGCGCATTTCGATGCGCTTCATCAGTAGCGCGCGATCCGCATCGCACGATACGATGATGTATCGAATACGTTGACCTGCGGCTAAATCATGAAATAGCTGGCGATCCGCAGCATTCAGGAAGGTGGCGTCGACGATGGCGTTGACGCCCCCCTTCAGACAGTTCTCTGCACATTCGAGCAGGCGCGCATAAGTGCGGTGGTTAAACTCGGGCTTGTAAATGCCTTGCTCAAAGCCGGCGTTATTGTCCACCGATGCATGAGTCCCTGCGAGTCGCTTGCGCTCCAAATCGGATCGTATTCGAACCGCCCCCAATTGGGGTGCCAGTCGTTCGCTCAGCGAGGACTTACCCGAGCCCGAGGGGCCATGCATGATGAACAGTGTGGGAGCGCCGCGGCTTACGAAGCCGGCTGCGGTCTTCACTCTGGTCCGCAGACGCTTACGGAACTCCTCCCGATGAGGCAGGTCCTGCTCGGCAGCGAGACTGTCGACCATCGCCCGAACTAGAGCACGATACACGGCATAGAATTGCAGAAGCCGAACGCCATCGTAGTCTCCGGTACGCTCTAGGTACGGATTCAAAAAGGAAAAGGCCAAGTCCCTGCGACCGTGTGCCTCTAGATCCATCACCAAGAAGGCGACATCGTTCATCACGTCGATCCAGCGAAGTGTCGGGTCGAATTCCAGGCAATCGAAGGGCATCAACCGGCCGCGCCAGCGCACGACATTGCGCGCATGCAAATCTCCGTGACACTCGCGGATGAACCCCGATTCTTCACGCATGCGCAATTGTGGCAGCGAGTCATGCAGAAAGTCATGAATCCAATCGATGAGTGTCCCCAGTTCGGGCTGCCTTGTATCAGCATCGAGGTGCGATAAGAGTGTGGCTAAATTGCCGAGCACCGCATCGTGTAATTGTTGTGTGTGCGGAAAATCGCGCATGCACTGCGCTTGTTGCAAGCTCGCGTGAAAGTCGGCCAAGAGCACGGCAAGATCGGCAATTTCTTGTGGGCGTACGGCGCCGCGTTCGAGCAGGGCAGATAACTCTTCGGACGCCTCGAATTGCCTCATTTTAACGGCATATTCGATGATTTGGCCATGACCGTCGACGCGCATGCCGCCGGCATCGCTAGTGATCGCGACGACACCCACGTAGAGGTCGGAGGCCAGACGCTGGTTGAGGCGCAATTCCTCCTCGCACAGTTGTCGCCGTAGCGCCAACGTCGATGTGTCGATGAACTCCAATTGGATGCTCTTTTTGATTTTGTACGCATAGGGGCCCGTGAGAATTACCCACGAAATATTTGTCTCGCGGAGTCCCAACCGGGTGACGGGATGCGGAAATGCCGCGGGCGTCAGCAAGTGGTTAGGTCTGAAGCCAACGATATTGGCGTTTTGAGCGGAATCGGCCGAGCTGATAGTGATCATCGCCTTAACCCTACCGATTGCCAACCTTACCTGCGCGAATGTTACTCAAGCCCAAAGACGCCCGATATTCGAGGATGTCCTGATTCCTTAGGGGATATCCGCAGCGTCTGGTCTGCTCCATGACACTTGCCGATGCCGCAAGCCTTTACGTGAATGTACGCATGTGCGACCAGGTGCTGATGCGCGAAACTGATATTTCGTGTTGCATTGCAACTTCTTCGCGAGGAGGGGCGGAAATGAATATCAATGAGGCGATCTTGGGGCGCCGCGCCGTGCTGGAATACACCGGCGAAGCAGTTTGTCGCGCTTCAAGTCAACTTGGACAAAATGCCTGAGCTAAGAAGGGAGACTTTCACTGCCTAGGCTGCCTCGGTAAATCGCTGCTGGTTGGTCATTCTACGATGCGCACGGGCCGCAGCTATTCGCCGCGCACGCTCGTCTCGAACTTCATCCGGTTGTCCAAG
>JANXZG010000023.1 GCA_025355645.1 Gammaproteobacteria bacterium | reverse complement strand
CACCGAGATGGTGATGCCGGGGGACAACATCAAGATCGTGGTCGAGCTGATCGCACCGATTGCGATGGAGCAGGGGCTGCGCTTTGCCATCCGCGAGGGTGGCAAGACCGTTGGCGCCGGCGTCGTCGCCAAAGTGATTGCGTAGGACCGACGTTGATCGGATAGAGGGCAGTAGCTCAATTGGCAGAGCGGCGGTCTCCAAAACCGCAGGTTGGGGGTTCGATTCCCTCCTGCCCTGCCAACGAAGCAGGCGTGACGATCAGCGGCGAGTAATTTATGGCAGAAGTGCAAACACCACCGGGCGCCTCCTCCAAGGACACGATCCTGATGGTCGTATCGGTGTTCGCCATATTGGGCGGCATCTGGGCGTTTTACTGGTTCGATGATCAGGGCCTCGCGCTGCGGGTCGTCATGGTGTTGGTGGGCGTGCTCGCGGGCTTAGGGTTGGCCTGGCTCAGCTGGTACGGCCGGGAATTCTGGCAATTCGCGCTCGCGGCACGGGTGGAATTGCGAAAAGTGGTCTGGCCGGAGCGAGAGGAGACGATCAAGACCACGTATGTGGTGTTCATCTTCGCGATCGCGATGGGCGTGTTTTTCTTTTTGCTGGATTTGGTTCTTACCTGGATGACCCGCTTTCTGAGCGGTCAGTCCGGCTAGCGGGCGCGGAGCTGTTTTATGTCCTTGCGATGGTATGTAGTTCACGCCTACTCGAACTTCGAGCACAAGGTATCGGTGTCGCTGAAGGAGCGCGTCAAGCGCGCCGGGCTCGAAGCCAAGTTCGGCGAGATCCTGGTGCCGACCGAGGAAGTCGTGGAGATGCGCGACGGCCAGAAGCGCAAGTCGGACCGAAAGTTTTTTCCGGGCTATGTGCTCGTGCAGATGGAGATGGACGAGGACACATGGCACTTGGTCAAGGAAGTGCCGAAAGTTCTCGGATTCATCGGCGGCACGAGCGACAAGCCCGCGCCGATCACGGACAAGGAAGCGAATTCGATCTTGCGCCGTGTCGAGGAAGGCGCGGACAAGCCGAAGCCCAAGGTGCTGTTCGAGCCTGGCGAAGTGGTACGCGTGACCGACGGGCCGTTCAACGATTTCAACGGCGTGGTCGAGTCAGTGAATTACGAGAAGAACCGGCTGCAGGTGGCGGTGCAGATCCTTGGGCGTTCAACCCCGGTGGAACTTGATTTCTCGCAGGTTGAGAAAGGCTGATTTAACCGGGGAGCTTCTCTATTTAGAGAGGCGTTTGCACCCACTGGAGTATTGCGATGGCTAAGAAGGTAACCGGCTACATAAAGCTGCAGATTCCCGCCGGTCAGGCGAACCCGAGTCCACCCGTGGGACCTGCGCTCGGCCAGCAGGGCGTCAATATCATGGAGTTCTGCAAGGCGTTCAACGCGCAGACCCAGCAGCTGGAAAAGGGCCTGCCGACCCCGGTCGTGATCACGGTCTACAGCGACCGCAGCTTCACCTTCATCATGAAGACGCCGCCCGCTTCGGTGCTGATCGCTAAAGCGCTCGGCATAGCGAAGGGCAGTGCCACACCGAATACCGCGAAGGTCGGCAAGATCTCTCGCCAGCAGCTTGAGGACATAGCAAAAATGAAGATGCCGGACTTGACCGCCTCGGATCTGGATGCTGCCGTGCGCACGATTGCCGGCAGCGCCCGCAGCATGGGCGTCGACTCGGAGGTGGTGTGACATGGCTGCCGTAGTCAAGCGAACCAAGACCTGGAAGGACAAGCTTCCGCCGGGCAAGACCTATCCGATTGACGACGCGCTGAAGCTCGTCAAGGAGCTGGCGACCGCTAAATTCAACGAATCGATCGACGTCGCAGTGAACCTCGGCGTCGATGCGAGCAAGTCCGACCAGCAGGTGCGCGGATCGACCGTGATGCCGCACGGCACGGGCAAGACGGTGCGCGTCGCCGTCTTTACGCAGGGCAAGAATGCCGATGCGGCCCGCGCCGCCGGCGCGGATATCGTGGGCTTCGAAGATCTGGCGGAGAAAGTGAAAGCCGGGCAGATCGAATTCGACGTCGTGATTGCAAGCCCGGATGCGATGCGCATCGTCGGGCAACTCGGCCAGATCCTGGGTCCCCGCGGACTCATGCCGAACCCGAAGGTCGGCACCGTGACGCCAGATGTCGCCGGCGCGGTCAAGAACGCGAAGTCTGGCCAGGTCCGCTATCGCACCGACAAGGGTGGGATCGTGCACGCACAGATCGGACGCGCGAGCTTTGAGTCGGTTGCGCTGAAGGAGAACCTGCTCGCGCTGGTGGCGGATCTGCAGAAGATCAAGCCCGCGACGTCAAAGGGAATTTATGTCAGGAAGGTGACCCTGTCCTCGACCATGGGACCGGGCGTATCGGTGGACAGCACGACGCTGGGATTGAGCTAGCGCTAAAAGATTTATTTGATTGATGGAGGGTTGCGCGAGGCGAAAGGGCCGGACGCGCCCACCGTCGAAGACCGCAGGCGGGCTTAAGGGGCCCTTAAACAGTGGCCGGCGCAGATGGTGGGACCCGAATCAGGCAGTACCTGGTGAAGGTCGCACCGCATGAGTACGAGGAGTACTCAAAGGGTGGGTGAGGGGTTGGCCTCTTGCCCGTGTGTGGCACTTCTTACGGGGGACCAAGATGGCACTCAGGTTAGAAGACAAAAAAGTCGTGGTGGCAGAGGTCAACGCGGTTGCGGCGAAGGCGCTGTCCGTCGTGGGCGCGGAGAACCGTGGCTTGACGGTAACGCAGATGACCGATTTGCGCGCGAAGGCACGCAAGCAAGGGGTCTACCTGCGCGTCGTCAAGAACACGCTCGCGCGCAAGGCCGTTGCCGGAACGCCTTTCGAGTGCATCGGACCGGCGCTGAAAGGACCCATTGTCCTCGCATTCTCCAACGACGACCCGGGCGCGGCAGCGCGCATCGTCAAGGCGTTTGCCAAGGACAACGACAAGCTGGTGACAATGCTTATTTCGCTGGGAGGGCTGCTGCTCAAGCCGGCGGATATCGATCGCGTGGCTTCAATGCCCACAAGAGCGCAGGCGTTGTCGCAGTTGCTGGGAGTCATGAAGGCGCCGATCGCGAAGTTTGTGGGTACGTTGGCTGCACCCAACTCAAAGTTGGTGCGCACGCTTGCTGCAGTTCTTGAAGCCAAGAAAGCGCAGGCGCCGCAGGCGGCTGGTTCAAACTGATTCGGGTCATCGAGACCTTATTTTCAAAGTTATCTGGAGACGATAATGGCTGTTACTAAAACTGAAATCCTCGACGCAATTTCACAGATGTCCGTCATCGATGTGGTCGAGCTGATTGCCGACATGGAAAAGAAGTTCAACGTCACTGCCGCTGCTCCGGTTGCGGCGGCGGCGGCGGGCGGCGGCGCCGCTGCGGCGGCCCCGGCTGCGGAAGTGCAGACGGAGTTCACCGTGACCATGACTGAGTTTGGCGCCAATAAGGTCGGCGTCATCAAGGTCATCCGTGAAATCACGGGCTTGGGACTTAAAGAGGCCAAGGACCTGGTTGAAGGCTCTCCCTCGACCGTCAAGGAAGGCATTCCGAAGGCGGATGCCGATACGATCAAGACGAAACTCGAGGCGGCCGGCGCCAAGGTTGTCATCAAGTAGTGTCTTGCTTTGATATGCACCGTGCGACGGTTGCCGTCATGAGGACGGCGGCTGTCGCGCGGGCAATCGGTTTTGATCTGGGCTCGGTCGGGGCTGCCTCGATCCCGTTGATTTCGGCGCGCTAGCGCCTGGAGACGTACATGGGTTATTCGTTCACCGAAAAGAAGCGCATCCGCAAGAACTTTGGCAAGCGCCCGAGCATCCTGGGTACGCCGTACCTGCTGGCGATCCAGCTGGATTCGTATCGGCGCTTTCTGCAGGCCGATGTGGAGGAATCCAAGCGCAGCGAGATCGGGCTGCACGCCGCGTTTGACAGCGTGTTCCCCATTTCCAGCTATTCCGGTAACGCGACGCTCGAATACGTCAGCTATCGCCTGGGCGACCCCGTGTTCGACGTCAAGGAATGCCAGCTGCGTGGCCTGACCTATGCCGCGCCACTGCGCGTCAAGGTACGCCTGGTCGTGCTCGACAAGGAGGCTAGCGGCGCAAAGAAGCCCGTCAAGGACGTGCGCGAACAGGAAGTGTATCTGGGCGAACTGCCGCTGATGACCGACAACGGCACCTTCATTATCAATGGCACTGAGCGGGTCATCGTCTCGCAGCTGCACCGAAGCCCTGGCGTGTTCTTCGATCACGATCGCGGCAAGACGCATTCATCCGGCAAGCTGCTGTTTTCCGCCCGCATCATCCCCTATCGCGGCTCGTGGCTGGACTTTGAGTTCGACCCGAAGGACTGCGTATTCGCCCGCATTGACCGTCGCCGCAAACTGCCGGTGACCATCATCCTGCGTGCGCTCGGCTTCAGCGAGGAGCAGGTCCTCGACATGTTCTTCGAGAAGAACGTATTCCACCTGTCGAAGAAGGAAATCGAGTTCGAAGTCATCCCGCAGCGCCTGCGCGGCGAGACTGCAGCATTCGAGATCCGGGTTGGCAAGAAAATCATCGTCGAGGAAGGCCGCCGCATCACCGCGCGCCATGTGCGCGATCTGGAAGAGGCGGGCGTCAAGCGCCTGCCGGTGCCGGCCGAGTACCTGCAGGGCAAGGTTCTTGCCCACGACATCGTCAACACCGAGACGGGCGAGATCCTGGCTAAGGCCAATGAAGTCCTGTCTGCACCCTCGGTCGCCAAGCTGATCGAGGTGGGCGTGAAGGAATTCCGCACGTTGTATGTCAATGACCTGGACCGCGGTCCATACATTTCGGACACGCTGCGTATAGATCCGACCAAGACGCGCCTTGAGGCGCTGGTCGAGATCTATCGCATGATGCGCCCGGGCGAGCCGCCGACCAAGGATGCGGCGGAGAATCTGTTCCAGAACCTTTTCTTCAACGGCGAGCGCTATGACCTGTCGCCGGTCGGCCGCATGAAATTCAACCGCCGTGTCGGGCGCGAGGAAATCACCGGGTCCGGCGTGCTGAGCAAGGAAGATATCATCGAGGTCATGAAGACCCTGATCGACATCCGCAACGGCAATGGCCATGTCGACGACATTGATCACCTCGGCAACCGCCGGGTGCGCAGCGTCGGCGAGATGGCGGAGAACGCATTCCGCATCGGACTTGTGCGGGTCGAGCGCGCGGTCAAGGAACGCCTCACGCTCGCCGAGAGCGAGCCGATCATGCCGCAGGAAATGATCAACGCGAAGCCGGTGGCGGCTGCGGTCAAGGAGTTCTTCGGTTCATCGCAGCTGTCGCAGTTCATGGACCAGAACAACCCGCTATCCGAAGTCACGCACAAGCGGCGGGTCTCCGCTTTAGGCCCAGGCGGCCTGACGCGCGAGCGCGCGGGATTTGAAGTGCGCGACGTGCATCCGACGCATTACGGGCGGGTATGCCCGATCGAGACGCCGGAAGGACCGAACATTGGTCTGATCAATTCGCTGGCCGTTTATGCGCGCACCAACGACTACGGCTTCCTCGAGACGCCGTACCGGCGTGTCTCGAACGGAAAAGTCACGGACAAGATCGATTACCTTTCCGCGATCGAGGAAGGGCAGTACGTGATTGCGCAGGCAAATGCGTCGCTCAACGACAAGGGCCAGTTTGTCGATGACCTGATCTCCTGCCGTACGCAAAACGAGTTCACGCTGTCGACGCCGGCTCAGGTTGACTTCATGGACGTCTCACCGAAGCAGATCGTATCGGTTGCCGCCTCGCTGATCCCGTTCCTTGAGCATGACGACGCCAACAGGGCACTCATGGGTTCGAACATGCAGCGCCAGGCGGTGCCTACGCTGCGCTCGGATACACCGTTGGTCGGCACCGGGATGGAGCGGGCGGTTGCGGTCGATTCCGGGGTGACCGTGGTGGCGCGCCGTGGCGGCAGCGTCGATTCCGTCGACGCGTCGCGTATTGTCGTGCGCGTCAACGATGACGAGACGACCGCGGGCGAACCCGGGGTGGATATCTATTCGCTGACCAAGTACACGCGTTCCAACCAGAACACCTGCATCAACCAGCGCCCGCTGGTGATAGCGGGCGATGCGATCAAGCGCGGGGACGTGCTGGCTGATGGCCCGTCGACCGACCTTGGCGAGCTCGCGTTGGGCCAGAATCTGCTGGTCGCGTTCATGCCATGGAACGGCTATAACTTCGAGGACTCGATCCTGATCTCCGAGCGGGTCGTCGAGGAAGACCGCTTCACGACCATTCACATCGAGGAGCTGACTTGCGTTGCCCGCGACACGAAGCTGGGCCCCGAGGAAATCACCGCCGATATTCCCAACGTCGGTGACTCGGCGCTCGCCAAGCTTGACGAAGCGGGTATCGCCTTCATCGGTGCGGAAGTGCGTGCCGGGGATATTCTGGTTGGCAAGGTCACGCCGAAGGGCGAGACCCAGCTCACGCCGGAAGAGAAGTTGCTGCGGGCGATCTTCGGTGAAAAAGCCTCCGATGTGAAGGACACCTCCCTACGCGTGCCACCCGGCATGGACGGGACCGTGATCGACGTGCGCGTGTTCACGCGCGACGGCGTCGAGAAGGACGCGCGTGCGCTTTCAATCGAGAAATCGGAACTCGAGCGGGTGCGCAAGGACCTCGCGGACCAGCAGCGTATTCTTGAGGACGATCTGTTCCTGCGCGTCAGGGACATGCTCGAAAGCAAGATCGCCGAGGCCGGTCCCCGCAAGCTCAAGAGCGGCTCCAAGATCGACGAGGCCTATCTGGTCGATCTGCCGCGCGAGCAGTGGTTCGAGATCCGCCTGAAGAACGAAGAGGCGAATGCGCAGCTGGAAACAGTGTCCGAACGTCTGAAGACCCAGCGCAAGGCATTCGAGAAGCGCTTCGAGGAGAAGAAAGCCAAGATAACTGCGGGCGATGACCTGGCGCCGGGCGTGCTCAAGATGGTCAAGGTGTACCTGGCGGTCAAGCGCCGCGTGCAGCCCGGCGACAAGATGGCCGGCCGGCATGGCAACAAGGGCGTGATCTCATCGATCGTTCCGGTCGAGGATATGCCTTATATGGCGGACGGAACGCCGGTCGATATCGTGCTGAACCCGCTGGGCGTGCCATCGCGCATGAACATCGGCCAGATCCTCGAGACACACCTCGGCTGGGCCGCGAAGGGCCTCGGGGCGAAAATCGGCAAAATGCTGGAAGCACAGCAGGCCGTGGTCGAGCTGCGCAAGTTCCTGCACGAGATCTACAACGAAACCGGCGGACAGAAGGAAGACATCAAGTCCCTGACCGATGGCGAGGTTTTGGAACTTGGCCGCAACCTGCGCCGCGGCGTGCCGATGGCGACACCGGTATTCGACGGCGCCAGCGAGGATGAGATCAAGAAGCTGCTGACGCTGGCAGATTTGCCAACCTCGGGACAGACGACTTTGCACGATGGGCGCACGGGCGAGAAATTCGAGCGACCGGTCACAGTGGGCTACATGTACATGCTGAAGCTCAACCACCTGGTCGACGACAAGATGCATGCGCGATCCACCGGCCCTTACAGCCTGGTCACGCAGCAGCCGCTCGGTGGCAAGGCGCAATTCGGTGGCCAGCGCTTCGGCGAAATGGAGGTCTGGGCGCTCGAGGCCTATGGCGCTGCCTACACGCTGCAGGAAATGCTCACGGTCAAGTCCGACGACGTCAATGGCCGCACTCAGATGTACAAGGCAATCGTCGATGGCAATCACGAGATGAAGGCCGGCATGCCGGAATCCTTCAACGTGCTGGTCAAAGAGATCCGCTCCCTGGCCATCAATATCGAACTAGAGAGCGAGGGCTAATTCATGAAAGACTTACTCAAGCTGTTCAAGACACAGGTACCGGTCGAGAACTTCGATTCGATCAAGATCGGCCTGGCCTCTCCGGACATGATCCGCTCCTGGTCGTACGGTGAAGTTAAAAAGCCGGAAACGATCAATTACCGCACTTTCAAGCCGGAGCGGGACGGGTTGTTCTGCGCCAAGATCTTCGGGCCCGTGAAGGACTACGAGTGTCTGTGCGGCAAGTACAAGCGCCTGAAGCACCGCGGCGTCGTGTGTGAGAAGTGCGGCGTCGAGGTCACCCAATCCAAAGTGCGCCGCGAGCGCATGGGCCACATTGAACTTGCGAGCCCGACCGCGCACATCTGGTTCCTGAAATCGCTCCCGTCGCGCATCGGCCTGATGCTCGACATGACCTTGCGGGAAATCGAGCGTGTGCTGTATTTCGAGGCCTTTGTCGTGGTTGATCCGGGCATGACCTCGCTGCAGCGCGGCCAGCTGCTGACCGACGAGATGTACCTCGAATCGATCGAGGAGCATGGCGATGAATTCGATGCCCGCATGGGCGCCGAGGCCGTGCACGAGCTGCTGAAGTCCATGGACCTGCCGTCCGAGGTCGTCAAGGTCCGCGAGGACATGACGAACACGAGTTCGGAGACCAAGATCAAGCGCCTGTCGAAACGGCTCAAGCTGATCGAGGCATTCATCGAGTCCGGCAACAAGCCGGAGTGGATGGTGCTGACGGTGCTGCCGGTGTTGCCGCCGGACCTGCGCCCGCTGGTGCCGCTCGATGGCGGACGGTTCGCGACCTCTGACCTCAATGACCTATATCGCCGCGTCATCAACCGCAACAACCGCCTGCGCCGGCTGCTCGAGCTGAACGCACCGGACATCATCGTGCGCAACGAAAAGCGCATGCTGCAGGAAGCGGTCGACGCATTGCTCGACAATGGCCGCCGTGGTCGCGCAATCACCGGCACCAACAAGCGTCCCCTGAAGTCGCTCGCCGACATGATCAAGGGCAAACAGGGCCGGTTCCGGCAGAACCTGCTCGGCAAGCGCGTCGATTATTCCGGCCGATCGGTCATCGTCGTCGGCCCGACGCTGCGCCTGCATCAGTGCGGGCTGCCGAAGAAGATGGCGCTCGAACTGTTCAAGCCGTTCATCTTCTCGAAGTTGCAGCTGCGTGGCGAAGCGTCCACGATCAAGGCCGCGAAGCGCCTGGTCGAGCGCGAAGGCCCGGAGGTGTGGGACATCCTCGAGGAAGTTATCCGCGAACATCCGGTGCTGCTCAATCGCGCACCGACCCTGCACCGGCTTGGCATCCAGGCATTCGAGCCCGTGCTGATCGAGGGCAAGGCGATCCAGCTGCACCCGCTGGTGTGCACGGCGTTCAACGCCGACTTCGACGGCGACCAGATGGCGGTGCATGTGCCGCTCTCGATCGAGGCGCAGCTCGAGGCGCGCGCGCTGATGATGTCATCCAACAATATCCTCTCGCCGGCGAATGGCGACCCGATCATCGTGCCCTCACAGGACGTCGTGCTCGGACTCTATTACATGACCCGCGAGCGCGTCGGCGCCAAGGGCGAAGGGATGGCGTTCAGCGACATCGCCGAAGTGCATCGTGCCTATGAGAGCCGACATCTCGACCTGCAGGCAAAGATCAAGGTTCGCCTGTCCGAGCATACGCGCGAGACCAAGGAGCATGAACTGGTCGAAAGGGTGCGCGTGGTCAGCACGACCGCGGGCCGGGCGCTGCTGTCCGAGATCCTGCCGCTAGGGCTTTCGTTCGATGTCATCAACCAGGACATGACGAAGAAGACCATTTCCGCCACGATCAACGCGTGCTATCGCAGCGTTGGCCTCAAGGAAACGGTGGTATTCGCCGACCAGCTGATGTATACCGGCTTCAAGTACGCAACGCGGGCGGGTGTCTCGATCGGCGTCGACGACATGGTCGTGCCGCAAAGCAAGAGCAAGATCCTCGCCACCGCCGAACGCGAAGTGAAGGAAATCCAGGAACAGTATTCCTCCGGGTTGGTCACCAACGGCGAGCGCTACAACAAGGTCGTCGATATCTGGTCGCGCACCAACGACCAGGTCGCGAAGGCCATGATGGAAAAGCTCGGTACTGATGAGGTCACCGATGCCAAGGGCAACAAGGTCCGGCAGAAGTCCTTCAATTCGATCTTTATGATGGCCGATTCCGGCGCCCGCGGTTCCGCGGCGCAGATCCGCCAGCTCGCTGGCATGCGCGGCCTGATGGCCAAGCCAGACGGCTCGATCATCGAGACGCCGATCACGGCGAATTTCCGCGAGGGACTGAACGTCCTGCAGTACTTCATCTCGACCCACGGTGCCCGCAAGGGCCTCGCGGACACCGCGCTGAAGACGGCGAACTCGGGGTACCTCACGCGCCGCCTGGTGGACGTGGCACAGGACCTCGTGGTCACGGAAATTGACTGTGGCACGACCAACGGCCTGTCGATAACGCCGATCGTCGAAGGCGGCGATGTCGTTGAAGGCCTTGGCGAGCGCGTGCTCGGACGCGTCGTCTCCGAAGACATCGTGGTCGCATCGAGCGGCGAAGTGCTGGTCAAGGCCGGCTTCCTGATCGACGAAAAGACAGTCAAGCTGCTCGAGAAGATGGGCGTGGACCAGGTGCAGGTCCGCTCGCCGATCACCTGCGAAACGCGCTACGGCGTCTGCGCGCAGTGCTATGGCCGCGACCTGGGGCGTGGGCATCGCATCAACATCGGCGAGGCGGTCGGCGTCATCGCGGCGCAATCCATCGGCGAACCCGGCACGCAGCTCACGATGCGCACCTTCCACGTCGGTGGCGCTGCATCACGTGCGGCTGCGGCGAACGGCGTCGAAGTCAAGTCCAAGGGCACCATCCGCTTGCACAACATCAAGACTGTGCGCCATGAGAAAGGTCACCTTGTTGCAGTGTCGCGCTCTGGTGAGCTGGGTGTGGTCGATGAATTCGGCCGCGAGCGCGAGCGCTACAAGATTCCGTACGGTGCGACCATCACGGTCAATGACGCCGACGTCGTGGCGGCCGGCCAATCGGTCGCCAACTGGGATCCGCATACCCACCCGGTGGTCACGGAAGTGGCGGGCATGATCAAGTTCCAGGACTTCGTCGACGGCATCACCGTCACGACCCAGGTGGACGATGTCACCGGGCTTACCAGCACGGTCGTGCTGGATCCGAAACAGCGCGGTTCCGGCGGCAAGGATTTGCGTCCGGTCGTGCGCCTGACCAATGCCAAGGGTAAGGAAGTCACTTTCGCGAACACCGATATTCCCGCGGTTTATGCGCTGCCGGCGGGCGCGATCGTGAGCCTCTCGGACGGCGCGAAAGTGTCGGTTGGTGACGTCATTGCGCGTATCCCGCAGGAGTCCTCCAAGACCCGCGACATCACTGGCGGTCTGCCGCGCGTCGCCGACCTCTTCGAAGCCCGCAAGCCAAAGGATTCGGCGATTTTGGCCGAGCGTAGCGGCACGGTCAGCTTCGGCAAGGAAACCAAGGGCAAGCGCCGTCTGGTCATCACCAATGAACAGAGCGACAAGAAAGCCTACGAGGAGCTGATCCCAAAGTGGCGCCACCTGAACGTATTCGAAGGCGAGCAGGTCGAAAAGGGCGAGGTCATAGCGGACGGCGAGCCGAATCCGCACGACATCCTGCGCCTGCAGGGCGTCGAGGCCCTGGCCAACTATCTGGTGCGCGAAATCCAGGACGTCTATCGATTGCAGGGCGTGAAGATCAACGACAAGCACATCGAAGTCATCGTGCGCCAGATGCTGCGTAAGATCGAAGTTCTCGACAAGGGTGATTCGGCACTGCTGCGGGGCGAACAGATGGATCGCGGGCGACTGCTCGACGTGATCGCCAGGCAGAAGGCCGAGGGCAAGCACCAGTCCACTTGGGAGCCGTTGTTGCTCGGGATTACCAAGGCATCGCTGGCGACCGAGTCCTTCATTTCCGCGGCGTCGTTCCAGGAGACCACTCGCGTACTGACGGAAGCGGCGGTACGGGGCCTCAAGGATGACCTGCGCGGCCTGAAGGAAAACGTCATCGTGGGCCGCTTGATCCCTGCAGGTACGGGGTTCGCCTATCATGCCAGGCGTCGCCGGGCATTCGACGATACGCGTCGGCGCAGCTTCATGGACGTCAGCGGCGGCATCAGCGAGTCTGATGAGGCCGTTCCAGCCGGGGATACGGAGGCAGCCGAGTAACGCTACTAAAGACAACTGCAGATAATAGGGTGAAAATAATAACCCCGGGGTTCGTCAGATCCCGGGGTTTTTTTGTTTTTAAATCAATTGCTTACAATTGAGCCGCCGGGCTGTAACTTTCCCCGTCCCGGGGGGTTCTATATGCAGGCACAGCACAACCGCATGCGCGAAACAGGTCAGGAATTGATCGGTTCAGACAAGTTCGTCCCGTTCATGCATGCGTATCAGGACATGGTGTATTCCACTGTCGTACGCCTGCTTGGCAGGGACGATCAGGCCGAGGATATCGCCCAGGAGGTCTTCTTGAAGGCTTACGAAAACTTCGGGATGTTGCAGGACAGCGCCACACCGGGCGGCTGGCTCAAGACCGTGGCGACGAACCTGAGCCTCAACTATCTGTCGCGCTACCGCAAGCGCTGGAGCTTTTTTTCGGAATTCCGCCGCCAGGGTGAAAGTGAGGGGTCGAGCGCAGATGAGCCTGCCTTCGACATCGCTGTACCGGATACCCTGGTTGATGATTTGGCAGCTTCGCAGCGCGCCGCGATCGTTGAACAGGCGCTTGCCGAACTGCCGGATCACCAGCGCATTGCGCTGGTGTTGTATCACTTCGAGGAAATGCCGTACGCGGATATTGCGCGCCGGCTGAACGTCTCGCTGCCCAAGATCAAGGTCGACATCATGCGGGGCCGCAACGCGCTGGCGAAAGCGCTGGCGGGAGCGCGGCCGACCGAACCCGCCGGGAAGCCCTCATGAACAATCTTGATAAAATCATTGATAAAGTCTGTAAGCAACAGCCCTGGCTCGGCGCACCCGCCACCTTGAGCGCGCGAGTCATCGCCGAAATCGAGCGGCGTTCAGCCCTGCCCTGGTGGCGCCAGTCATTTAGACATTGGCCGGTGCCGGTGCGCGCGGCCTTCGTTGCTGCCTGTGGCGGGGCCATCTGGACCTCACTGAGCGCGCCGCTGGCGCGAGTGTTTTCCACGGTCAACGCGCCGCTGACCTGGGCCTACCAGACGGGCGCGACCGTATCGCTGGTTAACTCCGTGTTCGGCCATGTCAGCGGTGACCTCGCCCGCAGCATATCCCCGCTATGGCTTTACGGCGCTGGCGTTGGCGTTTGCGCCCTCTATGTATTCTTCGCCGGTTTATGCGCGGCGACTTATCGGACTCTTTACGTATCAGTTAATCGGACCGCAGGAATAAAACTATGAACATCAACACCAGATTCATCGCCAGCGCCTTGACCCTCGCGCTCGTCCTTGGCACCGCGCGTGCTGGCGACACGACCGTGACCGTAACGGCGAACGATGCCAGCTCCGCATCTAATGCAAGTGCCGGCATGGGGCATCATTTCCTGAAAATGCACGGTGCGGTGCTCGGCTCGAACGATCGTACCCGGGTCAGCATCGGGCATAACCAGACGCTGCCCGGTGGCGAACACGCGGACAACGTCGTCTCCGTAATGGCATCGTCTGCCGTAGCGGGTGATGTCAGCGAAAATGTCGTCTCGGTTATGGGTAACGCCCGCGTCACCGGACCCGTGGACGGCGACGTCGTGGTCGTACTGGGTAACACCTATATCGACAACAAGGTAGGTGGCGACGTCGTCGCCGTGCTTGGCAAGATCGAGCTTGGCCCCAATGCCGACGTGGACGGCCAGGTCAATGCGGTGGGCGGAACGATCGTGCGCGATCCGGCCTCTATTACCCACGGGGATGTAGAGATGGTCAATACCGGCATGGGCGATTTCGACTTCGCCTGGCTGCAGAATTGGGTTACGAACTGCCTGGCGAAGGGGCGCCTACTGGCCTTCGCGCCGGGACTTGGCTGGGCGTGGACCGTTGCGCTGGTCTCGCTGCTGTTTTATGCGCTGACGGCGCTGCTGATGCCGCGTAGCATCGAGAAATATGTCGGGGTACTGGCAAGCCACCCCGGCGAGTCGCTGCTCGCGGCGTTCTTGAGCGTGCTGGCGACACCCATCCTGCTGGTGCTGCTACTGATAACGGTGATTGGCGCATTTGCCATTCCGTTTCTGATCCTGGCGCTGATCGTGGCCGCATCCTTCGGCCGGATCGTATTGCTCGCGTGGATTGGTACGCGTCTGGTCAAAGCCACGGGTGCAAACGGCGTCTGGTCGCATCCGGCGGTCACCGTGCTGATCGGCGGCCTGATTGTTGCGCTACTGTATGCTGTGCCCGTCGTTGGAATGATGGTATTCCAGGTGATTGGCTTCCTCGGCATGGGCGTGGTCGCTTACGGATTGCTGCTCGCCATGCGCAGCAGGGGTCAATCTAACGCTGTCCTCCCGCAGGCCGCGGCAGCGTCGCCGCCCGGTGCGGCTCCGATTTCCGCCGCCGCCGCCGCAAGCATGGCCCCAGAGGCAGCCGTTTTAGGCGCCACCGCAGCGCCGGCGGCGTCGCTGACATCGACACCAGCGATCCTGGCAGCCGCCACATACCCGCGGGCTGGATTCTGGATCCGCATGTTCGCGCTGCTGATCGACGTAATATTGATCGCCATCCTGATGCACGCGGTTCTGGACTCCAGCAAATCGTTTTTCTGGGTATTGCTGGCGATCTACGGCGCCGTGATGTGGAAGCTCAAGGGCGCGACGCTGGGAGGCATGATCTGCCATCTGCACGTCGTACGTCTCGACGGCCGTGCGGTTGACTGGTCAACTGCGATCGTACGCGCGCTCGGGTGCTTCCTGTCGCTATTCTTTGCCTTCCTCGGCTTCATCTGGATCGTGATCGACCGCGAAAACCAGGCCTGGCATGACAAGATCGCGGGGACCGTGGTGGTGCGGGTACCGACAGGTGTATCACTGGTCTGAACTCACGGGGCTCACTGCCGATAGATCGTCCCCTGTTTCATTACGAACAGCGGATGCTCCAAGGCAGTGATGTCCTGCAGCGCGTCGCCCGGAACTGCAATGATGTCCGCAGACTTGCCGACCTGCAGGGTGCCGGTCTCAGCGGAGATGCCGAGCAGGTCAGCGCCGTTGGCGGTTCCAGCCATCAGCGATTGCGCATTCGTCATGCCATTCTTTGCCATCAGCACGAATTCGTGAGCATTGCGGCCATGTGGCTCGACCGCCGCATCCGTGCCCATTGCTATCGGCACGCCGATCTTGACGGCGTGCTGGAACATGGCACTCATCGCCGCGGACGCGGCACGCGCCTTGACCGCGATCTCGGGTGGATATTGGTCCGCCTTCGAACCGACCCACTCGCCAGCTGACAGCGTTGGCACAAGGTAGACGTGATGGGCTTTCATTTCCATCAACGTGTCGTCCTTCAGGAAACTGCCGTGTTCGATCGAATCGACCCCAGCCTGGATTGCCATCTTGGCAGCCTTATCACCATGGCAATGGGCTGCGACCTTTCGTTTCCACATGTGGGCCTCCGACACGATCGCGTTCATTTCGTCCTGGGTCAGCTCTGGCTCATCGACGGAATCGGCGATTGACAGCACACCGCCGGAGGGCATGAACTTGATCACGTTGGCGCCATACTTGATCTGGTAGCGCACGGCGGCGCGGCATTCATCGGCGCCGTTGCAGGTGCCCTGCAACGGTCCCAGCGGAGCGATAGTTTGCGGCGGAACGGGATCCGAGTCGGCATGACCACCGGTCGCGCCGATCGCATTGTTCGCGATCAGCATCCGCGGTCCAGGGATTACGCCCGCCGCAATTGCGTTGCGCAGGCCGAGTGAAATGTAATCGCCCGAACCCACATCACGAACCGTGGTAATGCCCGCCTCCAGGGTGATTTTCGCGTAGTGAGCACCATAGAGTGCCTGCTCCGCCGGGAAGCGCTTCAGGGCCTCATACTGGTCCTTGTACCAGTTAGCGCTGCTTTCGCTGGACATGTGCACATGGGCATCGATCAGCCCAGGCAGCAGCGTCGCATCGCCCAGATCAATCACGCGCGCCTTGTCTGGTATTTTTGCCTCGCTGCCCATCGCGGTGATCACTCCATCAGTGACCACGACGAGCCCATGGTCGGCGAGCTTGCCGGAGACGGAATCGAACAGGTGCGTGGCCTTCAGGACTACCGTGTCAGCGGCTGCAAGCTGCGCATGGCTGACGATAAGGGTGGCGGCGCCGACCAGCAACGCAGGCGTGCGTATAAAATTTGTCACGGTATATCCCTGTGCGGGTTAGGATTGTGGGCAGAATTCTAGACGATGTCGGCGGATAAAGTGAGATGTTTGGTTCATGCAGATCGTTCGCTACAATTCCTTAATCGCAGCGCCCTGGAAAAATCGAGGCGGCATGACGCGTGAGGCCATCCGCGTGCCTGCTGACGCAGATCGATTCGACTGGCGCGTCAGCTTCGCGCAAATAGATACATCCGGGCCTTTTTCAGATTTTTCCGGGTACGATCGCCACATGGTGCTGCTGCGCGGGGGCGGCGTGCGACTTGAATTCGCTGGCGGCAAGCACACCACGTTGCTCAAGATTGGCGACTCGGCGCATTTTGACGGAGCAGTCGCGACCCACGGCAAACTACTGGATGGTTCCTGTATAGACTTGAACCTGATCGTCTCCAAGTCCCTTCAGGCGACCAAGGTGCGCGTCATGCGCGTGGCCGGAACCGAGGATTGGCCCGCCCTGGTTGGTCAGCTGACACTTGCCATAGCGCTCGATGGCGATTTCGTCGTGGAAGATGTGCACGGCGAGTCGGCGACGCTTGCGCAATGGGACCTGGCGGTCGGCAATCTGCGCTCGCTCTTCGCGAAGTCGCCCAGCCGGGTTTTTATCGCTGGAATCGTCGATAATAGGACGACTAGTCGCTAAAACCGGGGAATTCGATGTCGACGCTGGAACTCGCCGCATTGCGTGAATCCATGCGTGATCACGCCTTGGGGCCCGAGCCACAGGCTGCCACGCGCTTGCTGCATACGCTGGAGCTGGCCGCCGGCGCGCGCCAACGCGCGGTGGCGGTGGCCAAGGCTCTGGTGGAGGGTGCTCGCGCACGGCGCGATGAGCGCCCCTTTCTGGATGCGTTTCTGCAGGAATTTGGCCTGTCAAACCAGGAAGGCATTGCGCTGATGTGCATCGCCGAGGCGCTGCTACGCATTCCCGATGACGCGACCGCCGATCGCCTGATTGCCGAGCAGTTGGCCAATGGCGACTGGTCATCGCACTCCGGCAAGTCAGAATCGCTGTTCGTCAACGCGTCGACCTGGGGGTTGATGCTGACCGGGGGCATACTGGAGCTCGATCCCACCATCAAGGCAGACGCGGCCGGATGGGTACGGCGCCTCACGCGCAAGGCCGGCGAGCCGGTCGTGCGCCTGGCCGTGCGCCGGGCCATGCGCATCATTGGCGGCGAATTTGTGGTCGGTCGCACGATCCAGGAAGCCCTGCAGCGCAGCGCCGACGAGGCGCAGGTCGGGCTGTGTTCTTTTGACATGCTGGGAGAGGGGGCACGCACGCTGCAGGACGCGGAGCGCTACCTCAAATCCTACGAGAATGCGATCGATGCGATTGGCAAGACCGTTCGCGGCGGGGCGCCGCACGAGGTCTCCAGCATCTCGATCAAGTTGTCGGCGCTCGAGCCACGGTATTCGCTGATGCAGCAATCACGGGTTGCGCAACGCCTGGCCCCCAAGGTGATTGCGTTGGCGCGGCGTGCGGCGCGGGTGGGCATCCAGCTCACAGTGGATGCGGAGGAAGCGGACCGGCTTGATCTGTCCCTTGATGTGATCGAAGTGATGGCACGCGACCCGGATACGCAGGATTGGCCCGGCCTCGGGCTTGCCATACAAGCCTACGGCAAGCGTACGCTCGATGTGATCGATTGGACTGCAGCACTCGCTGCGGCGACCGGGCGCAAAATGACCGCGCGACTGGTCAAGGGCGCCTACTGGGACACTGAGATCAAGCGCAGTCAGGAGCGCGGGCTCGAGGGCTATCCGGTCTACACCCGCAAGCTCACCACGGACGTCTCATACCTCGCTTGCGCGGGACGATTGCTGCAGCATCGCGAGCGCATTTATGCGCAGTTCGCCACGCATAATGCACATAGCATCGCCTCGATCCTCGAACTCGCGCAGGGCAGCGACGGATTCGAATTCCAGCGCCTGCACGGCATGGGCGGCCTGCTGTTCTCGGAGGCGGCGCGCCAGATCAGGAATTTTCCGCGCGTGCGCGTCTATGCACCGGTTGGCGAGCATAAGGACCTGCTGGCTTACCTCGTGCGCCGGCTGCTCGAGAACGGCGCCAATACCTCTTTCGTGAACCGGTTCATGGACGAGCAGGTTCCGGTCAATGAGATCGTGCGCGACCCGGTCGCCGATCTGGAGGCGTTGCAGTCAGTGGCGAACCCAGGCCTGCCGTCCCCGGCAGACTTGTATCCGGACCGCCGAAATTCGCGGGGGGTCGATTTTGGCAGCCCGCGCGCGCTTGCCGCGCTTAGCGACCACATTGCCAGCCGCAGGTCGGCGAGTTACCGCGCTGCGCCTACGATGCGCAGCGGCGCGGCAAGCAGCGGCCCCGAACACCCGGTCACGAACCCTGCCGACCGGCGCGATGTCGTGGGCCGCGCGCGCGATGCGACGCCCGGCGAAATTGATGAGGCCTTTAACGCCGCCGCACAGGCGCAGCGCGCGTGGAATGAACGAGGCGGAGAGGCACGGGCGATCGTGCTTGAGAAGGCGGCCACGCTGCTGGAGGCGCAACCGGCGGATTTTTATGCCCTGCTCGTGCGCGAGGCGGGCAAGACATTGCCGGATGCGGTTTCTGAAGTGCGCGAAACCATCGATTTCTGCCGGTATTACGCGCTTCGCGCGCGCGAGCTGTTCGGCCGGGCGCTGCAGCTCGCCGGCCCCACCGGCGAGACCAATGAACTGTCGATGCAGGGACGTGGCGTCTTCGCCTGCATCAGCCCGTGGAATTTCCCGCTCGCTATATTTGGCGGACAGGTGACGGCCGCGCTGGCGGCCGGCAACAGTGTCGTCGCAAAACCCGCTGAGCCCACGCCGCTGATTGCGGCGCGATTTGCGGCGCTGTTGCACGAGGCGGGTGTCCCGCAACAGGCACTGGTGTTGTCGCCCGCGCAGGGACGGGTTTTCGGCGAAGCCGCATTCGGGCATGCAGCGCTTGCGGGCGTCGTAATGACTGGGTCCACCGCGACCGCGCTCACGATCAACCGGATGCTGGCGCAGCGCGATGGCGCGATCCTGCCGCTGGTGGCGGAGACCGGCGGCCTGAATGCGATGCTGGTCGATTCAACCGCCTTGCCCGAGCAGGTTTGCGACGATGTCATGGGCTCGGCTTTCGCAAGCGCCGGGCAGCGCTGTTCGGCGCTGCGCATCCTCTACCTGCAGGAGGAGATCGCCGACACCGTCATCGAGATGATCAGCGGCGCGATGGATGACCTGGTGATTGGTGACCCGGCGGATCCGCGCACTGACGTTGGGCCGGTGATTACCGCGAAAGCTGCAGACGGGCTAAATCGCCATATCGAGAAAATGCGTACCGAGGCGCGCATCATCAAGGCCTGTCAGCTGGATGAACGATGCGTGCACGGCAGCTTCGTCGCCCCGCACCTGATCGGGCTTAAAAGTTCTTCGCAGCTGACGCGTGAGGAGTTTGGTCCCATCCTCCACGTCGTGCGCTACCGCTCGA
>JANXZG010000109.1 GCA_025355645.1 Gammaproteobacteria bacterium | reverse complement strand
ATGGCCGATGACAACGTGCTATTTTTAAACAGCACGACGCTTTTCAGTCGCTTGCAGAACCTCGGTAAGCCCTTCGATACCATGGTGTATCCAGGCACGAAACATGGACTGCTGCGACAGCATGAAGGGCGCCATGCTTACGCGACGATTCTGCGATTTTTCATAGAGAATCTGCAGCAGTAAGTTCCTATAGCTCACGTGGGTGGCCGCGGAACGTGAAGCGGCTATGCAGCAGATAGGTCAGCAAGACTGATACCGTCGCGACAATGGCCTGGGCGGCCAGCGGGCGGAATCGTCCATAGGTAACTAGTGCATACAAGCAAATGATGCCAAATCCCAACGTGGCGAGCTGGCTCGCGTTGAAGCGCAGGAAGCTGCCTAGCCAAGGCTCGCCCGAGCGAAACACCAGGTATCGATGCACGCTAAAGGCGCTGATCACGGCGCAGCCATGCGCGAGCACCGCAAGGATCAGGTAATGGACGTGCCGGCTGAACAGCAGGTACAAGCCGCCGAACACAAGATAGCCAAAAACCGTGTTGTAGCCCCCCGCCAGCAGGAAGCGAAACTGCTGGGGCAGCCGCCACCAGGACTGCAATTCAATCCTTGGCACTGGGCTTGTCGAAATTCAGGCGCTCGCGCTCGACCACCCAAGGCCGCGGATGCATCTGCGCGTGAATTGCACCTATATATTCACCGAGTATACCAATGAAGAACAATTGTACGGAGCCCAAGAAAAACACGCCAAAAATAAGCGGTGCCTGGCCCAGGGCGAAGCGGTTCCAGAACAGCAGCTTCATGATCAGATAGCCAATAGCGACCAGTAGACTCAATGTTCCGAGCACAAAACCGGCTATGGTCGCAAAGCGCAGCGGCAGCCGCGAATGGCTGGTAAGGCCTGTCATGGCCGCATCATATAGAGCAAAGAAATTATTCTTGGTCACGCCGCGTTCGCGCCGCGGCTGCACGAACGGCACTTCCGCGCGAGCGAAGCCGAGTTCGGCTATCAGGCCGCGAAAATAAGGGCGCCTGTCGGGAATGCGGCGAAGCATCTCGACGACCTCCCGGTCGTAAAGCCCAAAGCCGGTGAAGTTATCGATCAGCGGCGTCTCTGAGATCCTGCTCAAGGTCCGGTAATACATGCCCCGCAGGAAAAACATCAACCGAGACTCGCGGCTCTGGCACTTGACGCCCACGACGACCTTGAAGCCATCGCGCCAGTGGCGCACGAAATCCGCCAGCATTTCAGGGGGATCCTGCAGGTCGCAGGCCATGCACACGAGCGCATCGCCAGGACTTTCAAAGAATCCATGCAAGGGCGATCGCAGCGGGCCGAAGTTACGGATGTTGAAGATGACCTTGACCCGCGCATCGCGCGCCGCCATGGCGCGCAGCAGCGCGGGCGTGCGGTCAGTGGAGAAATTGTCAATAAAGACAAACTGAAAGCGGATACCAGGGATGTTCCGCAGGACCTCGCATACCCGCTCGTACAGCACCTCGACGTTGCCCTCCTCGTTGTAGCAGGGGACCATCACCGAGACCAGCGGCAAAGTCATGCGGGCAACCTCGCGACCGGGATTGCGTAGCATACGAGATCCCAGGACTCACGCAGGTGAGGTCGCAGGTACATCTGGTACTGGGCCCCCAGCGCCGCGATCTGCAACGGCACGCTCCACAGATGGTCCTGTGAATGATAGACACAGGCGCTGATGATCGGCGCGTGCTGGGCAATCAACCGGCTCGCGCCGTGCAATGCCGCAGGCTCGCTGCCTTCGATGTCCATCTTGAGGTACGTGGGGGGCTCGTTGAGCTCGGTGTCAAGCGCTACGCACGCAACCTCGATGCCCTGTGGCGCAACTGCCGCCGCTGCCGTCCCCGTGGCCGAGAAGTGCAGCACACCCGCGCGCTCGGCAAGCGCCTTATCGCTGATTTCGATGCGCCCGCGCACTGCATCCGGCAAGGTGTCCACAAACCGCTGCAGCTTGGCGTAATTACGCTGATCGGCTTCAAACGCAACGATGCGCCTGAAACGCCCGCCGCTATAACCGAGGAAATCACGGATCGTGTCGCCGTCATATGCGCCGCAGTCTACGAACACTTCGTCGGGGGACAGCTTTATCAGGCTCGCAGGAAAATAGATTTTTTCCGTGACCGGAAGTGGCAGGTTGTCGAAATCCAGGCGCAGCCGCCAGCGTACCTGCGCGAGGTACTCAGCGCGCGATGCATCGTCCTGCCAGAGGTCGAAGCCAGCGCGGACCTTCTCTGCGGCCAGGAGGACCTTGTGCGGCAGATCGAGCGAGTAATGCGGCAGGAGTCGCTCGGAATACTTCCAGAACATCGGCCCGAAATCAATGACGTTCGCGCAGCCATGGGACAGCAGCGGCCGGAACCGCTCAGACATGGTATCGGTCCCCTCGCCGCGCCAGATCGTCACGCAGAATGTCGCCGATTGTCCAAAGCGCTTTGCGCCCTCGGGCTGGGAGAGGACCGCCACGCCGTCTATTTCCGTGCCCCACAGCTTTTCATTGTTGTCGACAAACGCGAGCGGCTCAATGCCCTCTGCACGAAGTGCACTGGCAACCTTGCGCCCGAGGTTTCCCGCCCCTGACAAGACCAGTCGCTTGCCAAAAGGCGCAATGCACCTATCGAAGGTCGCGCGCTCGCGCTCCCGCGCATCGTCGACCCTTTCCGACAGCAACTCGTCGAGCTGACGATCTAATGACGCAGTCATGCTCACCATGCTGTTCTCCCTCCGTCGACCGTCAGGACCGAGCCGGTCATATATGAGGAGGCGTCGGAACAGAGGAACACCATGGCGCCTTGGTATTCATCGACCCCGGCCATGCGCGCAAGCGGTATGCGATCTGCGATGCGCTCGAGGAACATCTTGTCCTGTCCGTTCTCCACCCCGCCCGGGCACAGTGCGTTGGCGCGAACGCCCTTTGCGGCCCAGTAGGTCGCAAGGTAACGCGTTAAACCGATGAGTCCAGTCTTGACCACTGAGTAGGACACCGGCTTCGCGGGCTGCTCATCCAGCGCCCGGCCATCGACGGCATACAACCGTTGGTCCGGCGCAATCAGCGCGAGATCCGAGGCGATGTTGACTATTACGCCCTTGCCGCGCCGAGCCATTTCGGCGCCGAACACGCGGCTGCAGAGCATCGCCCCCGTCAATCCCACTGCAAGGTCCGCCTGCCATAGACCAATAGGGTAATTCTCGAGGCGGGATTGATCGAGCGCGCCCGCCACCTCGACCTTGGGGTTATTCGCCGCGTTATTGACCAGTATATCAACCCGGCCGTGACGGGACATGACCGAGCCCAGCGCGTCCTCCACAGCCGCCTCACTAGTGATGTCGCAGGCAAGGCATTGAACATCGAAGCCCGCCCGCTCACTCAGCCTCGCCGAGGCGATCGTTGCTACATCCAGCAATACTGGAATTCCACCGGCGCCATGGATCGCACGCGCATGGGCAATTCCAAGCAGGCCGGCACCGCCTGTAATAATCGCGATGCGGCCGGAAAGGTCAAACAGTTTGTTGTTCATGCCGAGGCTCTCATGTGGATGATCGCGCCCGTTTCCATCGAGCGGCGAATGGCCAGCGCCATTTCCAGGCTCTGCCGCCCTTGCGACAGGTTAACGGGCACCGCACTGCGTGTCTTGATCGCGTTGATAAACGCTTCCAGTTCATCGACAAACAACTTGTTGCGTTCAAATCCTTCAAATGAGTAGGACGCAATAGATTCGCCGGCGCCACCGAACGCCTCCACTGATAATGCGCGCAGGTCGATCGATATTTTGCCCGCGCTGCCGACGATCTCGACCTGCCGCACCGGTGGCTGCTGGACATAATCCTGGTGTAAATGGGCCACCATGCCGTCGTACGAGAGCAAGGTCGACGCGACATCCTCCACGTCGATCTCCAGATCACTCAAATGCCCGCCCATCGAGACAATATTTCGCGGCCGGCCAAAGAACCAGTACAGCATATCGAGCTCGTGGATCTGAGACAGGATCACCCCGCCACCGAGCGCGCGCCTGGAAGCGTACATAGTCCGGTAGTCCTCATAGCGGTGCCACCCCGGCAGGTACTCGCCGATCGTCGCCCGGCACGCTATGGCACGACCGATCGCTCCTTCGCTGAATAGCCGATGCGAAATGGTCAGGCAGGGGTGGAAGCGCAGCTGGTAGGCAATCATGCAGACCAGGTTCTGGCTTTTCACGACCGCCTCAAGTTCATCGATTCCCTCGAGGGTATGTGACAGGGGCTTTTCGATCAGCAGGTGGCATCCTGCCCGCGCGGCTTCTAGCGCGACTTCCATATGCAGGCTGCTCGGATTGCAGATCAGGACGGCATCGGGACGTTCTGCAAGAGCCTGATCGAGTCGGTCAAAGGAACGGATCGCGTAGCGTTCTTCAAGCCCGTCCCGCGTTTCGACCTGCAGAGTGTCGGTCAGGATGGGACTGTCGCGGCGCACGCGGTAGGCGATGATGTCGCAGCTGTCACCAAGCAGGCTGCGCAGGTTGCGCGTGTGCCGTTGTCCGATTCCCCCTAAACCGACCACGAGGAACTTCACGCCCGCACCAGGCGCTGCATCATCCGCCTGCCGGTATCCGCATTGGCGCGCGCCCATGCGAGTTCATTTCCGGGGGCGCCACGCGCCACTTGCAGGATAAAGTCTCCGCCATAGCGGTGCGTCGCAAGCACATTGAACAGTTCGTCAAAGTCCGTGTCCCCCTCCCCCAGTGGGACAGTGCCCGCGCCGCGCCGACGATCCTTCAGGTGCACGCTTCCGACACGCCGGCCGTATGCAGCAAACTCTGCCAGCGGGCGGAACCCGAGTGATGCGCTGTTGCCAGAATCATAGTTGACCTTGACGCGCGGATGAGGGATACCCGCGAGCAGCGCGGCGAACTCGTCCGCCGCCAATGCGGTCTCCAGGTGCAGCTCGACATCGGTTCGGTCGATAACCTCGCCCAGCGCATTGATCCCGGCAGCGACCGCGGCGGCGTCTTGCGTGAGACGAATCGCGGCAGCATCTACAAATGGCACAACTATACGATTGATCCCGAGTCGCGCACCCCGGTCCATCAGCCACTCCAGCCTGCGCCAGCGAGGCCGCGCGGTCGCCTCATCTATGCCGACCAACGGAAAGTCCATGAACCAGTCAGCGCATATTGACTCGATCGAAACGCGGTGCAGCGTACACAGGCGCAGCAATTCCGCGATCCCGGGATCCGTGCCCAGCGGATTGACGTCCTCGCCATGCGCGTCGTAGATCCACTCGATCGTATCGAGGCCGACGGCCGCCGCGAGCGCAAATTCATCGCGCCACCTAAACCGCGGAAAGCTTTGGAAGCGATCGGCCTCGGGCGGCACCAGGCGTCCCTGCATGATCCCGAGCTTCAAGACTCCTCCAGCGGCTTTACGATCATGTTGGCGTAAAACTCGTCCCTCGGCAGGAACGGCCAAAGATCCTCAAGTGGTTTTGAATACAGCGAGCCGTCGGCGCGCTGCGCGGAGGACAGGCTCGGCATGCGCGCCTCATCAGATCGGCTGACGACATCGCAGACTACAGGGCCCTTCAGCGCCAAAGTTCGCGCCAATTGGGCACGCAGTTCGCGCTGATCCGCGATGCGCTCGGCGGCCAGGCCGTACGCCCGGGCCACAGATCCGATGTCCGGCAAGGTAAGGCCGCTGCGCGCATCTGCACCGGTCTGGCGACCGAACCACCGTTGCTGGCTCGTGCGTATAGATGAGTAGCCGTCGTTGTTCAGGATCAGGATTTTGATCGGCAGCTGCAAGCGCTGCACGGTCGCCAGTTCCTGGATATTGAGCTGGATACCGCCGTCGCCGTCGATCAGCACAGTCTCGCGGCCGCCGCTGCCGAGACAGGCGCCGATCGCAGCCGGAAGACCATAACCCATCGCGCCGAGCGCGGTCGTGTGATAAAGGCGTTGGCCGCGCTTCAATCTCAGTGCATGTTGAAATATCTCTATGCCCGCGCCTGAGCTTCCGGAGACAATTGGCGCTCCTTCCGGCAACAAATCGGAGAGACATTCCGCCAGAAAATAGGTACTCACCGGTCCGTCTGCGACCCTGTGTTCCGGCAGTACGATGGGGTAGCGCTGCTTCCATTCGGCGCAGCGCGTGTGCCAGGCCATGCGCTCGGGCTGCGCTGAGCCGGCGGTTACATTTGAGAGAGCATCAATAAAGGCCTTCGCGTCACAGCAAATGCTGAGGTCAAGATACGGCGCGAGCTTGGCGATTTCAGCCGGATCGATATCAACCATGATCTTCTTCGCGCCGCGCGCAAGGCGTTCTGGGGCGTAACCGGTGATCGTAAAATCCATGCGCGCGCCAATTATCAGCAGGAAATCCGCATTTTGCAGTGCGAAATTGACGCCGCGCGGCGCGACTGTACCTGGCTTGCCGATCAGGTTCGCCTCGTCGTGGGCGAACAGGTCAATTGCCAGCCATGTCAGCAGCACCGGCACTCTCAACGAGCAGGCCAGCGACCGGAACGCCTCCTGGGCACCCGCAAGCCGGACACCGTTGCCGGCAAGGATGACCGGACGTTCGGCGCGGCCAAGCATCTGAACGATATCGGTCACGCGCAAGGCAAGATCGCCCGGAGCGCGGCGCTCGCGCGGCGCGCGATATCCGCGCAGCTGAGTCTCGTCGATGGTCGCGGCCTGCACGTCAATCGGAATATCAAGCCAGACAGGACCCGGACGACCGGAGCGAGCCAGATGCACGGCCTTTTCCAGATGAAAGCGGATGCTCGCGGGATCCGTGATCAGCACGGCGTACTTGGTCATAGCCTTTACTGCGCTGATGATATCGATTTCCTGGACGCCCATCTGCCGAACGCCTGTCCTGCCTTTCAAGTCAGATCGCTTGACCTGCCCGGACAGGAACAGGCAGGGGGTGGAGTCGAGCCATGCGCCGGCGACACCCGTGATTGCATTGGTGCTGCCAGGGCCGGTGGTAAACATCGCGACTCCGAGGTTCCCGGTGGCCTTCGCATAGGTCTCCGCAGCCATGGCGCTCGCCTGCTCATGCAGGTTGCAGACCCATGTGATCGACTTGCTTTGGCCGAGCGAATCGTTCAGGTGCATCGCACCGCCGCCGGGCACCATGAACACGTGCTTCACGTCTTGGGATTCGATGAATTGGACGATGTAATCCGACAGTTTCATGGGGAGCGGGCCGCAAGAATCAATTCAGCGAGCTCGCGCACGGCGCCGTGTCCGCCGCTGCGGCTGAGTACGAGCGTTACGGAACAGAGGACTTGCGGCTGGGCATTGGCCGGCGCTACGCTAAAGCCCGCGAGCGCGAGCGCCGCCAAATCGTTAACGTCGTCGCCAATGAACGCGGTGCGTCCCAGGGGTATGCCCGTGGAGTCCGCGAAGTAACGCAGTGCGGCGCCCTTATCCTTGCAACCTTTGGCGACAAACGGGATCGCAAGTTTCGATGCGAAGCGATCAACCAGCGGACTGTCTTCGCCCGATATCAAGCCGAGGGTCAAGCCGGCTTGGCGCGCCCGGGACAAGCCCATAACATCCTCGAAGCAGAAGCTCTTGATTTCATCGCCGGCGGCGCTCCACGAGAATGTACCATCCGTGAGCACGCCGTCGACGTCCATGACCAACGCATCGATCGAGGCGAGAAGTTTAGAGTCCGACACGACGCAACTTCTCCATAATCGGTTTTTCGCGATCCAGCAAGCGCTTTTGTCCGTCGCCTAGCGCGATTTCCACCAGCCTAATATCGCGCAGTAGGCGTTGCATCCCGTTAGGTTCGAGCGACGCCGCCTGGTCGCTGCCCCACATTGCTCGATCCAGCGTCAGGTGCCGCTCAATCATCGAAGCCCCCAAAACGACCGCAGCTACCGAAGATGAAATCCCGGTTTCGTGCCCCGAATAGCCGACCGGGACCTTGAAGCGCTGGGCGAGCACCGGAATGACCTTCAGATTGAGCTCATCGTACCCTGCCGGGTAGGTGCTGGTCGCATGCAATATAACGAGATTCTGGCGCCCGAGAACTTCAACGGCATGGTCGACTTGGGCCATAGTGCTCATGCCGGTGGACAGGACGATCGGCTTTCCCGTCGCCCGCATATGACGCAACAGCTTGTCGTCGGTCAGGCTGGCAGACGCAACTTTGTGACAGGGCACGTCGAACTGCTCTAGGAAATCGACCGAGGCCTCGTCCCAGGGGGATGCGAACCAGGCGATGGCTTCTTCACGGCAATAGGCATCGATTTCGCGGTACTGGTCCTCGCCGAATTCGAGCTTACGTTTCAGGTCACCATTCGTCTCGCCAAACGGTGACTCGCGCGGGCGCTCAAGCTCCGCCGCCGTGTAAACGACGTTGACGGTACGTTTTTGAAACTTGACGGCGTTGCAACCGCTCGACACGGCGACATCGATGAGGCGTTTCGCAAGGTTAAGGTCACCGTTGTGATTGATGCCGATTTCCGCAACCACATAGCATGGCTGCTGCGCTCCGATCATACGTCCTGCAATTGTTACATTCATGGCTTTCTCCTTGAAATCATGATCGCATCGACCTGATCTGCTCAGCCCGGCGCCACTTTGCAGTTCGCGCTATAGCAGCATCGAGCGGCACTTCCTGAGCAAATCCAAGTTCGCTCCTAAGGCGGGTTGTGTTCGGGACATACCGATCGAGCGGATCCGACGCTGCGCCCTCGATTTGCACGCCATTGCCGCCCACTACGCGATTCACCCTATGAGCGAGTTCCTCTATTGTGATCGCGATATCGGAGCCGACGTTGTACGGCCGGCCCGCAACCCCATCGACCAGAATCGCAATAAGGGCCCGCAATAGATCCGACATGTATAGATAGGACCGCAGCGGACGGCCGTCGCTCTTGACGAGAATCCGCCTTCCGTCCACCGCATCGGCAATGAAATTGCCGATCGCAAAGTGCCTGTCGAAGGGCATGTGTGGGCCCACAAAGGCAAAGCAGCGCGCGATGCGCACCGGCACGCCATTGCCCGCCGCGATGATGGCAAGCTGCTCAGCCGCGCGTTTGCCCTCAGCATACGCACTTTTACCTGAAAACGCCTTCGGGCCGCCAGGATCGCCCTCGGCAAAATGCGTCGAATTGAGCGCTCCTAGTCCATAGATAGCGCCCGAACTCAACAGCAGGAAGCCCTTGCAGGTAGCGCCCGCGGCGGCAATGGCACACCGGGTCCCATCGACAATTGTCTCGAACAGTCGCAGTGGACTAGCCGCACCGGGCCTGACGCTCGTGTCCGTGGCCGCATGTATGACATAGGTAAATCCGTCGCCGTGCGGAGCCAGTTGGCGCACGTCGCTTTGAATCCACTCAATGCGCGGATCCGCCCCGAATCCCGGGTATCTCGCGGCAAAGTGCCGCGGATCGCGCGATACGGCGACAATCCGGATGCCGAGGCGCAACGTATCGTCCGCTGCGCACAGTACATCCAGCAACCACACCCCGAACCAGCCCGTCGCCCCGGTTATGAGGATCGATGCGCCAGCGAGCTGGCGCAGCCTTGGCTCCATGGTTTCCAGAACGTGGCGCAAATCCGTGCCCTCAAGGCCGGAGCGTGAGTTGGCGAAAGCGAAATGCTGGTTTTTCATAGGCAGCATTTGCTCAGTCGTACAGCAAAATGCGCGGCTGCTGCGCAATGGCGCTCAAGCCAGCATGGATTTCACGGCGCGCATTGAAAGTCGAGATAATGACCGGGACGCCGACGAATTCGCGAATCTGCTCCGGTGGGAGAATTTGCACGCCGCCGATCGACTGCCCGTGCAGGTGCGGATTGCGATCGAATACCGCGAGCACCTTGGCGCTGCCCAAGACAGCGGATTGGGCCATCAGCCGTGCCGTATGGTTGCCGGCGCCATAGATCAACAGCGGCACCGCAGGGACTGCCTGCAGTCTTTGCTCGACTGCGCTCAATGCCGTCAAGGAGCGCGTGACATAGCGGGCCACGGCATCACCAGATCTCAAGCGGCTCTGCATGCTGACACTATCTGCTGCCGGTAATTGACTGCCCTTGGGCGCCTTGTGCAGCAATACAAATAAGTCCGGGGCACCGTAAGCGATGCGCAGGGTGCGCCAGCGCTCTACTTCAAGACCGGCAGACGAGGCCATGCGGCTAAGGTCGCCGATCGAGAGAAAATTGATGTGTTCATTGCTGAATTCCCCAAAGGGCTCGATCGGCCTGTCATCGCCCGGCCGATCGAAAGCGCCGGCATCTGGAATCTCGATCAAAACCCGTGCTCCGGGTTTCAGCTGGCGGCCAATGACATCCAGCAGAGCGCACGGCTCCAGCAAGTGCTCGAGCACTGCCATCACGCAGACGAGGTCATGGCTGCCATAGTCGTCGTAATTTTCCGCTTGCGCTTGCGCGACCGGAATGTCAAACAACGCGCGCGCCGCGACCGATGCATCCGCCGCCGGATCGATTCCCTGCACATGCCTCACCCCAGCCGCGCGCAATGCATGCAGCAACACGCCGGACGAGCAGCCTACATCAAGCACGCTACCTAGGTCGTGAAGAATCGGCGCCAGGAAATCGGTGGCCAGCGCGGCGCGCTCCCGGTCTAGCGCGGAAATATCCTCGCGCGATCGCACCGTATCGTACTTCGACAGTACCGAATAATACCGATGCAGGTCCTTTGGTAGCAGCGCGCGTCCTGCATATGCGCAATCACAGCTTGCGCAGCGAAGCACTGGCGAACTGAAATCGTAGCCGGCACATTCGACCATGCGATTATCGAATACCATCACGCCGGCATAGTTCCCGCACGCTGGACATACCCGCGGCGCGCCACGCACTACCGCGCCAAGATCCGCGATTTGCGAATTCACGGGTGGGCATCCAGGAATGAAATAATCATATCAGCCGCAAAGTCCAGCATCTGGATGCTCAGCCCGGGATAGACCCCGATCCAGAAAGTGCGCAGCATGATGCGATCAGTCGTCTCCAGCGTACCGCTGATGCGATGCGGCTTGCCGCGGAAGTACGGCTGGCGCGTCAGGTTTCCGGCGAACAGCAATCGCGTGCCGATCTTGTGGCGATTGAGGAAGTCCGTCAGTGCTTCGCGTTTTGGCGTGAACGCCGGCTGCAGTGTGATCGTATAGCCGAACCACGACGGATCGCTTCCGGGAGTCGCTTCCGGCAGCAACAGGCGATCTGCGTACGGCGCAAGGCGAGCCGTCAGGTGCTGCCAGTTCCGACGCCGCGACTCAACGAAGCCATCAAGGCGCTCGAGTTGTGCGAGGCCGACCGCCGCCTGCATGTCGGTGATCTTGAGGTTATAGCCGGCATGCGAATAGGTATATTTATGATCGTAGCCCGGCGGCATGTCGCCGAGGTGCCATTTGAATCGTTTGCCGCAGGTGTTGTCGCGACCCGGTGCGCAATAGCAATCGCGGCCCCAGTCACGGATGGATTCAATCGCGCGGCGCAGCAGGTCATCGTCCGTGAACACTGCGCCACCCTCGCCCATCGTGATGTGATGGGCTGGATAAAAACTTAAAGTGCCGATGTGCCCGAACGTACCGACCTTTCCGCCCCGATAAGTCGCGCCAAGTGCGTCGCAACAATCCTCGACGACCCATAGGTTGTGCCGGCGGGCGACAGCCATGACCGCATCCAGATCGAATGGATTGCCCAGCGTGTGCGCAATCATGATAGCCCTGGTTCGGGGCGACACAGCGGCCTCGATCTTTTCAGGGTCGATGTTGTAGGTCGGTAGCTTTACATCCACGAAAACGGGCACCAGGCCGTTCTGAAGGCTCGGGTTCACAGTGGTCGGAAATCCTGCCGCCACTGTTATCACCTCGTCGCCGGGCTTGAGTGCCCGATCGCCGAGTAAATGCGAAGTCAGGGCCGTCATTGCCAGCAGGTTGGCCGAGGAGCCCGAGTTCGTCGTACGCACATGACTGCGGCCCAAGTACTCGCCCATGCGCCTCTCGAACGCGTCGTTAAAGCGCCCGGTCGTAAGCCAGCCATCGAGCGATGCCTCGACTAGCAACTCAAGTTCTCGCGCGCCGATGACCTTCCCGGATGGCGGCACCGGCGTTCGTCCAGGAATGAACGGTACTTCGCCGTGCGCCAGGTCCCCATAGGTTCTTGCTTCATGAGTGCATAAGGAACGGTGCAGGCGCGCCAATGTCGTCGGCTTTAGTGCTCCGCTTGCGTGCATGCCAGCCAGGTCCCGCCATCCAACTCGATCGAGCCGCAGCCAGCCAAGCTTGGGGCCGGCGCGAAAATCAGCCTCCTGCAACATGTAACCGAATCCTTGCCCAGGACCGACGGCCGGGACCAATGGCACGACGCGCGCAAAACCTTCTCCATCGGGTGCGTTCAGCGCAATGCAGACGGCGCCGCCCAGCTTTTCATCGTCCAGCAATAGGGTTCCGGCAGTAACTGCGCGATTCTTCGCTTTCATATATCCAGCAGCCCATGCTTGTACATCAGCGTCCAGGCTGGGTTTGAGCAGGCGGCGCGCCCCTGTGGTCCGGGGTCCAGCCGATGCGGCTCGCGCAACAAATGGCCGATCGGCCCTGCGCCCATGCGCGCAATGTAATGCGCCGGAAAACCGCCGCAACTAGTCCCTATCAATGTCACCTCGCGATTGATTGGCCAGGCTGGCAGCATCATCGCTCTTGCAAACTCCTGCACCGGAGTAATCGCACCTATAGCAAGCATCGCGCCCAATGCAATCTTCCACCGACGGCCATGAAGGTCCGGTGCCTTTGCAACGAGTGCAAGACACGCGCCAATCAACAACACGACCAGACTTGGTATGGATCCGCGCATTACGAGGTCATTTCCAGGCCCGAACCGTGCCATCGGCAGGATCGCGAGTATTACGAGCGCCAGCGCGACGTGGCTGGAACGTCGCAAGGCCAGGATCGCTAGGCCGATAAGACCCGCTTCGAGCAGAAAAAATTGTGCCTGTCGCAGCAGGCTTTCCACGAACCCCTCCCGCGAGTTGCCGACGGTCCAGCCCTTAGGGATATTGCCGGCATCTAGCATCAGATACCCCGCGACGGCAATGCCAATGAGCAGCGCTGGCGCCCAGACGCGCGGATGCAGCAGTCCCAGCGATCGATCGCGCAACATGGCGGCAGTAAGCTTCCATATGACGTATGGAACGGCGCCGAGGGCAGTCAGCGGCGACCATAATGCAGAAGCCACGATCACCAATGGCAGCATCGTATCCAATGGCGTGCCCTGCCGGTCCCTGCACAGCAATCCGATCGTGAGCCAGCCGCTGAGCGCGTGATTGGGCACCCAGAACAACTGCGTCGTCATCGACGAGTACTGGTAGCTGCCGGCCCACCACTCCAGATGATTGTCGATATGCCACAGGGCGATGAAACGCGGGCCGAAGTTGATCAGGTTACCGATGATGTCGAGGCCGCTGAAAAAAACAACGATCAGTGCCACCATTATTGCGACGCCCGCCCGTGATGGAGTCAGTGACAGTACCTGCAGCAGAAACAGGCTTGCACCGATAGCAGTCCACGCCGCGAGCGTCAGGTGCGCCGCGTAAAGGCCGGCAAACTTGCCGACTGATGCCGCCGGGAGATAGTAGGCCAATGGCGCACGCAGCATGCTTTCGGCGCCGTTTACCGGCCCGTAACCCACCGGCCAGGAAGAGGCAACTAGGTCGTGCAGCACGGCATCACGCACGTACCAATCAGTATTCGAAAATACGAAGTGCGCGGTACCTCCAAAATAGGTCCATGCGAGCCCAGCGAGGATGCCGACAGTCAGGTGCAGGCGGGTGATCGGAGCGATTTGAGAACCGGCGGCGTTAGTGAGCAAGGGGCGCAGGCCGAACGCGAGGCAGGCGAGCAACGGCAGCGCCACCCAGAGCTGCAGCCATCCGCCTAGAAAGATCGCCAGCGGCAGCGCGAGGTAGGCAATGACCAGTCGATCGAGCAAGGGCAAAGGCAGCGTCACTACGCTCGCGGCCGGTGTCGACTCGGTCACATTTTGATATCCCAGACCATTTAACATTATCCGCAAACTACCAGATTATGTCTGGCTGTGCCGTGCATGCGTCTCGAAGCAGTAGCCTAGCCCGCTAGCTCGCTGACGCCGCTGGCGCCCACCATCCAGGCCTCAGCAAGGACCGTCCCGTATGCATAAACTGGGACGTTGCTGCGGGCGCAGACTGCAGTGATTTGTGCCGTGGCAAGAGGACGCCTTAGCACGATGAAATCTGCGCCAGCGACGGCGGCCCGTTCTGCGCCGGCGCCGTCGTCGCACATGACTCCGAGGAGCCCCTCTTCTTTACGCAGCGGCTGCACCGCGTCCAAGGCAACGATGCGATAGCGCGGGCCGGTTGTGGCAATAATTTTCTCGGGCAGCAGCAATGCCGTCACGACCGGCCGGTCGGCCGGGAGCAAACCCGCGCTAGCGAGAGCGCTGCGCTCGCACCAGCGCAAATTCTGGCCGTCGAGGGAGCGCGGCTCACCTTGGTAATCAGTCACGGCCCAGACGTCGAGGTCGATGTCGCGTTCCGGATATTCATGGGTCAGGCGCATCAAGGGGTGTGCCGCGCGAACCAACACGCCAAGTTCCTCGCTGAGTTCGCGTGCGAGGGTTTCCAGGCGCGATTCGCCAGGCTCGCACTTGCCGCCAGGAAACTCCCAGCCACCCGCCAGCTGCCGGCCGGCCGGACGCTGGGCAAGCAGTACTCGCCGGCGGTCATCGCTCAGGACGCCCGCGACGACGTGGACGGGCGCGCGTTTTCCGGCCGTGCTCAACCGTCCACTGATTGCAGGGCGCCGTGGCAATGCTTGTATTTCTTGCCCGAGCCGCAGGGACACGGCTCATTACGGCCGACCTTTGGCATGCCCGGCGAAAACCCTGCCGACGGCGCCTTCGCTCGCGGCAGGTCTATATCGGGGGCCGCCGGTGGTTCCGGCGCAGCGATTGGCGATACCGCCTCGGCATGCTGCAACTGCAGGGCACGCGCCAGGCGTTGTTGCCGCTCCAGCTCCTCGCGCTCGACCTCGGCCTGGTTGCGCACCTGGATTTTTGACAGCGTGCCAATGGTTTCGAGCTTGATGCGGTCAAGCATAGCCGAGAACAATTCGAATGCCTCGCGCTTGTATTCCTGCTTCGGGTTCTTCTGTGCATAGCTGCGCAGGAAAATTCCCTGGCGCATGTAATCCATTGCTGCCAGATGCTCGCGCCAGTGCTGATCGAGGGTCTGCAGCATGACCTGCTTTTCTATGTAACGCATGACGTCTACTCCGACGCTCGTGCACTTCTCCGCATAAGCAGCCGTCAGCGCCGCATCGATCTTGCGCCTGAGTCCGGAGCCATCGCCGGCTTCCTCGGCCTGAACCCAGTCACGCACCGGCAACTGCACGCCAAAGTCACGCTCGATCGCCAAGGCGAGGCCGGGCACATCCCACTGCTCCTCGGTGGCGCCGCCCGGCATGTACTGATCGACCAGCTGCGCGATGACATCTTCGCGTATGCCTACCACCGCCTCGGCGACGTCCGCGGCACTCATCAGGTCAGTGCGCTGCTGGTAGATCACGCGGCGCTGATCGTTGGCCACATCGTCGTATTCGAGCAGCTGCTTGCGAGCGTCAAAATTGTGCTGTTCCACGCGCCGCTGCGCGCGCTCAATCTGCCGCGTCAGCATGCCGCTTTCGATCGCCTCGCCAGCCTTCATGCCGACCCGCGTCATAAGAGCCTTCATACGCGTCGGATCCCCGAAAATGCGCATCAGGTTATCTTCGAGCGAGAGGTAGAACCGGCTCGAACCGGGATCACCCTGGCGGCCAGAACGGCCGCGCAGTTGATTGTCGATACGCCGCGATTCGTGGCGCTCGGTACCGATGATGTGCAGTCCGCCCGCAGCGAGCACCCGGTCGTGGCGCGTCTGCCAATCGCTACGGATTGACTGTAATTGCGCATCGCTCGGATTTGCGATTGCGTCAATCTGCGGCTGCTGGCTGCCGCCGAGCACGATGTCGGTACCGCGGCCGGCCATATTGGTGGCGATGGTCACGGCACCAGGCCGCCCGGCCTCGGCCACGATATGCGCCTCGCGCTCATGTTGCTTCGCGTTCAAGACCTCGTGAGTTATCTTTTCCCCGACCAGCAGCTTTGCAAGCCGCTCCGAGGCATCGATAGAGGTGGTGCCGACCAGCGTCGGCTGACCGCGCTTCACGCAATCCTGGACGTCCTCGAGGATGGCCTGGAATTTGTCTGTCTCGGATAAGAATACGAGGTCCGAATTATCCTTGCGGATCATGGGTTTGTGGGTCGGAATCACGACGACCTCAAGTCCGTAGATCTGCTGGAATTCGAACGCTTCGGTATCCGCGGTGCCGGTCATGCCGGAGAGCTTTGAATAAAGTCGGAAATAATTCTGGAACGTGATCGACGCGACGGTCTGGTTTTCCTCGCGAACCTTCACGCCCTCTTTCGCCTCGACCGCCTGGTGCAGGCCATCCGACCAGCGACGCCCCGGCATGGTACGGCCGGTGAACTCATCGACGATAATCACCTCGCCGCCGCGCACGATGTACTCCACATCGCGCCGGTATAATGAGTGGGCGCGCAGCGCCGCATTCAGATGGTGCATCAGACGGATATTGGTGGCGTCGTACAGGCTCTCGCCCTCGCGCAACAGACCGTGCGAGGCAAACAGATCCTCGACGCGCTGGTGCCCGGCTTCGGTCAGCGTGGCCTGCTTCTGCTTTTCATCGACCCAGAAATCGCCGTCAACAGCGAACTCGAAGCGCTGTTCGGGCGACAGGCGCGCGACCGATATGCCGACCGCATCAAGCAGCGGATTCTTTTCATCCGGCTTCCCGCCAACTTCGGGACCGCCACTTGCGGCAGAGAGAATATCTAGTGAGACAGATTTCGCCTGCCGATCGCGCCACAGTTCCATCTGCAGCTTGACCGGTAATTTCTTCGCATCTATTTGCGCCAGCAGATCACCGGCTGAGGCGATGTTGTTTCCATTCGCGCTCAATATCACATCGCCTGTATGCAGGTCTCCGCGAATCCTGGTGCTCGCGACCGAGTTCACCAGTACGCCACGATTCACGAGTTCCTCGCTGGACGAGCGCGTGAGCCCGGGAATCAGGGCATTGATTTTCAGGTAAAGTTCAGTGCTTTCCTCGGCCGGCCCCGAGATGATCAGCGGCGTGCGCGCCTCGTCAATCAGGATTGAATCCACTTCGTCGACGACGGCAAACATCAGCTTGCGCTGGACGCGGTCTTCGAGCCGAAACGCGAGGTTATCGCGCAGGTAATCGAAGCCAAACTCGTTGTTGGTGCCGTAGGTTATATCGCAGGCATAAGCGGCACGCTTCTCTTCGCTGGTCTGCGCGTTCTTGATCACGCCGACGGTAAGCCCGAGAAACCGAAATACCGGACCCATCCACTCGCTGTCGCGCTGCGCCAGGTATTCGTTGACAGTAACGACGTGCACGCCTTCGCCGGTCAATGCGTTGAGGTACGCTGGCAGCGTCGCCATCAGCGTCTTGCCTTCACCGGTGCGCATCTCGGCGATCTTGCCGGCGTTCAGCGCAAGTCCGCCAATCAACTGCACGTCGAAATGGCGCAGGCCGAGCTGGCGCTTCGAAGCCTCGCGCACCAGCGCGAATGCCTCCGGAATGAGGTCCGATAGTGCCGTGCCGCCAGCGTGGCGCGCCATCAGTTCTTTGGTCTTTTGCGCAAACTCCCCATCGGAGAGTGCAGCGACAGACGCCTCAAAGTCGTTGACTGCGGCTACTGTGCGGCTGAATTCCTTGATGACGCGCTGGTTGCGACTGCCAAATATCTGCGTTAGAAACTTCAACAAGCGAGGGCGTCCTTGAAAAGGAGGGTATTCTACGGATAGACCCGCGGTGGGGGAAATCGTTTCGCTGCGGGCGGGGACCGCAAGAGGTCTGAAGTTACGGGACTTCGCCGATAAATCGAAGCGGATTCACCTGCACGCCGTTTTTAAGCACTTCAAAGTGCAAATGGGGCCCCGTGGAGCGGCCCGTTGATCCCATCAAGGCGACTTCCTGGCCCTTGTGCACCATCTCGCCGGTCTTCACGAGTATTTTCTCATTGTGGCAATAGCGCGTGGACAGACCATTCCCATGGTTGATCTCGACCATCTGGCCGTAACCCGCCGCGCCGCTGTCGCCTGCGATCGTCACCAGACCTGCCGCCACAGCAGTCACGTGGGTGCCCTCAGCGGCAGCGAAATCCACTCCCTTGTGGCTTGCCGAAAACCCCGTAAAAGGATCCGCGCGTTCGCCAAAATACGAAGAAATCCAGCCGTTTTCGACCGGGCTGCCCTCCGGATAGACCTGCTTGTTGAGCTCGCGCGTCAGGATCAGGTTCTCCAGCACGCTGAGCTGCTGCTCCCGGCTCGAGAGACGATCGGCGAGCTCATCGACCATCGCCGTCAGGCTCGGAATCTGCACCGGCTGGCCATCGGCACTGCTGTCACCGCCAAGTGCAGGCGGGCTGCCAAAATTGAATTCGCCGTCGTCGATATTTGCCATGCGGGTCAGGCGCTTGCCGAGCGCATTCAGGCGCATCACATTCGCGTTCATCTGCCCTACCCGCATCGCGAGTGCATTGACCTTTTCCTGCAGCGCTAGGCGGGTATCGTCTATTAGGGCTTTCTGGTGCAGCAATTCGGCCGACCAGTTGCCTAGCAGTTCCAGCGAACTTGCGCGACGCTGCAAGGAACGCAAGCCGAGCCCCGCGGAGAACGCTGCGCCCACGAGGACCAGCACCACAGCTGCCGCAGCGGTAATGACCGCAGGGCGGCGCAGGTTAATGTGTTTAATGCGGTCCGACAGGCGGCCACTGAAGATGACATACATCAGGATGGATTCCAGCGCTTTGAGGGTAAACTATAGAAAAAGATGCGTCAAAACAAGGATTTCCGGCGACCATGGCGCGGCGCGATGAACACGTTGGTTATGGTGCGATGCAAAATCCAAGGGTTGTCAGTGAGTTATTGCAAATACATGGCAAGAAGCTGCGCGAGCTTGGTGCCACTCTTAAAAGGCGGGCCGCAGTGCTTGATGTAGTGCGCGCCAGCCTGCCTGCGAAGCTCGCGCCCCGGGTCGCTAGCGCAGGGGTGGAAAACGGCCGCCTCACCCTGGGCGTAACCGGCGCGGTTTGGGCGTCGCGCCTACGCTATATGACGGGAGCATTGCGCAGCGGCGTCGGTGCCGAACTGGGTATGGAGATTGTGAGCGTCAGGATCCGGGTCCTGCAACCGAAGGACTAGGCGTTGACGGCTGCTGGCACGTAGGAGATCGGCGCGTCGGCAAGGCTCTCGAACGTCACTTCCTGCCACGCCCCGCGAGCACTGATCAGCGCGCGCAGGAGCTTGTTGTTCAACGCATGGCCGGACTTAAAGCCGCTGAACTCGCCAATCAGGCTATGGCCCAGCAGGTATAGATCGCCAATCGCATCGAGAATCTTGTGCTTGACGAACTCGTCTTCGTAACGCAGCCCGTCCTCGTTCAATATGCGGTCATCATCGAGCACAATCGCATTGTCGAGGTTGCCACCCAGCGCCAGGTTGCGCGCGCGCAGGCTTTCCAGATCGCGCATGAAGCCGAAGGTGCGCGCGCGACTGACCTCGCGCAGGAACGAGGTGGTTGAGAAATCCATCGTCGCCGTCTGTGAGCGTTTCTTGAATGATGGATGATCGAATTCGATTTCGAAATTCACCTTGAATCCGTCATAAGGATCGAACTGGGCCCATTTGTCGCCCTCCTCCACACGCACCGTATCGAGTATGCGAATGAAGCGCTTCGGCGCCTTCTGTTCTTCTATGCCGGCCGACTGCAGCAGGAACACGAACGGGCCGGCGCTGCCGTCCATGATCGGCACTTCGCCCGCGCTCACTTCGACCAGCGCATTGTCTATGCCAAGTCCCGCAAGCGCCGACAGCAGATGTTCGACTGTGGAAATCTTGGCATCGCCCTTCTGCAGGGTCGTGCCCATCGTCGTGTCGCCCACATACTCAGCGTGCGCCGGAATGTCGATCAGCTCACCAAGATCGGTGCGCCGGAAGACGATGCCGGTATCCGGCATGGCGGGGCGCAGGGTCATCAGGACCTTCTTGCCCGAATGCAAACCCACACCGGATGCGCGTATGGAATTTTTCAGGGTGCGCTGATTCAGCATGCTATTAAGGTATCACAGCCAGCCCAGAGCCGGCGCCGATAGCAGGGCAAATTGCTACCGGCGCCAAAGCGTGGAATGTCGATATCAAGCATCAACGCTAGTCGGCCTGGCGACGCAGAAACGCCGGGATATCCAGCAGATCTTCGCCCGCTGGTTCCGAGCTCAGGCCGTCCCCCGACGCGCGCCGTTGTGCGGCGGGCTTCTCGTAGTCGTTGTAATCGGCCGGCGCCATTTGCATCGGACGGCGTTGCGGTCGGGCTTGGCTCGAGCTCAGCGGTGCGGCGAACTTCGATCTCGTCGGACCTGGTGTCCATGCCGGCATGATCGAGGGCGCGATGGGCGGTGCTAACGACTTGACCATCGGCCGGCCGAGTCCGGTTGCAACGACGGTCACGCGGATCTGGTTGGTCATGTCCGGATCGATGACGGTGCCTACGACCACCGTGGCTTCATCTGAAGCAAACTGCTTGATGACGTTGCCGACTTCCTGGAACTCGCCGATCGACAGGTCCATGCCGGCTGTGACATTGACCAGGATGCCCTGCGCCCCGGCAAGATTGATGTCCTCTAGCAAGGGGCTGGAGATCGCCGCCTCGGCCGCTTCGCGGGCGCGATCATCGCCGCTCGCAGTTCCCGAACCCATCATCGCCATGCCGGTTTCCGACATGACCGTGCGCACGTCTGCAAAGTCGACGTTGATCAGGCCGGGTCGCGTGATCAGTTCCGCTATTCCCTGCACGGCGCCCTGCAGCACCGTATTCGCCGCCTTGAAAGCGTCGAGCAGAGTCGTCTCGCTGCCCAGCACCGACAGCAGCTTCTGATTCGGAATCGTGATCAGCGAATCGCAGTACTTCGACAGTTCCTGCATGCCTTGCTCCGCCACATATGAGCGCTTTTTGCCCTCCATCTCGAAAGGCTTGGTGACGACAGCAACTGTCAGGATGCCGAGTTCCTTCGCAACTTGCGCGACCACAGGCGCCGCGCCCGTGCCGGTGCCGCCGCCCATGCCCGCGGTGATGAACAGCATGTCGCACCCTTCGATCAGTTCAATGATGCGGTCACGATCTTCCATTGCGGCCTGCCGGCCGACTTCCGGATCAGCGCCGGCGCCGAGCCCTTTCGTGATGTTGCAGCCGATTTGCAGCGCGGTACGCACTTTGGAGTGCTTCAACGCCTGCGCATCGGTGTTGATGCAGATGAAATCCACGCCCTCCAGGCCGGCCTGCACCATGTGAGCGACGGCGTTGCCCCCGCCACCCCCGACACCGAGCACCTTGATGACAGCGTTCTGGCTATATGTATCCATTAGTTCGAACATTCCAAGTCTCCTTAATCTATCGACAGTTAATTCAGAAATTGCCCTGAAACCAAGTCTTCATTCGATCAAAAATGTTCTTCACCCCGCCCGTCAGCAACGGCGCGGTGCGGTTCTGTTCCGCCTGTTGTTTTGCATAAAGCAGTAGGCCCACGCCGGTAGCATGGATGGGATTGCTGACGACGTCGGCAAGCCCCGTGACGTATTGCGGCACGCCGAGCCGCACCGGCATGTGAAACACCTCTTCGGCGAGCTCGATTGCCCCTTCCATCTTCGCGGTGCCGCCGGTCAGTACGATCCCGGTCGCCACTGATTCCTCGAATCCCGAGCGCCGCAGTTCATCAGCGATCAGCGCGAACAGCTCCTCGTAGCGCGGCTCGACGATTTCGGCGAGTGTCTGGCGCGCCAGACGGCGCGGCGGCCGGTCGCCGACGCTGGGCACTTCGATCGTCTCGTCGGGATTCGCAAGCTGGGACAGCGCACACGCATACTTGATCTTTATGTCCTCCGCATATTGCGTCGGCGTGCGCATCGACACAGCGATGTCGTTCGTGACCTGGTCCCCGGCGATCGGGATTACTGCGGTGTGGCGGATCGCGCCGCCACTGAAGACCGCGATGTCTGTGGTACCGCCGCCAATATCGACCATGCACACGCCTAGGTCCTTTTCATCCTCGGTGAGCACGGCATAGCTCGATGCAAGTTGCTCGAGCACGATGTCCTCAACCTCAAGCCCGCAGCGCTGCACGCACTTGACGATGTTCTGCGCGGCGCTGTCCGCGCCGGTAATAATGTGAACCTTCGCCTCGAGGCGCACGCCGGACATGCCTATCGGATCGCGGATTCCTTCCTGCGAATCAATGATGTATTCCTGCGGCAGGACATGCAGGATCTTCTGATCCGCGGGGATTGCCACCGCCTTGGCTGCGTCGATCACGCGCTCGACGTCACCAGGACCTACTTCCTTGTCCTTGATCGCGACAATTCCGTGCGAGTTCAGGCTGCGGACGTGGCTGCCGGCGATGCCGGCGTATACCGCATGTATCTCGCAGTTGGCCATCAGCTCGGCTTCCTCGACGGCGCGTTGTATTGACTGCACGGTCGATTCGATGTTGACGACGACACCCTTCTTCAGACCGCGCGACGGGTGGCTGCCAACACCAATAATCTCGAGCGCGCCATCGGCCCGCAATTCGCCGACAATAGCGACGACCTTGCTGGTACCGATATCGAGCCCCACGATCAGATTGCGATCGGTGCGTTTAACCATGGGTGCCTGCGTCCTCAGGCCCCGAATCGTCGCTCTTCGCGGCGGCCGGCATCGTCGCCCCTGCGGTGCGCCAGCCGATTGCAAATCCATTTGAGTAGCGCATATCGACGTAGGTGACCTCGTTGACGTGATGGGCAATGACTCCAGCCGCGGTGCGGATGAACCGATCGGTCCGCGCGTCGACGTCGCGCCGTCCTAGGCGCACCGTCACGCCATTGTCCAGATCCATCTCCCACGCGCCGCGCTCATCGAGCCGCAACGCCGCGACACGCAGCCCCGCTTCCTGCATGCGCGTATCCACCAACAGGAAACGTTGGGCGACGAGGGACTCACTCCCGGCGGGGCCGGAGAGTCGCGGCAATTCCGCGGGAACGTGCGTCGCCGTACGAACGAACAGCTCGCCACGCATGTTAAGCAGCCCTGATTCACCCCAGCGCGCCACGGCGGTCTGCTCGGTCACGCTGACGTGCACGCCCACGGGCCACTGGCGCCGCACGCGTGCGTGGTCAACCCAGGGCAGCGTCTCCACAGCCTGTTCGATGCCAGCTAGATCAACGGTCATGAATCCGGTATTCAAGTAAGGCGTGACGACCTTTTCGATGTCCACCGCCGAGACGCGCTGAAAGTTGCCGTCCATCGCAATGACGCGCAGCGGGCGGTTGCAAGCCCAGGCCAGTGCCGCCAGGCAGGCGCCGATGCACAGGACCAGCGCAAACCTGTGCGCGAGACTGCGCCAGTCAATTGCCAGCACCTGCAAGGACAATTTCCTCTTGTCGACACGCGGCGCAGCTTTGATGCGATTGCGGCGGATGAGCCAGTTAGGAATCATTTGCGAACCCTCGAAAAGCTCGTTTCGAGCACGCGCCACACAAGCTCGTCAAAATCCATGCCCGCCTGCCGTGCCGCCATCGGCACGAGGCTGTGGCCGGTCATGCCTGGCGTAGTGTTGATCTCGATGAAATAGAATATTCCGCTGGCTTCATCTCGCATGAAATCGACCCGCCCCCAGCCGAAGCAGTCGGTCACATGAAAGGTTGCGAGCGCCGCATCGTGCAGGACGCCCTCCGCCGCCGCGTCCAAACCGCTCGGGCAGAGGTACCGCGTGTCGTTGCGAAAGTATTTCGCCTGATAGTCGTAGAATTCGGTGGCGGGCTCGATGCGGATCGAGGGCAACGCCCGATCCTGCACGATGCTGACCGTGTACTCGGCGCCCTCAATGTAGCGCTCCGCGAATACGATCGGATCGACTGCGCGCGCCTCGGAGAATGCCTCGCCCATCGCGTCGGCGGACTTGACCTTGGTGATGCCTACGCTCGAGCCCTGCGACGCCGGCTTGATCATCAGCGGAAGCCCCAGCTGGTCGACGGCAAGCGAAAGGTCGCGCGGGCTCTCGAGCACGACGTAGGGCGGCGCCGTAAGGCCGGCCCCTGCGACTACGCGCTTGGTCTTCAGCTTGTCCATGGTCAGCGCCGAAGCGAGCACGCCGCTGCCGGTGTACGGCATTCCGAGCCATTCGAGCGCACCCTGAATAAGGCCATCTTCACCGCCAGGACCGTGCAGGATGTTCCAGGCGCGATTAAATCCCTCACTGATGAGATCCTGCACCGGGGTATGCAGCGGATCGAAGGCGTGTGCATCAACGCCGCGGCGCTTCAGGCCTTCGAGCACGGCATTGCCGCTGATCAGCGATATCTCGCGCTCGCAGGAGTCGCCGCCCAGCAAAACGGCAACCTTGCCAAAGTCCGCGGCGCGGCTGGCGCGCTGCGCACCGGGATTTGGATTCAGCAGGCTCATGCTGCTTCCCCGAGGATGCGCACTTCGAGGCGCAAATGCACTTTATGCACCGATGCAACGGTGTCCTGCACGTGCCGGATCACGGCCTCGATATCGGCGGCGCTTGCCTTGCCGTGATTGATAATGAAATTCGCGTGCTTTTCGGATACCGACGCATCGCCGATGCGATACCCCTTCAGACCCGCGGTGTCGATTAGCCGAGCCGCGTGATCTCCTGGCGGGTTGGCGAACACCGAGCCGCAGCTCCAGGAGCCGATCGGCTGCGTCTGCTTGCGCAGCTCTAGCAGTTCCTTGATTGAGGACTCATTCACGCCGGGCTTGCGCTCGAACTCAAGGCGCGCGGCAAGAAACCATTCATCCGGCGGACCCTGCACATGGCGGTAACCAATCTCGAACTCAGCCGCGAGGCGCGTATGACGCATGCCATGACGGTCCAACGTGTCGACCTCGATCACGTGCTTCCAGGTCTCCCCGCCCCAGGCGCCGGCGTTCATCGCTAGCGCGCCACCCATCGTGCCGGGGATGCCCGCAAGGAACTCGGCCGGCCCAAGGCCCCAACTCACGCATTGGCGCGCGACGCGCGCGCACGTCACGCCGGCTTCGACATGCAAGCGCTGCAGGCTCAGGCGATGCATGGCGCCCAGTGCGCCATGCGTCAGCACTACCGCGCCGCGATACCCGCCGTCCCGAATGAGCAGGTTACTGCCTAGACCGATCCAGAGTAGTGGCACTTCCGGCGGCAACTGGCGCACGAACGAGGCGAGATCTTGTGCGTCGCGCGGCGTGAAGAATAGGTCTGCGGCCCCTCCGGCGTGCCAGGAGGTATGCTTGACCATGGAGACGTCGCGCAGCACCCGGGTGCTGTATTCGGCCGATAGTTGGCGGGAGGCTTGCGGGCCAATCATGCGCGCAATCCTTCGATGAACCGTGACTTGAGCTCATGTGCGACCGCACCAATGTTGCCGGCACCCATGGTCAGCACCACATCGCCATCATGCAGGACCCTGCGCAGGGACACCGCAAGTTCGGTGACGCGCTTGACGAAGATCGGCTCCACAGTGCCGCGCGAACGCACGGCGCGGCAGATGGCCCGCCCGTCGGCGCCGGCAATCGGCACCTCGCCCGCCGCATATACCTCGGTTACCAGCAGCACGTCGGCGTTGCCAAGGACACTGGCGAAATCATCAAGCAAGTCGCGCGTGCGCGTATACCGGTGCGGCTGGAACGCGAGCACAATGCGTCGCCCGGGCCAGCCCTGGCGTACTGCGTCGAGCGTTGCGGCAATTTCCGTCGGGTGGTGGCCGTAATCGTCGACCACCGTCGCGTGTCCCCCAGGCCAGCGGAGGTCGCCAAGCAGCTGCAGGCGCCGCTCAATTCCCTGGAAATTAAGCAGCGCGCGCTGGATCGCCTCGGCCCCGATGCCGAGCTCGAAGGCGACCGCGATGGCGGCGAGCGAGTTCAGTACGTTGTGGCGACCCGGCAGGTTGATCGTGATCGAAAGTCCGGGTTGTCCAGCGCGCGCGACATCGTAATGCGACTGCATGCCGTCGCGGCGCACGTTGACGGCGCGCACGTCGGCCGGTTCATCGAAACCGTAAGTCAGATAGGGTCGCCCAATCTCTCCCAAGATGCTCTGCACGCGGGCATCGTCGACGCACAGCACCGCGAGTCCATAGAACGGCAGGTTATGCAGAAAGTCGATGAAGCTCTGCTGCAGGCGCGCGAAATCACCGTCATGCGTACCGAGGTGGTCGTTGTCGATGTTGGTGACAATCGCGATCATCGGCTGCAGATGCATGAATGAGGCGTCGCTTTCATCCGCTTCAGCAACCAGATAGCGGCCCGCGCCGAGGCGGGCATTGCTATCGGCGCTCTTGAGCCGGCCACCGATCACGAAGGTCGGATCGAGGCCGCCCTCCGCCAGCACGCTTGCCACGAGGCTCGTCGTCGTGGTCTTGCCGTGGGTACCGGCCACTGCCACCGAATAACGAAAGCGCATCAGCTCGCCTAGCATTTCTGCGCGCGGCACGACCGGGATGCGGCCGGCGAGCGCCGCGGCAACTTCCGGATTGCCGCTATTCACGGCAGTCGAGACCACCACGACATCCGCACCGCCCAGATGCGCGGCCGAATGCCCGATGTGCACCTTCGCCCCCAGCCTCTCAAGCCGCTGCGTGACCGAGTTGGCCTTCAGGTCCGAACCCTGCACTTCGTAGCCGAGGTTCAACAGCACCTCGGCAATGCCGCCCATGCCGCTGCCGCCGATGCCGACAAAATGGATCCTGTGGATGCGGCGCATGCGATCGTTCACGCCGCTGCTCCCGCCATCTGGCATATATCCGCGAGTTTTCCGGCCGCATTTGTCACCGCGGCGCCACGGGCCGCCTGGGCCATGCGCAACAACCGTCCCCGATCCGCCGCCAGCTGCGTGATCAGGCGCGCCAGGCTCGCCGCATCGAGGTCACGTTCCTGGACGATCACGCCGGCGCCGATGCGCACCATCGCTTCGGCGTTACGCGTCTGATGATCATCGACCGCCGCCGGAAACGGAACGAGGACAGCACCCAGGCCGACCGCCTGCAGTTCACCGATCGTCAGTGCACCGGCCCGGCAGATAGCAAGGTCCGCCCATGAATAGGCGCCTGCCATATCCTCGATGAACGCCAGCACTTCGGCGTCGACTTTGGCCACGTTGTAAGCCTGCCGGGTTGCCACGAGGTCGCGCTCGCCGGCCTGATGACGTATGCGCGGCCGACCATTCGGCGCGATCAGCGCAAGGGCCTCGGGCAGCAGGCGGTTCAGGCGGTGGGCGCCTTGGCTGCCGCCTAGCACGAGCAGCGAGGTTTGCTGGCCATGTTGCGCGAATCGCCGCGCGGGATCCTCGGCACTGGCGATTTCGGCGCGCACCGGGTTGCCAATGCAGCGAGCGCGGGAACCTTTGCCAAAGCTGCCGGGAAAACCCTCGAGCACCTGTGTCGCGACGCGCGCGAGCCAACGGTTGGTCATACCCGCGATCGCGTTCTGTTCATGGATCAGCAGCGGAATGCGCAGCAGCCATGCGGCAATGCCGCCGGGGCCGCTGACGAATCCGCCGGCGCCGAGTACGGCACGTGGCCGCACACGGCGCAGGACGCCAGCGGCCTGAACCACGGCAGCAAAAATCGCGAACGGCGCGCGCAACCACGCGAGCGCTCCCTTTCCGCGGATGCCGCGTACTCGGATCCACTCGATCGGAAATCCGTTCGCCGGCACGAGCCGAGATTCCATGCTGCCGGGCGCGCCCAGCCACACGACCGGCACGCCGCGCTCGCGCAGCAACCGCGCGACCGCTAATGCCGGAAATACATGGCCGCCCGTTCCGCCCGCCATGATCAGCACCGGTGCACCAGTCATCCGGCACTCCCGGAGCCGCGTATCACGGCCGAGCGCGACGTGCATTTGAGCTCGTGGTAGATGCGCAGCAGCACACCTATCCAGGCAAGGGTCACCAGCAGGCTGCTGCGGCCATAGGAGAGCAGCGGCAGGGTCAGGCCTTTGGTTGGCAGCAGGCCCATGTTGACGCCGATGTTTACGATCGCCTGCACCCCGATCCAGATGCCGAAGGCGAGCGCAAGGTAGGCTTGGAACTGTAGCCCGGCAGCGGACGCCATGCGTGCAATGCGGAACGATCGCCAGACCAGCGCGACAAACAGCAGGACGATGCCGACCACGCCAATCAGTCCCAGTTCCTCTGCAAGAACTGCAAAGACAAAGTCCGTGTGTGCTTCCGGCAGGTAAAAAAGCTTCTGCACGCCGCTGCCCAGACCGACCCCAAACCAGGAGCCGCGCCCGATCGCGATCAGGGATTGGGTCAGCTGGAATCCCGACGCGTACCGATCATCGAACGGGTGCATGAAACTCAGCAAGCGCGCACGTCGATAGGGCGAGACCGCAATCATGACGGCAAGGAAACAGATTGCGGCGGTAACCAAGGCAATGACATAGCGCAGGCGCGCGCCGCCAATGAACAGGATCGCGCATCCGGTCGCAACTAAAACGGTCGTCGCGCCGAAATCCGGTTCGACTAGCAGCAGGATACCCGCGAGCCCGAGCGGCGCCACGGGCGTCAGCAGGCCACCCCAGGTCTTTTCAAGCACCGCTCGCTTGCGCACGCAGTAAGCACATATCCAGGTGAGCACTAGGACCCGCGCCAGTTCCGATACCTGGAAATTCACCGGCCCGACGCGCAGCCAGCGCCGCGCACCATTGACGACCGCGCCAATGCCCGGGACCAGTACCAGCAGTAGCAGCACTAAGCCGACGAACAACAGCGGTGTACTGTATTTCTCCCACAGCTGCGTCGGGATGCGCGTCGCTACCCAGGCGATCAGAACGCCAAGGCCGCCATAGACGAACTGACGCTGCAGGTAGAAAAATGGGCTGCCGAGGTCGCGTGCCGCTATCGACATTGACGCGGAGGTCACCATGACGAGCCCCACGAGCAGAAGCGCGGCGACCAGTCCGATGGTCAGGTAGTCCCAGGTAAAGGGCATCCGCTCCCGGGCGCGCAGTCCCTGCGACAGGGTTGCCGTGTTCATGCCTGGCTGCCGGCGTGCGCGCGCACTGCCGCGGCGAAGACGTCGCCGCGATGATTGTAGTCGCGGAACATATCGAGGCTCGCGCAGGCTGGCGAGAGCAATACGGCATCGCCGGGGCGCGCGGCGGCGGCGGCCACTGCGACGGCGCCTGGCATCGTGGCGGCGAACTCGACGCGGCAGACACCCGCCAGTGCGGCGCCAATTGCTTGCGCGTCCTTGCCGATCAGTACCGCGTGGTGCACCTTGCCGCGAAACGCCGGGGCGAGCGGCGCGAAGTCCTGCCCCTTGCCGTCGCCGCCAGCGATCAGGACCAGAGGTTGGCGGAGGCCGGCAACGGCTGCGATGGTCGCACCGACATTCGTGCCCTTGGAGTCGTCGATGTAACGAACCCTGCTGACGTCTGCGACCCATTCGCAACGATGCGGCAGTCCGGGAAAGGTCTCAAGCGCACTCAGCATCGCCGTATAGGGCAACTGCGCCGCCTCGCCTAGCGCGAGCGCCGCCAGCGCGTTCGCGATATTGTGCATTCCGGGCAACTTTATTTTTGATGCGTCCAGCAGCGGCTTACCATTGCGCGCGAGCCACATCGCGCCTTCCTGCTCGAGCAGCGTGAAATCGGCATCGCCGTGCAGGATCGAAAAGGTGACGGTGTGGTTGCCGCGGCGGCGCATGGAGGCGACGACCGCATCGTCGGCATTCAGCACCACCGTCGCTGAACGGGCGAAGATTCTGGCCTTGGCGCTTGCATAGGATTCGATCGAGTCGTACCGATCCATGTGGTCAGCGCTAACGTTCAGCACGACCGCCCCCTGCAGCTTCAGCGAGGAGGTGGTCTCCAGCTGGAAGCTCGACAGTTCGAGTACATAAAGGTCGGGAACAGGCTGATCGAGCAGGTCGAGAGCCGGCTCGCCTAGGTTGCCGCCCGCCAGCACCTGCCGCCCGGCGCTGCGAGCCATGTGTGCGACCAGGCTCGTGACCGTGCTCTTGCCATTCGTGCCGGTCACGCCAATTACCGGGGCACGTACCGCGCGGGCGAACAATTCAATATCCCCGAGTACTTCGATGCCACGCTCACGCGCGCGCTGGGCGATAGGCTCAAGAAGCGAGACCCCGGGTGACATCAGCAGCTGGGAAGCGCCGTCCAACAAGGACATGTCAAAGCCGCCTAGCCGAAGGTCAAGCTTTCCGGCGAGCGGGCCCAGCGAGGCGAGTCCGGGCGGCATCTGGCGCGAATCGGTAGCGCTGACCGCAATGCCGCGCTTGGCCAGGTAGCGCACGCATGAGGCGCCGGTTTTTCCCAAACCTACGACGACGCTGTTCATCAACGGATCTTCAGGGTCGCGAGACCCGCGAGGACCAACACAAAACTGATGATCCAGAAACGCACAATCACCCGGGGCTCAGGCCAGCCCTTGAGCTCAAAATGGTGGTGGATCGGTGCCATCTTGAAAATGCGCTTGCCGGTGAGCTTGAAAGAGCCGACCTGCAGTACGACCGACACCGTCTCCAGCACGAACACGCCGCCCATCACGAACAGCACGATTTCCTGGCGCACAATGACCGCCATCGTGCCAAGCGCCGCGCCGATCGCGAGCGCGCCGACATCGCCCATGAAGACCTGCGCCGGATAGGCGTTGAACCACAAAAATCCGAGGCCCGCGCCAACTAGTGCGGCGCTGTAGATCAGCACCTCGCCTACCCCGGGTATGTAGGGGATTTGCAAATAGGAGGCGAATTTCACATTGCCGGTCGCGTAGGCGAATACGCCAAGTGCACCGGCTACCATCACCGCCGGCATGATCGCGAGCCCGTCCAGCCCATCGGTCAGGTTCACGGCGTTACTGGAACCCACGATGACGAAATAGGTCAGCATGACGAACAAGGCCGTGCTCATCGGTATGGCAACGGCCTTGAAGAAGGGCACGTACAGCGACGTCTCGGCCAGCGACTGATGGAACTGGTGCAGCGCGAACGCAGTGAAAAGGCCCGCCAGCGACTGGAACAGGTATTTGTAGCGCGCCGTAAGGCCCTTGGAATTCCCGACTACCAGTTTCAGATAGTCATCATAAAATCCGATGATGCCGAATGCGAGGGTCGCAAACATCAGTATCCAGATAAAGCGGTTGTTTAGGTCCGCCCACAACAACGTGCTGAAAGTCATGCTCACTAAAATCAAACCGCCGCCCATCGTTGGCGTCCCAGCTTTTTGCAAGTGCGTCTGCGGTCCATCGTTGCGTACGCGCTGGCCGATCTGGTAGCGGGCGAGCATGCCGATCATGCGCGGCCCGATCCACAGCGCAAGTGCGAGCGCCGTCATCGCCGCCATGATTCCGCGCAGCGTCAGGTACTGGAAGACGTGGAAAAAGGACAGGCGGCGGGCGAGATATTCCGTGAGCAGCAGTAGCATGGCGTCAGTGTCCTCGGCTCGTAAGCGCTTGCACGACGCGCTCGAGACGGTTGACGCGGGATCCCTTGATCAGCACGGTGGCGCCCATTGGCAGCTCTGACTTCAAGCGCGCGATCAGCAGCTCTACATCCGCAAACAAATCGGCGTTAGCGCCAAAACTCGCGACCGCGCGCGCCGTGGGTGCACCGACACAAAAAAGGCGCGTGACACCGCAGTCGCGCGCATAGGAGCCTATGTCCTCATGAAATTCGTCGGTCTTCTCGCCGAGCTCAGCCATTTCGCCCAACACGAACCAGATCGGCGGCGGCAGCGCACGCAGTACGTCAAGGCCCGCTTTGACAGAACTCGGATTAGCATTGTAGGAATCGTCGATGATCCAGCTGCCCTGCGGGCCGGCTTTAAGCTGCAAGCGCCCGGCTACCGGCCGGAAATGCTCGAGTCCCGCCACGATGTGCTCGAGCGCCGCCCCTGCGGCATGGGCCGCGGCTGCGGCGGCAAGGGCGTTGCGCACGTTGTGCGCGCCCCCCGTGTGGATCGTGATCGGAACTGAGCCCGCGGGCGATGACAGGCTGAAATGCGTGATGAATTCACCACGCACGATCCGCTGCCGGCTGTGGCGGGCAACGAAATCCGCAGATTTTTCCGCGCCGAAGCTGAGGACCCGGCGCGATCCTGCAAGACCGCGCCAATAGGCGGCAAACTGATCGTCGGCATTGATGATGGCCGTCCCGGTCGCGCCAAGGCAACCCACGGTCTCGCCTTCTCCCTGCGCCGCGCCGTCGACGCTTCCGAAGCCCTCGAGATGTTCCGCGCCGGCGTTGGTGATGACGCCGATGCCGGGCTGTGCGAACGCCATGAGCTGAGCCACATCACCAATGCGATTCGCGCCGAGCTCGATGACCGCGCTTTTATGCGTTTCATTCAGGCGCATCAGAGTCAGTGGCACACCGATATGGTTGTTCAGGTTGCCCTGCGTCGCTAGGCAGGGACCCATACGCGTGAGGATCGCCGCAATCATTTCCTTCACAGTCGTCTTGCCATTGCTGCCGGCAACCGCAATCAGTGGCAGCTTGAAATTCGCGCGCCACTTCGTCGCCAGCCGCTGCAACGCCAATAGCGTGTCCGCCACCTCGATCTGCGGCAGCTTCACCGGCATTAAGCGCGGAACAATCGCGCCGGCAGCGCCTGCCTCGGCCGCCGCCGCGACAAAACCTGCGCCATCAAAATTTGGGCCGCGCAGCGCTACAAACAATGCGCCTGCCTGCAGCGTGCGGCTATCGGTCGACACTGCGGCGTAGGTGCGATCCTCACCCTGCAGCCGGCCGCCCATCACCAATGCCGATTCCTTGAGCATGCGTTTCATGCGGCATCCCGGAGGTAGCGCATCGCTTCGCTGCGGTCACTGAATTCGCGCCGGGTAGCACCGTAGATCTGGTAGTTCTCATGGCCCTTGCCGGCGATCAGCACGACATCGGACGAGCGCGCTGCGCGCAGCGCCGTAGCGATCGCCTCGGCGCGATCACCGATGACCTGCGGCATGTGGCGCGTGAAAGCCGCTGCGATCTGGTGTGTGATCACCTGCGGGTTTTCCGAGCGCGGATTGTCATCGGTCACGATGATCCGATCGGCCATGGTATCGGCAACAGTGCCCATCATCGGACGCTTCATCGGATCTCGATCGCCGCCGCAGCCAAACACGCACCATAACTCGCCAGCACAGTGCTCTCGCAGTGCGCCGAGCGCCTTGGCCAGTGCGTCGGGCGTATGCGCGTAATCCACGACCGCCAGCGGCTTGCCCTCTCCCGCGGATGGCACGATCTCCATGCGACCAGGCGGCGGCTCACACTCTCCGAGTGCGGCGGCAGCCTGCGGCGCGCCAATGCCAAGGGATAACAGGCAGCCGAGGACGATCGCCAGGTTTTCCGCATTGAACCGACCAATCAGTCGCGCTTGCAGCGTTACACTGCCGAACGTGCCGTCAATATCCATGGTCAGGCCGCGCGTCTGACAACTGACGCGTCGCGCGCGCAGATGCCTTACCTTTGACCACGCATCGGTGTACTCGTCAGTGTCTATCCACGCCGCGATGAGCCGCGTGTCATCACGCAGGCGCTCGGCCAGGTGGCGTCCGAAGTCATCGCCGATATTGACGATGCATTGCTTGACCCCGGGGAACGCGAATAGCCGGGCCTTGGCGTCGCCATAGGCGAGCATGGTCCGGTGATAATCCAGATGATCGTGCGTCAGGTTGGTGAACGCCGCGGCGTACAGGCGCACGCCCGCAATGCGGTGTTGATCGAGCGCGTGCGACGATACCTCGATTGCGACGTCGCGCACCCCGTCGGCAAGCAGCTGCGCGAGCATCCGATGCACGTTTATCGCATCGGGCGTCGTGTGGGCAAGGCTGCGCAAAGCCCCGATGCGGCCCCAGCCGATGGTGCCGATGTAGGCGGCGCTTCGGCCGAGGTGCCCCATGCACTGAGCCAGCAGGAACGCGCAGGTGGTTTTGCCGTTGGTACCGGTGAACGCGCAGATACGCAGATGCGCTGACGGCTCGCCAAAGAAGCGGTCGGCGATCAGTCCGGTGAGTCTGGGAAGGTCGGGTACGGGGACACAGGCAACATTGCTGGGCAGTTGCGGCGCCTCGATACCGGTACCGGGTTCCCACAGGATCGCGACTGCGCCCTGCTCGCAGGCCTGCTGGACAAATTCAAGACCGTGGTGCGTCGCGCCGCGTAACGCCACGAACAAGCTGCCTGCGCGCACCTCGCGGCTATCCTGCGTCAAGTCGGTGATCGGCAGATTTCCCGCATGCGCCGGCAGCGCGAGCGGCAAGTATGGCTCGAGCAGCTGACCCAGGTTAATCATTGCACGTCGCTTACGCGCACCAGCGTTGCCGCGGGTACGTTCTGCAGATCATCAGGCGCAATGTCCATCAGGCGCAGCGCACCAGACATTACATTCGAAAAAACCGGCGCGGCGACGTCAGCGGCGCGATGCAGGTCGCCGCTCGGATCGTCTATCACAATGACGGTTGCCAGCTTTGGGTGGGAGGCAGGCACGACGCCCGCGAACACGGCCATGAAGTGATCGGTCGAGTAGCCGCCGGCAAAGGATTTCCAGGCCGTGCCGGTCTTGCCGGCTACGCGAAAGCCGACCACGGCGGCGCGTGTGCCGGTGCCGCCGCTGGCGACAACGTGCTCCATCAGTTGCACCAGCGAGTGGGCGACCGATGATTCCATGACCCGCTCGCCAGCAACCGGACCGCTGACACGTTCGAAAGTAAGCGGGCGACGGATTCCACCGGAGCCGATGGTCGCGTAGGCATGCGCGAGTTGCAGGGGCGTCACCGACAAGCCATAGCCGTGCGACAGCGTTGCGATGCCAATTTCCCGCCAGTGAGAATAATGACTCAACATGCCCGCCGACTCGCCTGGGAAATTGCTGCCGGTGACCTGGCCAAGGCCAAGCCCGGTAAGCGTATTCCAGATCTGCTGCGGCTTGAGGCTCAGCGCGACCATTGCGGTGCCGACGTTGCTCGATTTCGCGAGGATCGTGGCGAGATCGATCGAACCAAAATTATGCTCATCCTCGAATGTTTTGATGCCGACCTTCAGGAACCCGGGGGACGTATTGACCACGCTGTCGGGGTGATATTGGCCGGATGAAAGAGCAGCGGCCATGATGAATGGCTTGACGCTCGAGCCCGGCTCGAAGATGTCGGTGGCCGCGCGGTTGCGGTACATCTCCGGTTGCAGCTGCTCCCGATCATTCGGGTTATAAGAGGGTTGGTTGACGATGGCGAGCACCTCGCCGGTGTCACAGTCGACGACGATCGCGGAGCCTGCGCGCGCGCGATAGTCCTTCATCGCCATTTTCAGCTCGCGGTAAGCGAGGTACTGGATGCGCAGGTCGATGCTCGTCGCCAGATCCCTGCCTTGGCGGGGCGTGCGTATCAGCTCGACGTTTTCCACGTAGTGCCCGTAGCGGTCCTGCAGCACCCGCTTGGACCCATCTTCGCCGCCCAGCAACTGGTCGTAGCCAAGCTCGAGGCCCTCCTGGCCTTTATCATCGATGGTCGTGAATCCGACGATGTGTCCGGCAACTTCGCCGGCCGGATAGAAGCGCTGGTATTCGCGCGTGATCGACACGCCCGGAATATCAAGCGCCTTGATTCGCTCTGCCTGTGCCGGCGGCAGGTGCCTGGCCAGGTACAAGAACTCGCGATCCAGGTTGCTGGTGATGTGCCGGGCAAGCAGCTGCGGGTCCTGACCGAGTGCCTTCGCGAGCCGCGGCAACTGGTCGATGTTATCGTTGAGTTGCGAAGGGTCGACCCCGATGCTATCGACGGGCGATGAGAGCGCTAACGGCTCACCATTGCGATCCGTGATCGCGCCCCGGTGTGCGGTAATCTTCACGACGCGCATCGACTCTTCCTTGCCGCGCCTTTCGAACTGGTCGTGTTCCAACAGCTGCAGCTGGACCGCACGTACGACCAGCCCGAAAGCGCCGCAGAACACCAGTACCAGCACCAGCAGCGAGCGCCGGCGGTAGCTGCGCGCGCGGATATCGCTATCTGCCGGACGGCCCTTCATGGCCGCACGATCCGCACGTCGCGCGCCTGCGGCAGGTTCATCTGCAGCTTGGCGTTTGCCACGCGCTCGACGAACGCGTTCGTAGACCACGCGCTCTGCTCGAGCTGCAGTTGGCCCCATTCCATTTCCAGAGCGTCGCGCTCCGCGTTGAGCTTTTCGAGCCGCACGAACAGGTCGCGGGCCTGATGGCGCGAATAAATCACTCCCGCAGCGCTGCCGAGTGCGGCGAGCCACAACAGCGGCAAGGCGATCACCAGAAATCGATGGCTCATCATGCGGCTAGCTCCTGATCCAGGCGCTCTGCAACGCGCATACGCGCGCTGCGCGCACGCGGGTTGTCACGCGATTCGGCGGCGTCGGGCGAGACCTGCTTGCCTACGAGCCGCAATTGCGGTCGCGCATGCGCTGGGATGTGCGGCAGGCCGGCATACATCGGATCGGCCAGCGAATGGCGGCGCATGAAGTGCTTGACTAGCCGATCCTCTAGGGAATGAAAGCTGATCACCACAAGCCGGCCCCGCGGCTGCAGGCGCGAGAGCGCTGCGTCAAGCGCGGTCTCAAGTTCGCCGAGCTCATCGTTGACGCTGATGCGCAGCGCCTGGAATATCCGTGTCGCCGGATGCTTGTGACGATCGTAGGTCGGACTGACCCGCGCAATCATCTGAGCGAGCTGCAGCGTGCGCAAAAATGGCGCCGTTTTCCGGTCCGCGACGATCGCGCGCGCGATGCGCCCTGCGAACCTTTCCTCGCCGTAGTCCCGGAATATGCGCACAAGTTCGCGCTCGGTTGCCTGGTTCACGACATCCGCCGCGCTCGGTCCGGAGCCCGGGCTCATGCGCATATCGAGGGGGCCGTCCTGCATAAAGCTGAACCCGCGTGTCGCATCGTCGATCTGCGGCGATGACACGCCCAGGTCAAACAGGACGCCGTCCAGGCGCAGGCCGGGGCGCAATCGATCTGCACAGGCGTCCAGCGCGGAAAAAGGCGAGAGGAAAATTGCGACCCTCGGATCACCCGCAAAGCGCGCCTGCGCATCTGCGATGGCCGCCGGATCACGATCCAGGCATAGCAGCCGGCCGTCGGCGACGAGGCGGCGCAAGATCGCCTGCGCATGTCCGCCGCGGCCGAATGTAGCATCCAGATACACGCCGCTGGCTTTGACGTCGAGCGCGGCAACCGCTTCAACCAGCAGTACCGGCGCGTGCCCCGCCCCAACTTCTTGTTGTTCGGTCAAACCACCGAGCTCCGGGATCTCCGTGATCCGCTATAGCGAGAGCGATTCAAGTTCGGCGGGCAAGTCGGTGGCGAAATCCTCGCCCCCCAGCCATTCGTCACGCCGTTCATTCCATCGCGCTTCATCCCATAATTCGAAGCGCAGGCCCTGGCCTATCAGCATCGCGTCGCGCGTTAGCAGGCCGAATTCGCGCAGGTTCGGTGGCAGCAACAAGCGCCCATGTGCGTCCAGATCGATATCCGTCGCATGGCCGACCATCAATCGCTGCAGGCGCCGCGAGTGTGAGTTCATGCTCGATAGGCGCATCAACTTGCGCTCGGTCTCCTCCCAGTCCGGCAGGGGGTAAATCAACAGGCACTGTTCTTTGTCGATCGTGATTACCAATTTGCCGCCGCAACGCTCCTGCAGCCGCTCGCGATACCGGGTGGGCATCACCATCCGGCCTTTGGCATCGAGGGTCAGCTTGTTTGCGCCGCGAAACATCCCGTACATGGGTCGTTAAACCCATTTTCTCCCACTTTTTCCCACCTGGCACCACTATAGGGATCGCGTGGTTAAACTGTCAACGGCTTAAGTTAAAAAAAACCCGTGCCGACAGTGACTTAGGTCACATTTTCAATATCTGCTCGATGGCTGATCCCAGAGCATCTTTTGAATCAATCTGTTAGGGGTTTTAGCTAAACAGGCGCACAGCATCGGTATGTCGCGATCGTCGCCGATCCTCGGCGAACTTGCAACTAAATGGTAAGAAGGGAGTCGGCCGTTAAGCCGGGTTCTGTCAAGAGCAGTCATTCCTCTGGGATGCGTGTCGCCACGCACCTCTAGCGACCTACCCGGAAGCCCATGTGGGCCACATGTGACAGCCTTGCGACTGTCCGCTTCCCTATTTGGTCTTGCTCCAGGTGGGGTTTGCCATGCCGAGGGTGTTACCACCCGCGCGGTGCGCTCTTACCGCACCATTTCACCCTTACCGGCACCGCTTGCGCGGCGCTTAGGCGGTATCTTTCTGTTGCACTTTCCGTGGGCTCACGCCCCCCAGGCGTTACCTGGCACCTTGCCCGATGGAGCCCGGACTTTCCTCCATGCACTTGCGCGCACAGCGACTGCTTGGCCGACTCTTGGCGTAGCACCATACGCAGAACCACCGCTTATTGCGAGGGCGGCGCGCCTTTGAGCTGGAGCGCGCGCTTGTACGCTTCGTTGTCGCGCGCGCCGGTAAGTCTTGCCGCGAGGCCGGCGGCCTGTTTTAACGGCAATTGCTCGAGTAGCACCCTAAGCACTCGATCCAGTTCCGCGCCAGTATCTTCGTCAACTGTCGGGCTCTCGCCCGCGATCAACAGCACGATTTCGCCACGCGTGAAGTCCGGTTCCTGTCGCGCTCGAACAGAAAGTTCTGCGAGCGTGCCGCGATATAGAGTTTCATGCAGCTTGGTTAACTCGCGCGCAATCACACACTCTCGTGCAGGGCCAAAAATTTCCGCGCAGTCTTCCAGGGCTTCGCCGATGCGATGCGGAGACTCATAAATAACGAGCGTGCGCTCTTCATGCGCGAGCTCTAGTAGCCGGGTGCGGCGCGCGGCAGTGCGTGCCGGCAGGAATCCTTCGAAGCAGAATTTTGCGGTCGGCAGCGCGGCCACCGAAAGCGCGGCGATCGCGGCACAAGCACCCGGCACTGCAATCACCTCGATACCGGCAGCGACCGCGGCGCACACCAGCGTATAGCCCGGATCGCTGATCGCAGGCGTGCCGGCATCACTGACCAATGCAACGGTGGCGCCCGCGCGCATCCGCTCGACGAGTTCCTGCGCACGGTCCTGCTCGTTGTGCTCGTGCATCGATATCAATGCCGTGGCAATCGAAAAATGCCGTAACAGGGTACCGGTGTGCCGGGTGTCCTCGGCCGCCACCAGCGTGCACGCCCCCAGAATCTCACGCGCCCGAGGACTTAAGTCTCCGAGATTGCCTATCGGAGTCGCCACGACGTAGAGCCGCCCGGTACCGGTGTTTGCCATTATAATCAGCATCCTGAATGAGGGCTTTAGGGTATGGCAGTGATCACTCGACGTCCATGGTTGGCGCTCTGCGCCCTGATATCTGCCGCTGCGGTCGTTGCCAGCTGCAGCCTGATGCAATCTGAGCACCCCCCGCTCGATCATCAGGAACAGGCCGCCAAGCTGATTCGTGACGGCAAGCATGCTGAGGCGGCCAGACTATATGCGGACATGGCTGGCGCGCCGGGAGCTGACCATGATTTCTTCGAGCTGCAAAGCGCGGACCAGTGGATTGCAGCAGGCGATCTCGCCGATGCGCACAAGGCCCTCGCAACGCTTGCGCCCGACGTTCGTGCACGCCTGCCTGTGTTACGCGCACTGGTGACAGGCGAGCTGGCGGTCGCGGAAAAAGACGGCCCCCAGGCAATTCGCGAGCTCGACCAGATTCCAGTCCCGACGCAACCCGACGAGGCCGCGCCCTACTGGTGGGTCCGCGGCAAGGCGGCGTTTCTGTCGGGTCGACCTGCGGAGGGCGTGAAGTCCTTCGTTGAGCGCGAGCGCTACCTTGCGGATCCTGCGAGTCTGCGCGCGAGTCGCCAGGATCTGTACAACTGGCTACGCATAGCGGCCGAGCACGGCAATTCCTTGAAAGTGCCGCCGCGCAGTGACGGAATCATCGCTGGGTGGTTGGAACTTGCGCCGGTCGCTGCCGACCTCGGACGGAACCCAGCCAATGCCGCGAACGAACTTGCGGCCTGGCGCAAGCGTTATCCCGCACACCCGGCAAACGAGAGCATATTGACGGCGGCCAAGGTGCCGGCGACAACCCCCCCGGTTTCCTATCCGGACCAGATCGCATTGTTGCTGCCGCTCTCCGGGCGCTCCGAATCGTTCGGCGTCGCGGTTCGCGACGGCTTTCTCGCCGCTTTTTTCGCCACGGAGGTGAATGCGCGGCCGCATCTGCGCATCTACGACGTAGCCGCCCAGCCCGTGGCCAGCATCTACAGCCAAGCGGTTGAAGATGGCGCGGGCGTAATCGTCGGCCCGCTCACCAAGGAAGACGTCGCCGAGGTGGTACCGCTCGCCGCCGGGCGCATTCCGATGCTCGCGCTCAATTTCCTTGGCGAGTCGGCGACGGTCGGTCGCAATATCTACCAGTACGCACTGCTGCCGGAGGACGAGGCGCGCATAGTTGCGCGGCGCGTCGCCGCTGATGGTCATCTGAAGGGCATCGCCATACTGGTCGAAGGGGAGCTTGGCAACCGGATCGGGGGCGCGTTTGCCGATGAGCTGTCACAACTTGGTGGCAGTGTCCGTGAGACGGAGCGCTACGAGAGTACGCGCGCCGATTTCTCGGACACCATCCGTGGCAGCCTGCAGGTGCATTCGGTCAAGGGCGAACCTTCGACCCATCGTACCGACGTGGATTTCGTCTTCATCGCCGGCAATGCCAGCGCGGCGCGCCTGATCGTGTCGCAGTTAAAATTCCATTATGCCGGCGACATCCCGGTCTATTCGACCTCGGACAGTTTCGAGGCGCGGCAGGACGCGAATCACGACATCGACGGGCTGATGTTTCCGGACATGCCGTGGATGGTGTCCGCCGACCCGGTGATTTTCCAGCTTCGCGAAGCTGTTCATGCTGCCTGGCCGGCGCGCACCCAGCGGCGCGACCGTTTGTACGCGTTTGGCTTCGATGCCTACAGGCTGGCGCCCTTGGTCGCAGGCAAGTCCTCTGGCCAGACGACGGAGCTCGATGGCATGACCGGTATGCTGCACATTGACGCGCATAACCGGATCCGTCGCGACCTTAACTGGGTGCAGATAAAAAACGGCGTGCCCGCGGCGATGTGATGCCGCGCGACCGCCGTCAGTTACAAGTTTCCTCCCAGCGTCCAGCTGGTGACCTGCTCCACACTTTGATCCGAATAGGTAATTGTACCGGTGCCTGACTGATCAACCGCACCGGTCGCCAGAGTCGTGCCAGATGACGATTGCGTGATGGCCACGGAAAGATTGCGCGTCGTGTTATTGAGGACTGTGATCTGCACCTGCAGGCCACTTGCAGGATCCGCCAAGGTCCAACTCGTCGGCGTGGGTGGAAAAAGTGCGAACGCGGCAGCGCCGCCAGTACTTACGTAAGAAGCGAACGTCCTGCCGCCGGTGATGGCCATCGACGTGGGCCCCGGCGCGGTCAGGATCAGTGACCCGAGGGGACCGCTGTTGACAGTCGATGAGGTGCCCGAAAAAGTCAGAGGACCGTCGGATGCCAGAGACTCGACCATCAACGTGAGCGGGGTAACTGCGCCGATCGCCATGCCGAATGCCGGGAAGTCCTGGGCGATGCCGCCCGCACACAGCAGCACGGCGCACTCAGTCAGCACGTTGGCAGGGATCGTGCAGTACAGGCCGAGCTGCACCGGGGTCTGGACGCCGCTCGCAGGCGTAAAGATGCCAAGCCCATGTACCACAGCCGCGCTTTCGGTAACGCCCACCAGGATCTGGGACAGCGTTTCGTTAAGCGTGAGCGTTCCAATAACCGCATCCGCGAGACCATAATAGGTCGCCGTCTCGGCGATGACGATCTGCATGCCGCCGGAAGCGTCGGTGCCTGTGGTCATGTTCGCATTTGCGACGATATACGGCTTAGTGCAGGCATTGTCATAGTAGACGGTTACCGCGGTTGCCGTCGCTCCGGACATCACGCTCCCACCGCCATTCAAGGTCTCGCAAGTCGACAATCCCATGCCCAATCCGGAGAGGATCTGCAATTGGCTTTGCAGGACGGTCGAGGCAAGCGCAATCGCTAGGCCCGTCTGGGCGAGCGCATGTTCCGTAGTCAACTGCGTGGCGGCGACGCCACCAACCGAGTCCACCTTAGCTACAGCGACGATCGCATTGGTATAGACCTTGCTGCCAACCAAAACCGCCGCGATGGTCAGCCGTTGGGTTGCGGGATCATAGACATCGCGCACATTCACCGGCATCCCGCCACCAGCGTTGACGATCGTGCCGACGTTGATGACCACATTGGTGTATTGCACACCGCCCTGAATCTGCACGGACGGGATGGTCAGCTGGCCGCCGCTGTAGCTATCCACGCCGGTCGCGCCGCCGATCGAGACGAGCCTGCCCACCGTAATCAGCACGTTGGCGTAGGTATGGCTTCCCACCGCAACGTTGGGAATGGTCAGCTGGGTATCGAAGGGGTTGTAGTTGTCCCTGACGCCATTGGGCGCGCCGCCGGCGATGCCCAGGATGCTTCCCGGCGTCACCACGACATCGGAATAGTTCCCGCCGCCGATGGAGAGCGAGGGAATAGTCAATTGACCAGCGCTATAGATATCCGCTGCGAAGCCGTTTGCTGCGCAGGACAAGAGCAGCACGGACCAGGCAATAAATTGCGCATGTCTGCGCAGGACGCTTGTGCTTTGCACGGCTAATTCTCCCTATGGACTTACCAAAGATATTAACGCAGCCGGCGGGAAGCTGCGCCAATGCCGAAGCAGTGCGCGGCTTAGTTTAACGATTCCCCGCGCCTAAGCCCATCCGGCACGAGCTAAGTGCCGGTCGGGACAATATCCTTCGTCTCCACCATCAGCATGACTGTTCGCTCAGGCGCCCGGGGGCGGTGCATGACGCCCCTGGGAATCACCACGCCCTGCCGGGGCAAAAGGTCGATGATGCGATCCTCCAGGTCAATGAACAGCTGCCCTTCGATCACATAGAAGAATTCGTCATCGTCCTCGTGCTTGTGCCAGTGGTATTCGCCTTCCACGACCCCGAGCCGAACGACCGAATCGTTGACCTGGCACAGCGTCTGGTTGAACCAGCGCTCGGTACAGGCACCGGCAATGGCGCCCTCTGCAACAATCTCCAGTGGCGCAAACTGGGTGTTGAGTCGGGTAACATACGGAAAGCCGGCGGTGCTCATCGAACTCTCCAGGTACATGACGTTCATCCATGATACTTAGGCAGATGGCTAATTGCCTATATGAAAACTGAACTGATATTTCGTGCCCTTGCCAATCCGCGGCGCCTGCAGATCCTCGCCTGGCTGAAGGCGCCGCGGCGCCATTTCCCGCCACAGGTGGCTGGCGATCTCGTAAAGGATGGCGTCTGCGGGCTGCTCATTGCCCGCAAGCTGCGCGTAAGCCAGCCAACGCTGAGCGAACACATGAAGAGCCTCTGCCAGTCCGGGCTCGTGACCTCCAAGCGCATCAAGCAATGGACGTTCTACAAAAGAAGCGAAGCTGGCGTCAGGCAGTTGAAGAAGCTCGTGGGCACGGGATTGTAGCCATGGTTAGCGGCACCGCGCCACAGCACATTGAAATAACCGTGGCGCGGCGGGAGGACTTCCCTGCGTGGAAAGAGCTCTGGAACGGGTATAACGCCTTTTATGAGCGTGCTGGGACGACTGCCCTGGCGCCGGAGATTACGCCGGCGACATGGGCGCGGTTTTTCGACGAGTATGAGCCAATGCATGCACTTGTCGCACGCCTCGCTGGACGTGTATGCGGCCTCGCGCATTATCTGTACCACCGCAGCACGATCCAGATTGCTCCGTCATGTTATCTCCAGGACCTGTTTACCTCGGAGGCGGCGCGCGGCCAGGGGGTGGGGCGCGCGCTCATCCATGCCGTCTACGAGCAGGCAAAGGCTGCGGGCTCGCCGCAGGTCTACTGGCAGACGCATGAGTCGAACACTGCGGCGATGAAGCTGTACGACAGGCTCGCGGAAAAATGAGGCTTCATCGTCTACCGTCACACCCTCTAGCACCTCGTACCGCGAAGAAGCCCTATTCGGGTAATTTCAACCTTCGCAATAGCGCATTGAATCTCGGATCGGTCCTCAGATTTTTCATGAAGGGATCCATTTTTAGCGCGACGATACCACTGTCATGCTGGCTACGGGCTTACGCGCAGGCGCTCGCAAACCAGATCGTCGGACGTCCGGCGGAAGCCGAGAAATGGATTGCTGCCCATCAATCCCCGGACTCACGCACCGACCTATACAATATTGCGGAGCTGCATGCTGTTCGCGGCGAGCGCGATCTGGCATTTGCGTCGCTGGAGCGAGCCCGCAGCCAGCATGACAGTGGTATCGTCGCGCTAAAAATGGATCCCTTCATGAAAAAT
>JANXZG010000084.1 GCA_025355645.1 Gammaproteobacteria bacterium | reverse complement strand
CCAGGATCGCCGCGACGGCCCGACGCGCGGACAGCGTTACAGTTTTCGGTGCAACACATCCTTGATCGCGGCGTTCTCGAGCGCCAGCTCGGCGTACATGCGCTTGAGCTTGGCGTTCTCCTGCTCGAGCTCTTTCAGCCGACGCAGCTCCGGGACCGACGTGCCCCCGTACTTCGCCTTCCAGTTGAAGTAGGTCGGCCGGCTGATCCCATGTTTCCGCAGGATCTCGGCGACCGGCATCCCGCCACGCCTTCCTGGAGCACCGCCACGATCTGGGCTTCTGTGAATTTCGACTTCCTCATTCCCCCTCCTTGGGGCGAGAAAGTCTAACTGACGATGTGTCCGACGAGGGGAAGCTTACGAACTCAATGCGCTGCACCGCACCCGAGGTGAATGTTCCAACCGCAGTCGCGCCGTACTTCGCAACCATCTTTGCCTTGAACTCCATGAGCCCGGGCGTGTCTTGGGCGTGGAGCACCGACGGCACCAATCCGAACATGAGTAGCGAGCAGAGCTTGGCTCTCACTTGGTCTCCGATTGTTGGCCTAACGCTCTGCGCTTCTGCGGCGAGGCCGGTGAGGCCGCCGCAATCCTCCATCAAGCATACATCGCGGCGGCCGAACCGCCTTGGCCTCGTCAGCAGCAAGCGCGTGTTATGCCGCAATCACGCTCGAGCCCAGCAGCGGCGCACCCGAACGATTCGATTCGAAGGGCGGCGGCAGCGGAGTCGCGGTCGCCTTACTCATGGTCTAGCGGTCACGATGCCCTAGCAACTAGGCCGAACGTGACCTTGGCGCGCACCGAAGTATGAAGGTACAGATACGACGGTCCGTAAACAGCGAGGTTGAGGCTGGCAGCGAGCAATGCCGGCGCTTGCCAGTCAGGACGACTGCTGTCTCGGAGGAGACTCACCAACACGAAGAGAATGCCACCGACGCAAATGAGAGATAGTACACCGCACAGTCCACGTGTGAAACGATAGACCTTGGATGAATGGCCGAACAATCCCAGTCCCGGCGTACCGACCAGCGCAAGGAGAGGCACCGTGCCCAACGATCGCCCGAAGAACGCCGCCCAGTTGGAACCCATATCATTGAGGAGCTGCGGAACGGACTGCATCAAGAAGTAAACGCCGAGAAGCAGAAACCAAGCGCCGATCGCGACAACTGGCCACGGCCGCCCCGTCGGGGCCGGCTTCTCCAGGCCAGGCGCTTGCGAGTTCGATAAGTGTTCGGGCGTCTCAGCCGGTGATGCAATCGTTGGGGCGAGGAGGTTGGTAGGCTCGGCCGCGCCCGGTTTGGTGGTCGACCACCCGGACGGCAGCCACTCGCTGCAATAACGGCATTTTTTTGCCTGTGGTTGGATGGGCTCCGCGCAGAACGGGCACGGCGCCAGCGGCTCGGGTGCGGACATGCTGCCTCCTGATGCGACAAGTTAGCCCAATCGGCTCTACCCAATCCTTGCCCTACCCGTGCGACCGCGTTTCGTGGCCAGGGCAGCTGCGGGACCGGCTATGTCAGGCCAGCCTTCGTCACGGGCGGGTGAACAAATCCGAGAATTGGGAAGGCGTCGAAAAAGACGAGCAGCCACGCGCTTGCACTCGGTTGATCGCTAGGCACAACCCACTTATACCAGAACACACCGTCTTTCACGATCCGCTGAGTTCCCGATGCAAATACACGTTGCAGCTGGTCCTGTTGCCCCAGGATTGATTCGGGTTGGACCTGGATTCTTACGGAATGATCGGTTGGGACGCGAGATCCACGTTCAATAAGGTGAAGCCCACGGAGATACCGCTCCGCGGCAACGGCCAATCGTTTGCCGTCAACGCGGTATGCGGGTTGTACGCCGAGGTGGATTCCCGCAGGCGTGACAGCCCGAACGTCAGTGAACGATCGCAACGTCGCCTCGGCGTACCCGATCTTTTGCGGCAGCGCCATCGCTCGAACCATCTTTTCGATTGCAGGCGCTGCAACAGGCTTGTCGGCGACTCGGTGGTACCTAAGAACGATATCGCGAAAATACTCGTCGTCGTCGGACGCCCCGTTATTGCAATCAGCGCACGAGCGCACGGATGGTCGATCGCCGCGCGCAACTCCCGGGAGCAGCGCCTGCGGCGGCACATGGTCGTCTGTCGTCGCGGTGGCCCCGCAGTAGGCGCACTGCTCTAAAATGTGATCGATTTTCGCTCCGTCGGTCGCGGCATAACGACTCTGCGCTTCTGCGGCGAGGCCAGGTGAGGCCGCCGCAGTCCTCCATCAAGCATACATCGCGGCGGCCGAACCGCCTGGCCTCGTCGGCAGCAAGCGCGGGTTAGGTGGCATCTGTTACCTATCTGCCCGGTCGCTCACGCTCATGGCTACTGCAGACATTGCCGCGGATCCGCGTCCCCAAGCCGTCGCCCCACAATGCTATCGCGAATCGTATGCGGCGCAGCGCGAGTGGCCGGCGGGATCACCATCCATCCGGCCGACGTCGCCATGCCTCGAACGCCTAGCGAGTCGCGCCACAGCCTCACGCTCGTGCCCGCATCGACGGCGAACGCCAATGACATGGCGATACTATCACCACGAGGTACCCAACGGCTCGATACGCCCCGGCCATCTGGAAGGTATTTCGGTGATCCGGGGAGAAGACGCCAGCACGCATTAATTGGCCCCGGTGTCATCGGCGAGGAGGCAATCTGCAAACCCTTCCGGACACTGTCGGGCAAGTCTGCTGCCGCTAATACGACGAGTAAATCACGAATGATCGGCTTGTCGCGGCCGAGTCCGTCTCCAAACCAAGTGAGCTGATAGGTCCCGACCGGCCACCCGGGTGCCTAGGCGCGGAGCACGGACGGGCAAGCAAGAAGAAGAAGGCCAGCGGACCACAACGTGCGATTCAATGACATCGGCCTCTCGAATTGCCACCTAACGACTCTGCGCTTCTGCTGCGAGGCCTGACGAGGCCGCCGCCCTCCTCAAACCGATCAAACGCGGCGGCCGAGTCGTTCAGGTCTCGTCGGCAGCAAGGGGTATAGAAATAAGCGGGTCAACTTGAGCGCGAGGCAGTTGTCGTCGCCCGCAGCAAGGAGTGGACTTATGGCGGGCGAAGCGTCAAAATCAATTCGTAGACAGCGAGCCTTCCAGTATCTCGAGTTGGCGAAAGAACCTTCACTGTTCGGTCTTTCTCAATCCCACTCGGTGGAGAAATGCGGCGTTAGAGTCAAACTGATTGCGTTCGGATACGCTCTGAAGCAGGACTCGGAGTGCAGAATCGCGACTCATGCGAACGGGAATTCGATCGGCCAGCTTCATCGATGGGCGATTTTCGATTCGCCAAAAGGCTTCGATAATCGAGTCGCTTCGAACTCCCCGAGGAGGGTCAAGCGGAATCCTGTATAACAATGTCCGGCGGAGTCCGACGATGGATTCGCTGTCGTTAAGTGCCCGGTAAGCACCGATCGTGCCCTGACCGTGCAATGGAACGATCGTCGTCGTGAGTATCCAACCGGTGATTCCCAACAATCTTTTCCATCCGACTTGCCTCATCGCGGGCCTCCGGCCTTTGCCGCTCGAATTTGCTGTCCGACAATTAAGTCCAAGTTGTCGTACGGTGTTGGGGTGAAACGCCAAC
>JANXZG010000048.1 GCA_025355645.1 Gammaproteobacteria bacterium | reverse complement strand
TGCTGCATGGCGTGACCCTGCAACTGTCATTTCCGGTTGATGCGGCGTACAAGCCCTTGCCTGATCAATCCGGCGAGCGTCTGATGTTCAATATGCGCAGCCGCTTTGGCGCGACGCTCGTTCCCGCCAAGGATCTGCTGGCCGAAGTGCTGCGCTGTCGGTCCATCGTGCGCGCGATTGCCGTCAATGCGGATCAGGCGCCAGCTGCTAATGAACGTCACCAGTGGCTGAGCTTTCTCGGGCAGGATACGGCTTTCTACGTCGGCGCCGAGCAGATCGCGCGCGCCATGCGCTTGCCGATGATCTACCTGTCGATGCGCCGCGTTAGGCGCGGCCATTACGAAGTGGAGCTGCGCGAGCTGTGGGATGGCCGTGAGTTCACGACGAGCGGGGCTCTGACCGCGCGCTACGCGAGTGTTTGCGAGTTGGATGTATGGGCAAGCCCGGCGGACTGGCTCTGGACCTATCGACGATGGCGATTCCCGAAGCCGCTGTACGGCACGGACTCGACCTAGGCGGGCGCTTTCGCGAGTTTGGCCTGCAGGTGCTGCGCGAGCTGCGCAATCGTCGGGAAATCGAACAGTTCCGTCAGGTCGATAAGGCCTGGGAACTCGCGGTCAATCGTCTCGTGTATCTCGATCAGTTTCAATGAGCTCGCGCCGATCTCGAACAAATTGTCGCTGACTGCAATGCGCTTGCCGGGCAGGGCGCCCTCGCAGATCTCCTGCAACCGTGCTTCCAGCTGCGTGCCAGTGGCATGGCTCGCACCCGCGTGCCGCTCTCGCAAGGCGTGCAATTCCGCGAGGTCCGCATCGAATTCCCCGCTGGTGAAAGATTCCTCCAGCAGGTGGCGTTGCACCTTGCCGCTGGTCGTCTTCGGAATCCGTTTTACCGGGATGACCTGCGTGACTTCAAGCCCCGTATGCTCATTAACCAGCCGCGCTACGCCGGAGGCGGTGGGCAGGAATTCCTCCATGCTGCCGCGGTGCAAGACGAAAATGACGAGGTCTTCCGCCTGGGCGCCGGGCTTGGCAAGGCCGGCGGCAACGACCTTGCCAAGTTCGAGGCCCGGCGCGCGCTGCGCGATGTTTTCAAGGTCATAGGGGTAGTAATTTTGGCCGTTGATGAAGATGATTTCCTTGCTGCGGCCCGTGATATAGAGCGAACCTTCATGTATGACGCCAAGGTCGCCGGTGTCCAGCCAGCCGTCGCTGTCGATCGCAAGGGCGCTTGCCTCAGGGTCGCCAAAATAGCCGCCAGTGACATTGGCGCCGCGGATCAGGATATGGCCCACCGTGCCGTCGGGCAGCGCCTGGCGAGCCTCATCCGCCATGCGGATCTCGGTAAAGGGCACGGCCTTGCCAACGCAGATCAGCGCGAGCGCATCGCGCGCATTTATTGGATTCAGCTCGATCAGGCTGCCGACGCCAAGCTTGTGCCGATTGACTCTGATCCACCGATAGTCGCTGCCGAGCGGCGGCAGGGTCACGGCAAGGGAGGCTTCGGCGAGTCCGTACACCGGATACATCGCCTGTTTCCTCAGGCCCGTGTAGGCGAGGGTGTGCATGAACTCGTTGGCAAGGTCCACCGAGATCGGCTCGGCGCCGTTGTAGATCAGACGAATTCTTGACAGGTCGATTCCTTCGAGCTTGCGATCGCCCAGCACTTTAAGGAAATGGCGATAGCCGAAGTTTGGCGAGCAGGTGATTGTCACGCCCTTTTTTGCAGCGACCTGCAGCCACAAAAGCGGGCGCCGCACGAACAGCTCCGTTGGCATCAGGTTGACATGCACGCCATTGGCAAACTGCATCAAATAAAAGCCGATCAGGCCCATGTCATGCGTCAGCGGCATCCAGCTCAACGACACATCGCTGCTGTTGAATCCATCGACTTCGGTCGAGCCCTTGGTATTCGCCACGAGATTTCCATGCGTCAGCATTACGCCCTTCGGCTCGCTCGTGGAACCGGAGGAGAATTGGATAAATGCCAAATCCGAAGGCTTGGGGCGGATCATCTTGCCGGGATGGGAGATGTCGGTCAGCGTGTCGACCAGGAAGCAGCGCTTTTTGAGTGCCGCGAATAGCGCCAGCTCGCCCACCTGCACCGCCAGGCTTTCGAGCCGCTCGAGGCTTCTGGCATCGGTATAAAGGAACGGCTCGCCGAGCTTGCGTGCGACGCGCAGCAGCTTGTGACGATGCTCATCGCTGATGCCGACCGCGAGCGGCACGGGAACGATGCCGCCAGCGACCGCAGCCCAGAAGCCGTCGATGAACTGCTCATTGTTGCTCAGGAAAATGATCATCTTGTCGCCACGCACGGCGCCCATCGCTTGCAGGTGATGGAGGATGCCAAGTGCGCGCTTGTAGAAGTCCGCGTACGGGACATGCCTTTCTGAATTCTCGCCATCGACGTAGCAGACCGCGCGATCCACGCTACGGTTGTTCTCAAGAATGTCGATCAGGGTCTGGTAGCTCATCGTGTCTTTACCATCATCATGAGATTCGAACGCAGCCGCAAATTTATTTGCGCCTCCATCTCGAGCGGCGCGTCATCGCTTCGTGCCAGCTCAAAACGCCGGCTCATGGTAGTCAGATGCACCAGCATCTCGAACATTGCGATGTTCTCGCCGATGCAGTGCCTTGGTCCCACTGAAAATGGGATATAGGCAAAGCGGTGGCGCTCCTCGACATCCACCGATTCGAAGCGCTGAGGCCGGAAGGCTTCCGGATCGTCCCAAAAGCCCCGATGGCGATGCAGCAGGTAGGGGCAGATGAACACATCAGTGCGCGGCGCAATCGGAAATCCGCCGAGTTCGTCCGCCTCGAGCGTGCGGCGCGTGAACAGCCATCCGGGAGGGTAGAGCCGCAGTGACTCCTGCAGCACCTGGTGTGCAAAGCCGGCGGCGAGCGCTGCATCGAGGCTCGTGGCGTTCCCGGGCGGCGTCTGATCCACTGCGTTCTGCAATGTCGCGGCGACCTCCGGATGCCGACTCAGAAGGTACCAGGTCCAGGTCAGGGAAGAAGCGGTGGTCTCGTGCCCGGCGACGATCAGCGTCAGCACTTCATCGATCATCTCCTTATCACCCATGGGCGCTCCGGTGTCCCGGTCGCTCGTGGCCATCAGCATCGCGAGAAAATCAAAGTGTTCCTCCGGCTCAGCGCGGCGCCGCGCGATCAAATCGGCCACCAGGCGGGTCAGGGAGCGGAAGCGGAAGGCGAACTTCAGGTCCCGGTTCGGCTCCTTCGCGACGACTTCGAAGGGGTTCTCGCCGAGTTGCTTCTCGAGTCGCGCAAGGTCCGTGCCGAAAATCGACTGCAGCACGATCTCTAGGGTCAGTTCACTGGTATCGTCTGTGATATTGACCGGCTCGCCGCGCCTGGCCTTATCCGCCCAGCGCTCGGAGAACTTGTCATTCACGGTGCCGATCAGAGTTGCAAAGCGGTCGATGATGCGGCGGTGGAACGAGGGTTGCATCATGCGCCGCTGCCGGCGCCAGAAGTCCCCTTCGCTGGTCATGATCCCATTGCCAAGCAGGATCTTGACCCGGTCCATTCCCTCGCCCTTGGTATAGTTGCGATGATTCGACAGCAAGACCCGCCGCACGTCATCGGGATGGTTGATCACGATGTTGTACACCCCGCGCGCCGGCGCAAAGACGCGATAGATATCGCCGTATTTGGCGCCGTACTCGCGCATGCGGGCAAGCGATTCATCGCTGCCGCCCAGATCGAAGCCCACCTCGGGCCCCGGGGGAATAAGAGTCGCCTGCATCAGGCCATTGTAGCGTAGCGACCACGATACAATGCCGTTCGTGCGTAACACGATCTACCAGCAGCAGACTCGCTCGGGCCGCACCCTGACTCGCGCACGGCTGTTGCTGTACCGGATCCTGGTCCCGCTTGCGCGCGGCCTGATCAGGCTGGTGTGGGCATGGTGCCGAATCGTTAGCGTGAGTGGCACCGAGCACCTCACGGCGGCGCTAGCGCATGCACCCTCGTTCATTCCGGTCTACTGGCATCAGCACCAGCTTTTTTGTGTCCGGCAACTGCTGGAGTGGCGCGCTATGGGCGTCAGGCTCGGCTTCCTGATCAGTCCCTCGGTCGACGGAGAGATCGGCGCGATGCTGGTCGCCTCGATGGGAGCGCAAGCGATCCGCGGCTCCTCGACCTATACCGGTGCGCGGGCGCTGCGGGACTATTACCAGGCGTTGACGCAGGAGGGCCTCTCGCCGGCGATTACGCCAGACGGTCCGCGCGGGCCAGTCTGGAAAGCGAAGCCCGGCGCGATCCTACTAGCACAACTCTCGCAGCGGCCGATCCTGCCAATGTCCTACGCTGCCTCCCGGGCATGGAACTTCCAGTGGGATCGCTTCGTGATTCCGTGGCCGCTTGCGCGCGTGGCTATCGTCGTTGGCAAGCCTTTTTACATCCCGAAAGGGCTCGGCGCCGAGGGCCTCGAGAACTATCAGGTAGAACTCGAAGGACGGTTAAAGGACCTGCATGAATTAGCCCGTGCTAATCTGCTCTGATCGCCGAGCTTGAACATCAATCCCCGCTAATACATAAGCTTAGCTTGTATTCCTTACAGGTTATGAGAGAATCCGAGCGTAGGTGCCGGATGACTCATCTGCAGGAACTGTGTGACCCATTCGTTATTTGACCTTTACAGACTGTCAAACTCGAAGGCCACCAACGCTTGAATAATCTTTCGGGGTTCACGGCGGCGCATGGCAATTGTACCTAGCGATCTGCGATATCCTGATCTGACTGCGTCGGATCTGCTCGCCCAATCACTTTGGCCGAAACGCGGCGCGGCGCCTCTCGCCGGCCTCGATGTCACCTGCATCAAGATCGCGGTCGGTTTCCAGTCGATGAGCGAGGGCGATGCCTCGGACCGGATCCACGCAAACCTGGATCAGCTGCGCGAGGCCACTCGTGCGGATACCGCGTTTCACATGCGCATCGACCCGGTTACGGAGGCGTTTACCGATATCGCCGCCACCCGCAGCATGTTCGCCACCGGCACGCCGGAGCAATTGCGCGGCGAGACGCTTTCAGCGCTGCCGTGGTTCCGCTCGCGCCTGGCCCCGCTGCGGGTCTATGAACTTCGCGACACCGCTGATGTACGCGCCGATCAGGCGGTCGACGCGGCGCTTTGGCGTAGCCTCGGCATCGGCTCGGTGCTGACCATCGTGTATTACATCGAAGGGCGGCCCGCGGGCATCCTCGGCATCGCCGGTGCGCAGCCGCGCGATAACTGGGATGTGCAGTTGCATCTGCTGCTGAAGCTCGTGGGCTCGAGCCTCGCAATCGGGCTTGAACGCATCGCGACCCTGCACCGGCTGCACGACCTGGAGGAGCGCAATGAACTTGCCTCCTTCAGCGCGAACGATGGCCTATGGGACTTTGACACACTGAATAATCGCGTGTATCTCTCGCCGCGCTGGAAATCCATGCTCGGCTATGACGAATCGCAGGTCGGGCATGCTCCCGACTGGCGCCTGCTCGTGCACTCGGACGACATGTCGCGCGTCCAGGCGGCGATCCGTGATCACGTCGCCGGCAAGACTCCATTTTTTGAGAGCATGCACCGTATGCGCCACGCCTCGGGCGAATGGCGCTGGGTTGTCAGCCGCGCCAAGGCACGGGTTGATGACAAGGGCAGGCTGCTGCGCCTGGTCGGGGTCGAACTCGATATCACCGATCGCAAGCTGTACGAGGAAGCGCTGTTCCGCGAAAAGGAAAGCGCGCAGATCACGCTGCAAAGCATCGGCGATGGTGTGATCACGACGGATGCCAAGGGCGTGATCGATTATATCAATCCCGTGGCCGAATCCCTGACCGGCTGGCGCCTCGAGGACAGCCAGGGCCGCGCCATTGAAGAGGTGTTTCGCGGGTTCCATGAGGAGACCTGCGAGCCTCTGGAGAATCCGCTCGCAGTAGCCATCCGGCGCACGCGCTCCATCAAGTCAGTGCGGCCGATGCTGCTGATCCGCCGCGACGGCAATGAGTTGTACATCGACAGCACGGCATCCCCGATCAGGGACGGCAGCGGCGCGGTCTCGGGCGGCGTACTGGTATTCCATGACGTGAGCGAAGCACGCGAGCTGAACCGGCGGCTCTCCTATCACGCGAGCCACGACGTGCTGACAGGCCTTGTGAACCGGCGCGAGTTCGAGAATCGCATGGAGCGGGCACTGAAGAGCGCAAAGGCGCGCGAGACGTCCTACGCGCTGTGCTGCCTTGATCTCGACCAGTTCAAGATCGTCAACGATACCTGCGGCCATAGCGCCGGGGACGCGCTGCTGGGGCAGGTGGGCGCCCTGCTGAAATCAAAGGTTCGCTGGCGCGACACGCTGGCGCGCCTGGGCGGCGATGAATTCGCGATCCTACTGGAGAGCTGCACGCTCGATGAGGCGCTGCGCACGGCGGAGACACTGCGCGAGGCGGTCGGCAACTTCAAGTTCACTTGGGAAGAACGCACGTTCCGCCTGGGGGCCAGCATCGGCGTCGTGCCAATCTCGGCGGACAATGCGGATGTCGCCTCGGTCCTCAGTGCGGCGGACAGTGCCTGCCAGGCGGCGAAGCAGGCGGGCCGCAACCGCGTGCATAGCTTCGAGGAAAATGATATTGACCTGATGCGCCGTCGGCGCGAAATGCAGTGGGCCGCACGCATCAATACCGCGCTGGAGGAGAACCGGTTTGAGCTGTTCCGCCAGTCGATCCTGCCGCTTCGCCAGACCGAGACCGGCGCGCATTACGAACTGCTGCTGCGCATGCGTGATGAGTCGGGCAAGATCGTCACGCCGGACCAGTTCATGACCGCCGCTGAGCATTACGGCATCACGCCAAACATCGACCGGTGGGTGGTCGAGAATGCGTTCCGCTGGCTGGTGTCGGATGCCGATGAGCGCGAAAAGCTCGCGCTGTGTTCGATCAACCTGTCGGGCCTATCCCTCGGGGATGACAAGTTCCTGCCTTACGTGATCGACCAACTCGATCGAAGCGGCCTCGATGCTACCAAGATCTGCTTTGAGATCACGGAGACCGCGGCGATCGCGAGCTTCTCGCAGGCCAACCGCTTCATCCAGGCGCTGAAGGAGCAGGGCTGCAAGTTCGCGCTCGATGACTTCGGTTCGGGCCTATCCTCGTTCGGTTACCTGAAGCATTTTCCGGTGGATTTCCTGAAGATCGACGGGTCGTTCGTTAAGGGCATTTTGCACGACCCGATCGATCGGGAAATGGTCCGTTCGATCAATGAGATCGGGCACCTGACCGGCAAGCAGACGATCGCGGAGTTTGCCGAGAGCACCGATATTATCAACATGCTGCGCACGATCGGCGTCGACTATGCGCAGGGCTACGGCGTATCCCAGCCGCAGCGCATCCTGAAGGCGGTCAGCGGACTCTAGGCTCGCCTGGATCAGCCGCCTGCGGCCCGCGGGGCTGGTAGATACACGGCAAGCCATCTGCCGATCCCTTAGCTCCGCAGCGGCAGCGCGACCTTCACTGGTGTGGTGGTTACCTTGGGGTAGACCCTCGACGGACCGTGCCGAGATCGCCTATCCGAAGCGCATCGACAGATCGATCGCCCGCACATGCTTGGTGATGGCGCCGACCGAGACGAAATCGACCCCGGTCATCGCGATCTCGCGGATTGACTCTTCGGAGACGCCGCCCGAGGCCTCGAGCTTGATCGGATGGCCAGAGCTGCGGTTGGAGGCGACGCCTTCCTTCATCAGGGAAAGCGAAAAATTATCAAGCAGTGCAATGTCCGCGCGGGCATCAATGGCTTCCTGCAATTCCGCCAGATCCTCGACTTCCACCTCGACCGGCATACTAGGCTGCAGCCGCCGGGCGCTGGAGACCGCCGCGGCGATCGAGCCTGCCGCGGCGATGTGATTTTCCTTTATCAGGATGCCATCGTACAGGCCGACCCGATGATTCGAAGCCCCGCCGACGCGTACCGCGTACTTTTGCGCCGTGCGCAGTCCCGGGATCGTCTTGCGGGTGTCAAGGACTGTGCAGCCGGTCCCCTGGACAAGGTTCGCGTAGCGGCGTGCAATGGTCGCGGTAGCCGAGAGCAGCTGCACGAAGTTGAGCGCGGTGCGCTCTCCCATGAGCAATGCGCGCGCGGCACCTGAAACCGTAAACAGCGTGTGGTTCGGTTCGGCCCAGGCGCCTTCAGCGATGAACCAGTCAATGCGGACCGCACGATCGAGCTGCATGAATACCGCATCGACGTAGGGGCGGCCGCAGAACACCGAGCGCTCGCGCGTGATGACCGAGGCGAGGCCCTGCCTGTCGCCTGGTATCAGCGCGGCGGTCACATCGCCCGCGCCAATGTCCTCCGCAAGCGCCCGCTCGACCTGCAGCGGCAGGTCGGCGGGAGGCGCTGTTTTCAGAACAGGAGTCCGTGCGAGGGGCCCACCATGCACATCAGCATCGGGATCGATAGCAGGAAATTCACGCGGGAGGCGTATCCCGCCACCTTGCGCGCGGCGGCTTTCTGCTCATCCGTCGCCGGCACCAGCCCCAGGATTTTTTTCTGATTAGGCCAGATGAACACCCAGACGTTGAACAGAATAATCGTGCCAAGCCAGGCACCAATGCCCATGACGACCGTCATGGGACTCGAATTGCCGGACGCGAGGCCGAACGTGAACGTTTCGAGGAGGCGGCCCGGCAGCGATGACAGCAGCCAGCAACCGGTCAGGAAGGTCGCTACCGCTCCCCAGCGAAACCACATCAGGGCGCGCGGCGCGACATATTTCGTGATGCCTGCCCCGCCCGGGCCGCCCTTGTCAGCGGTGGCCGCGGCGAGCGCCGGCGTTTGCACCACATTGAAATAATAAAGCAGACCGATCCAGGTAACGCCTGACAGGATGTGCAGCCAGCGTGCCAGTACCAACTGGTGCAAATGATGCCCTGGGGCTCCGAGGATCAGCGCGATCAGCAGGGCAACGATAAAACCGATGATAATGGGCCATTTGATGGTCATCAGGAGATTCATAACGGTTCCCCCCAGCGAGTTGGTTGCAGCGCAGCGATAACCTGTAAGAATAGGGGACTCGCCCCCATAATTCAACGATGCCAGACCCTATACCCCCGTCCCCGTGCATCAAAGTCTGCGTATTGGACCATGACGGCTATTGCACTGGCTGCTATCGTACGATTCTCGAGATCACGGCATGGTCGCGCCTGTCGGCGGCCGAGCAACGGCTGATTATCGCATCGCTTGCCGCGCGCTCGCGGCAACGGAGCCTCGCGAAGGCCGTAAAATTACCTGGAGATGTGTGACATGACTACAATAGATCGAATCAAGACCCAGTTGGCCTCGGCGCCCGTGGTGCTCTACATGAAGGGGACGCCGGATTTCCCGCAGTGCGGATTTTCGGCACAGACGGTAGGCGCTTTGCGCGCCTGCCAGGCGAAGTTTGCACATTTCAACATCTTCGAGGATCCGGAAGTGCGCGATGCACTGAAGACTTACTCGAACTGGCCGACTTTTCCACAGCTCTATGTCAACGGCGAGCTGGTTGGCGGCTGTGATATCGCGCTTGAGATGTATCGCAGCGGCGAGCTGAAGCAATTGCTTGCCGACGCGGGCGCCGTCGCTGCCTGAGCGCGCTTCAGGTCGGAAGATCCGACTCGGGCGGATCGGCACTGTCGTCCATTTCCATCTGCAGCGGACCCATCGCGGCGAGGCGGCGCCGGCTTGCATCGAATACGCCCTGGAACTGGTTGCAGACGGCACAGAACAGGTCAGCCGTGCGCTCGGCGTCGTACGCCGCCGAGTGCGCCGATCCCGTATCCCAGTCAAACCCGGCTGCGAGCGAGGCGCGCATTAGCACGGTCTGGCCGAACGCAACGCCGCCTAGCGTTGCCGTATCGAAACTCGTGAACGGGTGAAAGGGATTGCGCTTGGTCGCCGTGCGCAGCACGGCGGCGTTCACGAAATTCAGGTCAAAGAATGCGTTGTGCCCGACCAGCACCGCGCGCGTGCAATCGGCCAACCGTATGGCGGTGCGCACTTCGCGAAAAATTCGTTGCAGCGCGTCGGCCTCAGGAATCGCCGGGCGCAGCGGATGATGCGGATCAATGCCGTTGACGGCGAGGGAAGCAGTCTCGAGGTTTGCACCGGGAAATGGAGCGACGTGATGCCGGTAGGTCTCGCCGCGCGTGAGCGTACCATCGGAGCGCATCTCCAGAAGCACCGCGGCGATCTCCAGCAGCGCATCAGTTTGAGAATTAAACCCGCCGGTCTCCACATCGATGACTACGGGAAGAAACCCGCGAAAGCGCGTGGCGAATGTGACCGGCGCCACTTGCATCAGGGTCCCGCGCCCTTGGCGAGGCGCCAGCTGATGTTCTCGCCGGCACGGTAGGGCACGAGCCGCCCTGCGCCAAACCCGTACGTCGCCGGTGCCGTCCAGTTCTGCTTCACCAGGGTCACCTGGTCGGCGTGGCGCGGCAGAGCGTAGAAGTCTGCGCCGAAGTGACTGGCGAAACCTTCCAAGCGGTCAAGGTGTGCGGCGGATTCGAACGCTTCGGCATAAAGCTCGAGCGCCGCATGAGCGGTAAACATGCCGGCGCAGCCGCACGCGCTTTCCTTGGCGCCGCGCTCGTGCGGGGCACTGTCGGTCCCCAGGAAAAAGCGCGGATTGCCGCTGATCGCTGCGGCAAGCAAGGCCTGCCGGTCGCGCTCACGCTTAAGGATTGGCAGGCAATAGTAGTGGGGCCGAATGCCGCCAGTGAAGAGCGCGTTGCGATTATGCAAAAGATGCTGTGGCGTGATCGTGCCCGCAATTCCCGCTCGTGCCCCCCTGACAAAGTCGACAGCATGGGCGGTGGTGATGTGCTCGACCACAACCTTGAGGCCCGGGAAGCGTGTGCATAACGGTGCGAGTTCCTGGTCGAGAAAGACCTGCTCCCGGTCAAACACATCGACGCCTGCGGCCGTTGACTCACCATGCACAAGAAGTGGCATGCCAGCTGATTCCATCGCCGCGAAGACCCCGCTCAGCCGCCCGAGATCCGTAACCCCGGCATTCGAATGCGTGGTCGCCCCCGCAGGATAGAGCTTTACACCATGCACGAACCCGGCCGCCTTCGCCCGATCGATTTCCTGGGCGGTGGTCGAGTCGGTCAGGTACAGCGTCATCAGCGGCTCAAAATGGGCGCCCTTCGGCAGGGCCGCCCGGATCCGGCTCCGATACCCCTCGGCGAGCGCGGTCGTGGTGATCGGCACACTGAGGTTCGGCATGACGATGGCGCGGCCAAACTGCGCTGCGGTGAATGGCAAGACCGCGGCAAGTGCCGCGCCATCGCGCAGGTGCACATGCCAGTCGTCGGGACGCCTGAGCGTCAGGCTCGTCATGCGCGCGCGGCGCCGGCAGGCCAGCCGCGGTTAATCAGATCAAGCGTATAGCGCACCCCGAATCCAGTGATCTCCGTAGCGACATGTGCAAGTCCGCCGGCACGCGTCGCCGAGGACAGATCAAGGTGCAGCCAGGGGATCTCCGGCGGCACAAAGCGGCCCAGGAATCGCGCCGCAAGGATATGATCACCCTTGCCATCGCTGGCGCATTGCATGACATCCGCCACCTGGCTCTCGATATCGGTATCGAAGTCCGCGTCCATCGGGAAACACCATACCCGCTCGCCGCTCGAAGTCCCGGCCGCCTCAACCATGTCGCGCAGTTGCGGTCGGTTGGTGAATGCGCCGGCATAGCGCTCCGTCAATGCGTAGACGCAGGCGCCGGTCAGCGTCGCGTAATCAATGATCGCACGCGGTTTTCGGGCGGCAGCGATCGCGAGCGTATCGGCAAGCACCATGCGCCCTTCGGCATCAGTGTGTATAACCTGGATCGTTGTGCCGTTGTACGCGCGCACGATATCCTGGGGCTTGTAGGCGGTAGGGCCGATCAGGTTCTCCGTGATCGCAAGCCAGCAATCGACGGCGAGCGGGGATTTAAGCGCATGCAGGGCGTGCAGGCTGCCGACGGCGACGGCGCTGCCGGACATGTCGGTATGCATGTCCAGCATGCTCTTGTGAGGCTTTAGGTTCGTGCCGCCGGTGTCAAAGCAGATGCCTTTACCGACCAGGCACAGGGGCGAGCCGCCGCCACGGCGTGGCCGGTAGGACAAGCGCACGATCCCGGCGTCGCGCCTGGCATTGCCCTGCGAGACTGCGAGGAAGGCACCCGCGCCGAGACGTTTGAGTTCCGGCTCGCTGTAGAACCGGTACTCCAGGTGCAGGCCTCGGGCGAGCTGCTGCAGAAAGCGGCGATAGGCCGCGGCGTCAAGTCGGTTTGGCGGCAACGCGGTCAGCCAGCGCACGAGGTTGGTGCCGGCCGCGATCGCCAATTCTTCGCTGAGCCCCGCAAGCTTTGCACCCAAAAGAAGATCGATGCTGGCAAGGCGTACCCGGCTTGCCGGCTTGCTCTTAAACGAGGGCAGGGGCATTGCGGCGGCCTGCAATGCGGCGATCAGGGCGCGCATCGCGGCCTGCGCCGCATCGGTCCCCACGCCGTTCTGCCACAGCAAAAGCGTTCGTGGCTCGCCTGCGAGGGCGGCGCGCGCCCACTTGGCTCCCGACTGCAGCCGCTCGAATGTCGGGGCGTTCGCCGCGACGATCGCAACGACGAGCGCCGTCTCGGCGCGCTTACCGCACCGAAGTTCGAAAAAATCCCCAGCCTTGCGTTTTTTCTGGGCAAATACCCCGCGCACGGCGGCGCCGTGCGGCAGCGCGGCCCAATCCGCCTCGACCGGTGCAGGGGGTAGCAGCAGAACCGCTGCGGCGTAGCCGGAAAGTCTGGAAGCGGTGATTTTGCCGCGGATTTCACGTACCGGAGTGGACAGGGCGGCGGGGGGAAGCAGATTCGGCATACGTCTCAAGACAGCGAGCCGGTCCTTTGGCTTGACCGTGAAAAACCAAACCCTGAATATAGCGCCGGATCAGGGACCGGTGCCGCAATGTGCCCGGCCATCTTAACAGGACCAGTGAGCGTGCGCATCGGCGCACTCCAAGTAAGGCACCTCATGACGCAGCGATCGCCCTTCGAAGATATCGACCCGACCGAGACCCAGGAATGGCTCGAGTCGATTGATTCGGTTATGCGGGCTCAGGGGCCGGAACGCGCTCATTTTCTTCTCGAAAAGCTGGTCGATTTTACGCGCCGCTCCGGTGCCTACCTGCCGTTCAAGCCCAATACGGCCTACCTGAATACAATTTCGAAGGCACAGGAACCGGAATACCCGGGTGATCGGGCGCTGGAGCGGCGCAACGAGGCGTTCCTGCGCTGGAACGCGTTGGCCATGGTAGTGAACGCGAATCGCGAGAACTCCGAATACGGTGGCCACATCGCAAGCTACGCCTCGGCCGCCACGCTGTATGAGGTTGGCTTCAACCATTTCTGGCGGGCGCGCAGCGAGACTCACCCTGGCGACATGCTGTACGTGCAGGGTCACTCGAGCCCCGGGATCTACGCCCGCGCGTACCTGGAAGGGCGGCTCGATGAGAGCCAGCTGCGGCGCTTTCGCCATGAGGTCGCCGGTGGTGGCTTGCCCTCTTATCCGCACCCCTGGCTGATGCCGGATTTCTGGCAGTACCCGACAGTGTCTATGGGCTTGGGTGCTATGACTGCGATCTTCCAGGCCCGCTTCACACGCTATCTCGAGAGCCGCGGCATGGTGCCGCCTTCGGACCGCAAGGTCTGGGCGTTTCTGGGCGATGGCGAGATGGACGAACCGGAGTCGATGGGCGCGCTGACGATGCCGGTGCGCGAGAAGCTCGACAACCTGATCTTCGTGATCAACTGCAACCTACAGCGCCTCGACGGCCCGGTGCGCGGCAATGGCAAGATTATCCAGGAGCTTGAGGCGGCCTTCCTGGGCGCGGGCTGGAACGTCATCAAGGTGTTATGGGGTTCGCGCTGGGATCCGCTGCTCGCACGCGACAGCCAGGGCCTGCTGAAGCGCGTAATGGAAGAGTGTGTCGACGGCGAGTACCAGAACTTCAAGTCCAAGGGCGGCGCCTATACGCGCGAGAATTTCTTCGGTAAGTACCCGGAGCTCAAGGACATGGTTGCCAACATGTCGGATGACGAGATCTGGCGCCTGAACCGCGGTGGCCATGATCCGCGCAAGGTCTATGCGGCCTACGCGGCGGCCGTTGCGCACAAGGGCGCGCCCACGGTGATCCTCGCCAAAACCGTCAAGGGCTTCGGCATGGGCAAGGCCGGCGAGGGCCTGAACGTTGCGCACCAGCAGAAGAAGCTCGATGTCGATTCGCTGCGCGATTTTCGCAACCGCTTCAACATCCCCGTCTCGGATGAGGAAATCGAGGGACTCTCGTTCCGCAAGCCGGCGCCTGACAGCGATGAAACGCGTTACCTGCAGGGTCAGCGCGCAACGCTGGGCGGCTACCTGCCCGCCCGTTATTCCAATTCACCTATACTGGCGGTGCCTCCGATCACGGTGTTCGATGCACTCCTAAAGGGCAGCGGCGATCGGGAGATGTCGACGACGATGGCGCTCGTGCGCATGCTGACGATCTTGGTCAAGGACAAGAACATTGGCAAGCACATCGTGCCGATCGTGCCCGATGAGGCGCGCACCTTCGGCATGGAAGGCATGTTCCGCCAGATCGGCATTTACTCATCCGTCGGGCAGCTCTATACGCCGCAGGACGCGGACCAGCTGATGTATTACCGCGAGGACACCAAGGGTCAGATCCTCGAGGAAGGCATTAACGAAGCGGGCTCGATGTGTTCCTGGATCGCCGCGGCGACCGCGTACTCAAATCATGGCGTCAGCATGATTCCGTTCTTCATCTACTACTCGATGTTTGGCTTCCAGCGAATCGGGGACTTTATCTGGGGCGCTGGCGACAGCCGTTCCCGCGGCTTCCTCATTGGCGGGACTGCGGGCAGGACGACCCTGGCGGGCGAGGGACTGCAGCACCAGGATGGCCACAGCCAGCTGGTGGCGACGACGGTGCCGAATTGCGTGGCCTATGACCCGGCATTCGGCTACGAACTTGCAGTCATCGTGCACGATGGCATGCGCCGGATGTACCAGGAGCAGGAGAGCGTCTTTTACTACATCACCTGTATGAACGAGAACTACCTGCATCCGGCGATGCCGGAAGGAGCCGAGCCGGGCATCCTCGAGGGAATGTACCGCCTGCGTGCCGCAGGTAAGGGGAAGCTAACGGTAACCCTGTTCGGCGCCGGTACGATTCTGCGTGAAGTGCTCGCCGCCGCCGATATGCTCCAGAAGGACCATGGCGTCTCGGCCGAGGTGTTTTCGGTCACGAGTTTCAGCGAGCTGCGCAGGAACGCGCTGGATGTCGAGCGCTGGAACATGCTGCATGCAGGAGATCCGCCGCGTATCAGCGTCGTCGAGCGAGAGCTTGCCGGGCGGGCGGGCCCCTTCATTGCAGCGACCGACTATATGAAGACGGTGGCCGACCAGATCCGCCAGTGGGTACCAGGACCTTACGCGGTGCTCGGCACGGACGGTTTTGGGCGCAGCGATTCGCGCGCCGAACTGCGGCGCTTCTTCGAGGTTGACCGCAATTACGTAGTCGTCGCGGCGCTCAAGGCGCTGGCCGACGAGAAAAAGATCGATGCGAAGCTCGTCTCTGCGGCAATGAAAACCTACGGAATAGATCCGGCCAAGCCCAACCCTCTGTCGGTCTAGGCGCACATCATGACAAGCTCCACGGAAATCAAGGTCCCGGATATTGGCAGCTTCACGGACGTCAGCGTCATTGACGTCATGATCGAGGTCGGCCAGAAGATTGAGGTTGACGCGCCACTGATCACGATCGAGACGGACAAGGCGGCGATGGATGTGCCGGCACCGATCGCCGGCGTGGTGCGGAAAATCAGCGTCACAAAAGGCGACAAGGTGTCGCAGGGCTCAGTCATCCTGGTACTCGAGGCGGATGAAAGTGCCCCGCCTGCGGCGGGCGCCGCAGCGCCTGCGCAGAAGCCCGAGCCGGCGCCAAAGGCCGCACCGTCTGCAACGCCGGTGACTGCCGCGCCACCGGCGCCCGCACCCGCCCCGCCGGCGCCCCAGGGGCCAGTGTCGATTGACGAGATTGGTTTCTCCAAGGCCCATGCGAGCCCCTCGGTGCGCAAGTTCGCGCGCGAACTCGGTGTTGACCTTGCCAGGGTGGCGGGCAGTGGCCCGAAGGCGCGCATCACAACGGACGATGTCAAGGCGTACGTCAAGAAGCTGCTGACATCGCCCGGAGCAACGGTCTCGGCATTGCCGAAGGTCCCCGATGTCGATTTCAGCCGTTTCGGCCCGGTAGAGGTCGAGCCGCTCTCGCGCATCCAGCGCATCTCGGGAGCGAGGCTGCAGGCGAGCTGGATCAACCTGCCACACGTGACGCAGCATGAAGATGCGGACATCACGGAGCTTGAGGCGCTGCGCGCCGCGCAGAAAGACAAGGCGGCGAAGGAGGGCGTGCGGCTGACCCCACTCGCCTACATTATCCGGGCCTGCGCCCTCGCGCTACGCCAGTTTCCGCGCTTCAACGCCTCGCTCGACGCATCCGGTGAGAACATCGTTTACAAGCAGTATTGCCACATCGGATTTGCGGTCGATACCAAGGATGGACTGGTTGTGCCGGTGATCCGCGATGCCGACAAGAGCGATGTGTTCGCGCTCGCCCGCGCGCTTGCGCAGTTGTCCGAAAAAGCCCGCGCGGGCAAGCTGAGCGCGCTCGACATGCAGGGCGGTTGTTTCACGGTATCGAGCCTAGGCAGCATCGGCGGCACTTCCTTCACGCCGATCATCAATGCACCGGAGGTGGCGATACTGGGGGTTGCGCGCTCGGCGCAAAAGCCGGTATTCCTGGCCGGGGGCTTCGTGCCCCGCCTGATTTTGCCGCTGAGCCTCTCCTACGATCATCGCGTAATCGACGGCGCCGAGGGCGCGCGCTTTGTCGTGCACCTGGCGAAATTACTCGCTGACCCGAAGGCCCTGTCGTGAGCCGGGTCGAGGTCAGGATTCCGGATATGGGCGATGCAAAGGACGTCAGCGTCGTCGAGGTGCAGATCAAGAACGGCGCGACCATCGCGAAAGAAGATCCGGTCGTCACGCTGGAAACGGACAAGGCTTCAATGGATGTTCCCTCGCCAGTTGCAGGCGTGGTCATATCGGTGTCGATCAAGACCGGCGACCAGGTCTCCGCCGGTGCCCTGGTTGCGACGGTCGAGGTCGAAGCAGCGCCATCCGCGGCACCCGTGGCCACTGCGGCACCCGCGCCACCTGTGGCACCACGAGGGCCTGTGAAAGCGGGGTCAGTTGAACCGGCCCAGAATGAAGCCACCGTGGTAGCGCCGGGGCCCGCGTCGCCGTCTGAGGCGCCCATCGACGCGACCCCTTTAGCCGCTGATGTGCCGGAAGGCGCCTTGGATCTGGTCGTGATCGGTGCAGGACCCGGCGGTTACACCGCAGCCTTCCGGGCGGCGGATCTCGGCATGAAGGTCACGCTGATCGAGCGCTGGCCGGTGCTGGGCGGGGTGTGCTTGAATGTTGGCTGCATCCCATCGAAGGCCTTGCTGCATGCGGCAAAGGTCATCGAGGACGCTGAGTCGATGGCAGCCTGCGGCATCGAGTTTGGCGAGCCCCGGATCGATCTGAATAAATTGCGCGCGTGGAAAAGCCGCGTCGTCTCCCGCCTGACCGGTGGCCTGGCGACGCTCGCCAAGCAACGCAAGGTTGAAGTCCTGAGCGGCGAGGCGAAGCTGATCGGGCCGTACTCGCTCGAGCTGAAATCGGGTGCGGAGACAAGGCTCGTGCATTTCAGGCAATGCATCATTGCCGCAGGCTCCGAATCGGTTCGCCTGCCGGGCCTCCCAGATGATCCCCGGATATTCGATTCTTCCGGAGCGCTGGAACTACCCGCCGATTGCCGCCGGCTGCTGGTCATCGGCGGCGGGATCATCGGCCTCGAGATGGCTTGCGTCTACGATGCGCTGGGCGTGAAAGTCAGCGTCATGGAGCTCAGCAACACGCTGATGACCGGCTGTGACCCGGATCTTGTGCGACCGCTGCAGAAGCGCATTGAGAAGCGCTACGAGAAGATCATGCTGGGCACGAGGGCGCAGGCCATCGATGCCGGCAAGGATGGCCTGCACGTTAACTTCGAGGGCCTCGGCGAGCCCGCGGCAATGGATTTTGACCGCGTATTGGTGGCGGTCGGCCGCAGCGCCAACGGCCGGGCGGTCGGAGCCACCGCCGCGGGCGTGAAGGTCAGCGATCGCGGCATCATTGCGGTGGACAAGCAGATGCGCACGAACATGCCGCATATTTTTGCCGTTGGAGATATCGTGGGCGCGCCGATGCTTGCGCATAAAGCGACGCACGAAGCCAAGGTCGCAGCCGAAGTCGCTTCGGGGCTCAAGGCCGCATTCGATGCGCGCTGCATTCCTGCGGTCGCCTATACGGATCCGGAGATTGCCTGGGTCGGCGTCACCGAATCTGAAGCAAAAGCGCAGGGCATGGATTTCGGCAAGGGCACATTCCCGTGGGCAGCGAGCGGGAGATCTCTCGCGCTGAATCGCGAGGATGGCATCACCAAGTTGCTTTTCGATGCAAAAACCCATCGCGTGATCGGTGCAGGCATCGTCGGCCCGAATGCCGGGGACCTGATCGCCGAGGTCGGGCTCGCGATCGAGATGGGCGCCGATGCGGCTGATATTGGCCTCACAATCCATGCCCACCCGACCTTGTCAGAAACCGTCGCATTTGCCGCTGAGGCGTTCGAGGGCACTCTGACGGATTTATACATCCCAAAAAAAGCCCCGCGGACCTGAGCGAGCGAGCCGACGCTGCACATCGCGCAAGTCGGGTCTATTGCGGCAAGTAAAGCGCCATCAATTTCAATTTGCCGCGCAGCTCCTCGAGATTCGCGACCGCGTTCCTGTCAGAGCCCTTGGGTGCCAGTTTTGGTTGGAAGTTCCACGCGGGTCCTGGCGTTCGTGCACAGGTAGTTTCGGTAGGCACTTAGGTCTGTCAGCAGGCCCTTGAACTCGGTAAGGATTCCGGCTTTTTCCGTCGCACCAACTAGCATGATGATGAAATCATCGCGGCCGGGGCTCATACTCAACATGAAAGGGTACAGGCTCAGGGGCTTCCCGCCGATGTCCGCATTGCTGACACCCGGCGCATAAATCATGTAATGCGGCATATTCATTGTCTTCGGCTCCGGCACGTTCTTGTCATCGACGCCGCGCATGATGGGCGCGATCATGTAGGCGATCCCCGCGCGGGTGGGATTTGCATAAGCCGCTGAGCCGAATTTTTTCGTGACCTCGCGGTGGACTCGCTTGCTGTCCATCCCGCGCGCCCGCAACTCAGCGGTCGCCAGGTAAATCTGCATCAGCGTCTTCGCTCCTTCGGCGTCGAAGCCGACAGCCCAGTAGATATCGTTGCGAAAGGGGCGCCTCGGAAATCGCCAATCGGAGCGGATGACCAGGCAGCTAGTGCCATTGGTTCCCTTGCGGCCGACGGTATAACCCTTGGCCGGGTCCAACAGAAGTACAGTTGCGCCGTCCCGCAGATGTGGCGGGATGGCGCTCAGAGCGAAGCGCGTTTCCAGGTTTTCGGGCATTCGTCCCAGATTAGAAGCCGTGGCGGCTGTATCGCTCGACTGGTTGTGCGCGAGACACATTGATCCGACCAAAATTCCTACCGCCACCGACGCGATCGAAAATATCCCGGTCAGGATCTATTCACGATGTCGGGTCACAAGGCCCTCCGCATGCGATGAAAAACGCCGGTAGCTTAGTAGGGCGGCAATTCGGAGCCGCACGGCTATTCAGGGTTCGGATCATCGCCGTCGCATCGTAGCTCAGCCTGATGCTAAATCGCGCCGCATTGCACTGCTGTAAAGCGGAACGGCCATTCAGGTTGGCTTGCGGATTGCGGAATTTGGCCAATTCGCCACGGAGATTCCTAAAGCCGCCGTCGGGCCAGCACCATATACTGTTGCTCATCGGGTGCTCGACCGTCGCGGTTAGCCAGCCAAAGCACTTCTCCAAGCGCTTCCATCAGCGCATGCTCCGCTGCGTGAGCATCCCCAAGAGATCTCTGAAGTTGCTCGTGCAGCGTGCGCACGCCGGGCGGTCGATCCACGGCAAGCTGGTCGCGGATTGCCAAGTGCAGCCCCATATGTAAGAAGGGATTTTGTTTACCGGTTTGCGCGCCCGGCTCGAACGCCAGGGCGTTTGCGGCATCGGCGATCAGTGCCTGGTATTCCGGGTGCAGCTCGATGATCTCGGCAATGGATGCTTCCTGCACTGACATCGGCGCCAGATCCTGGTGCTTGCGCCAGGCATCGGAATAGGTCCGACGCAGTTGATCCCGCGAAAAACTAGAGGCGATGCTCATGTCACTGGCGCACGCGTCCTGGCACGATACTCACACAGATCAGCGATCAGGCAGGTGGGACAGGCGGGAATCCTGGCGCGGCACACATAGCGTCCGTGCAGAATCAGCCAATGATGGGCATTGCGCCGGAATTCCGCGGGCACGGATTTCTCGAGCTTGTCCTCAACCGCGCGAGCGGTCTTGCCCGGTGCGATGCCCGTGCGGTTTGCAACGCGAAAAATATGCGTATCAACTGCAATGGTCGAGGCGCCGAAAGCCGTGTTCATGACGACGTTCGCGGTTTTCCGGCCGACGCCTGGCAGCGCCTCGAGCGCTTCACGTGCCTCAGGCACCGCGCCACCGTGGCGCTCCAGCAACAGCGCACAGGTCGCGATGATGTTCTTCGCCTTCGCATTGAATAGCCCGATTGACTGGATGTAACGCGACAGCCCCTTGATGCCGAGCGCCTTGATCGCCGCGGGAGTATTGGCGACTTTATATAACACCCGGGTCGCCTTATTGACGCTCTTGTCAGTGGCCTGCGCGGACAGGATCACCGCGACCAGCAGCTCAAAGGGCGATCGATAGATAAGTTCGGTGCGCGGTTCCGGATTTGCCGCGCGCAGGCGCGTAAATATTTCCTTTCGCTTGGTGGCATTCATTGGGAGGGCGCCGACCCGGCGCGTACCACAGCCTTTTGCACGTCTATCTGCCGCTGCCGTTCTGCGGCGCGCGAAGCAAGCCGTGCCTTATGTGCAACATAGCGCTGGCGATGCAGGGGTGCTTTGAGCGCCGGGTCGGCCGAGGCTGGCCGAAGCTCGATGCAATCAACGGGGCAGGGTGCGATGCACAGCTCGCAGCCCGTGCAACGGTCAGCAAGAACGGTGTGCAAGAACTTCGCTGCACCGACAATGGCATCAACCGGGCAGGGCGGCAGGCAACGGGCGCAGCCGATGCAGCGCGCCTCATCGATCCACGCGACCAGCGGCGCACGCTCATTGCCATTCACCGGGTTCAGCGGCTGTACTGCGCGATCCAACAAGGTTGCCAGCGCCGCAATCGTAGCGGCGCCGCCGGGCGGGCATTGGTTGATAGGCGCAGTACCCGCCGCAATGGCCTCGGCATAGGGCAGGCAACCTTCGTACCCACAGCGGGTGCATTGCGTCTGCGGAAGCAGCGCGTCGATCGATCCGGCGGTAGGGCGCTGCGCCTGCGCGTTCATGTCACTTCACGCGCATCCCGGGTGCCGCGCCCGAATCCGGCGACAGCAGGAAAATATCCTTTCCACCGGGGCCCGCCGCGAGCACCATGCCGGCCGAGGTGCCGAAACGCATCTTGCGCGGCTGCAAGTTCGCGACCACGACCGTTAGACGTCCGACCAGGTTCGCAGGATCGTAAGCAGCCCGAATGCCGGCAAACAGATCTCGCTCGCCCTGCTCACCGAGGTCGACGCGCAATTTCAGGAGCTTGTCTGCACCGGGAATCAGTTCCGCCGATAGGATTTTGGCCACGCGTAAGTCGATACGGGCGAAATCCTCGATCGAGATCATCGCAGGCGCCGCTGCCCCTGGCGCCACCGCCCCAGGCGCCGCCGCCCTAGGCGCCGCCGTCACAGGTGCCGCAATCTCCGCTGCGGCCGGCTCAATGAGGCCCGCCACGGCCTTCATATCGAGGCGACTCGCCAGCGCTTCGTACGGTTGGATGGTCGTCCCGAGCAGCGGCGTGCCGGCCGTGCTCCAACACCACGGCGCCTCGCCAAAAAACAGCGCGGACTTGGCCGCCATGACGGGCAGCACGGGCGAGAGGTAAATCATCAGCGTGCGAAAGAAGTTGAGTCCCTGCGTACATATCGCCTGTACCTCGGCCGCGTTTTCGGAGTTCTTCGCAAGCATCCATGGCTTGCGCTGGTCTATGTACTGATTGGCGCGATCAGCGAGCGCCATGATTTCCCGGATAGCGCCGGCGTAATCGAGCGACTCATAGGCGGCGCCAATTTGCTCCGCGCGTGCCGTGAACGCGGCAAAAAGATCGCGATCCGCAAGGCTCGCGGCTAGCTTGCCTCCGGAACTTTTGCTGATGAATCCGGCGCAGCGGCTCGCGATGTTCACGAGCTTGCCGACGATGTCCGAGTTCAGGCGTGCCGTGAACTCCTCGAGGTTCATGTCGAGATCCTCGATGCCGGGACCGAGCTTCGCGGCGAAATAATAGCGCAGGTACTCGGGCGAAAAGCTGTCGAGGTAGCGGCGCGCAGTGATGAAGGTGCCGCGCGATTTGGACATCTTTTGTCCGTTTATCGTCACGAAGCCGTGCGCATGAACCGCGGTAGGGCGGCGCAAGCCGGCGCCTTGCAACACGGCAGGCCAGAATAACGTGTGAAAATACAGGATGTCCTTGCCGATGAAGTGATGAAGCTCGGTGCTCGCGCCGGCGGCGAAGAAATCGTCGAACCTGACACCGATCCGTTCGCAAAGCTGCGTGAAGCTCGCAAGGTATCCAATCGGCGCATCGAACCAGACGTAGAAATACTTGCCCGGGGCGCCCGGAATCTCGAAACCAAAGTAGGGCGCATCGCGCGAGATATCCCAGTCGCGCAAGCCCTGCGAGAACCACTCCTCAAGTTTGCGAGCGACGCTTTCCTGGACCGCGCCCTCGGTAATCCAGCTGCGCAGGTCCGCATCGAACTTGCTCAGGCGGAAGAAATAATGCTCGGACTCTCGCTCGATGGGCCTCGTACCACTGACCACGGATATTGGATCCTTGAGGTCCGCCGGCGTGTAGGTCGCTCCGCAGGCCTCACAGGAATCCCCGTACTGGCCCGGTGTTGCGCAATTCGGGCAGGTTCCCTTGACGTAGCGATCAGGCAGGAACATGTTCGCGACCGCGTCATAGGCTTGGCGGATCGTGCGTCGCTCGATATGCCCGGCCTCGCGCAGCGCGATGTACAGGCGCTCGCACAGCACCTTGTTCTCCGCGGAATGGGTCGAGCCGAAATTGTCGAGCGATATCAGCATGTCGGCCAGATCGCGCCGGTGTTCGACGTTGACCTGTTCGATCAGTTGCTCGGGGCTGATGCCCTCCGCCTGGGCCTTCAACATGATCGGCGTGCCGTGCGTGTCGTCGGCGCAGACATACAGGCATTCGTTGCCGCGCAGTCTCTGGAACCGCACCCAGATGTCAGTCTGTATGGCCTCGAGCAGGTAGCCAAGGTGAATCGGCCCGTTGGCGTAGGGCAGGGCGCTGGTGACCAGGATTCGGCGGTGCGGCTTCATAGCCGCAAATTATGCCATGCGACCCGCCTTCAAGTGTCGTTGCGGTACTGCTCGAACTTGGCCTTGTTGATGGCCTTCTGGAATGCGCTCTTGCCGCTGATGATGCGCCGGTCGAGCAGCGCTCCTATGGCGGTGTCCATCGTGCGCATGCCGACGGCGGACCCCGTCATCATGGCATTTTCCAGCTGGTCCATTTTTCCCTGGCGGATCAGATTGGCGACCGCCGGGGTATTGACCAGGATTTCCATGGCGGCAACGCGGCCGGCCTTGCCCGCGGTCGGGATCAGCTGCTGGCTGACGACCCCTCGCAGGCTGGTCGAGAGCATGGTGCGCACCGGGCCCTGCTTGTCCGCGGGGAACGCATTGACCATGCGATCAACCGTGGCCGCAGCGCCATTGGTATGCAGCGTTCCCAGCACCAGGATGCCCATTTCCGCTGCGGTGACCGCGATGCTCATGGTCTCGAGGTCGCGCAACTCGCCGACCAAGATCACATCGGGGTCCTCGCGCAGGGCGGAGAGCAGGGCGGAGGAAAAATTCGGTGCATGGACGCCAATTTCGCGCTGGCTGATCAGGCAACTTTTGCGTACGTGCACGAACTCGATCGGATCCTCGATGGTCAGGATGTGGCCCTTGAGCCTTGTGTTCAGATCGTCGATCAGGGCAGCAAGCGTCGTCGACTTGCCGGAACCGGTCTTGCCCGTCACAAGTATCAGTCCACTGTTCACGTCGGTCAGGCTGCGCACAGCCGATGGAAGGTCAAGTTCGTCCATCGACTGTGCCTTTGACGGGATGGTCCGGAATACAGCGCCCATGCCGTTCAGGTGGCGCATGACGTTGACCCGAAAGCGGGCAACGCCCGCCAGGTTGTAGGCAAAATCGGTCCCGTCCTTGGCCTCGAAGCGTTCCAAGGCGATCTTGGGCATGATCTCGTAAAGCGCCGTCTTGACACTATCGGCCGCTAGAACTTCGGCGCTGAGCGGCTTGATCTCCCCGTACAGCCTGATGCGCGCCGGATCCCCGGCCAGGAAATGCAGGTCCGAGCCTTTGCGCTCGAACACGTCGGTCAGGTACTTGTCGATTGCCGCCATCGTGCGCTCATGTACCGGAGGAAGAGCTGGAGGCGCCCGATGCGTGGGTGGTCAGGCGCTCGAACGGGCGCTTGTCGAGCGCGTAGCCATAGGCGTCCTCGGGGTCGATCTGCTTGTCGGTCACCGCTTGCATCAGCGCGGCATCCATCAATTGCATGCCATAGTCCTTGCCCATCAGCATTTGGCTTGGAATCTGGTGCGTCTGGTCTGTCTGGATCAACTTGGCGACTGCCTTGCTGACAACGAGGACCTCGCATACCGCGCGCCTTGCCCGCAAATCCGGAGTCTTGACCAGCACCTGGGTGATCACGGCAAGCAGGCTCTGTGCCATGAAGCTCTTGGTCTGTTCGCGCTCCTCGGTCGGCAGCGCGTCGATCAGGCGGTCGATGGTCTTGTTGGCGCTGGTCGTATGCAGCGTGCCTAGCACCAGGTGTCCAGTCTCGGCTGCCGTCATCGCCATGGAAATCGTCGCGGCATCGCGCATTTCGCCCACCAGAATCACGTCCGGGTCTTCGCGCATCGCCGCACGCACGCCTTCGGCGAAGGAGGGCAGGTGGGTATGAAGTTCGCGCTGGATCACCTGGCTGGATTTGCTGCGGTGAACGAACTCGATCGGATCCTCGAGGCTGATGATATTCAGCGAACGGGTGGTATTCAGATGATCAATCATCGCCGCGAGCGTCGTCGACTTGCCCGTTCCGGTCGAGCCGGTTACGAGGATCATGCCCTGGTGGTAGTCGCAGAGCTTTTTTACAATCGGCGGCAGCGCGAGTTCATCGAGGCTCGGCATCTTGCTCGGGATCGCGCGAAACGCCGCCCCGATGCCCGTCTCTTTTCGGAACACGTTGACGCGAAAGCGGCCGCCTTCCGAGGAGACATAGGAGAAATCGAGGTCGTTGCCGGATTCGAGGATCTTGATCTGGGCCGGGCTCAGCACTTCAGTGATGTAGGACTCGAGCTCACTCTGCGCCAAGTCGCGAAATTTGATCGGCACCAGGTCCCCCTGCATACGCAGCATGGGCGGTATGCCGACCGCGAGGTGCATGTCAGAACAACCCTGTGCCAGACCCAGCTTAAGGAACGAGTCGATTCTTGCCATAATGCGCAAGGCTACCTGCAAGCTGCCGGTTTTTCGAGCTTTTTTCCGGTCCTATTCGGATAATCGTGATGGGAGTCGCATCTAAAGGAACGCTTCGAGCTTCAGGCGCAGATCATCCATCGTCTGGACCCGCTTGGACTTGTCTAGGGACAGGCACTTGACCACCAGGTCGTTCAGGCCCTGCGGCAGGTTCTTATTGAGATCGATCGGCGGTCGCGCCTTGCCCTGCACGTGTTGGTACATGACGGACATATGATCGCCACGCAGGTACGGGGGGACGCCGCATAAAAGCTCATACAGGATGATTCCGAGGCTATAGATGTCGGCCCGCTCGTCGACTTTCTTGCCAAGGATCTGCTCGGGCGCCATGTATTTGGGCGAGCCAATGACGTAGCCGGTCTTGGTCAGCTGCGTGTCGCCCTGGGTATGTGCGGCCGCAACGCCGAAGTCCACGATCTTCAGCAGGCCGCCGTTGTCGATCAGCACGTTCGCGGGCTTCAGGTCGCGATGCACGATCCCTACCTGGTGGGCGACGGCCATACCGGTCGCGATGTCCATGCCGAAGCGGACCGCCTTCTTGATGTCGACCGGCTTCTCGTTGACGATCTCCGCACCGAGCGTATGCGAGGGGAAATACTCCATCGAGATCGCGTAGTTGCCACGAATGTACAGGAAGTCATAGATGCGGATGACGTTCTTGTGCGTAATCTTGCGGCTGTAGCGCAATTCATGCACGAAGCGCTTCATCATCTCCTCGTCGGTCGAGACGTTCGGGTTCAAAAATTTCAGAATCAGGCGCTCATCGACGATCGTATCCTCCATCAGCAGCACGGTGCCGAAGGCGCCCTTGCCGATTTTCTCGATGAACTTATAGCGACCCTCGAGGATATCGCCCGGCTGCATCGTGCCAATGTCGAGCTTCGCGACCTGCTCTTCCTGCTGCTTGACGACTTCCGCCACATTGGCGCTGTCGGCAAGCAGTGTATGGGAGGGCTCCTGCATCTTTTGCGCAAGCTTGTTGGCGGCGATCTGCTGTGTCGAGAAGCGGTTGTCCATCGCTTCATTGGCGCTGCGGATTGCAAGACTGACCGCGGTGTCGTTCGCGCTCGGTATGGACTGAAAGCGCATGCGCACCGTATCGGCACGCCTCTCATCGGTGATCTTGGCAAGCGCCTGGATCGCCTCTACGCGAATGGCGCTTTCCGGCCGCTGCAGCATGACCAGCAGGTTGTCGATCAGTTCGTAATTGCCGATCTTGCCGAGCGCGCGGATGACGGTGGGCAGGGACTTCGCCTCGCTCGTGCCGAGCATCGCTTTCAGGCGCGGCACGGCTTTGTCGCTGCCGATCTCCGCTAGCGCATCCACCGCGCGCTCGCTGACCCACCAGTCCGAATCCTTGGTGGCTTCGATCAGCTGCGCGACCGCGCGGTCATCCTTGGTCTGGTTCAGTATCTCGATCGCGGCGCGGCGCACGTCCTGGTTCTCGTCCCGGATCAGCTCAAGGACCGCCTCGACGACGCGCGGTCCGCCGATCTTGCCGAGCGCGTCGGCCGCACGGGTCCTGACCCACCAGTCGCTGTCGGCGATGACCTCGAGCAGGTACTTGACCGATTTCGAATCACCCACATGGTTCAGGACCTCGACAGCGGCGCGCCGGGCGTATTCATTTTCGTCCTTCAGCACATCGACGAGGTACTTGACCGTTTCCGGATCGTTGACCTTCACGACCAGGTCAACCACCTTGTTCTGCACGTCGAATTCGGGGTCGCGCAGCATGCCGCAGAGCATTTTAATGTCGAACGGGCCATCCATCTTGCCAAGCGCAAGCAGGCTCGCGGCGCGCACAAACTTGCTCTTGTCGGCCAGTTGCTTTTGCAGTGCCTGGGTGACCCGCGGGGTGTTGAATCGTGCCAGCAGGTTGATGATCTGCACTCGGGCGATTGGATCGTGGGTGTCGACGCGCAGTAGCAAATCATCGATCGAGGAGTCGTCGGCGACTTCGCCGATGATCCGGAACAAGCCGATGCGTTCGCTGGCCTCCGCATTGAAGGCGCTGTTCAACAGGTCGCGCACGTTGTAGCGGGCTTTTTGCGCCAGGATGATGTCGAGGATGGCTGGTTTAGGGCTGCCGGGCCGGCCGAGAGCTTCGAGAAGCAGGGTCGGTGGATAGCCATTGCTCGAGGACAGCGCCCAGGAGATACCCGCGGCCGCGCGGCCCTTATGCTGAGCCAGCATCGTAAGTAGAAGCGGCACGCTCTTGGCGTCCACTAACTTAGCGAGCACTTCGACGTAAGCCATCATCTCGTGCTTGTCCGCGCTCTGCAGGGCATCGACAATCGGTGCGATCGCGCTTGGGCCGATCGCGGCCAGGCGTGTCAGTGCTTTTTGCGCGACCGGGCCCGTCGGGTTGCCGCCCGATTTAATTTCAGCGATCAGCCGATCTGCCCGGAAATTCGAAATAAAACTCATTCGGCGCCCTGCTCGAAATGGACTCTTAATTATGCCACACGGTGCGCGCCCATCCGTCTGCTGCGCTACAATATGCGTAACCATGAGCAACATTATCGATGCGCCGGCTATCGCCCGCGCAAGATTGAGTGACTACCACGATCCCTACCTTGGCCAGACGCTTGGCGAGGCCCGGGCCATCGGCGCCATTGCCCGGCGCGAGGGTGTCCTGACCGTGGAACTGACCTACGGTTTTCCTTGCTCGGATTATAACGAGGAGCTGCTGCCGGCCCTACAGGCCTACCTTGCGCCGGCACTCAATAACGTCGTATTGAGTGTGATATTGCGCACAGAAATAGCGGCGCATGCCGTGCAAAGGGCACTGAAGCCGCTCGACAACGTAAAGAACATCGTGGCCGTCGCTTCCGGCAAGGGCGGGGTCGGCAAGTCGACCACCGCCGCCAACCTCGCTTTGGCGTGGGCGGCGCAGGGTGCGAGGGTCGGATTGCTCGACGCAGATATCTACGGACCGAGCCAGCCGCTGCTGATGGGACTGACCGGCAAGAAACCAACGTCGATCGACGGCAAACGCATCACGCCGCTGCGCGCTCATGGCGTCGCCGTCAATTCCATCGGGTTTCTGGTTGATCAGGAACAACCGATGGTGTGGCGCGGGCCAATGGCCACACAGGCACTAACCCAGCTTCTCTCTGACACCGACTGGGGCGAGCTTGACTATCTGGTCATCGATATGCCGCCGGGCACCGGCGATATTCAGCTGACGCTGTCCCAGCGTGTGCCGGTCAGTGGCGCCGTGATCGTCACGACGCCGCAGGACATCGCGCTCCTGGATGCGCGCAGGGGCCTCAAGATGTTCGAAAAGGTTGAGGTCAGGGTACTCGGCATCGTTGAGAACATGAGCGTGCACATCTGCACGAATTGCGGGCATGCCGAACATGTCTTCGGCAGCGGCGGCGGGGCGCGCATGGCGGAGCAGTACGGCGTGCAACTGCTCGGCCAGCTACCGCTCGACATCCGGATTCGCGAGGAGGCTGACGGCGGTACGCCGACCGTCGTCGCAGACCCAAAGAGCGCGCGCGCGCGGGCGTATTTTGCGATGGCCAGACGCACGGCCGCGCGGCTCGCAACGTTGAACAAGGATTACAGCCGGATGTTTCCTAAGATCACCGTGGAATCCACCTGATGAGCATCAAGAGCGACCGCTGGATCCGTCGCATGGCCAACGAGCAGCGCATGATCGAGCCATTTTCCCCGACGCAGGTCCGCACGGCCGGCGGCCACAAGATCGTCTCCTACGGCACGTCGAGCTACGGCTACGATGTCAGGTGCGCCGAGGAGTTCAAGATCTTCACGAACATCAATTCGACGATCGTCGATCCGAAGAACTTCGATGAAAAGTCATTCGTCGATTTCAAGGGCCCGATGTGCATCATCCCGCCGAATTCGTTCGCGCTTGCGAGGACCGTGGAATTCTTTCGCATTCCACGCAGTGTGCTGACGGTTTGCCTCGGAAAATCAACTTATGCACGTTGCTTCCGTGGCGACACTCGCGTCGCCTTGGTCGATGGGACCGCACCGACTCTCGAGCAAATGGCGCGGCGGCATGATTCCGGTGAGTCGTTTTGGGGCTATAGCATCGGTCAAAACGGCCGCGTAATTGTTAGCTTGCTGGATCAGCCACGGCTCATCGGACGGGACGCCCTATTGGAGATCGAGCTTGACGACGGCCAGCGCATCCACGCAACCTCCGACCACTTATTCATGAGGCGCGATGGGTGCATGTCGGCAGCGCACACGCTTCGTCCGCGCGATGCTCTGATGCCGTTATACCGGGAACTAATCGAGGGGTACGAATCGGTATATCAGCCGCACGACGGGGATTTATATCCCACGCGTCGCCTGGCTGGTGAATGGAATACAAACCATAAAATTTCAGACGATGCTGCCGGGATGCACGTCCACCATGGGGTTTCGGAGCGCCGATATAACCCACCGGCTGGAAGTGCGCCCGCGTATCGCAATCACAAGGTCGCAGCAGTGCGCGAGGTGCCAGGCCATCATGATGTTTATTGCCTTACGGTGCCCGAAGCCGGCAACTTCGCTTTGCAGGCCGGCATCTTCGTAAAGAACTGCGGAATTATAGTCAACGTAACGCCGCTGGAACCGGAGTGGGAAGGGCACGTCACGCTGGAATTTTCCAACACGACGACGCTGCCGGCGCGAATCTATGCGAATGAAGGCGTCGCACAGATGCTGTTTTTCGAATCGGACGAGGTCTGCGAGACCTCTTATAAGGATCGCGGCGGCAAATATCAGGGACAGCTGGGAGTCACGCTGCCCAAGGCCTGATCATTGCCGATCGAGCGTCTTGATGCGCATCGCGAATTCTGATTTACCGTCCCGGGTCCTCTCGGCCTGGACTGGCGCGTACCCCAGGGCGGGCGCGAACCACATGTGCAAAATCCGGTTGTTACCCTCGCGCTGGCTCGCGATCTTAACGGTATCGAGGACGCCCAGGGATGTTCGCAAGCCCTCCGTGCCTTCGCGTGTGTAGTTGAATACTTTGACCTCATCCTGGTCCACGATGGAGAATTTCGCCGGCAGCGTGCCATTGCGCAGATCCTGCATGACCTCGATCTGGATCGAGAGGACATCCTGGGTATTGTCGGTTAGGACGAGATCGAGCGGCTTGTCCTGCGATGCGCCCTTGGCGCGATGGGCATCCCAGTCAAAATCCAGCTTGACCTGCTTCGAGCCCTCGCTCGCTATGTACTTGGCAGTACGTACGTGCCCGGAATTCAGCGAAAACCAGCTGGTCTGCACAACATCATCGCTATAGGCCATCCGGAAAATGCCGCGCGCCGTGATGCGCCAGGTATATACCCACTGGTCGGGCGCCGTATCGCGCGTCAGCACCAGGTCGCTGGTGGCAACACCAATGCCTTTCCATTCGGCCACAAAGTGCGCCTTGAAGGGCTGCAACGCGGCGTCAGGCGCCGGCTCGCCGCTCGCGTAGGGCGAGGCGGCGAGCGCGAGCGCCGCCAATACCGCTTTATTCATGGAACTTGCTCACGTCAGATTTAAGTCCGCCAGTTGCAGCGGTTCCTTTAGGGGCGCTGAATCCAACCACGCTGCGCCGGCTTCATAGCGCAGACGCCCCTCGCAGTGCCAGCGGACCGCGACGGGGTAGACCTGGTGCTCGAGCCCCTGCACGCGTGCCGCCAGCCGCGATTCATTGTCCTCTGGCTCGATCGCAAGCGCCGCCTGCAGGATTCGTGGGCCGCCGTCCAGTTCCGCCGTGACATAGTGAACCGTTACTCCATGCTCCCGCTCTCCCGCTGCTAGCACTCGCCGGTGCGTGTGCAGGCCGGGGTAGCGCGGCAGCAGCGCCGGGTGGATGTTCAGAATGCGCCCCTCAAATCGTCGCACGAACGCCGGCGACAGAATGCGCATGAAACCTGCGAGCACCACGAGCGACGGCGAATATTGGGCAATCGCATCGCCGAGAAGTTCATCATACACAGCGCGGTCGGCAATTTTGCTTGCATCAAGCGCGCGCGCTGGCACGCCGAGGGCAGCAGCGGTGGCGAGCCCGGCGACGCCCGGCTTATCGGAGTAGACAGCCGCTACAGCATAGGACGAGGGGACGCGGCGGGAGTCCTCGATCAGCACGCGCATATTCGTTCCGCGGCCCGATATCAACACGACAATGGGGCAGCTGGCGTGTTTCGACATCACTCGATCACGACCCCGCGGGTGCCCTGGCGCACCTCGCCGATCACGACCGCTTCCTGACCGGCGCCATGCAGCACTGACAACGCGGCTGGCACATCGGCGGGCGCGACCTGCACGGTCATGCCAATGCCGCAGTTAAATACCCGGTACATCTCGGCGTCGCTGACCTTGCCGCTCGTCTGCAGCCAGTCGAAGATTGGGATTCGTGGCCAGGCCTTGCGCTCGAGCACCACTTCCAGATGTTCAGGGATCACGCGCGGGATATTCTCGAGAAGACCGCCGCCGGTGATATGTGCAAGCCCGCGTACCGGTATTCGGCCGATCAATTCCAGCAGTGGCTTGACGTAAATACGCGTCGGCGCCATCAGGCGTTCAAGCAGCGGCAGGCCACCAATGTCCATGGATAAATCTGCGCCGCTGACTTTCAGGATCCTGCGTATCATCGAAAATCCATTGGAATGGGGGCCGGAGGAAGCAAGTCCGATCACGACATCGCCCGGCTGCGTCGCCCGCCCATCGAGGATGCGATCCTTCTCCACGATTCCAACGCAAAATCCGGCAAGGTCATAATCCTCGCCGTGGTACATGCCGGGCATCTCCGCCGTCTCGCCTCCCACCAGCGCGCACCCCGCCTGCACGCAGCCCTCCGCGATACCCGCGATCAGGCGTGCGCCGATCGCGACGTCGAGTTTTCCAGTTGCGAAGTAATCCAGAAAAAACAGCGGCTCGGCACCTTGCACGACGACGTCGTTTGCGCACATAGCCACCAGGTCGATGCCGACCGTGTCGTGCCGCTGCGCATCGATCGCGAGGCGCAGCTTCGTGCCAACACCATCCGTGCCGGACACCAGTACCGGCCGACGATACCTGTCGAGCGGCACTTCCACGAGTGCGCCGAACCCACCGAGTCCGCCCAGCACCTCCCGGCGCATGGTCCGGCGGACCAGGGGCTTGATACGCTCGACCAGATCCTCGCCCGCATCGATATCGACGCCGGCCTCGCGATAGGTAACAGGCGCAATTTCAGTCATCGGGTTCCTTGGCGTTTCGGCAAGCTGTGGTATTTTACACAAGGTACACCCGAGCGCCGCGCGATCCGTCCATGAGCAAGACCGCAAACCCCCACTTCGTCCGACTATTCCTGGCTGCATGCGTGCTGGTCGCGCCCCTGGCGGGCGCGGTGACGCGCGCCGAGCTGTACCAAGCCACGGTGCCGCGGGCCGACCGGTCCGAGGCGGGCCAGGACAGCGCCTTTGTCGCCGGTTTGAAGATTGTGATGGTGCGAGTCACCGGGCGCCGTAGCGCCGGCGAGGAGGCCGTGTTCGCGCCGCTCATGAGCGACGCGCGGCGCTACGTCCAACAATATCGCGTGGCTTCAGACAACCTGTTGTGGATTTCCTTCGATGGTAATGCCATCGACCGCTGGCTTGCGCAAAACGGCCAGCCGATCTGGGGCCGCGACCGCCCGACGACCTTCATATGGCTCGCGATGCCCGCCGCAGGATCCGCGGGCGCCAGCGTGGCCAAGAGCGACGATACCTCCGCACTCAAGAGCGAGATCGAGGCCGAGGCGCAGGTGCGCGGCGTCCCGGTGCGCTGGCCGACTGCTGCGGAACTCCAGCCCCGCCGCATCGATTACGCCGCGATCCTGAACGGACCCACCGGCACGCTTGTTGACCTCGGCCTGCGTTTAGGCGCTGAGGCGGTTCTGATCGGCCGTCCGGTGACGGCCAACGGCGTCGTGAGCTGGCGCTGGTCGCATCAGTTCCAGGATCGCAGCAGTGAGTTTTCAGGCACGATCGAGGGCATCGATGGTGCCGCGGACCTGTATGCCGGATTATTTGCCGCCAGCGGCGCGCCGACCCCGGTGGACATCGAAATCGCGGGCCTGAACGACGTTACCGCATATGCGAAAGTACAGAGCTTGCTCGAATCCTTGGCGTTTGTCTCGCACGTCAGCGTGCGCTCGTTGAACGCAGATCGCGCGCAGTTTCGCGTGACGGTGCGTGGGGGTGCGCGCGCCCTGCAGCGCGCGCTCAGCCTCAATGCCTCGCTGGAGGCGCTGCCCGCAACCGACACCTCGTTCCTGCGCTTTCACCTGCGCCAATAAATGAAGCAGCTTGCACTGCCAGTGCGGCTGCGCGCCGAGGCGGTCTTCGACAGCTTTGCCCCTGGACCGAATGGGGAACTGATCGCGGCGCTGCGCGGCGCCGATCCCGCACCGCTGTGGCTCTGGGGCGCGCCCGGCAGTGGCAAAACCCACCTATTGCAGGGCGCCTGTGCTGCCGCGGGAACTGCGGCAGCGGCCTATTTTCCGATGGGAACCCCGCATCTTCCGCCCGAGGCGCTGCAGGGATTTGCCTCCCTCGGCGTACTTTGTATCGATGACATGGAGGCGGTCGCGGGCGACTTGCGCTGGGAACGGGCGCTGTTTGAGCTCTTCAATGAGGCGCTTGAACTGCGCAGCCGGCTGGTGTTCGCCGCTTCTGCGCCGCCTACCGCGTTGCCCTGGACGCTCGAGGACTGGCGATCGCGCGCGACCGCCTGCATCGTCTACCAACTGCGTGAACTGGACGATGAGGGCCGTATCGAGGCATTACGCTTGCGGGCGCTGCAGCGCGGCTTGCAGCTGCCTGCAGAGACCGCGGACTATTTATTGCGACGCATGCCGCGTGACCTTGCCTCGTTGCTGGGCCTGCTCGATGACCTTGACGAGGCCTCTCTCGCCGCGCAGCGTCGCCTGACGATCCCATTCATCCGGGACGCGCTCGCGAGGAACGCAGGAACGCGACCATAGCGCAGAACCAGCCAAACACGAGCAGCAGGCTCAGGCCCGCGACCCAGCGGGCCGCAGGATTGGCCAGCAACTCGGTCAGCGCAAACACGAGATAGGGAACGGCGAATAGCGTGGCCCAGGCATAGGTATGGCGCCGGCCGAGAATCAGGCCTCGCAACGGGGCAAGCAACGGCACCACCGCCGCTACGCAGAAGCTCCAGCGGTAACCAACGGAGATCCAGCACAGCAGGCTCGCGCACAGCGCGACCCACAATCCGATGGTCAGCGCGCGCGTACCCTTCATGCGCCGACGCGCAGTCGCGCGGCGATTTCGGCGACCCGCTTGCCGAGCGCTTGGGCCAGACTGCGTTCGGCCTCGCCGAGCTTGCCGGCGCCGCTTGCGTGGGCTACGTGACTCGCGCCATAAGGGCTGCCACCGCCCATGGTCGTATTAATGCCGGGTTCGGTGTAGGGCAGTCCCACCAGCAGCATTCCATGATGCAGCAGAGGCAGCATCATGCTGAGCAGGGTCGATTCCTGTCCCCCATGCATGCTCTGCGTTGAGGTAAACACCGCCGCGGGCTTTCCTGCTAGCGCCCCGCTCAGCCACAGCGCGCTCGTGCCATCCAGAAAATAACGCAACGGCGCTGCCATATTGCCAAAGCGGGTCGGGCTTCCAAGAATCAGCCCGGCACATTGGGTCAGGTCCTCATGGCTGGCGTACGGGGCGCCTTCCTCAGGCACCGGTGGCGCGGCCTTGGCGGTCACAGGCGCGACCGGCGGCACCGTGCGCAGGCGCGCCTGCATGTCAGCGACGGACTCGACGCCGCGCGCTATCTGGCGGGCCAGCGCCAGCGTGCTGCCATGGCGTGAATAATACAAAATCAGGATTTCGCTCATTGCTTTCTCTCTCGGGGATTCATCGCCGGCTCGGGCGTCCCTGCGGCATTGACGCAACACTCACGTGCAATTCTCGCCGATCCCACGTTTGACGTCTCGGGCCGCTATTGTTAGTGTCAGGCCGCCTATGCTACGCATTTTTACCGTACTTTCACTCGTGGGATGCCTGATGGCCTGCAAAGGGCCGCCGGTCCAGGAAATGAGTGATGCGCGCCAGGCAATCCAGGCGGCGCGTGCGGCCGGCGCACCGAGCCGCGCAGCGGATGATTTCTCAGCAGCCCAGGCCGCCATTGAGCGCGCCGAATCGCACCTGCAACTGCATGAGTACACACGGGCCCGAATAGCCGCGGTCGAGGCCAAGCATGATGCGAGCGCGGCGCTTGCACACTCACAGGGCGCAGCGGGCAACGATCCCAAGCCCTAGCCGTTAGAAGCGCCAGGCCAGGCGCCAGCGCTTCATGATCAGTTCCGGATACTCGCGACGACCTGCGCTGCCGTTGTAGCGCGCCAGCGCGCGCGTCCAGTCATGATGCTCGGCTTTTAGGTAGTAGCGTAGGATCTCGCAGCCAATGCGGATGTTAGGCGCGGTTCGCACCAGCTCATTTTGCACGCCGAGTTCGGTGGGCCAGAACGGCATGACCTGCATCAGGCCCACCGCCCCCACGCGCGACACCGCCCAGCGGTTAAAGCGACTCTCGACCTCGATCAGGGCGAGCACGAGGTCCGGAGGTATCTGCATCTGCGGATCGCGCTTGGCCTCGCAGTAAACGCGATCCAGGATCTCCAGGCGCTCTTCGTGCGAGACGATGAAGCGCTGCAGGCGGGGCTCCATCGCCTTGTGCCAGACCTCGGCGTCATACCGATCCGTGAAACAATCATCGCGGCGCACGATCTGCTGCAGCAATGCTTTCAGTTCAGGCTCGCGCTGCTCCTCGGCCAACACTGCCCCGGGCAGCGCGCAACACGACGCCAGCAGTGCAAGCCCGGCCAGGGCGTGGCGGCGCCGGCGATGCGCCACGGCAAACATCAACGATTCGAGTTCTGCAGCACGTGATCCACGGCGGAGGCCACTGGAATCTCCGTGGCAGCACTATCCCGGCGGTGACGGTATTCGAGTTGGCCTGTGCCTAGGCCGCGCTCGCCGATCACGATCCGGTGGGGAATGCCCAAGAGCTCCGAGTCGGCGAACTTCACGCCCGGCCGCGCATCCCGGTCATCGAGCAGCACATCAATGCCGGCGGCACTGAACTCTTCATACAGCCGATCGGCGACTTCCTTCACTAGTGCGGACTTCTGGTAGGCCAGCGGCACCAACACGATCCGGAAGGGCGCGATCGCCTCGGGCCAGATAATGCCGTTGGCGTCATTGTTCTGCTCGATCGCGGCGGCCACCACGCGCGTGACGCCGATCCCATAGCAGCCCATGTACATCGTCACCGCCTTGCTTTGTTCGTCAAGCACGGTGGCCTGCATGGCGGCGCTGTAGAGCTGTCCGAGCTGAAAGATATGACCGACCTCGATGCCGCGCGCGATCTGCAGCGAGCCGCTTCCGCCTGGGCTCGGATCGCCTTCGATGGCGTTGCGCATATCGACGCTGATGACATCCGGCAGGTCGCGACCCCAGTTGGCACCGGTGTAGTGCACCTCGCGCTCGTTAGCGCCGCAGATGAAGTCTGCGACCGCGGCCGCCGCATGATCGGCGTATACCTTGCCCGCAAAGCCGATCGGCCCGAGCGAACCCGCATCGGCGCCGGTAGCCGCGCGCACGCGATCGGCCGAGGCCATTCGCAGCGGATTGGCGACTCCCGGCAGCTTTTGCGATTTCACGGCATTCAGTTCGTGGTCGCCGCGGATGATCAGCGCGACGACATCGTTGTTGCTGCCATCGACTAGAAGTGTCTTGACGCACTGGGCCGCGTTGACCTTCAGGAAGGCGCATAGATCATCGATGCTGCGCACGTTCGGGGTCGAGACGCGCTCGAGCGCGCGGCTCGCGGCGGGTCGTGGGGAGGCAGGTGCAGTCGCTGCGAGCTCAAGGTTGGCGGCATAGCTGTCACCATCGGAGAATGCGATCGCGTCCTCGCCGGAGTCCGCCAGCACATGAAATTCCTGCGAGACATTGCCGCCGATGCTGCCGCCGTCCGCCTGGACTGCCCTGAACTTAAGCCCCATGCGCGTGAAAATCCGTACGTACGCGTCGTACATCGCCAAGTAGCCCTGGTTCAGGCTCGCCTCGTCCACATGGAACGAATAGGCGTCCTTCATCAGGAATTCGCGCGCGCGCATCACACCAAAGCGCGGCCGGATTTCATCACGGAACTTGGTCTGGATCTGGTAGAAGTTAACCGGCAGCTGCCGGTAGCTGCGCAGTTCCCTGCGCGCGATGTCGGTAATGACCTCTTCATGGGTTGGGCCATAGGCGAACTCGCGTTCGTGCCGATCCTTGAAGCGCAACAATTCGGGTCCGTATTTGTTCCAGCGGGTGGATTCCTTCCATAACTCCGCCGGCTGGATCGTGGGCATGCACAATTCCAAGGCGCCGGCCCGGTCCATCTCCTCGCGGATGATGTGCTCGACTTTCTTAAGCGCCCGCAGTCCCATCGGCAACCAGGAATAAAGTCCCGCCGCGAGGCGGCGAATCATGCCGGCGCGCAGCATCAGGCGGTGACTGATGACCTCCGCATCGGCGGGCACCTCTTTAAGCGTCGAAATGGGGTATCTGGATAGGCGCATAGGGGCAATATCTTACATCAGGCCCCCTGCTATTATGGGCACTCATGAACGAAGCAGACATTGATCGACCGCGACACCGGCGGGTGTATTGGCTGCCCAACCTGCTCACCACAGGAGCACTGTTTGCCGGCTTCTACGCGGTCGTCGCCGCGATCGACTGGAAATTCGAGAACGCAGGCATCGCCGTATTCGTTGCCATGATTTTCGATGGACTTGACGGGCGTGTCGCGCGCTGGACTCATACGGACAGCGCCTTTGGCAAGGAATACGACAGCCTCTCGGACATGGTGTCCTTCGGACTCGCGCCCGCGATCGTCACCTACCAGTGGGGGGTCGCGCGCATCTCCGAATATGGTCCTTTGTGGCGCCGGATCGGCTGGCTGGTGTGCTTTTTCTACGCGGCGGCGGCAGCGCTGCGCCTCGCGCGATTCAACTCACGTGCCGCGACCCAGGACAAGCACTACTTCGAAGGGCTCCCGAGCCCGTCCGCCGCCGGCATTGTCGCTGCATTCGTCTGGGTAGCCAGTGCGCAAACCGATATCGGCCTGCCGGGACTTGTGCTGGCGTTCGTGGTCACGGCGATCGCCGGCGCGCTGATGATTAGTCGCTTTGCATTCAATAGTTTCAAGCAAGTCAACCTGAGCGCGCGCGTGCGCTTCACGCACATACTGCTGGTGCCGCTGATCTTTGTGTTAATCGCCTCCAACCCGCCGATTGCATTCCTGCTGCTGTTCGGGACATACGCCGCCTCCGCGCCGTTGCAATGGGCTTGGCGAAAACTGCGGCGGCGCTCGCGCACGGGCGTCCCGCGCGCATGAACCCACAGGCGCGCCATGCGTATCTTGAGGCGCTCGGACTCGACTCCTGGGTGCTACGCACGAGCATCGCGCCGGTGGCGCTTGCGAGGCCTGCGGTATCCGATTGGTCCGAACTGCGCGATCGCGTGGCTGCCTGCACTCGCTGCGCGCTTTGCGCGACGCGCACCCAGACCGTGTTCGGGGTCGGCAATCAGTGCGCAGAGTGGCTGATCATCGGGGAAGCCCCGGGTGCGGAGGAGGACCGTCAAGGCGAACCCTTCGTGGGGCGCGCGGGCCAGCTTCTGAACAGTATGCTGCGCGCAATCGGCCTTGCACGAGCCGATGTCTATATTGCCAATATCCTGAAATGCCGGCCGCCCGGAAATCGGGATCCAAGCCCCGCAGAGGCTGCCCAATGCCTGCCCTATCTCAGTGAGCAGATCGCCCTGCTGCGACCTAAGATTATCCTGGTCGTCGGGCGCATCGCCGCACAAAACCTGTTGTCCACCGAACTTTCGCTGTCGCGTCTGCGCCAGCAGGTACACTATTTCGGGGAGGCCCGTATTCCAGTGGTCGTGACCTACCATCCGGCCTATTTGCTGCGCGACCCGAGCGAGAAGCGCAAGGCCTGGGAGGACCTCAAGTTTGCCCGTGAGGTATCGAGTCGTGTCTAGTGTCAAGCGAGAAGAGTTGTTCCCGGCGGACGAGATCCGCGCGATGCATGACCTCGATGTGCCTGCGGTCATCGAGATCGAGCGCCTGGGTTACCAATTCCCGTGGAGCGAAGGGATCTTTCGCGACTGCCTGCGCGTGGGTTATACCTGCCGAGTGGTCGCTGTCGGCGGCCTGCTTGCCGGCTACGGCATCATGTCGGTGGGTGCGGGCGAAGCCCACATACTGAACGTCTGCGTCGCGGTCGATTTCCGCTGCCGCGGGCTGGGGCGCACGCTGATGTTGTACCTGATGCGGCGCGCGCGCGCGCTCGGCATGCAAGAGGCCTTTCTCGAGGTGCGCCCATCGAACCTGACCGCGAGCCGGCTGTATCACGCCTTGGGCTTCGAGCAGATCGGCGTGCGACGCGGATACTACCAGGCTCCCGCGGGGCGCGAAGACGCCTCGGTGCTTCGCTGTGCGCTGGCGGCGATCCCCGAGTGAGCGACCCGACGGCTGATATCAGGCGCGAGATTGCGCGCCGCCGCACCTTTGCGATCATTTCGCATCCGGACGCCGGGAAGACCACGCTAACGGAGAAGCTGCTCCTGTTTGGCGGTGCCATCCAGATGGCGGGCACCGTCAAGGGCCGCAAGGCGACGCGCCATGCAACCTCCGACTGGATGCGCCTCGAACAGCAGCGCGGTATCTCGGTTACCTCCTCGGTCATGCAGTTCCCGTTCGACGAGTGCATCGTGAACCTGCTCGACACCCCGGGTCATGAGGATTTTTCTGAGGACACCTATCGGACACTGACCGCAGTTGACTCGGCGCTGATGGTCATCGATTGCGCCAAGGGTGTCGAGGAACGCACGATCAAGTTGATGGACGTATGCCGCCTGCGCGATACGCCGATCATGACGTTCATCAACAAGCTCGATCGGGACGGGCGGCCGCCGATCGAGCTGCTCGACGAAGTCGAATCGGTGCTGAAGATCCAGTGCACGCCGGTGACCTGGCCGATAGGCATGGGCCGTGACCTGCTGGGCGTCTATCATCTGCTCGACGACCGGATTTATGTATACCTGCCGGCCGCGAAAGGCCGAGCCGGCAGCCACGAGGCGATCGAGGCGCTCGAGAGCGATGCGGCGCGCGAGTTCCTGGGCGAGCGCTATGGCGCCTTCGTCGAGGAGGTCGATCTTGTCCGAGGCGCCAGCCCTGCGTTCGACCTGCAAAAATACCGGGATGCGAACCAGACGCCGGTGTTCTTCGGCTCCGCGGTCAATAATTTCGGCGTGCGCGAATTGCTGTCGGCCTTTGTCCGTCACTCCCCCGGTCCGCAAACGCGCCCGACGCTGCAGCGCGAGGTCCGCGCCGATGAGCCCAAGCTTTCCGGCTTCGTGTTCAAGATTCAGGCCAATATGGACCCCGGCCATCGCGACCGCATCGCATTCATGCGCCTGTGTTCCGGCCGCTATGCCCGGGGCATGAGGATGCGCCATGTGCGCCTGGGCAAGGATATCCGCGTGGCAGACGCGCTGACCTTTCTTGCCGCCGACCGCAGCCAGACTGAGGAGGCCTACGCCGGGGATATCATTGGCCTGCATAATCACGGCACGATCAATATCGGCGACACCTTCACGGAAGGCGAGCAGCTGAATTTCACCGGAGTGCCGAATTTCGCGCCGGAACTGTTTCGCCGCGCGCAGCTGAAAGACCCGCTGCGCATGAAGGCACTTCAAAAAGGCCTGTCGCAGTTATGCGAGGAGGGCGCCACGCAGCTATTCAAGCCATTGCGCAACAACGACATGATCCTGGGCGCGATCGGGCAGCTGCAGTTCGAGGTCGTGGCATTCAGGTTGCAGGATGAATATGGCGTGCAGTGCGTCTTCGAACCCGTCAACGTCGTGATCGCCCGCTGGGTCCTATGCGGCGACGAGAAGCGCCTAGGGGAGTTTCGCACCAAGGCGTACGAGAACCTCGCGCTCGACCATGGTGGCGAGCTCGTCTACCTCGCGCCGACGCGCGTGAACCTGGGCCTGACCGAGGAACGGTGGCCGGAGATCGAGTTTCGCAATACCCGCGAGAATCTGGCGCCCTAGGACGCCGGAGCCATCCACTGCTGCAGGAATTGCGTGACTGCGCCCGATTGCATGCGGCGCATAGCCTGGAATTCGCCGTCCTGTTGGGTATATAGCAGCCTGCCCGCGCCATCCAGCACGGCGAGCGCCGGCACGCCTTTTTTCAGGGGCACGGCGTAGCGCTGGGCCAGGTCAAGATTTTGGTTATAGTCGCCAACATTGATGTGGACGACCAGGAAATGCGCCGCAAGGATCGGCCCGTTCACGGCATCGTGAAAATAGCCGTCCAGTACATGGCAATCGGGGCACCAGTTGCCGCCAAAATCAAGGATCACGCGCCGATGCGTGCTTGCAGCGCTCCGCAGTGCAGCCGCGAGGTCGGACGCGGCCAGCTGCGGCGCAGGATAAATATCGGGCACGGCAGCGAAGGGCGCTGAGGCGAACGCGAGCGCCAGTGAGACGATGAGCGGTGACCATACTCGTTTCATAACAGCCATATGAGCGACTCCGGACTGTAGGCACTTTAACTCAAACGCAAGGCGCGCATCGAGCGCGCCAGGCGCTTGACCGCCGCGCGGTCCCGCGCATCCTCGCCATAGCGCAGCTCGGAATACTGGCGCATCAGTTCGCGTAGCGCGGGCCCAAGCTCCGGTCGAGCCAGACCGATGCGCGCGGCAAATGCCTCGGCTCCCTCATGCGCATCGCGTCGCAGCCCAACTTTGGCGAGGCGCTCGCACAGGCGCTCAAATGCGCGCACCGCCCGGTCGCGCGATGGCGCACTGAATTCCCGGCGCGCCTGCCAGCTCATCCAAGCGAACGCACTACCGACGCATATTGCCAGCAGCAGTGCGAACTTGCCCGTGTCCGGCAGCGGAACTGATAGTTGCTGGAGCAGTGATTGCTGTGCGCTCTGGTCGAATTGCAGGATTCGTTCGCGCCAGATCTGGCGCAACGCATCGACGCGCAAGCCGATATCCGCAAGCCATGATCCGCGCAGGTGCAGGTCGATGCCGAGCAGGGCGTTCACATTGTCCACCGACCCCTGCTGCTCCACGCGCGCACTCGCGATGGCGGCAGTCGGATCGATGCGCAGCCAGCCGCTGCCCTCGACCCAGATCTCAACCCAGGCGTGGGCATCACTCTGGCGCACGATCCAGTAGCCACCGTAGGGGTTTTCCTGGCCACCGAGGTACCCGGTGACCACGCGGGCGGGAATGCCGGCAGCACGCATCATAACCGCGAATGCCGATGCATAATGGCCGCAAAACCCACGTCGGGATTCAAACATGAAATCATCGACCGAGTTCTGACCAAGGCGCGGCGGGGTCAGCACATAGTAAAACGCCTGGTCATGCAGCATGCCCAGCACGCTTCGCGCGTAGTCGCGCTCATCCGGGTGCGTGGCGCGCATTTGGCGCGCGAGCTCCGCAGTGCGCGGGTTACGCCCGGGCGGCAGCGCAAGATCGCGGGCGCGTTGATAGTGCGCCAGGGCGCCGGCGGTTGTCGCACCGGCGACCGACGTCATCACCACATCGATGGGCTGGGAGACCGGATCGCGCCGCTCGAGCACGCCACTGTCGCTCAGCCGCGCATGTTCGAGGTCCCAGCGCACTGGCCGGTCGAGCGCGTAGATCCAGTTGTGCGGATAGGGCTCGAGGCCGATCGAATAGGCATAGACAAGGGAGCCCGACGGCGGCGGTGCAGTGGCCGCGCTGGCATAGGCCGGCCGGTCGTTGCGGCGCCACGTGCGCCCGTCAAATTCCTCCAGCACGGGTCCGCGCCAGTAGCGGTTTCGCACCATCGGCACTGCGCCGGCGAAGTGCGCGCGAAAGGCGATGTCGTCGGATAGCACGAGGTTGGATATGTCGCCCGGGTCCATTGTGTCTGACAAGCCCGTGGTGGCGGTGCTGCCTTCGTCGCGAACTTGCCACAGCGGTTCCGCGAGTCTCGGAAACAGCAGCCATAAAAAGAAGGCGAGCGGTAGCGCGTGCGCGAGTATGCGCGACGCATGGCGCAGACCCATGCGCCAGGTAGGGCCAGGCCGCGTGACGGTCTGCTGCAACAGCATGGCCGTGGCCAGCCAGCACACGCCGATGACATAGACCAGCAGCCAGAATGACTCGCTGTGAAGCAGGGCAGCAAGGCAAAGAAAATAAATGATCAGGACGATCACGTGCAAATCGCGCGGCGCGCGCGTCTCGAGCAGCTTCAGGCCCGCCATCAAGCACAGCAGCGCAGTTCCAGCGGTGACCCCATTGAAGGTACGAAACTTGAGCAGCAGCGCGAAGATGGCAAGGGCCGCCACCGGCACCAGTACCATCGGCGGCGGCGGACCCGAGCCGCGCCTGGCGAGCAGGAGCCGGGCGCCCCCCGCGGCGAAGGCCGTAGCGAGCACCCAGATGGGCACCGCCCGCAGGTTGGCGCCGGCGGCCAGCACGCAGCACGCGGCCGCCCACAACAGAGCCTGCATCGGCATAGCCTGCCCGCGGCCGTCGTGAATCGTGGCACTCAAGCAGAAGCCTGCGCGGGGCAGATTGCGAGCGCTCGCAGGCAGGCGAGGCGATGCTCATCGCCGATGTCAGGGGCAAGTTCAAGCTGCGGCAGTCGAAGTCCATAGGGCCTGCCGGCTGCCTCGTGGTCCAGCACCCAGCGGCACAACTGCGATAGCCGCGCTTCCGGGGAGTAGTCGGCGAGCATGTCCCAGTCGAGCCATTGTGGGCTGCCTGCCGCATCCAGGTAATTGCGCACCGCAGCCTCCCCGCCGCGCGCCAGCGTCTTCCAGGCCATGTGCTTCAGCGGCATGCCGGGCGTGTACGGCCCAAGGCCCGCGAAATCGTCCTCTCCGCGGCGCCGGCTCATGGCCGCGGCGGTGCCCAGTTCGCCCGGCAGCGGCGGCACTGACTTGCGGCCCTGCGGTCGGGGCGCTACATACACCGCCAGCGGTGCATGCACATAGGTCCAAGCGCGAAACCAGCCGAGCGGGTATCTCGTGCGCAGTTCGCAGGCATTCAGGGTCAGCAGCCCACGCACCGGAGTTGGCAGCATAAGGCGCGCAATCCGGCTTGCCCCCGCCCCAACCGAAATGGCTATGTCGGCCACCACCGCCCCTGGCGCTCCGGATGCGCAACGGATGTCGATGTCATAGCGGTCCGCGCCGGAATCGTTCTGCAGTAGGAATTCGAGGGCTGACGAGGCGCCCGCGAATCCATCGCTCTGCGCACTGAAATCCACTGCAAGGCCTAGCAGGTTGCGGTGGCAGTGATGCATGGCAACCATGGCCATACTAGCCATGAGGAATCCGAAGGCAAGGCCCAAGTTGCTATTGTAGTTAAGCCCGGCCAATAGCATGGCGAGGACCAGCGCGGCGAACAGCAGGCCCCGGCCGGTCGGCAGAATGTAGATGCGCCGCACGCCGATCCGGTGCGGCAGGAGATCTTGGCCATGTTTGCGGGCCGCCCAGGTGCGCAGGCGCGTCGCTGCCGCGATGCGCAGCCGGTTCACGGGATGGGCACGGCCTCGAGCAGGCGCGTGGCAAGTCCGGTGGAGGCTGCGTCGTGCCGAATCCTGTGTTCGACGACCGCAGCGAATACCGCCTGCACATGCTCAGGGGTTACCGCGCTGCGGCCCTCGATCAAGGTCCAGGCGCGGGCGGCTCGCACCAGGCCGATCGCCGCGCGCGGCGAGAGGCCATGGCGCACATCGAGGCGGTTGCGCGTGTGCGCAACCAGCGCCTGGACGTAGTCGAGCAGCGCTGGGGAGATGTGCATTGCGAGCACCTGGCGTTGAAGCTCGCGCAGGCTGTGCTGGTCCAGCACCGCGCCGAGCGTTGCGACCAGTTCCCGTCGGTCGGTCCCATGCAAAAGCTCGCGCTCTTCGGCCGCCGCTGGGTAGCCCAGGTGCACGCGCATCAGGAAGCGATCCAGCTGCGATTCCGGCAACGGGAAGGTGCCCGCCTGGTCCAGAGGATTTTGCGTGGCGATTACAAAGAAAGGATCCGGCAGCGCCATCGTCTTGCCATCGAGCGTGACCTGATGTTCCTCCATTGCCTCGAGCAGCGCGCTCTGCGATTTCGGCGAAGCGCGGTTGATCTCGTCGGCGAGGACCAGCTGCGAGAAGATCGGTCCATGCTGAAAGCGGAACTCGCCGGAATTGCGGTCAAACACGGACACGCCCAGCACATCGGACGGCAGCAGGTCGCTGGTGAACTGAATTCGCTGCAGCGATAGCCCCAGGGTTTTCGCGAGTGCATGGGCGAGCATGGTCTTGCCGACGCCGGGGATATCTTCGATCAGCAGGTGACCCCTTGCCAGCAGGCACGCGAGGCACAGGCGCAGCTGCTGCCCCTTGCCGAGTATGACCCGATCGAGTTGTGCGAGGACCGCAGCAACTTTGGCCGGCGAATCGCTCACTTGGTAAGCAACGCACGGACGCGCGCGGCCTGCGCGGCGAGCTGGCCGGTTTCGAGCTGCAGTTCGGCCAGGCGCTGCGTGTCTTTGGCGACGACTTCCGGCGGCGCATTGGCCGCGAACTTCTGATCCGAAAGTTTTGCCTGAAGCTTGTCGATATCGTTGTCAATCTTGCGCTGGCGTCTCGAAAGGCGCTCCATTTCCGCCTGCGGATCGATCAATCCTGCCATCGGCACGAGAATCTCCAGCGTGCCGAGCAGCGCAACCGCGGCTATCGGACCGGCTTGCCCCGGTTCCAGCATCCCCAGCGTGCCGATGCCGGCGAGGCGCTCGAGCAGCCCGCGGTTGCGCTCCAGGTACCGATGATCGAGTGCACCGGGCCCGCGCAGCAGCACATCAATGCGGCGCGTGGGCGCTATGTCCATCTCCCCACGGATCTGGCGCAAGCCCAGGATGAACGTGCGCACCCAGCTCATCTCGCGCTCGGCGTCCGCATCCGCGGGCACTTCTTCTGCCTTTGGAAACGGCGCTCGCATCACGGTCTCGCCAGTGACACCGGCGTGATCGCGTACCCGCATCCAGATCTCATCGGTGATGAACGGCGCGAGCGGGTGCAGCGTGCGCAGCAACTGCTCGAGGGTGTCAATCAGGGTCAGGCGCGCCCCGCGCCTGTGCGCCTCGCTGGATTTTTCCGACTGCAGCACCGCCTTCGAAAGCTCCAGGTACCAATCGCAGAAATCGTTCCACGTGAACTCATACAGCGCCGCCGCCGCGACATCGAGCCGGTACTCCGCGAAGCCCGCCTGCACCCGCTCGATCGTGGCACGCAGTCGCGCGCGGATCCAGCGGTCCGGCAGGCTGAACTGCGCATCATCGCGCTTGAGGTCCTGGCCCTCTACATTCATCAGTACATAACGCGCGCCGTTCCACAGCTTGTTGCAAAAGTTGCGATAGTTCTGCACGCGTGCCATGTCAAAACGCAGGTCGCGGCTTTGCGTCGCCAGCGAGGCGAAGCTCAGGCGTAGTGCATCCGTGCCGTAGGGCGCGATGCCCTGCGGATACTGCCGCCGCGTGGCCTTTTCGATTGCCGGCTGCATCTGTGGCTGCATGAGGCCAGTCGTGCGTTTCGCGAGTAGATCGGCGAGGGATATGCCGTCCACGATATCCAGCGGATCGATCACGTTGCCCTTGGATTTCGACATCTTCTGGCCGTCGTGATCGCGGATCAGGCCATGCACGTAAACCTGGTGGAACGGCACCTTGCCGGTGAACTTCAAGCCCATCATGATCATGCGGGCGACCCAGAAAAAAATGATGTCAAAGCCCGTGACCAGTACCGAGGTCGGATAATAGGTCGACAGGTCGCGGGTCGCCTCGGGCCAGCCCTGAGTCGAGAAAGGCCACAGTGCGGAGGAGAACCACGTGTCGAGCACATCCTCATCCTGGCGCAGCGGCAGGGAGGCGCCAAGGCCATGTACCTCGCGCACTTCGGCCTCGTTGCGGCCGACGTAGGGCCGCCCGTCCGGGTCGTACCAGGCCGGGATGCGATGGCCCCACCACAGCTGGCGACTGATGCACCAGTCTTTGATGTTGCGCATCCATTCGTAATAGACCGCGCTCCAGTTCTCGGGCACGAATTTAATAAGGCCCTGCTCGACAGCCGCCAGCGCAGGCGCGGCGAGCGGCGCGATCTTCACGAACCACTGATCGGTCAGCAGCGGCTCGAGGATGGCGTGGCTGCGATCGCCGCGCGGCACCGTAAGGCGGTGCGGTTCGATGCGCTCGACGAGCCCGACCGACTGCATATCGGCCACGACGCGCTCGCGGGCGAGGACGCGATCTAGACCTCGGTAGGCCGCCGGCACTTCATCATTCAGCGCCGCCGACGGGGTCATAATATTGAGCATTGGCAGGCCATGGCGCAAGCCAACTTCATAGTCGTTGAAGTCATGGGCGGGCGTGATCTTCACGCAGCCGCTGCCGAATGCAGGGTCGACGTAGCTATCGCCAATGATCGGGATGGCCCGCCCGGCAAGCGGCAGGCGCACTTGCCTGCCGATCAGGTGACGGTAGCGTTCGTCATCGGGGTGCACAGCGACCGCGGTGTCCCCCAGCATCGTCTCTGGGCGAGTGGTCGCGACCACGAGGTAGCCTGTCCCGTCGACCAGTGGGTAGCGCAGGTGCCACAGGCTCCCCTGTTCCTCCTCGGCGGCGACTTCAAGGTCGGAGAGCGCGGTCTTCAGCACGGGATCCCAGTTCACCAGGCGCTTGCCGCGGTAGATCAGCCCTTCCGCATGCAATCGTACAAAGACCTCGGTGACCGCGCCCGACAGTCCTGGATCCATCGTGAAGCGATCGCGCGTCCAGTCGACCGATGCGCCCAGGCGTCGCAGCTGGTGGGCGATCAGTCCGCCGGACTGGGTCTTCCATTGCCACACGCGCGCAACGAAGGCGTCGCGTCCGAGCGCGGCGCGGCTCTTGCCTTCCGCATGCAGCTGCCGCTCGACGACCATCTGAGTCGCGATGCCGGCATGATCAGTCCCGGGTTGCCATAGCGTGTCGAAGCCGCGCATGCGGTGGTAGCGTATCAGCGCGTCCATGATCGTATCCTGGAACGCATGGCCCATATGCAGCGTGCCGGTCACGTTCGGCGGCGGAATGACGATCGAGTACGTCTGCCCCTTGCCGCTGGGCATGAAGCAGCCCAGCTCTTCCCAGCGCCGGTAGATACGCGACTCGATGTCGGCTGGGGAGTAGGCCTTATCCATCCGGCTGGCCCGGTTCTTCCGCGTCGCCGGAGTCGCCAGGCAGGTGCATTCGAACCGATCGCTCGACGAGCGCCGGCAACTGCGCGCGCAGCTGTTCGAACACCCGCTCGTACAGCAGGGTCTCGATTTCCTTGGCCGCCTGGTTAGTGAGCGTATCGGCGAGCTGTAGCGCGCCCTCGATGATGGCCGTCTGCAGCGCGGCGGCGTCAATCGGTGCTGCTTTCGCCTCGTCGTCAGGCACCACCGGCAAAGGCTCGGCAGGCATGCATGGGATTGCCGGGACGCTCGCCGTCACATCAACCGCGTCGGTCAGGACCGGGATATCGCGCACGTCGTAGGTATAAGAACTCAAGGCGACACTAATGCATCGGCAGACGCACTGACCTCGTGCCTCTTCAGTGCGAGCTTCGGCAGCGCTGTGCTATCGAGCACATAAAAATCGACCTGGCCGGTCATAGGCCCCGGGCGCGGTTGATCAGGAAATCAACCAGCAACGGTACGGGCCGGCCCGTGCTGCCTTTTTGCGCGCCGCCCTGCCAAGCGGTGCCGGCCACATCCAGATGTGCCCAGTTCAAATCCTTCGCGAATTTCCATAAGAAGGAGGCTGCCGTGCAGGCGCCGCCTTCGCGCCCGCCGATATTGGCAAGATCGGCAAAATTGCTCTTCAGCTGGTCGACGTATTCGTCGCCGATCGGCATGCGCCACGCGCGATCATCGGCACGAGTGCCCGCGGCTTCGAGTTCGTCGGCAAGCGCCTCGTTATTACTCATCAGGCCGCTTAAATGATGGCCAAGCGCGACCACACAGGCACCCGTCAGCGTGGCCACGTCGATCACGGTGGAAGGCTTGTAGCGACGGCTGTAGGTAATGGCGTCGCACAGTACCAGCCGGCCTTCGGCGTCGGTATTGAGGATCTCAATGGTCTGCCCGGACATCGAGGTGACGATATCGGAGGGCTTCACCGCCGTGCTGCTTGGCAGGTTCTCGCAGGCCGCAACGATCACGACGATATTCAGCGGCAGGTGCAGCTCCGCAGCCGCGCGCAATGCGCCCAGCACGGTGGCGCCTCCCGACATGTCGAACTTCATTTCGTCCATGGCCAGCGGGTCCTTCAGTGATATGCCGCCGGAGTCAAAGGTGATGCCCTTGCCAATCAGGCAGATCACCGACTTCTTGGCGCCGCCGCCCATGTACTCGCATACGATCAGGCGCGGCGGTTGCGCGGAGCCGGCGGTGACTGCGAGGAATGCGCCCATCTTCAGCGCCTTGATCTGGCGCTCATCGAGGATGTTCGCCTTGATCGAAGAGAACTCCTGGCTTAATTGCTGGGCACGCGTGGCGAGGTAGGTCGGCGTGCAGATATTGGGTGGCAGGTTCGCCAGGTCGCGCGCCAACTGCACGCCATTGCCGATTGCTTCGCCAAGGTCGAGCCCGCGTTGCGCGGCCTTGGCCGACGCCGCATCGGCCACCGCGACGCGAATCAACTTGAGCCGGGGCGCCTTCGGTTTCTTGCTGGTCTTGAGATCGGGGATCTTGTAGAGCTGGCCGCGCATCACCTCGGCCACGATGCGGGCCCGGTACTGCATGTCCAGATCCGGGTGCGCATCGGCGGCAAGATAGAAGGTGGCATCCACAGCACCGGTTTTCGCCAGTGCGTGAGCGGCTGTCGCAATCGACTTGCGATATTGCTTGCGCGCAAAGGCGGATTTGGGTCCAAGACCGACCAACAGGGTGCGCGCGGCGCGCGATCCGGCCGTCCTTGTCACCAACAGCGAGTCTCCCGCCTTGCCCGCAAAATCCCCCGCCGCGTGCAGCTTACTGACCACGCCGCCGATCTTCCCGTTGAGCCTGCCAGACTCCCCCAGCGTGCCCCCTTCGAATACGCCAAATACCGCGCATCCGCTCGGGCCACGTGATCGGGGGTCGACGATTGCCTTGAAATCCATGCCACTGTCCTTGCGGTTAGCCGGGTGAATGCAGTTTCAGCTAATAGTTTACTCGATAATCCCCAAGGCTCTAAGCTCGACACCATGAAATGGACTGTTGAACGATATGTGCTGCGCGAGGTGGTCCAGACCTGGCTGGCGGTCACGGGCGTACTGGTGGCGATCCTGCTGGCCAACCAGCTGTCCCGGGTACTGGGCCAGGCGGCGGATAACCAGTATGGTCGCCATGTGGTGATCAACCTCATTGCGTTGGGCGCCGTCATGAACCTGTCGGTCATCGTGCCGGTAGGTCTTTTGCTTTCCGTGGTCCTGACCCTTGGCCGGATGTATCACGACAGCGAGATCGCAGCGCTGCAGGCGTGCGGCTATGGCCCGAGGCGCCTGCTCATGCCACTGTTCGCGTTCGCCGCCGTGATCGCCGTGGGGCTCGCCTGGCTGACATTCGTGCAGGTGCCGCGGGCCGATCGCGAGGTTCAGCTGCTGCGCCAAGCCGCAATCAAGGAGGCGCAGTTCGGCCAGCTTGATGCCGGGCGCTTCCGCTCCTTCAGCGGCGGGGACATTGTCTTCTATGCCGAACACGTGGGTGCGGACGGGGTGCTGCACAATGTATTCGTGCAGCGCCAGATCGCCGATCGCATCGAGGTTGCGCTCGCAAATTCCGCCACGTACTCGCGCGGTGCCGAGGACGGCTCGCACCTCGTGACCCTGTTCGACGGACGCCGCTATGAGGGCATACCAGGCCACGCGGATTTTCGCGTGATCGAGTTTCGCGAGCACGGGATCCCGATTGCGACGCCAACGACGAGCGGGGGTACACAGGACCCGGACACCAAGCCCACGCAGGAACTGCTCGGGTCGTTCGCGCCGGCTGACATCGCGCAGCTGCAGATCCGCGCTTCCGCGCCGATCATGGCGATCCTGTTGACGCTGATCGCAGTCCCGCTGTCCCGCCTGCACCCACGCCAGGGTCGCTATGCCCGTGTCGGCGCCGCCATCGTGGCCTATTTCCTATATTCGAACCTGCTATCCGTCGCCAAGGCCTGGCTGGAGAAGGGGGATCTGCCGCCGCTGGTCGGCGTCTGGTGGGTGCACCTGCTGGCACTCGGGGTCGGCCTTTATCTGTTGCGGCGCGAGGCGTCGGCATGAACACGCTCGATCGTTATCTATACCGGACGGTAATCGGTTACGCCCTGATGGCGATGGCGGTGCTGCTGACGCTGGGCGGCCTGTTCCTGTTCATCACCGAGCAGGGCGATATCGGCACTGGCAATTACACGGCCTTCGAGGCGTTCCTGTTTACGCTGCTAAACCTGCCGCAGCAGGCGTTCGAGCTGCTCCCGATCGGCGCGATGATCGGTGCGCTGATGGGCCTTGGAAACCTGGCAGCTGGCAGTGAACTTGTGGTGACGCGCGCCTCGGGAGTGTCCATCTGGCGCGTCGCCTGGCCAGTAGGACTTGCCGGCGCGACTCTGTCGATCGCGATGTATGGCATCGGCGAATTTGCCGCTGCGCCGCTTGCGCAGTTCGCCAAGCGTGACAAGACGGTGCATGAGCTGGCCGATGTCAGTTTTGCCGGCAAGAGCAGTGCGTGGATCAAGGATGGCAATCGCATCCTGCGGGTGCAGACGGGGGAGGTGGACCAGATGTTCGGCGGGGTTACCCTGTTCGAGCTCGACGGGGTCGCGGCGCTCGCCTCGATCCAGCGCGCCGAGCGCATCTCGGTAGCGCAACCCCGGCAGTGGCGATTGCACAACCTGTCCTCATCACGGTTCGAAAAGGGCCACGTGCAGGCGGGCTTCCAGGCCGAGGATATCATCGGCTCGACTGTAAACGCGGATTTCCTGGGCCTGGCCGCCAACGACCCCGATCTACTGACGCTGCGCGGGCTTGCGAGCTACATCGATCACCTGCGCCGAAATAATCTTGAAACCGCCTCCTACGAGATCGGGTTCTGGTCGCGCATCGCACGCATCTTTGCGGTCGTGATTGTCACGCTGCTCGCGCTGCCATTCGTGTTCGGTCCGTTGCGCACGACCGGCGCAGGGGCGCGCACCGTGGTCGGCATCCTGCTCGGCGTGGTTTTTTTCTTGATCACCCGCACTATCGAGAATGGCGGCCAGCTGTTCGGCATGAATCCTGCTCTCGTTGGCTGGCTGCCCACCGCCGTGATCGGCCTGTGCACCGTGGCAGCGATAGCGCGCACGCGCTAGGCCTTGAGTACTGTCAGCTGCGCGGCACGTGCAGGATGCGGGTGCCCGAGAGCCGGTCATGCAGCGCGAGGCGCTCACGGTCGACGTATAGCCACAGAACCCCCAGCGCCGCCGGTATCCAGGCGAACATCGCGAAGATGAAGCGCCGGGCTGCGCTTCTCACGGTCAGGCGCTTGCCATGCCGGTCGACGGCATGCAACCGCCAAGCCCGCATGCCAAGCGTTTGCCCGCTGTGCACCCAGTTGCAGACGAAGTAGGCGCCGATGACCATAACAAGTCCCGCCTGGTACAGGTAGGCCCATGCGCCGACCGTGTCGGTCAACAACGCATGGCCCCGCGTGAACAGCATTGCCAAGGCCGTATACACCATCAGCAACGCCGCGATCAGCAACGAGTCGTACAGCAGGGCAGCGAAGCGCCGCCCGAATCCCGCACTGCTGCCGCTGGTCACAGCTTGAAAATCGAGTCAAACCGCGATGCACTGAGCTCGTAGGCGCGGCCTTGCACGCGCGCCGCAAGCGCGCCGCCTGGGCTCGCGGTGACGCTGATCCAGTGCCTGTCCTGCACGGTCACGCCGGTCAGCGTGATCAGTGGACCATCGGACAGCGTAAATACCGCGTTCGTCCCTCCCTTGAAATCCACGCTATCTGCAGCTGCCACGTCAAGCGCAGTCAGGTCCGCGAGCACGCCGAACTCCGTTTCCGTGCGCAGCACACTAGGGCCCTTGGCCGGTTTGACCTCGATCTGCTTGACCTGCGCCGCCTTTATGTCGAGCACGCGCGCATCGATCCAGTCCCTAGGCTCCGCATCCGTGGCGATGCCCGGGCTTACCAGCAGGCCACGCGCCTGCTGCGAGGAACGCACGAAGTTGCCGCCCGCCGAGGCCTTGCCGATCACAATCGAGTACGTTGCTTCCGGCGCCACGATCTTGATCTCGGTCCCCACCGCATCGGGGGAATCGGGACTCTCGACGCCGAGTGCATGATACTTGGCTGGATCTGAGGTCTTCTCTTCGATGATGCGTGCGCTCGCAAGCACTTGCAGTAATTTGCGCAGCTTGGCGATATCCGCGGGGTAGTCCGCGCGCTGCGCGACCGTCCATCGATCGGCCTGCTTGTGCAGCATCACCGCCGGCAGCGCCGCCCCTTTGCGTATCGTCACGCTGGTCACCGTGGCAAGTTGTGCGGATAAATGCGGCAACAGCAGCCCGCCCTCGGGTTCCGAGGTTCCGCGCCAGTGGCTTACGATTAGCGCGGCGCCAAGCACGAGGATCGCGACCGTCAGAACCCCCATTAACCGGCGCGCAGTCATGATGAGCCGCTCACGTCGGGCGCGGCGGCGACTGGCGCCGGCGACGCCGCCAGATCAGCATGAGGGTGCCGGCGACGCTGACCAGAATTGGCGCGAGGGCCATATTCAGGAACTTGAGCCAGGCATCGAGGCGATCAATGTCGACATTGAGGCCGTGCTCGGTCTCGCGCAGTTCGCGGCGTACGCGCAGCTTCTCGGCCGTGAAGCGCTGCAGTTCACGCTCCTGGTCGGCAGAGAGCGCCACCGAGTTCTGGTCCGCCCGCTGCGTCTGCAATTCGGCCAGTTTCCCTTCCGTTTGGCGCAGCTCGGTCTCCAGCTCCTGCGCCTTGGCGCGCAGCCGGTCATCGGCGCGCCGTTTCAATGCCTCGATACGCTCGAACGGCCGCGAAAAACTCGCACGCCCGCGAATTGCAATCAGAGCGGGGCTGCCGGAAAGATTATCGAGCACGTTGGCGATCAGATCCCCGTTGCCCGCGAACGCCTGCGATACCCGCTGGCCAAATAACTCTCGGGTCTGTACCCACATGTAGTCCAGCAACATGTCGGTATCAGCCAAAATCACGATGTTGATCGATCCGGCCGATCTGGCCAGATGCGCCGCAGGGGGGCCGGCCGGCGGCTTGGCGCCAGCGGGCGGTCCCAAAGGGTAGGCGGACTCGACGGGGCCGGTCACGCGTGCGGCCAGCGCATAGCGTTTTCCGGTGGGCTTGAAACCATCCCGAAGGGTCGCAAGGTCCAGCAAGCTTGCAAAGCGCTGCGCCGGGATCGGCGCGGCCGCGGCCGAACTCGATAATAGCGGGCGGAAGCTCGTCTTCGCCCCGGGATGCGGTGCGACGAACCCCGCGGTCGCAAGGTTGATACTCTCGAGCGATGAGGTGACGACATCGGCGGTATCGATGTCCTCGCGGTGCAGCCCGAGAATCCCAATGTGACGGATCGGCGGCGCGTCCATGCTGGTGCGCACCTCGAGCCCCCGCTCCAGGTCGCCGATGACCAGGTGCGAATCGTAATCGACGCCCCAGGCCTGCAGCAGCGGCTGCAGGTCCGAGGCACCGCCCGGGCCTGATCCGTTCGACTCCGCGCCCGAGGCAGGGTCCAGCAGCAGCAGCATCCTGCCCCCCCGCAGGATGAACTGATCGATTGCATAAAGAGTCTGCGAGGGCAGGTTCTTCGGGTGCACCAGCATCAGCACGTCGACATCGGTATCAATGCGGTCCACTTCGGTGCCCACCGAGCGCAGCGTGAAGAGCTCGCCCAGCTGCCCGACAATCGGCCATGGCTCGCCCGGCTGGCCCGTCATCGGATCCATCTCACCCTGCATGTGCAGCGCAGTCATCAAGCCGACCACCGGGCGCTTCGGCGTGCCGAGCTCCTGGATGAGCTTGGCTACGTCGTACTCCAGGAATTGCTCGCGTTCCGGCTGCAACGATGGAATCGCCGCACGGCCATCGGTCGAGTTGGTGCCGGCCAGGCCAAAGTACAGCGACTCGCCGCCGGCGCCCGATGGCAGGGCCTGCAGGCCGAGGGTCGCCGCACGATCCTCCTCATCACTGAAGGGCTGCGGGTCGACCACGTGCAGGCGCACGCGCCCGCGCGAGCGCGCGGCGAGCTCCTCGAGAAATTCGCGCACATGTGTCGCATACGGCAGCAGCAGGGGAGCATGAATGCCCGCGCTTTCGCGCGAGAAGTAAAAATACAGGTTGATCGGCTCCTTATCCTTGAGATCAGCGAGTACCTGCTTGGTCCCAGAGCTCAAGGTGTATAGACGGTTCTGGGTGAGGTCGAGGCGCACGCCACGCAGCAACAGGCCCGAGAGCATGACGATTCCGAGGAACAATACCGCCAGGGCGATCAGTCCGCCGGCGCCAAACGTGAATTTCTGCCAGCGCGGTCCCGGCATGCTCACTGCGCCTTCTTCATGTCGAGAACGAGCGCGGTGGCCATCAGCCAGAAGGCGGTCAGCGCGATGAAGTACACGACATCGCGAAGGTCAATTACACCCTTTGAGATGGCCTCGAAGTGCGTCAGGAAACTCAAAGAAGCGATGGCTTCGACGATCTGCTCAGGCAACACGCCGCGCACGAGGTCAAGCACCAGCGGAAACCCGGCCAGCAGGAACACGAAGCCGACGAGGGCCGCGGTGATGAAAGCAATGACCTGATTGCGCGTCGCAGCGGAGAGGCACATGCCGATCGCGAGAAACCCGCCCGCCATCATCCAGCTACCGAGATAGGCAGCGATGATCACGCCATTGTCGGGGTGGCCCAAATAGTTCACGGTCACCCAAACTGGGAAGGTCAGCGCGAGCGCAATGCCGGCGAAGACCCAGGCGGCCAGGAACTTACCGGCCACCGCCTGCCATAGTTCGATGGGCAGCGTCATCAGCAGCTCGATGCTGCCGCTGTTGCGCTCCTCGGCCCACAGTCGCATCGAGATCGCCGGGATCAGCACGAGGTAAATCCACGGATGCCAGCGGAAGAAGGCCTGCAGGTCGGCCTGACCCCGCTCCAGGAATCCCCCGATCTGGAAGGTAAATACCGCCGTCAGCAGCAGGAAGATCACAATAAACACATAGGCGAGCGGTGTCGCGAAGTAGCTTGTGAGCTCGCGCCGGAAAATCACCGCGACTTTGTTCATGGCGGCACGGGGCCCGCGCCCTGCGTCAATGCGCGAAACACTTCATCGAGCCGTCCGGATTCAAGATGCAGCTCCGGCACGTCCCAGTCCGCCTTGACGACCATCGCGCCGACTGCTGGTAAAGCGGCCGCACCGGCTTTTGGAAATGCGGTCAGGCGCATCGTGCGCGGGTCGGTCTCAACGGAGTCAATTACGTCCAGCATGGCGAGCTGTGCGGCCGCCACAGCAAGCTCTGTTGCATGCAGGAAGCGCATGCTGACAGCCCTGTGGTAACGCGAACGCGCCTCGAGCTGAGCCGGACTCTCATCGGCGACTATGCGACCTGCCGCAATGATGATCGCGCGCGTGCAGACCTCATGCACCTCCTCGAGGATGTGCGTCGAGACGATCACGAGTTTTTCCCGGCTCAGCTCATTGATCAGCCGGCGTACCTCATGCTTCTGATTGGGGTCAAGGCCGTCGGTGGGCTCATCCAGGATAAGCACCTCCGGGTCATGGATCAGCGCCTGCGCGAGACCCACACGGCGGCGAAATCCCTTCGACAAGGTCTCTATGACCTGGCCCTGCACGGGACCGAGCTCCAACCGCTCGATCACAAACACGCGCCGCTCGCGGCGCCGCGCGCCACGCAGTGCGCGAATGTCCGATACAAAATCAATGAACTCGGTGACAGTCATCTCGCCGTAACTCGGCGCGCCCTCGGGCAGGTATCCCATACGGGATTTTGCGGCAACCGGGGCGCGCTCGACGTCGTGCCCACAGACCGTCACGGAGCCGGCCGAGGGCGACAGGAAGCCTGCGATCATGCGCATCGTCGTCGATTTTCCCGCGCCATTGGCGCCCAGGAATCCCAGCACCTCCCCAGGCGCGACGGAAAAACTCAGGTCGTTGACCGCGAGCTTGCCGCCATAGTTCTTGGATAGGTGCGAGGTGGTGATCATGCGCGCGTTGGAGCGTTAGGCGCCGGGCAAAGTTCCCGGAGTGTCGGCTACCGGGACTTTGACTCCGCCAAGCTTGTTTCGATCAGTGTCCGGTTTTCATTCAGCAGGCGGCTGACAGTGCGCACCGGCGGTCGGTCGGCCATTCTGGCGATCAACTCTGCCAGCTCGAACCAGCGCCGGCCCCATTGCAGCAGACGTACGGCATCTGCGATGACCAGCTTGCGCTGGGCGTCGGCTGCCGGCGGTGGCGGGACGGGCAGCGCGGCGGGTGGCGCGACGCGTCCGGGCGCCGTACGCGCAGGGGCAGCTCGGGCAGGCGTTACAGGCTCAATACGCTTTTTTGCCGCTAGCTTGGCGGGCGCTTTCTTGCGTTCGGCGCGCGCCGGCGGCTTTGGCATCTCGCGTGTGCCACTCGTCCCAGTGGACAGCCTTGGCATCTCGCGCGTACCAGTCGCCGCGACGGACGGTCGCGGCATCTCACGCGTGCCGCTGGCGGAGGTGGAAGAGCTTGGCATTTCGCGGTTGGCGGTTGCCGATAGAGATGTGCCAGCGTCGCCACGGCCAAGCTCGGCACTCGGCTCGGCCACGGGAATGAAGCGTTCGATGTGCTGCAGGCCGACGAGATTGGCAAGGAACATCATCTGTTCGAGTGCGTCCGAAAACTCGTCGTCGCCCGCCTTGACCCGCGCTTGGACCTGCGCCTTGAGCGCCGCGGTCTTTTGCTTGGCCAAGTCGACAATCCAGCGGCTGGGGCGCTGGTGTTCGACCCAAGGTTGCACCTTCCAATAGGTGTCCTCGTCCAGCGATGAATATTTAAGATGCAACTCTAGGCTCGTCAGCCAGCGGTCTAGCAGTTCCGTCAGACGTTGATCGGCAGGGGTAGTGGCCATGTGCAGAGCTCCGGCGCACACCCTAAACGAACCGCCGCCCGATGGCTAGCGTCGCCCTTTGGGATCACCAACAGAGGTCGCGGCGCGCTAGACTGCGCGCCATGTGCGGGATAGTGGGCATCATCGGTTCAAGGGCGAGCCCCGAGCTCGCCAGGGCGATGGCCGATCGGCTGCGCCATCGCGGACCGGACGGCGAGGGCCTATGGAGCGGGCGCGGTGCGGTGCTCGGGCACCGGCGCCTCGCGATCATCGACCTCTCGGACAACGCGCGCCAGCCGATGCTCCAGGGGGAGTATGCCCTTACCTATAACGGCGAGCTCTACAACCATGAAGCGCTGCGCGCGACGCTGCCCGGTCCTTGGCGATCCAGCAGCGATACCGAAGTCCTATTGCGCCTGATTGCGCGCGATGGCATCGCGGGCATCAATCAGCTCATCGGCATGTTCGCGTTTGCCCTCTGGAACGATCGGGAGCGTAGCCTGCTGCTGGCCCGCGACCGGGTTGGTATCAAGCCACTTTATTACCAAATCCTGCCCGATGGAATCGCATTTGCCTCGGAACTGAAGGCGTTGCTGCTGCTCGGTGCGCCGCGGATCAATCACAGCGCGGTGCGCGATTTTCTGTTCCACGGCTACATACCTGCGCCCAAGTCGATGTACCACGGCATCGAGAAATTGCCGGCAGGACACACGCTGATATGGCAGGACGGGCGCGTACGCGTGCAACGTTATTGGGATCCAGCCACTGCAATTATCGCGCGCGACGCGGATGCAACGCGCGAGACGCTCGATGAGCTCCTCGGCAGGGTGATTCCGGAGACGACGTTGGCGGATGTTCCGGTCGGCGTGTTCCTGAGCGGCGGCGTTGACTCGGCGCTGACCGCTTCATACCTGAAGCAGCCGCGAACCTTTACGCTGGGATTCGAAGCGCGCGAACGCTCCGAAGCGGCCGCGGCCCGCGCGGTCGCCGTGCACCTGCATACCCGCCATACGCAGATGATGGCGCAGGCGGCGGATTTCGAGGGAGCACTCGCTGCGATTGTGCAGCTGTTCGACGAACCTTTTGGCGACAGCGCGGCGTGGTCAAATTACCTGGTCGCGCAATTTGCGCGCCAGCAAGTGACGGTGGCGCTGAGCGGCGAGGGCGGCGATGAAATATTCTGCGGCTATCCTCGCTACTGGTCCGATGTCGGCGCGCGCTCCACCTGGTTCAACCGCACGCTGGCCGGGCTCCTGCCGCCCTTGTCGCGCCTCGGCCAGTCGATGCGCAGCCGCGCCTACTCCGGCCTGCCCGCATTTGCAGCGTCGCTCGGGGGCTTGAACGCCATGCAGGTCGACGCGCTGCTCGCCTCTGAGTGGCAAGAGCCAGGTTACGACTACCTGTGGTTCTACCGCAGGTTTTGGCGTGCGGACCTGACGCCGCTCGTGCAGCTGCGTTGGCTTGACCTGAACACGGATTTGGCCGAGGGGCTGCTGACCAAGGTGGATCGCACCAGCATGGCACATTCACTCGAGGTGCGTCCGCCGCTCCTTGATCACCGCCTGGTCGAGTTCATGCTGAGCGTGGATCCAGGTTTGCTGGTCGATCGGCAGCGACATCGTGGCAAGGTCCTGGTCCGCGAACTTGCTGCGCCGCGCCTGCCGTCCGGACACATGGATCGCGCGAAATCCGGTTTCGGTTTGCCCGTGCGGGCTTGGATCCGCCGTCATCCGCAGATCCTGAACGATGCGGTATGTCGCCTGCGGGAGCGTGGCGTGTTGCGGCGCGGCGTCGGTACGGATTTTCGCCGGGCCTGGTCCTTGCTTGTGCTGGACCGGTGGTTTACCGCCTTTGGCTGACGAGGCGCCCCGCCGTCAACTGCGGCTGCTGTTCGTGCCCGTATCAGGCGCCTACGGCATGGGCGAATACGCGCGCTCGCTCGCGATTGCGCACGCGGTCGTGGATCGCTGGCCCGACGCGCAGGTGCATTTCGTCCTCAGTGCGCAAGCCCCCTATTCGGCAACGACGCCCTTCGGACATACCTTCGTGCCATCATCGCCGACATTTCACAGCGCCGAGGTCATTGCGTGCATTCACCAGTTCCACCCGGATATCGTCATATTCGATAATGCGGGGCGCACTGCGCAACTGCGCGCAGCGCGCTCCTCGGGTGCCGCCGTGATTTACATTAGTTCGCGCCGCCGCCAGCGCAACCGCGGATTTCGCTGGCGCTGGATGGGGATGCTCGATGAGCACTGGATCGCCTACCCCGAATTTATCGCAGGCGCTCTGGGGCCGATCGAGAAGCTAAAGCTCGCCCTGCGGGGCGGCCCGCGACTGCGCTTCCTCGACGTCATTCTAACTCCGGGAACACTCGCGCAAGCCACCGACGCGGCGCCGTTCGCGCTGGTGGTGCCGGGCGGTGGGACGGGCCATCCGGGTGCTGCGGATGCGGCAACCAGGTTTTTTGCGGCGGCGACGCGCCTCGCATCCCAGGGTGTCCAAACGATGTACGTGGGTCCGCACGCCAAGGGCGTCGTGCTCGCGAATCTGCAGGCGTTCGGAACGCTGCCACAGGCGCAACTCGCCGCCCTGATTAGGAGCGCACGACTCATCGTCGTCAACGGTGGATCGACGCTGCTACAGGCAATCTCATGCGGGCGCGCTTGTGTGGCCGTCGCAATCGCCAATGACCAGCGTGAACGCATCCGCCGCTGCCTCAGGTCGGGCGTGACGATCGATGCGCCGCTTGAGGCCGATGCGATTGCGGATACCGCGCTTTCGCTGTGGCTCGATGAGCCCAGACGCGAGGCCCTCGCGCGCCACGCGGCTGACCTGAAGCTGTGCGACGGTATCGAGATTGCGCTTCAGGGGATCTGCGCCTGCCTGCGCAAGTTTTAGCCAATGCGCGCTGCGGCGTATTTGGGTATTCTCTGGCCATGCCGCAGGCATTTGTCTACCAGATACTGAATTTCTACACGCTGCGGCAGGCGCTGGACCCTGGGTTTCGTGTCCTCGATAACACGGCGAATCAGCGCCCCGACTGGTACGAATACTGGCCCATCCGCAATTTCCTGCTGAATGAGTCCCTGGATGAGCAGGCCTTCTATGGTTTTCTATCACCGAAGTTCAAGCAGAAGACAAACCTTGAAGCTGCCCAGGTCGAGGCACTGATTCGGGATGCCGATGCCTCGATCGATGTCATCTCGCTGACGCCGAGCATTCACAACAGCGCTTACTATACTAATGTGTTCTTGCATGGCGAGGCCAAGCACCCGGGACTTCTGGGTGTTGCGCAGGAATTCCTGCAGCGCCTTGGCGCTCCCGTGGACCTTGGCAAGCTGGTGACGGATTCGAGGACAGAAGTGTTCTCGAATTACTTTGTCGCCCGGCCGCGTTTCTGGCGCGAGTGGCTCAGGGTCAACGAGGCGTTATTCGCGATCGCCGAAGAACCGGGGGACGCGCTTGGCGAGAAGCTGCGCGCAGCCGTGCCCTATCGGGCGCGCGCATCGGCGCCGATGAAGATCTTCATCATCGAGCGCATGGCAACCTGGATATTGAACAGCGACGCGAATTTTCGTGCGAGCGTATGCGACCCGTTCGCGGCGGCGTCAAAAATCCATCGCACGCCAGTAGCGGTCGTGTGCGATGCATTGAAAATCGCCCACGCAACGCAGCGCCGCGGTCAGTACCTGGACTTATTTCACTTGGTCCAGACGATGCGGCGCGGCATCACCATGCATGTGCGTCTGTCTGCCTTGTCAGGTTATGCACCGGTCAGGCAGTGCCTCAAGCGTCTGGCGGCCTATTGGAATCGCGATGAGCGCGGCTGAGTCATTCTGGCAAAATCGCCGCGTGCTGGTGACCGGGCACACCGGCTTCAAGGGCGCATGGCTTGGACTGATGCTGCGCAGCCTTGATGCAGATGTCACCGGATTCGCGCTCGCCCCTGACACCCGGCCGAACTTGGTGTCATTGCTCGATGAAGGTTCACGCTCGATCATTGGCGATATCCGCAATGCCGAATTGCTGCAACATTCGGTGAGCGCGTCCGATCCGCAGGTTGTGATTCACATGGCGGCCCAGGCGCTGGTGCGCGAATCCTATCAGGACCCGGTGGGCACGTTCGCCACCAACGTCATCGGCACGGCCAACCTGCTGCAGGCTTGCCGCGCGCTTCGGCACCTGGAGTGCATCCTCGTCGTCACCAGCGACAAGGTTTACGAGAACGATGGCCGGGGGCATCCCTTCTGCGAGCAAGATCGACTGGGCGGCCATGATCCTTATAGCAACAGCAAGGCCTGCGCAGAGCTGCTGACCGCAAGCTTCCGGGACAGTTTTTTCAGCCCTGGCCCGCCCGTCGCAACCGTGCGTGCCGGAAATGTGATCGGTGGCGGCGACTGGTCGCAGGACCGGCTGGTTCCGGATTGCATTCGGGCAATAGACGCAGGTGCACCGGTCAGCTTGCGTTATCCCGACGCGGTACGTCCCTGGCAGCACGTCCTCGAGCCGCTCTCCGGTTATCTCGCGCTGGCCGAGGCGCTGGTGAATTCGCCGGTCAGCGCACCGCGCGCTGTCAATTTCGGCCCGAACCCTGCATCCTTTTGCACGGTCAGTGCCGTGGTCGACGCGCTGAGCGCAAGCTTTGGCGGCAGACCGGGCTGGGTCCCGGACGGCGGACTACATCCTCCGGAAGCGCCTGCGCTGACGCTGACATCGGCGCTCGCTGAGCGCACGCTGAAGTGGCGGACGAAGCTGGGATTTGCACAGACGCTGTCATGGACGGCGGACTGGTATCAGGCGCATCGGGCAGGAGAGAACATGCTGCATTATTCGCAAAATCAGTTGGCCGAATACCGGCGGCTCGCATGAAGTGCGTAATACTCGCCGGCGGCAAGGGCACCCGCATCGCCGAGGAGTCGAATACTAGGCCCAAGCCCATGGTGGAAATCGGCGCTCATCCGATCCTTTGGCACATTATGAAGCTCTACGCCTCCTACGGCGTGCACGAGTTCATCGTGTGCCTCGGCTACAAGGGCTATATGGTCAAGGAATATTTCGCGAACTATTTTCTACACCAGGCAGACGTAACTTTCGACATGGCCAGCAACCAGGTTGAATATCACGATTGTCGTAGCGAACCCTGGAAAGTCACGCTGGTCGATACCGGTGAGGAGACGATGACCGGCGGACGCCTGCTGCAGGTGCGTAAGTACCTTCGCGATGGCGAAACATTCTGCATGACCTATGGCGATGGCCTGTCTGACATTGACATCGGCGAGGAGGTTGCTTTTCACCGTTCGCACGGCTGCCAGGCGACGGTTGCCTGCGTGCGCCCGCCAGCGCGCTTTGGTCGGATCGTGATGGAAGGCAACAAGGTAGTCTCGTTCGAGGAGAAGCCCCAGGGCGAGAGCGGCCTGATCAACGGCGGATTTTTTGTGCTGGAGCCGCGCGTGCTTGACCTGATCTCAGGCCATAACGTGGTGTGGGAAAATGAGCCGATGGAGCAGCTCGCCCGGCGCGGACAGCTCGCTGCCTGGGTGCATCAGGGATTCTGGCAGCCAATGGACACGTTGCGCGATAAGCAGAACCTGAACGCATTATGGGACCAAGGCGCGGCGCCCTGGAAAGTATGGGAAGGATGAGGATCCCTTGGTAGGGCCTGTGTACGCCTGCCGCGCCTGTGGCGGCATGCTGTCGGTCACGATGGCCGATCTTGGGCAGCAGCCCCCGTCCAACGCATTTCTGCCAACCGTCGCGGCGGCGGCCGACGAGAAATTGTATCCGCTGCGCGCCAAGGTCTGCGATACCTGCCGCTTAGTGCAGCTTGACTACGATGTTGACCCGCGCGAACTGTTCGGAAATTACGTTTACTTTTCCTCTTATTCCGATGACTGGTTGACCCATGCGCAGGAGTATTGCCGCATGGCGCAGCGGCGCTTTGATCTAGGGCCAGAAAGCCTGGTGCTGGAGCTTGCTAGCAATGACGGCTACCTGTTGAAGAACTTTCTCGAGATGGGCATTCCGGTGCTCGGCATTGACCCATCCGAGACCGTGGCGCGGGCCGCACTCGAGCTCGGCGTGCCGACCCTGGTCGAGTTTTTTGGCGAGGTTCAGGCGCGCGAATTGGCCAACCAAGGCCGATACGCAGACCTTGTTATTGGCAATAACGTGCTCGCGCACGTCCCGGCGATCAATGACTTCGTGGCCGGTATCGCGATCATCTTGAAGCCGCGGGGCTCGGTCACGATCGAATTTCCGCATCTGCTTAAGCTGCTCGAGCATGTTGAATTTGACACGATTTACCACGAGCACTACTCCTATATATCTCTATACGCGATTGAGCAGGTGTTCGGGCGCTACGGCCTGCGCATCTACGATGTGGATGAGTTGCCGACGCACGGGGGTTCGCTGCGTATTTATGCTTCGCATAGCTCGCGCGCTGAGCTTTCCGATAGCGCCGCGCTCACGAGGGTGCGCGCCAATGAGGCCGCCGCCGGCGTCGCCGACTCGCATACCTACTGGCAATTCGCGGAGCGCGTCGAGGCTTGTCGCGCCTCGGTGCGCGAATTTTTGCGTGGCGCAAAGGCGGCCGGCAAGACCGTCGCGGGTTATGGCGCCGCGGCGAAGGGGAATACGCTGCTGAACTTCTGTGGCCTGACGTCCGCCGATATTGCTTTCGTCGCCGATCGCAATCCACACAAGCAGGACAAGTTCCTGCCGGGCAGCGTCATTCCGGTCGTCTCGCCCGAGGAATTGACGCGCCGCCAGCCCGACTACGTACTGATCCTGCCGTGGAACCTGCAGACGGAGATCATGCGGCAGCTAGATGGGGTGCGCGCCTGGGGTGGGCGCTTCGTGACCCCGGTACCAAAGATCAAGATTCACCCATGATATTCACCGCTTGCCCCATTGCGGGAGCCTGGCTCATCGAGGCGGAGAAATCGACCGATGAGCGTGGCTTTTTCGCGCGCACGCACTGCGCTGCAGAGTTTGCCGCGCGCGGCCTCTGCAGTATTTATCGCCAATCCAGTGTCTCGCACAACATGAAGCGCGGCACACTGCGCGGCATGCACTATCAGGCGCGCCCGCATGCCGAAGCCAAGCTCGTGCGTTGCACAGCGGGCGCCGCGTACGACGTCATAGTTGATATCCGGCCTGCCTCGACGAGTTTCCGAGGCTGGTACGGCGTCGAACTCAGCGCCGCGAATGGCTGTGCGTTGTACATTCCGGAAGGGGTGGCGCATGGCTTTTTGAGTATCGACGATGCCACGGAATTGCTTTACATGATCTCGGCTGACTATGTGGCGGAGGCGGCGCGGGGCTTCAGCTGGAATGATGCAGCCTTCGGCATCAGGTGGCCGTTCACGCCAGCGATCCTGTCGGCACGCGATGCGGGTTATCCTGACTTCGCGCCCGAAGCGACGGGCTGAGAATGCCGCGCCGTGTACTTGTCACCGGTGCAGGCGGATTCATCGGACGCTGGAGCCTGGCGGCATTGCAGGCGCGGAACTTCGACGTTCACGCCGTATTTGCACCGCTGCGACCACCTGCAGCGGGTGTGCAGCTCGCAGGCGCCACGGCGCACCAGGTGGACCTCCTGGATCCGGAGGCAATTGATACGCTGATTGCGCTGGTAAGGCCGACTCACCTGCTGCATTTCGCCTGGATTGCGGTACCCGGTGTTTACTGGACAAGCGCAGAAAACGGCCGCTGGCTCCAGGCGGGGACCCATCTGGCAAAGCGCTTTTTTTCCTGCGGAGGGCAACGCGCCGTTATGGCCGGCAGCTGTGCCGAATACGACTGGTCGCGCACGACCGTGTGCCAGGAGGCGTCGAGTCCGCTGGCGGATACCGGGGCACTGGCGCCAACCCCGTACGCGCAGGCAAAGCTCGACATGCATCGCCGACTGGCCGATCTTGGCCGGCAATCTGGAGCTTCCACTGCCTGGGGACGCATATTTTTTCAGTTCGGACCTGGCGAGCATGTCACACGTCTGGTGCCAACCGTTGTGCGCAGCCTGTTGATAGGCCGCGCGGCGCTGTGCACGGCGGGCACGCAGGTGCGAAGTTTCCTGCACGTGGCCGACGTTGCCGAAGCCTTTGCGGCATTGTTGGACAGCGAGGTTCATGGGGCCGTAAACATTGGATCGGGCGAGCCTATGGCAGTTGCCACGCTGATCGACGCCATTGCCGCGAAGATCGGCCGTATCGATCTTGTGCGCTTCGGCGCGAAGCCGTTGCCCGCGGGCGAACCTGCCTTGCTTGTGCCCGACATAACACGCCTGCGGAAGGAGGTCGGCTGGCAGCCGCGTCTCAACCTCGATGAGGCGATCGCCGATACGATTGCGTGGTGGCGGGGGCAGGGCAGCGGCGGGCAAGTGCTGTCATGAATTGGCCACCCTGGCATCCGATGATCGTGCATTTTCCGCTCGCTTTGGTGCTCACGGCGGCGGCCGTGCTTTTCGCCTCTCGCCTGATGAGACCGGAGCCACTGGCAGCAATCCTAGCGACGGTGGGCACATGGAATTTGTGTCTCGGTGCCGCAGGCGTGGTCTTCGCATTTGCCACCGGCCTTGCGGCGACGCTCGATCTCGAGCTTTCCGCGCAGGCGCGCAGCGGGCTCGCCGTGCATATCAAATGGGCAGCCTGCGCGAGTTTCAGCGTGCTGATCCTGGCGGTATGGCGTAGCGCAGTGGCGCGGCAGGAGGCGAGGCCCTCGACCCTATTCCTGATCGCGCTTGGGCTCGCCAGTACCGCGCTGATCGTGACCGCCTATCGCGGGGGACTCAACGTCTATCATTTTGGCATGGGTGTGGCGCGCTAAATCGCCAATGCGGCGTACTGCGCCGCGATCAGTGGCGCATCGAGTTGCGCCAGAATGGGGGCGGACTGTGGGCGGATGCTGGCGGCAAGCGCCTCGTCGATTTTCATTCCAAGTGCCCCCGCATCGCCAACCGGCACGAGCCAGCGCGCCAGCGCTCCGGTTAGGATTTCCGCCGGCCCATGTGGACAATCCGTGCTGACAACGGGCGTACCAACTGCGAGCGCTTCAATCAGCACGAGCGGGAATCCTTCATAGTCCGAGGAGAGGATGACAAGCTCGGCCCTGGCCATCCAGGGGTATGGATTTTGCCGGAATGCGACCGGTCGCACACGCTGCGCGACACCGAACTTTTTCGCCAGGCGGGCCACCTTGTCCGGGTGATTGGTCAGCATCACAAGCGGCAGTGTGTTTTCGGACCGCCGCAGTGCCTCGAGAAGAATGTCAATGCGCTTTTGATTGGCGGCCCGACCGACATGCAGCAGGTAGGGCTCGGTCGGCAGCCGCTCACCGGTCGACGCGGCCAGGCGGCGTAGCGTCTCGAATTCGAACGGGTTGTAGATAGTGCGTACGCTTGCGGGCTTGAGCCAGCGGCTCTCTTTCAGCTCCCGCTCGAGCCCCAGTGACACGGCGATGACCCGTTTGCCATTCAGGATCAGTTGCTGGCGCCGCTGGCGCCAGTACTGCAGGGGATTGCGCCGTAGCGTGTGAGCCAAGGTAGCGCTGATCGAGGCGTGTACGCAATACCAGTCATTGCCAAGCCCGGCGCGCGCGACCACGTGCTGTGAATGAATCAGGTTTGCAACCACGAGGTCAAATGGCCGTCCATCAGCGCGTTCGAGGCCGGTCAGCAACTCTCGAAGTTCCAGCGCCTGCTTGGCATAGGCGCGGCCGCCGCCTGCGCTCTTGGGCGAAGTGCGCAGGAAGTGCAACTGGCGCTCGGCGCCCGCATCGTAATGACTGGTGCTCTCGAGAGCGATCACGTGCGCCTCATGGCCACAGCCCTCCAGCGCCCGGCGCAAGGTCAGAGCAACTTTTTCTGCGCCGCCGCCGTACATTGAGTCAACGACGAGGGCTATTTTTCGGCTGTTCATGCCGGAGGGAATGATACGGACCGCAACTTTGGCTCGCAACGCCAGCGGCGAAGGCAATTGATTTCCGGTATAAATCCTCGGCATGGCCACAGCCCAGAACTTCCCGGTATTCACGCGGGCGCGCGTTGACCCTGATGGCATGGCCGCGGCGGTGATGCTTTCGGTGCTGGCGACCGCCGGATTTTTTTATGTCTCGATCCTGCCCGCGCTTGTTTCCGGCTTGGTCACGGGCCTGAAGTTTTCGCCGCAAGTCGCCGGCCGCATCGCGTCCTGCAATATCTACGGAGCCGCAGCGGGGGCCTTTTGCGCGGTCCTCCTGGTGCGCCGCGTCGCCTGGCGCCATGCAGCGCTGCTGTTGCTGTGTACGCTGCTGCTATTTGACCTTGTTTCGACGCAGGTACGTGCGCCCGTTGTACTCGCCTGTCTGCGCTTTTTGCATGGACTGACTGGCGGGCTGCTGGTCGGCATTACCTATGGCATCATGTCGCGAACCGCTTCCCCGGACCGCTGTTTCGGCGTCTTGATGATCGTCCAGTCCGTCCTCGGCGGACTCGGCAGCATGTTTCTTCCGCGCCTTGTTCCAGATTTTGGCGCGCCTGTGCTGTTCCTGGCCTTCGCCGCGTTCAGTATTGCAGCGCTGATGGTGTTGCCGTTCCTGCCCGCCTATCCCGCCCTGCCATCGCCGGCGGGTAGTCCAGATCCAACGAGTTCTACGCGTGCATGGCGCTCGCTCGGGCTCGCACTGGGCGCGGTGTTTCTTTTCCAGACCGGCAACATGGCAGTTAATGCCTACCTAATAGAACTCGGCCGCGCGAACGGCTTTTCGCTTAATTTCATAACATCAACAATCGGCATAGCGCACTGGCTTGCAACCGTGGGGGCTTTACTGGTCGTCATCATCGGCACTCGCTGGGGACGCATCGCACCAATTGTGGCCGGAACATTGGTATTTTTGCTCGCAAACGTGGCGTTTTACTGGAGCGCCGTTCCCGACATCTTCGTGGCGGCTTGCATCGTTGCCGCCATTACCGTGTTTTTTGTTATCCCCTATCTGCTTGGGCTTTGCGCGCACTTTGATCGAAGCGGCCGCGCGGCGGCGCTGGCCGGCCTGTTTTCAAAGTTAGGCATCGCCAGTGGGCCCCTCTTGGCTGCCGCACTTATCGGCAACGGCGCCCGCTCCTACGTTCCCGTCATCACTGCGGCGATTGTCTGTGTTGCGTTCAGCGCTTTCGCTGGCGTTATGTCATCGCGCGCGTGATGTGGCGCAGTTTGTAAAGTTAGCCCCAATGCTGCTTTGCACGACGCTAGGATTTCTGGCATCTTGTTTGCACAGTCAAGGGGGTGCCGGATGAATATATTCGGAAAGTTGGAAAAGAAGACCGGACCAGTGCCTCGGCAAGCGAGTGCAAATATCTGGAGGGCGATCGCGGTCATGCCGGGCGAGGGCTGCTGCCAGTGGGCAAGGCTATGTGGCGGGAAGCGCTTTTTGATCCGCGAAGTACCGCGGCTGCCACTGCAGGGTTGCGACGCCCCGCACTGCGCATGTAAATATCGGCATTTCGAGGATCGTCGCGACGCCCCCAGGCGCTCAATTGAGCGCGGCGGGTTCCCGAAGCACGTAGAAACAGATCGGCGCGCGACCGCGACCCGTCGCACAGAAATGCCCGATTAGCCGCAGGCGTCGACCGAATCACTTCGACGATGCCCAAGCATGCCTGCGGTGCTGCGCGTTCGCATAGCGCATATCCGGAATAAATCACTTCCTAGATTTCTCAGGTTTCCCTATAGGCGTTTCGAGAATTTACTAAATTCCGATTAAGGAACGGCGTGGAGCGTGGTATTGAAAAGGTATTGACTGTGGAACGGCGTCGGGTCCCCGGCGCCCTTACCCGCTACGGGTTGCAGGCGCGCGGTCAGGGGCTTCTTCCATTTCCAGGCAAGCGCTGCGACATCACCATAAATGAGTTCCATCTGCGCGGCACTGATATTTCCGGGAAACGGCACCGTGTCGAGGCCCGTTCCGCACACCGCGGAATATGCGAGCAGGTCGTCCGTATTATAGGTGCCCTCGGCCCAGCGCTGGGCGAGCAGGTGATCTTCCATGACGGGAACCATCAGGCCCGAATAGCCGACCTGTTTGACCGCAACCGCCTTGACCGCCATCGTGATGGCGAGCGCCGCAGTCATCGTTCCGCTCGATCCAAACTTCGCACCGGTGTAGGTTTCTATGGCCGCGCCAATCGAGACATCACCCAATGGCGCCGGCGTCGGGTCGACCCCCATGAACTGCCACCCCGAGCTGGCCTCGACCCGCTGACCAATGCCTTCGGCCACCTTTGCGTGCACGGTGAGCTGCTGCGTTAATTCCTCGACGGAACGTGCGAAGTCTCCCCGCGTCCTAGCAAAGACTTCCTGGACCACGTTGGCGCCTTCGAAACCGATTGAAAACTGCTTACCCGCCCCGGTGTGATAAGCGCCCGGGTAGAACGGGCCAAAAGGCTTGAGCATGGCCGTCGCGGTAAAGCGAAAATTCGCTTCGCTGCCGGAGCTTTGCTCAGTCAGTCCATGCACCAGAGCGGCGGTCTCGTGGATCACCTTCCAGTGAATTCCGTCATCGCCGGCGATAAGGGTGCTGCCCTGAATATGCGGCAGCGCTATTAGCGCCTTCTGAAGCAGGTGAACGGCGCGCGGATCATCCGTATCGCTCATCATGGCCGGTCCAATATTCGGAATGAAGTCTTCCTTTGCCCCCAGCTCATCGAGATGCTTCAGGAACGCGAGCGCTTGGGCCTCCGATTGGCCCTTCACCAGTTCGGCCAGCGGCTGCGTCACGATGCGCAGAGTCTCCGGCTGATAGCCTGCCTGTTCAAACTGCGCCTTTGCTGCGCGCAGCACACCCAAGGCGTCGCTGATCTGATTTACGTAAGCCGCGCTATCCAAGCGCACGAATGCCGTGATAGCCCTGACCTTTGGCTTTGTGTATTCCGCCGCCGGCGCGTTCGAGAAAAGCGCTAACGCGCCGATGCAGCCAAGTCCGAGATATAAACCGCGAAACATCTGACGCTCCTTGGGGTTTGTGCGGCAGGCTATTTGTCGGTGTTTGTCCTACAGGCACATGAAAAATTGCAGATTTAGACTGGCGGTTTACCGAGGCGGCCCCAAGAACGGGCGCACCAAGAAAGCCGGGGGAGACAAACACGTGTCTTGTATGTTATCCAGAGCAACGTAATTTACGC
>JANXZG010000024.1 GCA_025355645.1 Gammaproteobacteria bacterium | reverse complement strand
GAATGAAGGCGCTGCTGGATCGGGTGCGCGAGCATAAGGCCGGCAAGCGCGTCGGAATATGGTCGCTGTGCTCGGCTCATCCGGTCGTGATCGAGGCGGCGCTGCGCGAGGCCAAGGCGAGCGGCGGGCAGGTGCTGATCGAGGCGACCTCTAATCAGGTCAATCAGTTCGGCGGATATACAGGGATGAAGCCGGCGGATTTCTGCGCTTATGTAGGTGCGATCGCGGGTAAGGTCGGCATCGCAGGGGAGCGGATCCTGCTGGGCGGCGATCACCTGGGGCCGAACTGCTGGCAGGACCAGGCTGCAGCGGCGGCAATGGAATTGTCCCGGCAACTGATCATCGAGTACATTGGCGCGGGGTTTCGCAAGATTCACCTGGATTGCTCGATGTCCTGCGCGGATGATCCACGGCCCTTGAGCGATGCACAGGTGTCCGAGCGAACCGCGGGACTATGCGCCATTGCCGAGCGCAGCTGGCGTGAAGCCGGGGGCGAGCCTCCGGTTTACATCATCGGAACCGAGGTGCCGGTGCCGGGTGGCGCGGCCGAGGACCTGCAGACCCTCGCGGTCACATCGCCGGCGGCGGCTGCCGCCACGCTGGACGCGCATCGAAGCGCCTTCACCGCTGAGGGACTTGAGGATGCGTGGTCGCGCATAGTGGGCATGGTGGTACAGCCTGGCGTTGAATTCGATCATCACAAGGTCATCGATTACATGCCCGCGAGTGCGCAGGCACTGAAAGCCTGGATCGAGCAGCAGCCATACATCGTGTTTGAGGCACACTCGACCGATTACCAGACGCCTGCGATGCTGCGCGCCCTCGTGCAGGATCATTTTGCAATCCTGAAAGTGGGTCCCGCCGTGACTTTCGCGCTACGCGAGGTGCTATGGGCGCTCGATGACATGGCGCGCGACATACGCGGCAAAAATGCGGTGGGCCTGAAGCAGATCATGCTCAAAGTCATGCATGCCAATCCGATTTATTGGCGCTCGTACTACACGGATCATGCACGCGTGGAATTCGACCTGCAATATAGCCTCAGTGACCGGATCCGCTATTACTGGACTGTGCCCGAAGTGCGCAGCGCCTGCGATGCACTTTTACAGAGCTTCGGCAGCGCGCCAGTGCCGCTGACGCTGCTGAGCCAATATTTGCCGAATCAGTATGCCGCGGTGCGCGCGAAACGCCTGGAAAACAGGGCACGGCCGATCCTGCTTGACGGCATCGCGCATGTGCTTCGAGGCTACATCCACGCCTGCGGGGACGCTGCATGAATCTGAGCCAAGAGCAGCTACCGGGCGCCGAGTGGACGGTGCGAGAAATACTGCAGCAGCCGCGCATTTGGAATGAAGTGTCGCAGCTCGTGACCAGCCGCGCGCCCGCAATCGACGCCTTCCTGCGGCCCCTGCTCGGGCGCACTGATGTCCGGGTGGTACTGACTGGCGCCGGTACGTCGGCATTTATCGGCGAATGCTTGGCGCCCGCAATCGCGGGGCGGTGGAATTGCCGCGTTGAAGCGGTCGCTACCACGGATCTTGTGGCCTGCCCCGGCCATTGGCTACTGCCGCGCGTGCCTACCCTGCTGGTGTCCTTCGCGCGCTCCGGCAACAGTCCGGAGAGCGTGGCCGCCGTGCAGCTCGCGCAAACGCTCCTGCCGCAGTGCCACCACCTCATCGTGACCTGCAGTGCCGAAGGGGATTTAAACCGCCGTGCTGGCCGGTTGCCAAACGCCTACGCCTTTTTGCTGCCGGATGAGACCAATGATCGCAGCTTTGCCATGACCTCGAGCTTCACATCGATGCTGCTCGCGGCCGGACTTGCCTTCCAAGTGATGGCACCCGACCGAGCTGCACTTGGCATGGTCATCAGTGCCGCAGACACGGCGCTCGCGGAGTGGCCGGCGCGCATACGCGCGCTGCTGCAGTCGCCGCTCGAGCGGGTGGTGTTCCTGGGAGCCGGGGAACTGCATGGGCTGGCGCGCGAATCGGCACTTAAGTTGCTGGAGCTTTCGGATGGCAAGCTCGTGGCCGTGTCGAATACGCCGCTCGGCTTTCGTCATGGGCCGAAGACCATCGTCAACACCCGCACCGCGGTGATTCTATTCGTCAGTAACGACCCGTACCGGCGTCAATATGATCTGGATCTGCTGCGTGAACTGCGCGCCGATGGCATTGCCATGCACATCATCGAGATCAGCACGCAACCGCATGCGCACGCCGCGGCTGGTGATAGCTTTTCGCTGCCGTCACTTGCAGGTGTATGCGACCTAGACCTGTGCCTGCCGTTCGTAATCTTCGCGCAGCTGCTGGCCTTACTGAAATCTCTCGCCCTCGGCATAGCGCCTGACAATCCGAATGTTGCTGGGACGGTGAGCCGGGTCGTGCGTGGCGTCACGATTCATCCGCTCTCAGGCAGGCCGTGAACACCTACCTTGGAGTTGACGGGGGCGGCAGCAAGTCAGAATTCATGTTGATCGATCAGTCGGGCGTCATCCTTGCAAGACACCAGGATGGGCCCGCTTATTATCTGGAGATCGGTATCGATGCGCTGCGCGCGATGCTCGCACGCGGAATACACGCGACGCTTGAGCAGGCCTCGTTGCCTCCCGCTCGACTGACGTACGCCTTCGTTGGCCTGCCAGCCTATGGCGAGGACAGCCTCTTGCTTGCGGAGCTCGACGCGGTCGCATCGCCCACGCTTTCCGGCGGCTCCTATCGCTGCGGCAATGACATGGTGTGCGGCTGGGCAGGGGCGCTCGCCTGCCAGGACGGCATCAACATGGTCGCCGGGACCGGATCGATTGCCTACGGGGAATTCGACGGGCGCAGCGCACGCGGCGGCGGGTGGGGCGAGGTGTTTGGCGATGAGGGATCGGCCTATTGGATCGCGCGTGAGGGACTGACGCTCTTTTCCCGCATGAGCGATGGCCGTACGCCGCGAGGCCCCTTGTACGACCTGGTGCGGGAACATTTCGGCCTGAAGCAGGACCTCGATCTGTGCGCGGCCGTCAACGGAGGAGCGCGCGGATTGCGCAGCGAATTTGCGCAGCTTGCAAGGATCGTCGGAGATGCCGCGCAGCGCGGCGATATTGCCGCGCGCGAATTGTTCACCCGAGGCGCCGACGAGCTCGCCGCGATCATCGATGCGACTCGCAAGAAGCTCAATGTCCCGGACGGCTTTGTCGTTCCGGTCTCCTATTCCGGCGGCATGTTTACACTGACCGAACTCGTACTTAAGCCGCTGCAATCGGCACTGGACCGCCGCGGCCACGTCTATAACTTTGTCGCGCCGCGCATGGGGCCTGCGGCGGGGGCGGCACTGTATGCCTCAAAGTGCCATGGCACAGCGTTGACCGATGCGGCGATCGAGCGCATAGCGCGCCTGTCGGTGCCGCTTACGGCATAGGCGGAAAGCGCGCCAAAGCCTCAAGCTCATTGAGTTCCCGATCGTTGCGGATAAAGGACTTCGTCGCATCGCGAAACGGCTGGAAGTCCCACGGCGTATAGCGCCCCTGGCGCAGCGCCGAGTACACAAAGTGCCGCCGCTTCTGGCTGGCGAGCACCGCTGTATGCAACTCATCCATTTTCCAGCGGGCGGCGAGCTCATCGCGAAATGCCGTGATGCGGGAGGCAACATCTGCATGCGGGGCGAGATTGACGAGTTCTTCGGGGTCGGCGCCCAGGTCAAAGAGCTGGTCGGGATCGACCGGCGAGTGAATGAACTTATATCGACCGCGGCGTATCATCACGAGGGGCGCGATCGCGCCCTCTGCAAGGTACTCGCCCAGCACCTCGTCGGCATAAACCCCGCCCTCGAGCGCGCTGACCAAACTGCGGCCATCCGGCGGCGCCGCGTATTCCGCCCTGCTGCCGGCGGAGCCGAGCTCCACCAGTGTTGGCAGGATGTCGAGCAGGGAAGCGGACCCCCTCACACGATGGGGCGCGAATCGCCCCGGCGAATGCACGATCAGCGGAATCCGACACGCCGGCTCGAAGAAACTCATTTTGTACCAAAGGTCGCGCTCGCCCAGCATGTCCCCATGGTCCGCGAGCATCAGCACGACCGTGTTCGCATCCAGGCGCGCATCTTTCAACGTCGCCATGATGGAACCAACCTGGTCATCTACGTAAGACACCGAACCGTAGTAGGCGCGTCGCGCATCGCGAATATTCTCAGCGGTGATCGCGACGCTATTCATTCCGATGACGTGGCGTACCCGCTCTGAATGCGGGTCCCTAGCTGGAGCAGGATTGCGCGGCATGTCGATATCGAGCCCTTCATACCGGTCCCAATATCGCTGCGGCGTGACGTAGGGATCGTGCGGGTGCGTCATCGACACGACGAGGCAGAAAGGGCGCCGGTCATTGCCGCGCGCCATATCGAACAGCTTGCGCTGCGCTGCGAACACGACCTCATCGTCGAAATCGATCTGGTTCGTGCGCGTGCAGGCGCCGGCCTGCGTCACCGAGTTCATCGTGTGATACCAGCTCGGCCGCGCCGCGAAATTACTCCAGTCCGGTGTCCAGCCGAAGTCCGCCGGATAGATATCGGTGGTCAGGCGTTCCTCGAATCCGTGCAGCTGATCGGGTCCGCAGAAATGCATCTTGCCGCTCAGCGCGGTCTGGTACCCGGCATGCCGCAGGTAGTGGGCAATGGTCGGCGCGGCGGCCGGCAGCTCTGCTGCGTTGTCATAGCCGCCGATCCTCGATGGCAGTTGCCCAGTCAGAAAGGAAAATCGCGAGGGCGCACACAACGGACTATTGCAGTAGAACGAGTCAAACACGACGCCTTCGCCGGCTAATTTATCGATGTGCGGGGTCTGGGCGACGCGGTTTCCGTAGGCTGGCAACGCACTGCTTGTGAGCTGGTCGGCCATCAGGATCAGGAAATTTGGTTGGCCCGTCATGCGCTCGCCGAGATTATCACAGGAACACAAAACTTTGCTCGCGCACCACACGGGGAGATGGCATGTCAGTGATAATGTATTCAGCATGAATTTGAAACTCGCCGGCGTGTGGCTGCCGGGTCGCTAATAGCTGCGCAGAATTCTTGCAGCGAAGGACCCGCTTACCGGTGCCCGGGTATTCCTGTACCGGCTCGTATACGTCATGCTTGGCATACTCTGTAAAAGGTACGTGCACCCCCTGACCATTCTTTTTACGCTGCCATCGGCTGGGGTGGGCGCCCTATTGGTGTTGCTGATTTTTCATATCGACCTGAATGTCATGGCGTTAATCGGGATCCTCTTGCTGATCGGCATCGTCAAGAAAAATGGCATCATGATGGTGGACTTCGCGACCCAGGGGGAACGCGAACAACATCTCAAGCCGCGCGCCGCAATCCGCCAGGCCTGCCTGCTGCGTTTTCGCCTTATCATGATGACGACGATGGCGGTGCTACTCGCAGCGCTGCCGCTCACGTTGGGGCGTGGCCCCGGTTCGGAGCTGCGCCAGCCGCACGGTTATACGATGGGCGGCGGGCTTATTCTGAGCCAGATACTGACGCTGTTCACGGCGCCGGTCGTCTACCTGTAACTCGACCGGTTCAGGGACTGGGTGAACAGCAAACGGCACAAGCAAACCGCGATGCACGCCGGCGGCTCCCCCGAGACCTCAACTTGAGCTCAGTACGCTAAGCAGGCCGTATATGCCGAGACCGAGCGCTGCGAGCGCATCGCCTGCGATAAGGCCCCCGCCAACGAGCGAGGTGACGCTCATATCCGACGGCAGTACGTCATGAGTGGCCGGGCCCAGGCGTTTCCTGGTCCACTCGATGCAAGCGGTGAGGATACTGCCCGCTGCAAACCACGCCGAGGTGGGCAGGTTCACGAACCCGCCAAAGGAAGATGCGTAAGGGGAGGGCAGGATGATGGTAAACAATGTGAAGTCGAGCGCATGGGCTATCCGCCCCGAACTTCGGTAACTGCGATAGCGCCGATTAGCACTGATGAGCTTGCGCAAGAACTCGGTCGCGAACCCGAGGGCGATTCCCACCACGATTGCGGTGCGCTGATAAGGCAGATTCTCGGTCAAGCTGCGTAGCACCCCCACGAACTTGTAAGTCATCGCGGAGGTCCACTGGGTGGGCTGCTGGGCGGCGCTCATGACCGTCTGGTCCTGCAGCAGTACCGGATAAGCGGACATGAACAGCCGCGCAAATCCCACTGCTGTGATCGCCCCCATTACAATGCCGGCGACCTGATAGCGGAACTGCACTGTGCGATTGGTGCCAAGGCGCGCGCCCGTGGATCGGTCCTGCTGCATGTCAGAGCCTGTGCTGATTGCGACCAACAGCGCGGTCCCCGCCATCAGGCCAACCATCGCATCCTTCAGCCCAAGGCTTGCCATCAGCACAATGGTGACGACAAAGGACGAGGAGATAGGGCTCCAGTCGGTCAATCCAGCGGCGATTCCATTGACCAGCGAAAATATGAACACCAGCAGCAGCGCAATGATGATGTATTGTGCCGGCTGGCCTAGCAGCAGCGTGCCGACGGCAAGAATTCCCAATCCCCAGAAAATCACCCACCCGATGAGCCGCGAGATCTGCGTTTTCTGCCACGGTTCAAACGGCGCGGCGTCTGTCACAACGGTCGCCTTGCGAGCGCGTTGCATGACCCCCCAACCAATCAGCGCAAGGTCGATGATCGATGCGCCGAGGATCATGCCGAGCGCGATCAGGAAGGAGATCTTGCGAAAAGGATCGCCGCGATGCAGCCAGCCAATGCTGATGAAATAAGGCACCATCGCCTGTGCCGCCAGGCCGCCGACCAGCCCTGCGACCCCTACACGGGCCCCGACTACCATGCCCGCGCCGATCGTCGACATCGAAATGCTGGTCGCTCCGAGCCAAGCGATCCTGGCGGTGGCGATCCCAATGGTCAGGCCTGTCAGCATGCCGCCGCCGAGTGTTGCGACGGAGCGGCGCAGCAGCACCGGATCGGTCAGCGCCCGCAGGATATTGGCAACCGCCAGACCGCTCGGAAAAGTCAGCTTCAGGCGGTCAACGAGAATCGGGGTATAGAGCATGCCGACTCCGGCGCCATACATGCCGATACACAGGATGTAGAGCATCAGGACCAGGGTCGGAGGCTGCTTCATGCCCATCCACACCATCGCCTGTATGACGCATGACATGGCGCTCAGGCCCGCGACCGAGGCAGCCGTGGTCTGGATGTAATTGGCGCCGTGCTTGCCCTCGGGCCCGTAGCCAAGGGTGACCGTCGAGCCCAGGATGCCGGCGAGCACCTGGCCCCCGACAAAAAAGCCCAGGGAGAAATTCATGTACGACGCGGTGACCCCGCCCAGCGGGCCGAGCACCAGGATTCCGAGCGCTCCCAACAGCAGGTGATACTTCCAGCTGCCAATGGGTGGCAGCCATTTCCAGCGCGGAGCGGTCGGGGGTGCGACGGCCAGGCCGGTGATCGCAGGCGGCGGTTTCATTGAGCACCTTGTTACCACACCCGCCGGCAGGTGCCTATTTCCGCGCTCTTGACTAATGCATTCTGTTGATCGAAAGTTGCAGTGCAAGCGCTTGCAAGCTTGGATGGAGCAGCGTGATTATTTCAAAACGTGACTACAGGCTGATGGGCAAAGATGGCGCCCTCGCCGTCGAGCGCGGTCTTGCTGGCGCGAGCTGGTACATCTCGCCTGTCCCCAAGGAGCAGATTCGCGAACTGCTCGAGCGGCGCAATTGGCCCGCGGTTCGCGATACCGTTGCATGGTTCGCATTGATCGGTGCCTCCGGATACGCTGCCTATTGGCTGTGGCAGGCCAGCAGCCTTTGGGCGATTGCGGCGTTCATGATTTACGGCGTGCTCTATGCCTCGAGTTCTGATTCGCGCTGGCACGAAGCCAGCCATGGAACCGCGTTCCGCACGGACTGGCTCAACGACGCGCTGTATGAGATTGCCTCGTTTATGGTGCTGCGCGAATCCACGGTGTGGCGCTGGAGCCATCAGCGCCATCACAGCGACACCTATATAGTCGGACGCGATCCGGAGATCGCGATTCCCAGGCCGCCAAATATTCTTAGCATCATTCTCGGGGTATTTAAGCTGCATACGATCGTACTTTATTTCAAACATGTGCTGATGCACTGCGTGGGCGTTCTCACGCCGGACGAGAAATCCTTTATCCCCCCGCACGAGCAGCCCAAGGTGATCATCAAGGCCTGGATATACCTGCTGGTCTACGCGGGCGTCGTGGGCCTCGCGCTGCGCCAGCAAAGCATTTTGCCGCTGCTCTACGTGGGTCTTCCCACCGTCTACGGTTCATGGCTCGCGGAGTACTATGGCCTGCCCCAGCATGCAGCGCTCGCCGAGGACGTGCTCGATCATCGCCTGAACACCCGCACGATCTATATGAACTCGGTGTTGCGTTATCTGTACTGGAACATGAACTATCACCTTGAGCATCATATGTACCCGCTGGTGCCTTACCATCAGCTGCCGAGGCTCCATGAGCTCGTGAAGGCCGATTGCCCTGCGCCCTATAGCGGGCTGCTCGAGGCGTGGCGCGAAATCATCCCGGTGTTACGCCGTCAGTTGCGCGATACCAGCCATTTCGCCAGGCGCGTCCCGCCTGCTGCGCCGCCAGCTCCCGCGGCATCGGTGCCGATATTTCGGGCGCTCGGACCCATGATCGACGGCTGGATCGAAGTCGGCGCCAGCAGCTTGCTTGGTGCGGAGGATGTCATCCGCGTCGATCATGAACGCACCACCTACGCGATTTATCGCACCGCGGACGGCGCGCTGTATGCAACGGCCGGGCGTTGTACCCATGGCGGCGTACACCTCGCGGGCGGATTCGTGAAAGGCAGGCTGATTGAATGTCCCAAACACAATGGACGGTTTGACATTACCAATGGTTCGCCACAGCGGGCGCCCGCCTGTGTGGCGCTCGCAACCTATGCGGTTCGTGAATCCGAAGGCCGGATTTTCCTAGGTTGCAAGCGCTTGCAATCATAGGGATGGTGGATTAGAGTTTATTTTTCCCATGAGGGCTTCGCCTTGGCGACCGGATCCCATCAGTACCTGCGGTTGACGATGGCCCAGGCCCTCGTCAGGCACCTGACTGCGCAGCGAATCATGGTTGACGGTCGCGAACAGGGCCTCTTCGGGGGTGTTTTCGCAATCTTCGGACATGGCAATGTCATCTGCCTGGGCGAGGCGCTGCATGAGGCGCGCGCGCTGCTGCCGACGTGGCGAGGGCAGAATGAACAATCCATGGGTTTTGCGGCGGCCGCCTACGCGAAGGCCTATGGGAGGCGCCGTATCTGTGTCGCGAGTTCCTCGGTAGGCCCCGGGGCTACCAATATGGTAACCGCAGCCGCGGTTGCGCATGCGAACCGCCTGCCGGTGCTGTTTCTTGCGGGCGACGTTTTTCACCACCGGCTGCCAGCGCCGGTATTGCAGCAGATCGAGCATTTTGACGATCCGACGATTTCCGTCAACGATGCGTTCAAGACCGTCACACGCTACTGGGATCGCATCACGCATCCGGCGCAACTGATTCAGTCGCTCCCGGCGGCGATCGCCACCATGCTCGACCCGGCCGACTGTGGCCCGGCATTTCTCGGATTGCCCCAGGACGTACAGGGTATTGCCTACGACTACCCTGAAGCGTTTTTTGAGACTCGCGTGCATCGCATCCGCCGGATGCGTCCCGACGCGGAAGAAGTGGAGTCGGCGGCCGCGCGAATAAAGCGCGCGCAGCGACCGGTCATCATCGCCGGAGGCGGCGTACATTACTCGGCGGCGACCAAGACGCTGGCCGAATTTGCGGCGCGACACCAGGTGCCCATCGTTGAGACGATCGCTGGCATGGCGACGTTGCTGCATGCGAATCCGTTCAACTTTGGAACCGTCGGCGTGACCGGCACGGATTGTGCCAACACCCTCTGTGGCGAGGCGGACCTCGTCATCGCCGTGGGCACGCGGCTTCAGGACTTCACCACCGGATCCTGGTCCTTGTTCGATGAAGGTGCGGAGCTCATCGGCCTGAACGTGGCGCGCTACGATGCGAGCAAGCACCTCTCGCTGCCGCTTGTTGGCGACGCCCATGAAAGCCTGCGCGCGCTCGATGGGGCGCTGGATGGATGGCATGCGGATGCCCGCTGGAATGAGCGGGCGCGCAAGTTGCGCGACCTCTGGAATGAGCGACCCGCGGTCCGCGGCAACACCGCCGAAGGTCTTCCCACTTATGCAGAGATCGTGCTGGCGGTGAATCGATTGTGCGGTGACAAGGATCGCGTGATCACGGCGGCCGGCGGGCTTCCGGGAGAGCTATCGGCAAATTGGCGCTCGCGTTCCACCGCATCAGTCGATATTGAGTACGGCTATTCGTGCATGGGCTATGAGATCGCCGGAGGGTGGGGTGCGCGCATTGCTCAGCTGGAAAGGGCGACCGGCGGCGACACCATTGTTTTTGTCGGCGACGGCTCCTACCTGCTGCTGAACAGCGATATCTATTCCAGCGTGCTGACCGTGCGCAAGCTCATCATCATCCTTTGCGATAACGGTGGGTTTGCAGTCATCGACAAATTGCAGCGCAACACCGGCAATATTCCATTCAACAACTACATCGCGGATGGGCAGGGAGTCGCAAGCGCCATTCCGGTTGATTTTGCGATGCATGCGCGTTCGATGGGTGCGCATTCGGAAACTATCAGGAGCATCGAAAAATTCGATGCCGCCTTCGCCAGGGCGCAAAAATCGGACCGCACCTATGTAATTGAAGTCAAGGTCGATCCCTATGCATGGACGGAGGGTGGACACGCCTGGTGGGACATAGCAACGCCTGAGGTCAGCGCGCGCCCGGAGGTGCTTGCGGCCGGCGAAAAAGTAGAATCCGGTCGTGCGCGCCAGCGGCGGGGCGTCTGACATGATCCTCGCGTTCGACCTTGCGAGGCGCATTGCCGCCATTGTCGTCGGGCGCGCAGGTCTCGACCTGTATCCATTGCCGGACGGGACGAAGACCGAACACGCCGGACAGTTCGCCGCCGAGATCGGAGGATCCGCCGGCAACATTGCGGTGGCGCTGTCGCGACAGGGATTTCCCGCCGCGCTGCTGGTGCCGCTGTCGGACGATGCCATTGGCCGCCTGGTGCGCGGCCATTTGACCCGTTACGGCGTAGATACCTCGCGCTGCCGTCCCGTTGGCGGAGAATATCGCAGCAGCCTGGCCATCTGCGAGACCCGGCGCGATAACAGCGAGACAGTTTTTTACCGCGCGAGTGCGGTCGACCTGCAGCTCTCGGAGAACGATTTTGATCCCCCGTTTATCGCTAGCGCCACGGTGCTGATACTGACAGGGACCGCGCTCGCGGCGGAGCCTTCGCGCAGTGCGGCTCTCAAGGCGCTCGCGATTGCCAGGGCCCGCGGAACCTTCACGATCCTTGATGTCGATCACCGTCCCGTGTCATGGCATTCCGCAGAGGAGGCCCAGCGGATCTACTCAACCGCGGCGAGCCTCTGCGACGCCGTGGTTGGCAATGACGATGAATTTGCGATCATTGCGGGAGGGGCGGAGCGGGCGCTCGAAGTGGCCGCGCAGTTCGTCAAGCGCGGCGCACGCTTCGTGATCTTCAAGAAGGGCTTGCGCGGATCCATCACAATCAGCGCCGAGGGCTCATTCGATACCGGCATATTTGCGGTCGATGCGTTAAAGCCCTTCGGCGCCGGCGATGCTTTCCTCGGCAACCTTGTCGCCGCATTACTGCGTGGTATGTCGCTCGATGTAGCCGTTGTACACGCCTCGGCCGCCGCTGCTTATGTAGTTGCGCGGCGCGGCTGTGCGCCGGCGATGCCCACCGCAGACGAGCTTAACCAGTTTGTCCTCAGTCACTCCATTACGTGAGATAGCCAATGCATATTCCTGCCTTCGATAACCAAAACCGCGCAGTCGTTGATGTCGGCGATGCGGAAGTACCCTTGGCGTACTTCAACATCGTCAAGCTCAATAAGGGCGTCAGCTTTATCTCTGTCGTGCCGGGCTACGAGACCTGCCTGGTGCCGGCGCATGGCACGATCGACGTTAAGGTCGACCGGGATGGCAATGAGATCGCCTCCTATGATGCGATCGGCGGGCGCGCGTCGGTCTGGGACGGGGAGCCTGCGGCGGTATATGTGCCGCTCGGCTGCGTCGCGCGTTTCGTCTGCCGCTCCGAAACCGCAGAGGTATTTGTTGCTGGTGCGCGCTTCGATGAAAGCTTCGAACCCTTCGCAGTGCGCGCCGCCAACATCGATCCGGTGCAATACGGCTCGGATGACACCAAGACCCATCGCAAGATCAAGCATATCCTCGGGCAGAAGCCCCCCGGAAAAGTCGGCCGGTTGCTGGTCTCGGAACTTTTTACCGTCGGTGCCGGCGGCTGGTCGGGTTATCCGCCGCACAAGCATGACACCGATCGCCTGCCCGGCGAGAGCCGGCACAATGAGGTCTATAATTTCCGTTTCCGACCTGACAACGGCTTCGGGCTGCAATTGCTGCAGACCGAGGGCGACACGTATGGACAGGCATTTCACATACGCAACTCCTCGACGCTCAAGATATCGGGCGGCTACCATCCATGCGTCGTCGCACCCGGTCACGAGATGTATTACTTCACGATCCTCGCCGGGCAAAGCCAGCGACCTTTGCGCCAATTCTTTCAGCCGGCGTACGCGTACCAGGTCGAAACGATCCCTGGCATTAAGAACATGATCGCAAAATTCAATTAAGGGAACTCCAATGCTCGTCAATCTATCGACAATTCTCGCCCCCGCTGTTGGCAGTGACTACAGCGTAGGGTGCTTCAACGTCTTCGGCTGGGAGGATGCGCAGGCCGTCGTCAATGCGGCAGCCGAGGCCGGTGCGCCGGTCATTCTTGGCGCGAGCGCAGACTTTCGCAAGCTGATGCCGATCGAAGTCATCGCGCCCATGCTGCGAGCGGCGGCGGAGTATGCGCCGATCCCGGTCTGCGTCCATCTGGACCATACCTACAATATGGCGGAGGTCTTCAGGGCGGTCGATGCCGGATTTACCTCGGTCATGTACGACGGCTCGCAATTGCCGCTCGAGGAGAACATCGCGGGTACTCGCCGGGTCGCGCAATACGCGCACGCGGCAGGATGTTCAGTGGAGGCCGAGATCGGATCAGTGCCCTACGCCGAGGGTCGTGCCCATATCAGGTCGGAACTGACCGAATTGAAGGATGCGGTACGGCTCGCTGCCGAAAGTGGCCTTGATGCGATGGCAGTCTCGATTGGCAACGTTCACCGGCTCAAGGAACCGGCTGCCGTCATTGATTTCAAGCGGCTGGAGGCCATTGAAGCGGCGGTCTCGGTGCCGCTGGTCATCCACGGTACATCCGGCATTTTTGAAAGTGATATCGCGCGGCTTGCGCGCACCCGGCGAGTAGCGAAATTCAATATTGCCACGGTGCTGCGGCAGGCGTTCGGAAGGGGACTGCGGGAAACCCTGGCCAAGCATCCCGAGCGCTTTGACCGCGTGGAGATCATGGGGGATGTCATGCCGGTGATGTCGAGCGAGGCGAGCCGGATGATCCGCCTGCTCGGTTGGAACAGGAGCAGGCCGTCAGCCGGTATTAATCTTAATCGCTCTGCCGCTGCGCAATGATTCGATGGCGGCGTTGGCGAGGATGAGCGCGCAGCGGCCATCCTCGAAGCCCGCGGTCGGCTGCGCCTTGCCCGCCACGACCTCAATGAATTCGCCGAGCTCATCGAGGTAGGCCTGGCGGTATCGTTCCATGAAAAAATTCAGCAGCGGTTCCCTGGCATCGGTGCTGTTCGCATCGGTTCGGCGCAGCGTAGAAGCGCGCAGGTTGTCCGACTGCACCATCCCCTTGCTGCCGAATGCCTCGACCCGCTGGTCATAGCCATAGACCGCACGCCTTGAATTATTGATATGCACGAGCGCGCCGGACGCGGCCTTCATGATCACCATAGCCGTATCCACATCGCCTATTTCCTTGAACCTGGGCTCAACCATGATACTGCCTGTCGCGAACAGCTCGACGACCGGATCATCGCCCAGGATGAAACGCGCGAGGTCAAAGTCATGGATCATCATGTCGCGAAACAATCCGCCGGATCCCTTGATGTACTCAAGCGATGGCAGGCCCGGATCGCGGCTGGTCAGCACCAGCAACTCTAGCGCGCCAATGTCGCCGGCGCGCACCGCCTCACGCACGGCGCGATGGCTCTGGTCATACCGGCGGTTGAAGGCGATCTGCACCGGAACGCCGGTGCCGGCAATGTCGCGCTTGCAGCGCTCGACGCGTTCGATATCCAGGTCGATTGGCTTTTCGCACAGGATTGCCTTGCCGGCACGCGCCGCCGCGGTGATCAGCTCGACATGCGTGCTGGTGGGGGAGGCGATCATAACTGCCTGTATGCCGGGATCGGCGAACACCGCCTCGATGCTCGATGCAACCCGCGTATTGTGCCTGGCGGCCACCGCCTCGGCGAGCGCGCGGTTCGTGTCATAAACGCAGGCAAGGCTCGCACGCGGGCGGCTGGCCGCGATGTTCGCGGCATGCAGGCTGCCGATTCGCCCTGCGCCAAACAGCGCAATATTGATCATTGCCTTCTCCCTCATCGCGGTCGCAGGGTACCGCGCTCTATCGCCTTGCAATCGAACAGCCGCATTTCCGTCGCCTGGTTGGAACGATCGACGATGCCCAACAGCAGTTCCACTGCGGTGACAATGATGTCGGCGACTGGCTGATGGATCGTCGTCAGGTTGTAGCCCGGCCAGGCCGCCATCGCCATGTTGTTGAAGCCAATAATTCCCATCTCATGCGGCACATCAACTCCCGCATCGCGACAGGCATCGATAGCGCCCATTGCCAGCACATCGTCCCCGCAGCACACGGCATCGATGCCGCCATTGCGCAGCAGTTGCTTCATCAGGGTAAAACCCGCCTCATGGCAGTAAGAGTGCCCGAAAATGGTGGCGCTAAGCGCCAGGCCGTCCTGGGCCAGGCTTTCCTTCAGACCCTGCAGGCGATCCTCCGTCGAGGTGGCTCCCTGAGGGCCGCCCAAGAATGCGATATTGCGGTAGCCGCGCTCGCGCAGCATGTCGCCAGCCAGTTGGCCGCCCTGCACATTGTCTGCGCCGACGATATTTCCGCGCGTAGTGCTACCGGGTCTGCCAAATGCCTGCACGACAGGCATGCCCGCGGCGGCGCATTCCTCGAGAAACTGCGGCGGTAACGTCGAGGAGGCGACGATTGCACCATCGACGTTGTATTTCAGCAGCATCTGCAGCGCACCATCGGTCCGCGTTCCGCCCGAGAGGTTAGCAAGCAGCGGACGACGACCACGCTGCTGCAGCCGCCGCGTGAACAGATCAAAGATCTCCATGAATAGCGGATTGTCGAAGTTATTGGAGATCAGCGCGATCAGCTCGGTGCGCTTGGTCATCAGGCTGCGCGCAAGCGCGTTCGGGTGATATCCCAGCGTTCGAGTGGCGGCTAGCACTTTCTCGCGGGTGGCCGTAGAGACGCATGCCCCGGTGGTGAAGGTCCGTGAGACGGCCGAGACCGAAACCCCGGCAAGTTCGGCAACTTCACGGGAGGTGACCCGCCGGTCAACGACGGACGCGCTGCGCCTTGATTTGGTTGAAATAGCCATAATCCGTGCGCAGCTAGTCTACGACATTGCAAGCGCTTGCACCCGTCGAATTGGAATGCTATAAATCGGGTCATACGAGGGGGAGATTAGCCATGTATATCATTGGTCAGGAAGAAATCGATGCGATGGCGCGGGTGGTCAACACGAAAGCGCTGTTTCGCTACGGTCTAGGGCACGAGTGCGAGCGCTTCGAGGCGCGTTACGCGGCTTACCTGAACGCGAAGCATTTTTCGCTTTCGGCCAGCGGCTCCTATGCGCTGACGGCTGCGATGATTGGCCTTGGCATAGGGCCGGGGGATGAGGTGCTCGTTCCCGCCCATACCTATATGGCCTCGGCCACATCGGTACTCGCTGCCGGCGCCATTCCGGTGATCATCGATATCGACGAATCCATCACGATTGATCCGGTGGCGATTGAGAAGATGATAGGTCCAAGAACCCGCGCCATCATCGCGGTGCATATGTGGGGAACGACCTGCAATATGGATGAGATCATGCGGATTGCGCGGGCCCGCAAGGTATTTGTCATCGAGGATGCCTGCCAGGCGGTAGGCGGCAGTTACAAGGGCCGCAAGCTGGGCGCGATCGGCGACATCGGCGCCTACAGCTTTAATTTCTACAAGAACATGAGTGCGGGCGAGGGCGGAGGCGTGGTCACCAATGACGATGCAGTCGCGAAGCGCGTGAACTGCGCCATCGATCCCTGCCATGCGTTCTGGACGGGACGCGACGGGGATTCGAAGCCGTTCGCCGGCAACGGCGCGCGCGCCTCGGAATTCATGGGCGCCGTACTCAACGTGCAGCTGGATCGCATCGATGGAATCATCGGAGCCATGCGCCGCGAGCGCGACATGATTCTGGACGGGATTTCTGATATGCAAAGCCTGGGGCTGCGCCTCGCACCGCTCAACAGCCGCGATCATGACTGCGCGACCAACGTGTTCCTGACCTTGCCGGACGGAAACTCGGCGGATCAGTTCACCAAGACGTTCCCAAGCGTGATCGCCGGCAAGACCGGTCGTCATACGTACACCGAATGGGACCAGGTATTGATGGGCGAGGGTGCGGCCCACCCGCTGATGAATCCCTACAACATGCCGGCCAATGCCGAATGCCGCAGGACCTACTCGAAGGACATGTGTGCGCGTTCGCTGGAGATTCTTAACCGGACCGTTCTCGTGCCAACGCATCCCGAGCACACCGCGCAGGAAACCGCCGACATCATTCACAACATCAAGGCCGCCACCCGCGTAGCGCTCGGCCATGTGAAGCGTGAGCAGGAAGTGGTGCGCAAGGTCGAGGCCGTGGATGCGACCAAGTACGATCTGAAAGTGGTCTCCTGGTAGTCGATCGCCTCCACCGGATCGCGTAAATTCCAACGACACCGCAAGTCGGTGCATCCCAGGGCTCGCGCTTACGGCGAGCCCTTTCACTTCGCGACCTGATCATTTACGGCGTCATCGTCATATCACCGACGGCGCCGATGACATTTTTCGGCATCCTGAGCCAGCGCGGCCATGGGCATGCCGCTTCCATGCTGCTGATTGCGATGTTCGCGATGCTGCTGACGGCGATCAGCTATGGACGCATGGCGCGCGCCTATCCCAGTGCGGGTTCGGGGTTCACGTATGTGGGCCGCGAGATCGGCCCGTCGTGGGGATATGTGGCCGGCTGGAGCATGGTTCTCGATTACTTGGTCCAGCCGATCATCAATGTGATCTTCTGTAGCCAGCAAAGTCACGTATTGTTTCCCGATGCGCCGTATTGGGCCTGGGCGGTTTTCTTCACGCTGTTGTTTACCGGCCTGAATGTCCAGGGCATCAAGATGTCGGCGCGCTTCAATGCCGTGCTGGCCGCCGGGATGGGTGTTGTTGTCGCAATATTCTTCATGGCTGCGATTCACTACATTGGCAATCATCCGCATGACGGCGCTGGTTTTTATACGCATCCTTTCTATGATCCGCACACTTGGGCGCTGCCGGGGATCGTGAGCGGGACGTCGCTTGCAGTGCTTGCATTTCTGGGCTTCGATGGGATCTCAACCCTATCAGAGGAGGCCAAGAATCCGCGTGACGTGTTGCCAGCCACGGTGTTTGCCTGCGTAGCCATCGGCCTGCTCTCGGTGCTCGAGGTGTATGCGGCGCAGCTGGTGTGGCCGATGACCGAACCCTTCCCCGACATCGACACCGCATTCACCTCGGTTGCCGGTCGCGCCTGGTCGCCACTGTTCGGGGTGGTGGGATTTACGTTGATCGTAGCCTGCATCGGATCGGGCACCGGCATGCAGCTGGCCGCGGCGCGACTGCTCTTTAGCATGGGCCGCAGCGGTGCGCTGCCGCGCAAGTTCTTCGGCACGGTCGAGCCAAAGCGGCAAATTCCGCGCAACAACGTGCTGATCGTGGGCGCCATTGCGTTTGCCGGCGCGATCATCCTGCCAGCGATTGCCGGGGAAGCGACGGGGTTTGATCTCGGCGCGAGCATGTTGAATTTTGGCGCGCTGATCTCGTTCATGGGTGTCAACGCCGCGGCGTTCGTGCACTTTTACCTGCGCGCCAAGAAAAAGAATTTCTTCAATCTGGCTGCACCCGTCATAGGCTTCATCGTATGCCTGCTGTTGTGGTGGAATCTGAGCAAGGAAGCCTGGATGCTCGGCACCATCTGGATGGTCATCGGCGTTGGCGTGGCGGCGTGGAAGACGCGGGGATTCCGCACCAACCTGCTGAGCTTCGATCTGCCGCCCGATGTCGCCCCCGAGGCCCCGAAGGTATAGAGCGTCGGGACCGATCCTCCAGTCTTGACTAACCCGAACCGTTCGGCGAGAGTCCTCTTTGCAAGCGCTTGCAGTTTGATCTGGAGGGAAGACTTGGCAACCATTGGTATTGGACTCGTGGGCACGGGCTATATGGGCAAGGCGCATGCGGTCGCGTTTAAGTCCGTGGGCACCGTATTCAACACCCGCTTGCGCCCGGTATGCGAACTCATTTGCAGTACGACCGAGGCGGGCGCCGCGAGCAAGGCCGCCGAATATGGTTTTAATCGGTCGACCAGTCGCTGGCAGGATCTGGTCACGGATTCGCGCGTAGCGGCGGTTGTGATCGCCTCGCCCCAGACAACGCACCGTCAGATCGCACTGGCGGCGCTCGCCGCGGGCAAGCCGGTGTTTTGCGAAAAGCCGCTCGGCGCATCGCTAGAGGATGCGCGCGCTATGGCCGCCGCCGCCGCGAAATCTGGCCTCACCAACATGGTCGGATTCAACTACATCCGTGCGCCTGCGATGCAGCTTGCGCACGAGATGATCAGGGGTGGCGAGATCGGCGATCTCGTGCACATACGCGCTGAGCATACCGAGGATTTTCTGGCCGATCCGCTGGAACCGGGCAGCTGGCGCACGCGCGATGTCAGCGCCGGCAATTTAGGCGACCTGTCGCCGCATATCATCAATGCGGTGTTGCGACTCGCCGGACCGATCGAGCGGCTGGTCGCCGACGTGCAGACGGTCTATCCGACGCGCCCCGGCGCGAATGGACCGGAGCCAGTCACGAATGACGACCAGTTGAATATGCTATGCCGTCTCGACAAGGGGCTGATGGGCTCGATCCATGTGAGCCGAGTGGCCACGGGGAAAAAGATGGGCTACGCATTTGACCTCACGGGCACTAAGGGCGCTCTGCGCTTCGATGCTGAGGATCAAAATGCGCTGTGGTACTACGATGCCCGCGTGCGGCGCGGACGGCAGGGCTTCGCCAAGCTCCTGACGGCACCTGAACACCCGGATTTCCTTGCGTTTTGCGAAGGCCCCGGGCACGGCACCGGCTACGCCGCACAGATCATCATCGAGGCGCGCGATTTTCTGCAAGCAATTGACACTCGCAAGCCCGTGTTCCCGACCTTTGATGATGGCCTGCAAGTCAGCCGGGTCATCGCGGCCGCGCACCGCTCGCATGCGGAGAAGCGCTGGGTGCCGATCGGCGAATTTTAAACAGCTTGCGTACGCTACGGAGTCATTGATGCAACTTTCCATTGGCAATGCGCCCTGTTCCTGGGGCGTCGAATTCGCGGACGATCCGCGCAACCCCGCATGGACCCATGTGCTCAATGAGGCCAAGGCGGCCGGCTACACCGGCATTGAACTCGGGCCTCTCGGGTACATGCCGGAGGATCCGGCGATCCTCGGGCCCGCGCTGCAGAAGCGTGACCTGACATTGATTGGCGGCGTGCTGTTCCGCCCGTTCCATGATCCGGCGCAGTGGGATGCCGTGCGCGATGCGGCGCTCAGGACCTGCCGCGCGCTGAAGGCGCATCAGGCGAAGCGCCTCGTGTTGATTGACTCGATTTCGCCGCGGCGCGCACCGACCGCCGGGCGCAGCGCGGAGGCTGAGCGCCTGCGCGGTGCGGATCGCGCCGGTTTCCTGAAACGCATCGAGGCGGTCGCCAGGTTGGGCACGGAAGAGTTCGGTCTGCAGGTCACAATGCATGCACATGCGGCCGGCTTCGTTGAATTCGAGGATGAGCTCGAGGATGTACTCGCGGCAATCGAGCCTGCGCTACTGGGCGTATGCCTGGACACCGGGCATTGCGAGTACGCGGGGTTCGATCCCGTGGCTTTTTACCGCAAGCACTCCGAGCGCATCACCTACCTGCATTTCAAGGACGTCGATTCTGCGGTCAGGCGACGCGCGATTGAGTCCAGGACAGGATTCTACGATGCCTGCGCGGCGGGCCTGTTCTGCAATCTTGGAGAGGGTGTGGTCGACTTTCGAGCGCTGAAAGCGGCGCTGATCGCCGCGAATTTCACTGGTTGGGCCACCATCGAACAGGATCGTGATCCCAAGGGCGAGCGGTCGACCCTGGCCGACGCCACGGCGAACCTTAAATTCCTGAAGAAAAATGGCCTGGCCTGACGCATGAGCATGAACTGGGGATTGATTGGCGGTGGCGAGGGCAGCCAAATCGGCGCGACCCATCGCATTGCCGCAGGACTTGATGGTGCGTTTCGCCTGGCTGCGGGGGCACTGGATGTTGATGCGGCGCGCGCGCGTGACTACGCGATCCGCCTTGGCATTGCAGCGGACCGCGCATACGGCAATTGGCATGAAATGCTGGATGGCGAGAAAGCGCGCGCCGATCGGGTAGCGCTAGTGACGGTCGCTACACCCAACGCTTCGCATTTTGACATCACGCGGGCTTTCTTGCTGGCCGGATTCGACGTGCTATGCGAGAAGCCGCTGACCACGACGGTGCAGGAGGCCGAAGAGATCGTGCGGATCACACGCGAAACCGGTGGGATTTGTGCGGTCAATTACGGGTATTCAGGCTACGCACTTGTCCGCCATGCGCGCGCGATGGTTGCGCGCGGGGACCTGGGCGCCATTCGCGTCGTCATGGCTGAGTTTGCGCATGGGCACCACGCGAACGCGGCGGACGCGGACAATCCGCGGGTGCGCTGGCGCTATGACCCGAAGCTCGCAGGTATCTCGTCCATTGTGGCGGACTGCGGCATCCATGCGCTGCACCTGGCGAGTTTCATCTGCGGACAGGAAATCGCATCAGTTTCGGCCGACTTTGCCTCGACCGTACCAGGGCGCGAACTGGAGGACGATGCGCTGGTCGCGTTCCGCATGACTGCAGGGACGGTCGGACGGCTCTGGACAAGTGCGGTCGCCGTCGGTCACATGCACGGGCTCAATGTGCAGGTGTTTGGCGAAAAAGGCGGGATCCGCTGGCATCAGGAGCAACCGAATCAGCTCTACTGGACGCCGGTCGGGGGCGCGACCTCGATCATCGAGCGAGGCGTGGCCGGGCTCTCACCGGAAGCGGACCGGGCCTCGCGCGTAACCGTCGGTCACGCCGAGGGTTTTTTTGGAGCGTTCGGCAACATCTACATGGACCTTGCGGAGCGCCTGCGCGCAAAGCGCGAGAAACGTAAGCCCGACCCGCTCGCACTGTCATGCCCCAGCGCCGAAGACGGCTTGCGAAGTGTCGCCGCGGTTCAAGCCGCGGTCATGTCAGCGAAGTCCCGAGGTGCCTGGATCCGCCTCTCATAGCGGGTCTGACATCGATTGCTGCGAAGTCGCCACAAACGGTACGCTCACGGCGGCATGCGGCCATGCTTCCCGGGGGCTGCTACGACCGCGCGCAGGGCGAGCGGCGGATGGGTGGATTGCCGCGCGCGAAGCCATCGAGACTTCGCGCTCGCTGATCGGAACCACGACGCCCTTGAAGGCGGGGCGCACATAAAGCGCGACCAGTCGCGCCGATAGCGCATCATCATAAAACCCAAGGCGCACACCGAACATGCGCTGCCGGCCCGGTTCGGTCTCTACGGCATACAGCAAGTACCCGGCGAAAATCCCGATATTTGGAATCTTGGACAGATCGATCGGTTCTTTCGACCAGACCAGCTGCACCGCATATCGCTGCGCAGCAACCGGCAATACCGGCGGCACTCCGTCGGCCGTTTTTGACGCTGAAAGTGAACGCGAGGCAGGGTTGCGCAGCGCCTGCGCTGCTAGCATTGCTGGTGGCATCGAGGCCGCCCGCGCGGACGCCGGCATTGGCGCGGGCTTGGCAGGCTTGCTCGGTGCGACCTTGACGGGCGCCGCAGGGGCCGCGTCCGGAGCACGCATAATCGTAAAGCGCGATTTGGAGGTGTCATCGAGCGAACCCAGGTTTGTCTGAGGGGCGGGTCCGGCAAATGCCCACGGATAGGTCTCGCGCACGATGGGCAGCAAGGCTTCCGCATCGGCCGCCGAAGTAAAGTAGCCAATGTGGATGCGAAAGCGCTCGCGCCCGTCCTCGATGCGCCGTGAGCGGAATATCGCCGCGCCGGAGAGCTCCGGTGCGCTCAGCACGGGAAGCGCAATCGGCACCGTGGACGAAATCAGGGTGATGACGTGAAGTACCAGGGATTGAGCCCCGGTGTCCCCATATTCCGAAGATGTATCGCTTTGATCGCTCATATTCAACTTCCCCTGCCTGATAAAAACTGTCAGGCTCCGAGTCGCGATGAGTTGCCAGCCTGCCGGAGCGGTGAAAGCCGTGTGCCTGGCTCCGCCGATCGCACAGTGGACTGTGGCAACCCCGCTATTGCCGAACTAGAAGTCAAGCAACCGGAGGCTTTGCGTCGCCGTCTTACGACGGGTTTGCGTTTTGCACGAAGCGGACTATGCATCTCTTGATTTTGTGATGCAATCCCCTTGGTGCCGAGGTGTCGCAAATCGCAGACGGATGTTATATTCCAGCTCCAACCGCGCCCCCAGGATCGAGGGGCTATAAGGGGTTTTAAGAATGCGTAATTTAAGCCTTCTCGGAGTGTTTGCCGCCGTGCTGCTGATGTCAGGCTGCGGCTATAACACGATGCAGTCCCAGGATGAACAGGTAAAGGCGGCATGGTCCGAAGTGCTAAACCAGTACCAACGCCGAGCCGACTTGGTTCCGAATCTGGTCAATACAGTCAAGGGCTTTGCTGCGCAAGAGCAGCAGGTGCTGCTCGGTGTGACCGAAGCTCGTGCGAAAGTTGGCTCCATCCAGGCGACGCCGGAATTGCTGAACGATCCTGCCGCGTTCGCCAAGTTCCAGGCCGCGCAGGGCCAGTTGTCGAGTGCACTGTCGCATCTTATGGTCGTGACGGAAAATTATCCGCAATTAAAGTCCGATCAGAATTTTCGCGATCTGCAAGCGCAGCTTGAGGGCACGGAGAACCGCATTACAGTGGCGCGCAACCGTTACATCCAGTCGGTACAAGACTACAACGTCACGATCAGGTCATTCCCTGGCAACCTGACTGCGATGATGTTCGGCTATAAACCCAAGCAGAATTTCACAGTAGAGAATGAGGCGGTCATTTCCAAGCCGCCCACGGTTGATTTCAGTTCGCCCAAATCCTAGTGTCCCTGCACAGGCGCATCGACTGGGTTGCCGCGGCGAGCACACTGTGCCTGCTTGCCGCCACGGCTATGTCGCAAGTGCCGGTGCCGGCACTGAGCGGACATGTGATCGACCAGACTGGCACACTAACGCCAGCGACGGTTGCGCATATTGACAGTGAACTTGTTGCGCTCGAGAGCCAGAAGGGCAGCCAGGTCGCGGTCCTGGTTGTGCCGACGACCCACCCCGAGGAAATAGAACAGTTTGATATTCGCGTCGCAGATCAGTGGAAGCTGGGGCGAAAGGGTATCGACGACGGCGCGATCCTCACCGTCGCGAAGGACGATCATCGCGTACGCATCGAGGTGGGCCGTGGCCTGGAGGGTGCGCTGCCGGATGCGACGGCGAATCGAATCATTGATGAGGAGATAACGCCGCGCTTCAAACAGGGCGATTTCGATGGTGGGATCCAGGCGGGCGTGGATCGCATGCTCAGCGTGATCGGCGGGGAACCGTTGCCACCACCAGATCGTAAGTGGCAGGGGGGCGGCGGCCTTATGCATCTGTTGCCGCTGTTGCTCGTGGGCGTATTTGTCGTGAGCGGTGTGCTGCGCGGGATTTTAGGACCGCTCGGCGGCTCGATCGCGACCGGCGGTATCGTCGGCGCACTGACCTTCCTGATGTCGCAAATAATGTTCATAGGCATCGGCGCCGGCGTCGTGGCTTTCCTGTTTGCTCTTCTACGTGGTGCGATTCCGGGCGGAGGGTTGGGCGCAATTGGAGCCGTGCGCGGCATGGGAGGCTTCGGCGGCGGTGGATTTGGTGGGGGTGGATTTGGCGGCGGTGGGTTTAGCGGAGGCGGTGGTGGGTTCAGTGGCGGCGGTGCCTCGGGGAGCTGGTAATGCAGCTCGCGCGCCTGTTTCGCCACTCCGTTGCCACACATTGGCGTACGCGGTTGCTGTTTCCCAAGGTTAGCCGCGACGCAATCCAGCAGGCCGTGGTGCAGGCAGAACGCTCGCATCACGGGCAAATCCGGTTCGTGATTGAAACGGCACTGCACCCGCACCAGGTCTTGAGCGGGGTATCCGCGCACGACCACGCGCTAGATGTTTTTTCACACCTGCGCGTCTGGGATACTGCGCACAACAATGGCGTGCTGATTTATGTGCAGATCGCGGATCGGCACGTCGAGATCGTGGCCGATCGCGCCTTCAAGGATCGGGTAACGGATGCCGAATGGGCCACCGTGTGCCGCCTGATGGAACAGGAATTTCGCGCGGGCCGATTCAAGGGTGGGGCGATTGCAGGAATCGAGGCCGTGGGAAAAATCCTTTCGACGCATTTTCCGACATTGACGCCGGGCTCGCCGGATGACGATGCCGATATGCCGAGAGGACCGATACTGCTATAGAGAATTTAGGTTGCGAGGCTATCGAAACCTTTCGCTAACCCAGTTAATGCGGAGCCCACCCACCATCGGCGGAATTGCCGCAGGGCCCGCCACCAGTTGCCTTCGGAATTGACAGCGGTTCCCGATTGAACCGGAATGGCGTTGAGTACCAGTGGCTAAGCTCGATGGTTTGTCGCGGCACATAGTGACAGATGAATGCCCGCCGGAATCGCGACTGGCTCCGATTCGGGCCACTGCCGTGAATCGTGTTGCCGTTGAAGAACAGCACATCGCCGGCCATTAACGGCACAAGCCCGGGCCTGGAGCCTGGCGGCGGCGTCACAAAATCGGATGTGAACGATTCCTTCATGTCGGATTGCTCCGGACACTGGATAGGATGGCTGTGGGTATTCGGCACGCACAGCAGGGTGCCGTTTTCCTCATCTGCATCATCAATGGCGAACCATGCAGCAATGCAGGTTCCAGGTTTGACCCGCAGATAGAAATTATCCTGGTGCAGGGCCTGACCACGGGCCTGCGGCGGCTTGAAATAGAACATGCTCTGCACCGCGACCGGCTCCTCGGCAAACAAAGCGGTGAGCAGCGGCTCAAGCTTCGGATGGAGCATGTATTTCATGCTCAGCGGCCCGACCGGCTTGTCGGCATGATTGTGTGGATGCAACATGCGCGGATAAAACCGCAACGGGTCGCTTGGCGAGTACGGCTTCGTCTCACCGGTGCCGAGCGTTTGGCGCACCTCCGACAGGCCCTCGACCGGACCGTTGGCCGCCACTGTCATGAACGTGTCCCGAATTTCAGCAATCTCGGTCGCGCTGAATACCTGATGCGCGATTACATACCCGTCGCGGCGAAATTGCGTGTCCTGTTCCGCACTGAGTGCGTTGGGATTGCTTGTTTCGGCGGAGGGTTGCCGCATGGGCGTGTATTCCTGAACTAATATTAAGTCGACTTTACTCCTCCGGCGCCTGCTTGAAAACCGCTGCACTTACGCCGCTTGACCGGCGGAGTGCCGATCATGTCTACTGCGGCCATGAAGGAAATCAAGGCGGCGATCATCGGAACCGGCGCAGCTGCGCGCTTTCATCTGCTGGCGTTCAGAAAATGCGCACAGGTCGAGGTGGTTGCGGTCTGTGGCACCAACGCCGATCGCGCGCATGCCTTAGGCAAGGAATATGGAATCCGTTCGTATTTGTCGATCGAGGAAATGCTGCGCAAGGAGCACCCGGATGTGGTCACGGTGGCCAGCATCGAATGGGAGCATGAGCAGCCGGTCTTGCTGTCGCTCGAAGCGGGATGCCATGTGCTGTGCGAGAAGGTCATGGCGCACACACTGGCCATCGGCGAGAAGATGGTGGCTGCTGCGGCGCGCTCGCGCGGCACCTTGGGCGTGAATTACAACTATCGCTGCGTCCCCGCGCACGGAGTCATCAAGTCAGAGATCGACGGCGGGGCGTTCGGCGAGCCCGCATTGTTCACGGCCTATGTGCACTCGTACCTGTGGGCGCACATGATTGACCTGATGCGATTTTTTTTCGGTGACCCTGCGGAAGTGACGGCGGCGGTGGTTGACGAGCAGAGCAAGCGCCCGATTGCCACGGCCAATGCGGGCATCCAATGGATGCATGCGGCGGAGATGATCTATCACCCATCGGTTGCGGTGTCCGCCTCGTTCCGCTTTCGCAAGCCAGATTTCATCGCCACATTGTCCGGGTCCGTTTTTGTGCCGTATGCGCAAAATTTCTGGTCATTTGGAATCTTTGGCACCCGCGGCGCGCTGTCGGTGACCGGCGCGACCCGCGACAATCTGGGCGGTACACCGGGTCTCGGGCCGATTGCGGATCGCCTCAGGAGCATGTCGCCATTTTCCTACCCAGAATCGTTCGACCTCGCGGTGAAGGCCTATGTGGAGGCGCTGCAGCAGGGCAGGCCGCCGCCCGTCAGCGGTGCGGATGGTTTAGCGGCGATGCGCCTGGAAGCGGCGATCGTGCGCTCGAACCGCGAGGGGCGCAGCGTGACGCTCGCCAGATAAAAACAGCTTATTCAGCGCAGTGTGCGATGCTGCACGCGATACGCCTTGGGCGTGATGCCCACTTCGCGACGAAACAGCACACTGAAATAGGGCGCGTTCTCAAATCCACAGGACTCGGCGATCAGGGTCACCGGCATGGAGCTTGCCGCGAGCCGAAACTTTGCCTGATTCAACTTGGTGGCTAGAATCTCCGCACGCGCGGAGTGCCCGAGCAGCCGCTTGAACGTGAGGTCGAAAAGCGTCCGCGACATGCGCACTGCTTTCAGCACATCCTCGACCCTTATTCCCTCGCAGGCGTGCGCGCGGATGAAGCGTAGCGCGTCGGCTATGCGAGGGTCCGAGATCGCCACGGCATCCGTGGATTGGCGCTCTATGACATCGATGGGCCCGATTAGCTGCACGCGCTCTTTAGCCTGTCCGCCACTCATGAGCCTAGAGAGCATGGCCGCAGCGATGTACCCGCAACTGCGCGCATTCGGCAGGATGCTGCTCAAGGGCGGATGGGACAGGTTGCAGATCAGATCATCGTCATCGACTCCGAGCACGGCGACCTCATCCGGGACCCGCAAACCCTGCAGGTCGCAGGCCTCAAGCACTTGCTGCGCCCGCCGATCGTAGCAGGCGAATACACCAACCGGCTTTGGCAAGGACCGAAGCCATATCGAAATCGCCTGTATTTGTGCATCGGGACCCGCCGGCGCATCGCCCGCCTTGCCGGCCGCGAACACGTAGCAGCGTAATCCTAAGGATTTAGCGTTGCGTTGAAACAACAACGCGCGCTGCTGCGACCATACGAAATGAGGATCCCCGCAGTACCCGACGGTGCGGAAGCCCTTTTGACGAAGGTGAGTCGCTGCGAGTGCCGACACAGCGCCGTTATCAATCCCCACGCGCGGAAATGCCGAGCGGCGCCGCTCATCGCTGACGTCGACGACCGGCAGCCCGGTGCGCTTAAGGGCGGCGCTTATTTGCGGCGTGTCGACACGCGCGATGATGCCGTCGCCCTGCCAGTGGGATATCCATGCGGGAGCTGCCCCGGAGGGAAAGTGCTCGGCTAGGCGGATTGCCCAGGATTCCTGAGAATGGGTCCAGTCGCGGACCCCATAAAGCAGGTCCCGGCCGTAGCGGCTCGAGGTCTCGATCAGCAGGGCAACTTTGCGTAGCGAGGGCATGGGGCAAGGATCGGCGACTTCTGTGAAAAATCAAACAAAATATACTAATAATTTCATACTACCTCGCCGCGATTCTGGGGTATACCGTAGCTTGGACTTTGCCAAGTAATCTGTTTACTGGATGTTGCTTGGCCACGACAGGAAGCGTGGTCGCAGAACAAGAAAATCCAAGCTATTTTTGGAACTTAGGGGAATCCTCGATGAATACAGGAATGCGATTTGCAATGCGCTCGGTACTTACCGGCGCGTGCGCGGTGACGGCCAGTCTCATGTTATTGGTAGCGGCACCCGCGGCCGAAACTGCAGGCCCGAATCCCGAGACCAGCTCGACATTGGAGAATATCGTTGTGACGGCGACGCGCCGCGAAGAAACAGTGCAAAACGTGCCGATCAGCATTAACGCGATTGGCCAGGAAGAACTCGCCACGGGTGGTATCACCTCCATCGAGGACGTCGCCAGGATGACTCCCGGCCTGCAGTTCGCACTTCCCAACGGTTTCAGCCAGGCATTCACCACTATTTCGATGCGTGGCCTCAATACCAACACGGGTCCGCCGACGGTCGGCGTGTACCTTGATGACACAACAGTCTCCAGCCGCCTGTCGGGAACAGCGAATCAGGGCAACGTGTATCCCTATAGCTTTGACCTGAACCGCGTCGAAGTCGCGCGCGGTCCGCAAGGCACGCTGTTCGGTGCCGGTTCCGAGGCGGGCACTGTACGCTTCATCACGAATCAGCCCAGCCTGACCGATTTCACCGGCCAAGTGAAAGGCGAACTCGCGCAGACCGAAGGCGGCCGTGCAAGCTACGAGATGGGTATCGCGATGGGCGGACCGATCGTCCAGGACCAAGTGGGATATCGTTTCAGCGCGTGGGAGCGCAGCGACGGCGGGTATGTCAACCACATCAACCCCATTCCAGGTCCTGGGTACCTTACCGATGTTTCTCCGAATGCCAACACCAACAAGAAGACGGTTATCAAGGGGGCCCTCGCATTCCAAGCCGGTGATTTCCTTATAACGCCTGCATATTATTATCAGCGGACTCACCAGGACGACTCGGGACGCTTCTACGCGGCGTTCTCGGATGCGCAGCAAGGCCAATTCAACAACGGCACCTTACTGCCGGAAGTGTGGACAGACCGCTGGAACATGGAGTCAATCAAGGCGGAGGATAAGAGCCTGCCCTTTGCAGACCTGACGATCGATGGGTCTTATTTCTATCGCGAAGCCACGGAAGTTCTCGATGAAAGCGCCTTTGTGTGCCCGGGCATGCATACGCCGTTCCCCGGGGGACCGCAGGGATGCGGCAATCCATTGGGGATCGGGTACCCGAGTTCGCTGTCACAAGTGGCGTATACGCCCACCAATTTGAATGTCGCGGCTTACACCGCCGAGGCGCGCCTCGCGTCGAACTCGAAGGATTCCCGGTTCAGCTGGGTCGCGGGCTTCTATTTTGAGCATCGGGCACAGCGCGATTTCCAGATCGATTATGACCCGGCCGACTATCCCCAGGCTTTCGGTCAACCGCCGCCCAGTAGCGCATTGAATGCCTCGATCATCCAGGACCAGCATGAGCTGTTCGTCGATGTGCAGACAGCGGTGTTCGTGCAAGGCGATTTCCGGATTACGGATGCACTGACGGCGACAGTCGGTGAGCGTGTCGCGCGAGTAACCGTAGATGGGGCTGCCATTACCGCTATCTCTTCATTGACAGGCGCACCCCCGTATGCGCCGTTCCACGGCCAGAATAATCCCACCACGCCGCACCTCGGGCTGGAATACAAGATCAATCCAGACGATTTGGTGTATGCAACCTTCGGCGAGGGCTACCGGCCGGGCGGCGGCAATGGCGCGATTCCCAACACCTCGGGTTCATGCAATGGCCAGCCGCAAGTTCCGGCAACGTACGCGCCAGATTCTGTGCATGCCTTTGAACTCGGCACCAAGGATACTTTCCTGGATGGCCGCTTGCAGGTCGATGCCAGCATCTTCTATAACTCATGGCGCGGGATACAGCAGTACATCAGCGAAGCCTGCGGTCCTTACGCCTACGGAACGAACGCCGGCAGCGCAGTAAGTGATGGGCTTGATCTGCAACTGCGAGCGATCCTGACTCCCGAATTGCGTTTTGACATGAATGCGGCCTATGTCAATGCGTACTACACCCAGAACGCCTACATTCCCTACAATGGCACAGCTGCGACCCTACCCGGGCCGAATACGCTGATCGTGGGGAAAGGCGACAAGGTCGGCATCCTGCCGCAGGTTATCGCGCCTTGGAATATCAATGCGACGCTGAGCTACGAGTTGCCGGTGAACGGCAGCGACAAGTTCCATGCATCGGCCACGACGCTCTATACGAGCCAGAGTCCGGGCCCGTTCATCACGCAAAATGTGGGCAGCCTGAACTACTATCCGCTGGCGACGCCGGATCCGGCCACACATTTGTACAACGGGCGGGCGGGGTACACGATGGGCAAGATGGATGTGGCCCTGTTCATCAACAATATCTTCAACAACACACCGGCGTTGAGCAAGTATCAGGCTAACAATACCCCGGGTTATAACCTGCTCAGCTACACGACGTTCCGTCCGCGCACTATCGGTGTGACCGCCAACTATTCGTTCTAACGCGGGAAATAATCGGGGCTCGCCGCCGCACAGGCGGCGAGCCCTTCTTTTTATTGGGTACCTGAAAATTCAAGGAGTCTGCCATGAGCAGCGCGCTCAAGAAACATTGCCTGATTGAGACCGAATGGCCAGAATTTGGCGCGGCTGAAAGGCCACCGGTGGTCGGCATCGCAGAGCTTGAAGCGCGCGTTGCTGCTTTGCGCGCAGGAATGGCTTCGCAGAACCTTACCCACACGGTCGTATATGCGGACCGCGAGCATTTTGCGAACCTTGCATACCTGACTAACTTTGATCCGCGGTTCGAAGAGGCCATCCTGATCGTCGCAGTAGACGGCAAGCCGCTGATCGTCGTTGGCAACGAATGCGAAGGGTACCTGGCGGTGAGTCCGCTGTTTAGCGCGAACAAGCTGCGTTCGGAGCGCTTCCAGCCGTTCTCCCTGCTGAACCAGCCGCGCAGCGACAGCCGCAAGATTCAGGAGATCTTCTCAAGCGAAGGGATCGGCAAGAAATCTCGCATCGGCTGCATTGGCTGGAAATATTTTGCCGATTCGGAACATCCCGATGGCGCCCACGCTATCGAGCTGCCGGCCTATCTCGTCGACACGCTGCGCTCGCTCGCGGGGCATGAGGCGGTTATCAATGCCACCGCCCTGATGATGCATCCCGGCTTCGGGTTGCGCGCACAATGCTCGCCATCTGAAATCGCATTTTTCGAATACACCAATGTACTTGCCTCCGAGGGCATGAAGAAGATGTTGTTCGGCCTGCGTCCCGGCATGACAGACAATGAGCTCGCGAGCCTGACCGCGTACAACGGTGATCCCCTGTCGTGCCATATGACGCTTGTGACCGAGGCCAACCGGGATCTTGGGTTATCGGGTCCCATTGGCGCCCGTATACCGTTGGGATCGCCTCTCGCGACGAACCTCGCCTACTGGGGCAGTAACATCTGCCGCGCTGGCTGGGTTGCCAACTCCGCCGAAGACCTGAAGCCCGGCGCGCGGGATTACGTCGAAGCCTTCGCGGGGCCGTACTTCGAAGTCATGGCCGAATGGTTTCGGCGCCTGAAGATCGGCACGCGCGGAGGCGAGCTTGCGGCGCTGATTGCGGAGAAGCTTCCGTTCAAGCGCTTTGGCATTTTCCTGAACCCCGGGCACCTGATTCATCTCGATGAATGGCTTAGCTCGCCGATCTATGCGGACTCGGACCTGCCGATGCGCTCCGGCATGGCGATCCAGGTCGACGTCATTCCCTCCTCGCCAGTGTATTTCTCGACGCGCATGGAGGATGGAATTGTCCTGGCGGATGCGTCCCTGCGGAGCAAATTGAAGGCTGCGCATCCGGCGTGCCTCGAGCGCTGCGACAAGCGCCGCTCCTTCATGATGGACGTGCTGGGCTTCGACCTGCCCGACGAGGTGCTGCCCCTGTGTAACATGCCCACAATCGTTGCCCCGTTCTTTCTGAGGCCGAACCAGGTATTTGCCGTAAGATAGGCGGGCATGCTCAAGAACAAGAAGTGCGCGCGTGAGCGCTGAGTCGATGAGCCCCGGCGGCGATCCACAACTTCGCCGCAATGCACTAGGGCTTGGTGAACTTGTCTTCCAGGGTGTAACGCATATTGGGCCGGCGGCCAATATGATGTTCGCGTTTCCGATCATCGCGCTGGCGGCGGGGCCGGTCATGCCGCTCTCCTTGCTGCTGGCGACTATCCTTTGTGTCTTCATTGCCAACACGGTCGTGGAGTTTTCCCGTTACATGCCGTCGAGCGGCGGCTACTATTCATTCGCCACCCGTGGACTCGGAGCGGTTGGCGGTTTCATGGCGACATGGAGCTACCTTGTCTATGAATTCGTAGGGCCGGCCGGTGTTGCCGGGTTCTTCGGCTACCTGATCTCGGACATCCTGCGCGCAGAGTTTGCAATGATCGTCCCCTGGTGGACCTTTGCACTGGTCACTTTCGCGCTGATCTGGTGGCTTACTCGCCATGGCATTCGCCTCTCGATGCAGATTACCGCGTTGCTCGGAGGACTTGAACTCCTAATCATGCTGGCGCTCGCGATTACGTTCCTGATCCATCCGGCGCCTGGCTCCTCATATTTGGCGCCGCTGACTCCATCCATGGCACCAAATCACTATGGTGGGATCGTGGGCGGGATGGTTTTGTCCATCCTGTCGTTGAGCGGCTTTGAGGCGCCTGCGCCCCTCGCTCAGGAGTCCCGGCGTGCGGGGACTTCCGTAGGGCAGGCGGTCATGTTGTCGCTGCTCGCGACCGGTGTCTTTTATATCTTTACCTCCTACGCAAGCGCCATCGGCTGGGGCACCGGAAATATGGCCGCCTTCGCCACCAATCCGAATCCGTATTACGACCTCGGCCACAGGTTGTGGGGCGCAGGCTGGTGGCTAATAGTCTTCGCCCTGTTCAACAGCTCGGTTGCCGTCGGGCTCGCGGCCACTAACTCCGCCTCGCGCGTGCTGTACACGATGGGCCGCGCGGGCACGATGCCCGCGCGCTTCGGCCGGATCCATCCCAAGTATCAGACACCGACTTTTGCGATCGCTGTCCAGCAGGTGTTCGGCATCGTATCGATGATGATCGTCGGGTTGCTGATGAGTCCCGAAAACATCTTCAACTTTCTGGAGACGATTGGCGCGCTGGCCGTTATTGTCTTGTACGCGATGGCGAATCTGGCCCTGACCTCTTATATGCGCCGGGAACACCGCGACCGCTTCAGCCTATGGAAACACGTCGTGGTACCCTGGATTGGGACACTCGCCCTGCTGCGGGTGCTGGTCGTGACGGTCTGGCCCATACCGGACTGGCCTTACAACCTTGTCCCGTATGTGTTTATCGCCGGATTTCTGCTGGGATTTCCATACATGTGGTGGATTGAGGCGCGCAATCCGGGCGCGCTGCAGAAAGGCGCCACGATGCTGGTGGGCAGCCGGGCATCGGCCGACGGTGATGTAAATTGGGACGGCAACTAGGAGAGGCGGTGGCTACAGCGGTGACACTGACCCTGGACGACGCCCGCCTCGCACTCGATACCATCGAGCCGGAGCTTAAGCGTCGCGCGCTCGCTGCGGTGATCGCCGTGACCGATGATCACGGCGAGCTGATTGCGCTAATGCGTATGGACGGCGCACCGTACTCCTCGATTGCCATTGCGATGAACAAGGCTTACACGGCCGCGCGCGAACGTAAGCCGACGAAAGAAATTGGCCGCGCGGCGCGCGATCCGCACAACGGCTTTGATATTGCCTACTTCGGTGATCCGCGATTCCTTGGCTGGGGCGGGGGAGTGCCGGTGCTGCTCGACGGCACCGTGATCGGTGCGGTCGCTGTGAGCGGCGCGCCGGAGATCGTGGATATGGAACTAGCAGCACTTGGCGCTGCGGCCATCGTTCAGGGAAAATAAAGGCAAGACCCGGCAGCGTCTGCTCTCGCTGTCCGATAGCGGTGAGTAGTCCGCCGTGGCCCCGATTCGGATTGCCATCAATGCAGGCGTGTGACGAAAGCCTTGCCGTCCGTCACATGCGCGATTTACCGTAGTTTACGCGGTGTGGCGTGCACTCACTGGCAAAACGTTTCGCGCTCATGGAGACTCTGCCGATCACTGCTAATCGCGCAGAGGTTCTTGGGTGTACAGGGTCAGGTTCAGCTTCACGCTCTTAATCGTTCTATTGGCGGCGCTTGGCGCAAGCAGCGCGGCCCCGGCCAATGTGCCGCCCGACCAGCTGGGGGGAGCGGCCCGCGGCGATCCGCTGCAGGCCATCGTGGTGCAGTCGACCGCGATTCCCGGAAGCAGCATCGACATCGACAAGATTCCCGGAAACGTCCAGGTCTTCTCGGCGGATGACCTAGCCCGGGAAGGGCCGGCGAGCCTTACGAACGCGCTGAACGCCGACCTAAGCAGCGTAAATGTGAATGATGATTTGGACGATCCGTTCCAGCCGGATATTCTGTATCGCGGGTTCGAGGCGTCGCCGGTGCTCGGAACGCCCCAGGGCCTCGCGATCTACCAGAACGGCGTGCGCATCAACGAGGCGTTCGGCGACACCGTCAATTGGGACCTTTTTCCCGACGTTGCCATCAGTCGGGTCAGTCTCGTCAGCTCCAGCCCGGTCTATGGTCTCAACGCGCTGGGCGGTGCGATCTCGATGACGATGAAAAATGGGTTTAGCTACCAGGGCTCGGACCTGGAGTTATCTGGTGGCTCCTTTGGCCAGGGCGCCGTCACTGCGCAATATGGCGCGAATACCGGAGAATTGGGCTTTTATATGGCCGCCAAGGCGCTGAACTGGAGAGGCTGGCGCGAATTCTCGGCTGACCGGTTGCGCCAGTTCTACGGCGCGTTCAGCGTACACACCGACAGGGCCACTCTCGATCTGAGCTACACCCGGGCCGACAATCAATTAAATGGTCAGGGCTCCGCGCCAGTGCAGGAGCTCTCAGCAGATCGCGCTGCGGTATTCACAGGTCCACAGGGCACCCTGAACAGGCTGGATTTCGTGACGCTGAATGGCACGCTGACATTGACACATTCCTGGTCGCTGCAGGGTGTCCTTTACTTTCGCCAGCTGACGCAGAAGGTTTCGAACGGCAATTCCACCGACTATGCGACCTGCACGAACCGCTCAGGAATCCTGTGTCAGCCCGATGGGATCACGCCGCTTTTGGATGCAGCAGGGCAGACGCTTCCCGATATATCCGAGGATGGCACGGTAGTCATCGGCGAAAATGATTTTGAGTCCATCAGCGCCTTCGGCCGGGGCGCGGCACTGCAGGCATCCGACAATCAGCCGATCTTCGGGCATGGCAACCAGCTGACTCTGGGCGCAGCGCTCGACGCAGCTTCGACGAGCTTTTTCTCCGGCGCCCAGGTTGGCGTGATTAACCCGCAGCTGCTCGTGCTGCCATCGAGCCTGTTCGTGGATACGCCAGAAAACTCGGCCGCTGCCATTGCCAATGGCGATTCGGTGCCTGTAAGTGTTGATTCACATGACCGCAACCTCGGCGTGTATCTGACCGACACGCTCGATCTCAGCAGCGATGTCGCGCTGACCGCGAGCGCTCGCTACACGCTCTCCCGGCTTGACCTTGACGATCAGTTGGGACGCAATCTGACCGGCAGCAATCGTTACGAGCATGTCAATCCGGCAATTGGTGCGACTTACAAGTTACTACCGATGGTGACATTGTACGGCGGCATCTCGCAGAATACCCGCACGCCTACCGCGAGCGAGATTGAATGTTCCAATCCGCTCGCGCCTTGTCTGCTGCCCACGAATCTTGCCGGCGATCCGCCCAACCTGCGCCAGGTCATTGCGCATACCTCGGAACTCGGTATGCGTGGCAGGTTTTTGGCGTCTGCCGGCGATGGCAGTCAATTGTCGTGGAACCTGAACATATTCCGCACCCTCTTGCACGATGACATCTATGGCGTGGCGACCTCAGTCAGCCAGGGCTTCTTTCAGAATATCGGCGCGACACGCCGACAGGGCGCTGAAGCGGGATTTAAGTTATCCGCTGGACGGTGGTCGGCCAACCTCAATTACAGCTTCGTCCAGGCAAGCTTTCGTTCGGCGGTGTTGGTGCCGTCGCCTTCACATCCATTTCGGGACGCAGCGGGGGATATCCAGGTCGAGCCCGGCGAATTTCTACCGGGCGTGCCTGAACACCGCCTGAAACTTGGTTTCGACTACCGCATCGTTCCAAGCTTGTCTTTCGGCCTTACGCTATCTGCCGTCAGCAGCTTCTACTATGTCGGCGATGAGTCGAACCAGCTTGCCCCGATATCGGGCTATCGGGTCGTCGGCTTGCATTCCTCGTTCAAACCTTCTGCGCATGTTGAGCTGTTCGCGAGTGTTACCAATTTACTAAGCTGCAAGTATGCGACGTGGGGCATCCTGAGTGATCCGACCGGAGTCGGAGCCGTAGGGGTCCCGACTGGTGGGATGCCCGATGGTCCCAGGGTCGATAACCGGTTCCTAAGCCCCGCAGCGCCTATCGAGTTATTTGGCGGGGCACGAATCAATTTCTGAACTGACCGGCAGAGCTGGTAATTTCGTGCTCGTGTGGGAGAATATACCGATGCAATTACTGGATGCCGTCGCTGGGATTTCCAAGGAAACTGACTACCAGGAATTGCACGAACACCTGGCCGCCGTATTCGCCGGCGAGCGCAATGGCCTTGCCAACGCGGCGAATATGTCGGCGCTGCTATTCCAGGCCTTGCCGGACCTGAACTGGGCGGGATTTTATTTCCTGTGCAACGGAGAACTCGTGCTGGGACCCTTCCAGGGCAAGGTCGCCTGCGTGCGCATCGCCGTGGGCCGGGGGGTCTGCGGTAGCGCCGCCCAGAGG
>JANXZG010000066.1 GCA_025355645.1 Gammaproteobacteria bacterium | reverse complement strand
CGGCTGAGATCGCTCGCATACAGGCATTCCAGCCAGCGTGGACCCGGGACTAAGCGGGGCCGACCGACGCTGGCGTTACCTGACCATCACCCAGGCGGGGTGCAGGATTGGAAATGCAACCAAGCCCACCGCGGCGGCGACGGCAATCAATAACGGGTTGCTGACCTTCCATGTAAAAAGGATCGCCAACGAGGTGATGCCGATCAGGCCGATCAGGCCGGTCAGCCAGTCGACGACGGCAATGCGACCCAGCCTTTCTTGACGTTTGGGGAATACCCGTTGAAGAGGCGCCTGGTGTAGCCGCGATAGTCTCCGGTGCGCGAACACTAGGGCCTGACGATGCCGCATTATTGCGAGCTATCACCCCCGCGCTCAATGGCCTTTACCAAAGCTACCGTGCCGACTGAAGCGTGCGAAGCTGGTGGGCAGCGGGCATTCCGTTGGAAGATGATCTATGCTTCCAGACATAGGGCAGGGTCGTTCAACCATCGACACCGACGGGTACCAGTTATGTGTGAACTCGATGACATGGATGGATTCGCGCAGTGCTCGACCGAGCTGACTCGCAGGCAGTTTGGTGCGATGGCCATTGGCGCAGGATTGGCCACGGCGTTGCCGCGGCTTGCCAATGCCGCCGATACCACGGGCTCGGAAGTTCAGATAAAGACCCCGGACGGAAATGCGGATGCGTATTCCGTGCATCCGGCAACTGGCAAGCATCCGGGCGTGCTGATCTGGCCTGATATTTTTGGGCTGCGCCCGGCCTTCAGGCAAATGGCCACGCGGCTGGCCGAAGCCGGCTACTCGGTGCTGGTGGTTAATCCTTTCTATCGCCAAAAGAAGGCGCCGACTGCGCCTGAACATCCGGATTTCAACGATCCTGCGACTCGCCAAGCCCTGATGGCGCTAATGGGCTCGCTGACTCCAGAGACAGTGGTGATCGATGCCAAGGCATTCCTCGCATTTTTAGACAGTCAGGCGTCCGTCGACAGGAAGCGAAAAATGGGTACCACGGGTTACTGCATGGGCGGTCCCTTGGTCATGCGCACCGCGGCCGCTGTCCCCGACCGCATCGGTGCAGGGGCCACCTTCCATGGTGGCGGGCTCGTCACCGACAAGCCCGACAGTCCCCACCTGCTTATTCCGCGGATGAAGGCACACTACTTAATAGCCATCGCCGAGAGTGACGACACGAAAGAACCGGACAGCAAGAATGTGCTGCGAGATTCTTTCGCGAAGGCGAATCTGCCCGCGGAGATCGAGGTTTATGCGGGCACCCAGCACGGTTGGTGCCCGATCGACGGGAGCGTCTATAACCACGATCAGGCCGAGAAGGCCTGGAGTCGCATGCTGGTGCTGTTCAGTAACTCGCTGACATAAATTTCGCCTTATTTGCGAAAAATGCTGGTCGGTAGCCACTCGGGGCGCGCATCAGCGTTGGCGACCCTGAGAGCAATCCCGGCGACAAACGCATCGAGCTTCACCGCCTCGTTTTTCAGAACGCCGGGCTGTTGCAAGTTGTCATTCGGTGAGTGATAGCGTGTCGCGCGCCATTCATGCTCTATCTGAAACTCTGGCGTGTCTTTTGCAAAGCCGAACTTGAAGGCAAGCGAGGGAATGCCCTCGCGCACGAAACTGAACTGGTCCGTGCGGATGAAACTGTTGCGATCCGGCAGCGGATCGGCAATCAGGGTAAGGCCGCTATCATGGGCAACAGCACGGGCGTCGGCGCCCAGGGTGCTCTCCCCATCGCCCTGCGCGAGCACGCTCTTCAAGGGCCATAGAGGCAAGGGCATGTCGTAGTTCAGTTCCGCCACGATCGAACCCTTGGGTACCGTAGAACGCATTGCATAGTAGTGCGATCCCAGCAGGCCTTTCTCTTCTGCTGTGAAGATCACGAACAGAATCGAACGGCGTGGACGGTGCACTGCTTTTTTCATTCGATGCGCGATGTCGAGCACCGCCGCAACTCCCGAAGCATCATCCATTGCACCGCTGAAGATCTGGCCCCCATCGGCCGGCGCGGCAACGCCGAGGTGGTCAAGGTGAGCTGATATCGCAATGAATTCCGAAGCCAATCGGGGATCGCTTCCTGCGAGCATTGCAACCAGATTGGGTGAGCTCAGGTGTTCATGACTGGCGGATATGGTTGCCCGCAATTGCTGCGGAATTGTTACTTGCGGCAGGTTTCCAGACGAGTCCGCAATGGCGCAGAGTTCGGCAAAGGTATGGCCCGAGCCCTTGAACAGCAGGTCCGCTTTTTCAGCGTCAACGCTTGCCGCAAAAAAGCCGTCCGGCGTGTTGCGCAAGTCCGGATCTGCGAGGTACATGCCTGGCTGCCGAGCGAGCACTTTCTGACGAACCCAGGGGATCTCGGTCTGATTCGGTGTTGTAAGGCTGATAAACCCTATGGCACCCATTTGACCCAGCAGCTCGGCACGCGTGAAGCGTGCGTTCGCCTTGATCGTCCCGGCGATGTCTGCCGGGCCGCCGCTGAGTACGACGGCAATCTTGCCTTTTAAGTCAACGCCTGCGAAATCATCATGTCCCCGTTCGGGCAGGTGCAGGCCGTAGCCTACGAACACGAGCGGCGCCTCCACGTGTGCAGGCCGCGGTCCGCCGCCCGCCGCGATGATCATATCCTCCCCAACATGCAGCGAGGCTACCGTTCCGTCCGCGGAGGTCAGATACGCGCTCGACGCTGACTGATCGACAATCTGCTGCTCGAAGCCGATTGGCTGAAGGTAACCGTCGACTCCGGCGGGCTTCAGTCCTTCGGCCTTGAATCGTGATATGACGTAATCGGCGGCACGCAGATAACCGCGTGATCCGGTCTGTCTGCCCTCGGTGCTGTCATCCGCGATGGCAGAGATATCGGCCCACCATTGCTTGGCCTCAGGCGAGAGTTTTTCGGGTGCCGATGCGGCGAACCCGGGGCTGCTGGCGAGGAGGAGCGCCAGTCCGGGAAACAGTGGCGTTACGAAATCGATCAATGTTTTCATGTTATTGCCCACAAAAAACGGTATTCGCACTCTCGACTCTACCGCGGATAGGAGCAGAGCGCACATGGAGCTGTGATCTTGCCGGGCTGCAGTGGAGATATTGGTCGAATTTCCACGCAGTATGGAGAAAAATCGGCGATGGTTGCTAGGTTCGCGAAGGATCGCCGGCAAAGAATGCTGACAAGATAAAAGTTCCAGTCTCACGGGATGACCTTGTGACCTGGATTTTTTCTCTACCACCAGCTCACTGATCCGGATGCGCGAACGCAAATGCCGCGAAAGAGCGAGGAGTTTGCTGCGCCGATCGATGGGTGGCGGAAAATAATGCGCGGCGTATGTTATGAACTGCCTCAGGAACGGGGCATAGCAGACTGCTTTCATAGACGCCTGCTAGACTCCGGGCATAACGAGGGGACATTCCGCGTATGACTTTGCCGCATGACCCAAAAAGCCGGACCCGACTCGGCGCGCTTTGGAAGCGCCTGAAGGACCATCCGCTCGCCCGTGTCGGTCCCGGGCTGATCACCGGCGTCGCTGACGATGATCCGAGCGGTATCGCGACCTATTCGCAAGCCGGCGCGCAATTCGGCCTCAACATGCTATGGACCATGCCGTTAGCTTTTCCGCTGATGGCGGCGGTTCAGTCCATGTGCGGACGCATTGGTCGCGTTACAGGCAAGGGGCTTGCCGCCAATATCAAATCCGCTTATCCACCGGCCATCCTGAAAGGTGTCGTCGTGCTATTGCTGATTGCCAACACCTTGAACATCGCGGCCGATGTTGCGGCGATGGGCGAATCCGCTGAACTCGTCACCGGCATCCATCGCCACTTGATGACCGGGCTCTTTGTCATTGCATCGCTATTGCTGCAGGTGTTCATCCCCTATCACCGCTACGTCAATATCCTGAAGTGGCTGACCCTGTCGCTACTCGCCTATGCAGCAGTCCTTTTCACCGTCCACGTTCCGTGGGGCCAGGTAGCCCTGCGTACTTTCTGGCCCACGCTCAAGATGAACGGCGCCGCCGCTATGGTTGTTGTGGCCATTTTCGGAACCACGATCAGTCCGTATCTGTTCTTTTGGCAGGCATCCGAAGAAGTCGAGGATATGCGGGCAAAACCTGTCGCTGCACCGCTTAAAAATGATCCACGAAAAGCGCCGAAGGAGCTTCGCCGGATTCGCTGGGATACCTGGAGTGGCATGTTCTATTCGGACCTCACGGCGTATTTCATCGTCCTGGCGACCGCTCTCACGCTGAACGTGGCGGGGATTACCCAGATTGAAACCGCCGCGCAAGCAGCCAGCGCGCTACGGCCGATCGCCGGTAATTTCGCGTTCCTGTTGTTTGCGCTCGGCATCATTGGCGTTGGCATGATTGGCGTCCCGGTGCTGGCAGGCTCAAGCGCCTACGCTCTCGCCGAGGCGATGGACTGGAGCTGGGGACTTGAGCGCAAGGCGGCTGATGCCCGCGCGTTCTATGGCGTGATCGCCGTCAGCGTACTTTTGGCGCTCATCATCCAGTATTCGCCGATCAGTCCAATGCGAGCACTTTTTTGGAGCGCGATCATCAATGGCATCGTCGCCGTGCCGCTGATGGTCGTGATCATCCTGATCGTCTCGAGCAAGGCAATCATGGGGAAATTCACGGCGAGCCGGCCGATCATCATACTCGGGTGGGTCGCGACGATCGTCATGGGCGCGGCCGCGGTACGCATGTTCATGCCCGGCTAATCACTCGTCAGCGATGATTCCCGACGGAGAGTTGTCAAGATAACAGCTGTCCGGGTAAGTGCGGATGCCGGGAATCTGTCCCGCACGGTGCGCGGCCTGCATGTCCTGCCAGTAGCGCACCGTCATCAGGTCGCCATGCGCGGCGCGAAATTCGCGCCGTAGCTCTCGATCCTCGACCCTGAGGCCCGATTCCATCTCCTCTGGCAAGAACACGAACCCTGGCTCAAAATACCAATCCGGAATTCCTTCCTCTCCGTCGACACGCTCAGTATTGGTACGGACCTTGACGTCAGTCAGCGCCTCGACAGCGTCGAAGTCATAAAGATATACCTTGAGATATCGAGTGACGCCGTAGTTGCGCGCATCGAAGTCGCGATTGAATATGTTTGCCGCGGCGTTGTTCTTGATGCAGTGCCCGAGGTTGCTGATGGCACGGCAGGCCTTGTCATGTGCCGCACCCTTCAGGTACACATTTAGCGGCATCAGCGTGCGCTGCACGACAAGGTACTTGAACACCACCGCTTTCCCCTGCAGTCGCACCGCATTGCCCGCCGCCGTCACCAGTTCCTGCAGCAGCCGTGGATGGAACCAGCCGCGATCCAGCTTGAGGTTATAGTAGATTGTGTTATCGAGCATGCTGCCGGTGCGGTTGATTTCATGGACGCCCCGGTATTTATCGAGGACCGCGTCCGCGCCCGCGAACGATTCCCATTTGTAGCCATCGGTTGGATGATCCCGTATGACCTTGAGGATGTAGGCAAGGCAGGGTGCGCTGAATGCAATCGCTACCGTGCCAGGTGAGCCTGGAGCGGTGTCGAGCGTATCGCCGGTCTGCATCAGCTGTTGCGTAACCTCGGTCATCATCGCCACCTTGCTGACATGATGAAATCCGATCGTCGAGTACTGCAGCCCCAGCGGACGTCTTGGCATGATGGTGAAGAGGAATGCTGAGATCTCGTGGTAGTGAAGGTTTGTGACCTGGAACGCAGCTTGCGTGGAGCTGAAGAGGTTGTGGACATGCGGAACCGTCAGCAGCACCGCGCCGGCGATCACTCCTTGCAGCCGGTTCTGCAATGCGATAACCAGCGGCTTGTAGCGGCCGTCCCTGAACGCGAGCCTGCCGACCAGGTATGCGCCACGATTGCGGAAAAAACATCCGCGAAGCATTTCAATTTTCACCAGTTCGAGGTCGGCAATATCCGCGAACGACTCGTTCAAGCGGTTTGCAATAAGTTGCGCATCGCGCTCGATGTCCTGGAAAGGAGTGGACAGGTCGCCGACCCGCAGCAATTCGCGTACCAGTGCAGCGTTGACAGGCCAGCCACCCGGAAAGTCGATGGAGACATCCTCGATGCGCGCGGCCGGCCTTCGTAATTCGCCAAACGCATAGTCGACCGGCCACCATGCACCCGAGCGGACCCGGCGCATGACGGAGTTCAGGTAGGCAACCGCAAGATCGGCCTCGTAACGGCCATCGACCTGCGGTCGGTACGCCGCCTCGACCGCGCCCCACAGGTCCTCTCGCCCCGCAAGCTCGGGGTATGCGGCGAGTATTTCGTCTGCCAGCCCGTGGATGAACTTGTCGTACAGTCCCAACCGCATCCTGGCGTTTGCGACCGCGGCCGGGTGTTCACGTGTTTCGAAGGCGGTTTTGGCAAGCCAGGTCAGGTTGCGGAATGCCGCGTAAAAACGCTCGAAGGAGCACAGGATCCAGTCGCCTACGAGCTCGTTGCGCATCGCATTGGACGAGGCTGTCGCAACAAGCGTGGGAAAGGCTGCGAGTTCGGCGCAAGCGGCCACGGACACTCCGGCTGAGTCAACGGATGATTACAGTTTGACCGGATTCAGAACGATATGCCATTGCGGGAGTGTCGGTAACGCTACGCTTAAGTTTGGCCATATTTGCCATGCAGCCAGGCCCGCAGCCGGTCTTTATGCAGAGCGGGCGCGAAAAAATATCCCTGCGCAAAGTGGCAACCCATGCCGGCGAGCATGTCGAGTGCCTGCTGTGTCTCAACGCCTTCTGCCACCACCTCCAGCGCGAATTGGCGTGCGAGGTTAATGATAGTCTCGACCAGACGCTGATCTGATTGATCCTCGAGCATGCGCATAACAAAGGACTTGTCTATCTTGAGTTCATCTGCCGGGATTTTTTTGAAGTAACTCAGTGAGGAATATCCGGTGCCGAAGTCGTCGATCGAGATGTGCACGCCGAGCTCGCGCAATTTCGCAAGCCGCTCAGTAGCCTGCGCGAAGTCGGCGATCAGCGCGCCCTCGGTGATCTCCAGCGTCAGGGCACCGCGCTTGACACTCCAGGTCGACACGGCACTTAGCATCATCTCGAGGAAATCGCGGTGATGCAGCATGCCAGGCGTAATGTTCACTGCGACGCTAAGATCTTTCCACGTGGCAGCTTGCTGAAGCGAGTTACTTAGGACAAACCAGGTGGTGTCCTGTATCAGCCCGGTTTCTTCCGCCAGTGGAATAAACTCATCGGGGGTTGCCACCGGCTGGTCGTCCTTGAGCCAGCGCATCAGCGCCTCAACCCCAACCACGCGCCCGTCGCTGATGCGCAGCTTGGGCTGGTAAAAAACCTGGAGTTCCCCCGACCGAAGTGCTCTGGCGTAGGCATCGCCGAGCTCCCAAGGCTTGAGGATCTGGGATGAGCAGCTATCGTCGAACACATGCATTCGCGAGTGGCGTTTGCGTACCGCTGCGCCGGCTAGCTGAGCCTTGCGTAGCAGGGTTTCGGCATCTGCAGCCTGAAGTGGGTAGAGCGCGATGCCAATGTTTATGTCAGGTGCGACAATGATCCCGGCGTCATTCATCGCCTCTTCGGCGGCGCGAGTTATTTTTTCTGCGGCAAGAACCGCGTGCCCCCGATTGCGGATTGCGCTGATCAGAATAGCGAATCGCCCCTCACCGAATCTGAACACCGTGCCGCGCGCACCCAAGGCCAGGGCAAAATGCGTGGCCATTGATTCCAGCAGTACCGCGCTGCGCTCAAATCCAAGCCGCGCCTGCAAGGTGGGAAGATCGGCAACATCTACGAGTAGCAGCGCGAATGAATTGCTGGAGCCTTTCAACGCGCTGCCCAGCGAAGCCAGCAACTCCGAAAGGGAGAGTATGCTGGCCTTGACGGGGGAGTCGCTCTGCAGCGCCGCGCTCAAACGAAATACTCGCTTGGGTCTATGCCGTGCGCTCCGCGCTCCAGGCCGTTCGCGATCCACAGGGTCGGCTCTTTCTTGCCGATATTCCCTTCGCAGGTGAGCAGATTGATGGTGGTGAATTCGTCGCGAACCTTCTTGTGCGCATCGAGTATCAGCATTACCTCGGGCCTCAAACGCCGATAGCGGTTTTGCCCGACGACTACGCCTACCTCACCCGTGTTAAGTTCAACCAGCGTGCCAGTGGGAAACACCCCCACGGCCTGAATGAACAACTCCACCAGTTCGGATGGAAAAGCGATGCCGCCAAGGCGCTTTAACTCGCGGACCGCGTCAAAGGTCGATTTTGCCCTGGCGTAAATGCGCTCGGAGATCATTGCATCGTAGCAGTCGACGATGGCGGCGATGCGGCCGATCAGCGGAATCTCTTCGCCCTTGAGATTATTAGGATAACCAGTACCGTCCAGGCGTTCATGATGCGTGACAATCATTGTCATGATCCGCTTGTCGACATTCGGCGCCGCTTCCAGAATCTTGACGCCGTGATCGACGTGGGCACGGATCATTTGCCATTCCGCCTCGCTCGGCTTCCCGGGGCGTTTCAACAACTCCGTCTTCAGGCGGGTCTTGCCGAGGTCGAGTAGCATCGCACCGGTACCCACCACCTTCAGTGTTTCCTTGTCCAGGCCCAGGTGCCGCCCGAATGCGAGCGCCCATACGGCGGCGGCGAGGGAATGATTGTAGAGGTAGTCGTCCTTGTTCTTCATGCTGGCCAGCCAGCCCATCGCGTCGCGATTGCGGAACACGCTGTCTACCATTGAGCCGACCGCGGCTTGGAGGTCCGGCACGTCGAGACCGCCGCCGCGGCGCAAATGCTCGAACACATTGCTCACAGCGCGTTTCGCCTCGTCAAAGATGTTTTTTGCCTTGGTTAGTTCAGTCTCTAGCGATGTTGAGTCCTTGAGGGGAACCTTATCGGCCAGCGCGGTAAGATTTGTTGAAAGTTGCGCGAGCGGATCTGGCGCCTCGGGCGCCGGCGCAACTATGGCTGGCGATTTGCGGCCGGCGGATTTTAGTTCCTCGACATCCTCGACCGAGACTTCCACGAAAACCATTTTGCACAAGCGGCGCAGCATTCGCAGTTCGTCGTCGCTTTCAATGGTAAACCCCTGGAACAGAAATGGCGTTTCTTCCCAAGGGCGATCGAGTCCGCATACGTATAGGCCGGTCGTAAGATGTTCCGGGGAGACCTCGATTACTACAGTCGACATACGCAAGTCCCATGGTGAATCCAGCATGCCATCCCGGCACCTTATACCGCGCCGTGCGTTATGCCCCGGCGGCGTCTCGCACTTTCACACTGAGACATTGCTGGTCTGGACGCGGACTGTGAACTAGCTCACGTTCCGCAGGGAACGGGGTTCGGGCTGCGGTCGGCGGGGCCGCCACTAGCGGCAAACCCCGGAGATTGACTCCCGCGGGCCAACAAGCAAATATTGAGGTCTGGGGAGGATCGGCCAGATAGACAAGAAGAATAAGAATGGCAGGCTATGTATCTCGCCAAGTCGATGGCGCAATGGAATTTTCTACTACGCCGGAGACGGTGCCTTATCCGATAGTCATGGTTGCCATCCCGGGCGTTGCTGCTGCTGATTGCGTTTTCGACAGGTTTTTTGGCCGGGATTATCGCGGCGGGATTCATCTATGGAGCCATGTATTTGCTCATGCACCCCAAGCAAGCCACGCTGTATCGCACGCCCGCTAAATTTCGCGTGTCGACGACGGGCATTGAAGTGGGTGGCGCCACCATTGCGAAGGGCGCCATCCATCGTATTCTCGTTCGCAATCATGTCCTGAAAAGTGCGGAGGGCATTATCGTGGTGGCAAGTCCCGTGCAAAACTAGGGCCAGCAGATTGTCGTTGCTGGCATGAACTGGGCCATCGGCAAGCTGGGTCCGATTTCCTACCGGGTCGATGTTGAGGCACGCGGCGTACCCACGACCCTCGCGGGAGGTCTGACCAGAGCCGACCGCTTCTGCGATCATGATGGACGTCAGCAAGATTCTGGGGCTGTCTTGACGGCATCCGAATAAAAAAAATCACTGCAAAAAAGGTGTGAGAACTTGCGACTTAAATCTTTTGCACTGCTCGCAACACTTGCAAGTACGATTGGCGTATGCGGCGCGGCCATGGCCGCCGATGAGCCGTCCGAGGCACAGATGAAGGAAGCGGCGTTGTATGCCATCAATCATCCGCCAGGCATCGTGAACAGCGAGCCGATCACGATCAAGTCTTTCAAGAAGGAAGCCTGCGATGCCCCGACGCCACGAGGCTACAACTGCGGGTTCGACTGGCAGGTTGCTTCCTCGAATAGCGGCGCTTCGATGTACAACAATATTTCCAACGCGTTTTTCTATTTTGACAAGGACGCGGGGAAATGGGCAATGCGACCGCCGTTCTGATCGGAAAAACCGGGATCAGATCACCGGCAGGTCGCGGCGTTTTACGCCGCGCGGAAATGCCGCCTCAATCGCTGCACATTCGGCTGCCGAGAGCACCAGGTTCATCGCCGCCGCGTTATCTTCGACGTGCGCCAGCTTGACGGCCTTCGGAATCACAAACACATTCGGGTGGCGCAGCAAGAATCGCAAGGCGACTTGGCGGGTGCTGGCCCCGTGTTTATCGGCGATGTCCTTCAGAACGCGCGCGGCGGGCGTCTGGCCGGCGTACGGAGCCGAGACTTGACCGAATGGCGTGTAGGCGACCACCGCTGTGCCATGGCTTTCGCACCAGGGGATTACGGCATGCTCAATGGCGCGTTCCTGAAGGTGATAGAGGACCTGGTTGCAGGCAGGGGCGCTGCCAAGCGCGGTAATCTCGTCGAGATCTGCGACATTGAAGTTGCTGACGCCCCAAGAGAGGATCTTGCCCGCCTTTTGCAGCTGCGCGAACGCCGCAACCGTCGCGGCGAGTGGGTAGCGCCCTCGCCAATGCAGCAGGTAGCAGTCCAGCCGCTCGGTCCCGAGCCGCTTGAGCGATTTCTCGCAGGCCTGCACCGCGGCCGAAGTCGAGGCATTGGTGGGCAATACCTTGGAGACCAGAAACACCTCGTCACGCCGCCCCGCGATGGCTTTGCCGATGGTGCGCTCCGCGGCGCCGTCACCGTACATCTCCGCGCTATCGATGTGGGTAAGTCCGAGATCGAGTCCGCGACGCAGCGCGGCGATGGCATCGCTCTCGCTGCCAACTTCCAGGTGCCAGGACCCTTGGCCGACTGCGGCAACCTGCTGGTTAGTTGATCCGAATTGTCGAGTTTCCATGGCGAAATGCTCCTATGGCCGGCGTTTGATCCTGCCGATGATCTCCTCGCGCACGTCGGTAATTTCGCGTGCCCGGGATATATGCGTCGCATCGCAGGGTTCGGTGCGTGGACAGAAAGTGCTGCGCGGACAAATGATACGCGCGGGACGCAGCAGCGCCTCCTCAATCCATGCGATGTTCAGCACTCGCGCAACTGCCTGAATCGCCATGGCGGCCTCCTTTGGAATGATCGCCTCACCGTGGCGCTGCTGGCATGCCTCGGTGACGCTCGCGACGATTCTATCGGCATCCGCAGTATGCGAACGCAGAGCGGGCACGAGGTCCACGCCGACCGATATCACGTGAGGGCTGCCGGACATGTCAAGCGTACGGTGCGAGTGGCAGCAGTACAGCAGCGACTGCGCCCCTTCGCGCAGCACGGATATCTGCGAGGCGCGGTTTTCCGTGGTTTCGTCGAGCATGCGAAACACCGCCCAGTGCGGACACGGATCAGTAACCTGTGCCATGTTGCCCCAAGGCAGCGGGATGCCATTGCCGCGGTAGACCGCGCGCAGGTATCCGGGCGGGTAGGCATCGAAGAAATGCCAGTATGGGTAGGGGGACACCTTGGTCATGCGTCGCATGATGACCGCTGGCGTCAATTCAACCTTTTCGCAAGCCTCAACCCGGTAGCGTTCACGCGTCAGGAAGCGCCGGAACGGAATCTTTGGACACAGCAATGCGCCGGCAAAGAAACTGCATTCGAAATCCCGCCAGGCATGCAGCACATCCTGCGAGTTCATGCCGGCTGACGCTGTGGGCGGACCCTCGGGGCTGCCTGCCATCTCACCGCCCGTGGCGTGCGTCGATTTCATTCCATCTCCGCCATGCAGGAGCTTGTGCGCCAGATGCGAGGCGAGGTCGAATTTAAGGCGCGCCGGATCCGCGCGCAGGCGCCGGTTCAGGTATATCGTGCGCGGCGACTCGAAAAACGATCGCACCATGCTGCGAACCTCGCGATCCTTGTCCAAGGCGAGCACCGGCTCGCGATCAAACCAGCGCAACTCAAGTCCATGGCGTTTGCACAGGCGCGTCATGTCGGCGACCGACAGCGGAAACTGGCGCTTCCCGACGCTCTCGGCGGCACGCTCGAGATCGGGAAAGTCGTTGCGGGATGATTCCTGGTAGGAGCGGATCAGCAGATGCGCAAATTGCCGTCCGGTCGTGCCAGTCTGGGCAAGTAGTTCCGGGATTGCGGACTGCAGTAGTTCCTTGGAAAACAGGAACGCGGGTTCTAGCGGGATCGCAGCTGCGCCGGCCGAACGCTGTGCACCGGAGGCTGGCTCGATCTCGGCGCTGTCATCGAAGAACCAGGCGGGGTCACGTTGAAAGACCCCGGCGAGCAGACCCAGGCTCTGCTCCGAAGGGAAGCGCTTGCCGCTCTCGATCATGCTGAGATAGGAAACCGAAGGGGCTCGGCGCGGGTCCAGCTGTACGCAGCGCACCGATAAATCCTCCAGGGTGAGCCCATTACGTTTGCGCAGGGCACGCAGCTTCGCGCCCAGGAAATGGCTTTTTCTCGAGAATTCGGCGCTATTTCGTTCCAATTTTGTGAAATTTACATTGTGAAGTTTTGAATGTCAAATTCCCTAAAATTGCGGTTTATAGTGGCCCCATGAACACCGCCCTCAGCAGCTCGGAGCGCGCCGCATCCTGTGTGGTTTCGGGTCCGCCCGTGGAGCGCTTGGGCCAGGTGCTGAATAGCGCGGCACTCGCGCTACTCGCATCCCTGCACCGGCGATTCGAAGGCAGGCGCTTGGGCTTGCTCGCGGATCGCGCGCGCTGCCAGGCGCAACTCGACGCGGGCGCGGTCCCGGATTTCCTCGCGGCCACCGCGGCCATTCGTGCCGGCGACTGGCGCATTGCGCCGACGCCTGCTGACCTGCAGGACCGGCGCGTGGAGATCACAGGCCCGGTGGATCGCAAGATGATCATCAACGCCCTGAATGCCCCGGTCAATGCCTTCATGGCGGACTTCGAAGATTCAACTTCCCCGACCTGGAATAACATCGTCAGCGGCCAGGCCAATCTGTTCGATGCAGTGCGTCGCAATATCAGCTACGTTGACCCGGCGAGCGGCAAGACCTATCGGCTCAACGAACGCACTGCCACGCTGATAGTGCGCCCCCGCGGCTGGCACCTGACGGAAAAGCACGTGCAAGTCGATGGCGCACCGGTGTCCGGCGCGCTATTTGATTTTGCGGTTTTCCTGGCTAATAACCACGAAGCGCTGGCAAAGGCTGGCACGGGCCCTTATTTTTACTTGCCAAAGCTGGAAAACCATCTCGAAGCGCGCCTCTGGAACGATGTTTTTATCGCGGCCCAGCAGGAACTCGGCATGCAGCAAGGCACGATCAAGGCCACCGTGCTGATCGAGACAATACTTGCCGCGTTCGAAATGGATGAGATCTTGTACGAGATGCGAGCGCATATCGCCGGTCTGAATTGCGGGCGATGGGATTACATCTTCAGCTTCATCAAGAAGTTCAGGAACCGGGCGGATTTTGTATTACCGGATCGCAGCACCCTGACGATGGATCGGCCATTCCTGAAATCCTATGTCGACTTGCTGATCAAGACCTGTCACCGCCGTGGCGCCCACGCCATGGGCGGTATGGCCGCGCAGATACCGATCCGGGATGATGCGCAGGCGAACGAACTCGCCATGAACAAGGTGCTAGCGGACAAGCAACGCGAGGCGGAAGCAGGCCATGACGGTACCTGGATCGCCCATCCGGGGCTGGCGGCCACCGCTTATCTTGCGTTCGATAGCAGCCGTGCGCCGAACCAGCTTCAGGTCATGCGCGAGTCGGTCGAGACGCGGGCGGCGGACCTGCTACAGGTGCCGCCAGGGCCCGTCACGGAGGCAGGGGTGCGCCATAACCTGCGCGTGGGCGTGCAATACCTTGCCGCCTGGCTCGATGGCTCGGGGTGCGTGCCCTTATACAACCTGATGGAAGACGCCGCCACGGCGGAGATCTGCCGCGCGCAGTTGTGGCAATGGGTTCGCCATGGCGTGCGCACCGCCGACGGCGCGCTGATCTCGCGCGACGCGGTTGATGTGTTGCTCGCCGAGGAACTCGATTGCATCCGCCGCGCGGTCGGCGCCGAGCGTTACGCACGCGGCGCTTTCAGTACGGCCGCGCGGCTCTTCGGAAACATGATCGCGCAGGAAGAATTCGACGAATTCCTGACCCTACCGGCCTATGAGCTGTTGTCTTAGGCATTTTTCAAAAGAGTGAGTATCCCCATGACCAGAGGCGCAAGCGCATTATCCGCAGACTGGCAGACGAACCCGCGTTGGAGCGGGGTCGAACGGCCCTATTCCGCCGAGGATGTCGTACGCCTGCGCGGTACGATCCATATCGAGCATTCGCTCGCCCGTCTCATGGCGGAAAAGCTGTGGGCGTCGCTGCATGAAAAGCCGTTCGTGAACGCGCTCGGCGCGCTGACCGGCAACCAGGCCATGCAGCAGGTTAAGGCAGGGCTCGATGCGATTTATCTATCCGGCTGGCAGGTTGCTGCGGACGCCAACCTGTCGGGCCAGATGTATCCGGACCAATCGCTGTATCCGGCCGACTCGGTGCCGGCGGTGATCAAGCGGATCAACAGTACCCTGAGGCGCGCGGATGAGATTTGCCACGCCGAGGGTGATGATTCCGTGGATTGGTATAAGCCGATCGTCGCGGACGCGGAGGCGGGTTTTGGTGGCGTGCTGAACGCATTCGAGCTGATGAAGCAGATGATCGAGGCGGGCGCCGCTGGAGTGCATTTCGAGGATCAGTTGTCGTCGGCAAAGAAATGCGGGCATATGGGCGGCAAGGTGCTGGTGCCGACGCAAGAGGCCATCGCCAAGCTCGTCGCCGCGCGTCTCGCCGCCGACGTTTGCGGTGTATCGACGCTGGTCATCGCGCGCACCGATGCGGAGGCAGCGACCCTGATTACCTCGGATATTGATCCACGCGATGCCGCTACGATCAAGTCGGGGCAACGTACCCCGGAGGGCTTTTTCACGGTAAATAATGGCCTGGATGCGGCCATAGCCCGCGGCCTTGCCTATGCCCCATTTGCGGACCTGCTGTGGTGCGAGACGGCGGCTCCCAACCTGGAGGACGCGAGGAAATTCGCGGCGGCGATCCATGAAAAGTATCCGCAGAAACTCCTGGCCTACAACTGCTCGCCATCGTTCAACTGGAAGCGCGCGCTTGATGATCTGTCGATCGCCAAGTTCCAGCGCGAACTGGGCGCCATGGGATACAAGTTCCAGTTCATCACGCTGGCCGGATTTCACGCGCTGAATTACTCGATGTTCGAGCTGGCCCGCGGTTACCGCGACCGGCAGATGTCGGCTTACGTCGCGCTGCAAGAAGCAGAGTTCGCTGCGGCCAAGGTCGGTTACACGGCCACGCGCCACCAGCGTGAAGTGGGTGCCGGCTATTTCGATGACGTGACGCAAACCATCATGGCAGGCAGCTCGTCGACGACCGCAATCAGCGGCAGTACCGAAGAGCAGCAATTCCACCACGCATGATTGGCGCCCTGCGCACCACCGAGATCGAGCAGGCGTTTACGTCGGCACTGTACGCGATGCAGTGCGCGCAGCGCGTGGTGCAGGGCTTCCTTCGCTACAACGATGCATTCAGAAGGATCACGCTGCGCGCTCCCGAGCGCTTCGCGGCGCGCGACTGGTCCGGAAGCCAGGCCGATGCGGTGGAGCGAATCGAGTTATATGGCCTGCACATTGGCGAGACCGCGGCGCAGATCGCGCAGGACTTCACGGCCAACGCCCGCGAGCGTGAATTCTGGACCGAGATCAAGCGGCACTTCGCCAACCTGGTCGAGGGACTGCCGGACAACGAATTCTGCAAGACCTACTTCAATTCCATTACCCGCAGACTGTTCAGCACCGTGGGCGTCTCGCCAGACATTGAATTCGTCGCCACGGATCTCGATCCGCTCGCGGGTGCAGGCCGGCAGGTGCACCTCTCGCGTCACCCGCGCCGGGACTGCCTGGATGAATTGCTGCGAGCGCTGCTTCAGGGCGTGAAGCTGCCGCTGCCCCTGCGGGACAGCCGCGGTGCGATCGCGCAGATTGCGGCCGAGGTTGAGGCGCAGTTAAGTGAGTCCGGTGGCAGGGTGGACGATGTGCTCGCAATCGAAGTGATCGACGCGGTGTTCTACCAGTTCGCGCGCGCCTATGTCGTAGGCCGCATCGAGGGCCGTGGCTTTTCCAGGCCGGTCATCCTGGCCTTCAAGAACACCCAAGAAGGCGTGGTGCTGGACAACGTCATGCTGACCGAAGCGGAGATCGGCAACCTGTTTGGCTACACGCGCTCGTATTTTCATGTCGACCTCGACCATGTCGCTGATACGGTTGCCTATCTCAAGGCGTTGATCCCTCAGGCCCCAGTCGGGGAACTGTTCACGGTGCTCGGGCGCGCCAAGCAGGGGAAGACTGAGCGCAACCGGCGCCTGATCAAGCACCTGGAGGCCTCCGCGGACCTGTTCCGGCATGCGCCGGGCCAGCGTGGCCTGGTCATGATCTGCTTCACGATGCCCTCGATGGATGTGGTGTTCAAGGTGATTCGCGATCACATCCCACTGCAGAAAAACTTGAGTCGCGACGAGGTGATGGATAAATATCGATTTATTTTCAACCACGACCGGGCAGGGCGCCTGATCGATGCGCAGGAATTTCGCCGCCTGCGCGTACCGTGCGCGCGCTTCGAAGCGCAATTGCTGCAGGACCTGCTGCAGGAAGCCGGCGGCCTCGTGCACCTCGATGGCGATGACGTGGTGATCGACCATGTCTACATTGAACGTCGGGTTACGCCGCTCGATCTGTACCTGCGCACAGCGAACATGGCGGATGCCACCAGCGCAGCGGTGGATTATGGGCACGCAATCCGTGATCTTGCCTGCACGAACATATTTGCTGGGGACCTATTGTTCAAGAATTTCGGGGTCACACAGCACGGGCGCGTCATTTTCTATGACTACGACGAGGTTGTGCCATTGACCTTCTGCAAATTCCGTGACATCCCCGCCGCGCGGCATCATGAAGAGGAAATGAGCGCCGAACCCTGGTTTGCGGTCAATGGTGAGGATGTTTTCCCGGAAACGTTCCTGAATTACCTGCCATTCTCGGACGGGCAGCTGGAGGCGTTCCTGGCGGCGCATGGCGAGTTGCTGGGCAGTCCGTTCTGGCGGCAGGTGCAAGGCCGTATCCAGTCAGGCGAATTCCTCGAAGTCATGCCTTACGTCAGGCGCCCGAGCTTGCGCGACATGCGCAGCGCCGATTCACGGCCCTGATAGTAGCCCTGCTTGATGCTTTGGCGCTGGAAACCGAGCGCCGCATAAAAGGCTTCGGCGCCGGCATTATTCGCACGCAGTTCGAGATTGACCTGTGACACGCCGGCCTCGAGCGCGCTCGCGCACAGCCAGTCGACCAACTGGCGGCCGAGCCCCTGGCGGCGATACTCGCAGGCGACCGCAAGCAGGTTAAGGTGTGCCGTCTCATCGCCAAAGTGCATCAGCGCAAACGCAGAGATTTGTCCCCCGCGCCATATCACGATCGCGGATGAATCCTTGCTGGCGATGAATTGGAGCACCCGGCCCGGGGTCCACGCCCAGGTCAGGCCGCCTTCGATCAAGTCGCGCGACATCTCTGCAATCTCGCGCGCATCGCTGGCCCGGGCCAGCGCCACCAAAGCAAGAGTCGGCATGCCGCTCAGCGGCTCCGGTACCGGTCGGTCGCCAGCACGAGCTCATGCGTATTGCCGGGCTCAAATGCAGAATGCCCCGCATCCGCGACAACCCGCAGGTTGGCCTCCGGCCAGGCCCGGTGCAGATCCCAGGCGCTGGTTGCGGGACAGACCATGTCATAGCGTCCCTGGACAATGGTCGCCGGAATGTGCCGGATGCGCGATACGTCATCGAGCAACTGGCTTTCGCTGCGCATGAAGCCGCGGTTCACGAAGTAGTGGGACTCGATGCGTGCGACCGCAAGCGCAAAATTGTCCTGCGACCAATGTTTGACCGTGTCGGCACTGCCATACAGGAAACTCGTCGACGCCTCCCATACGGACCAGGCTTTCGCCGCTGCCAGCGCAACCCGGTGATCGGTTCCGGTCAGGCGCCGGTAGTACGCGCTGATAAAATCATCACGCTCGTCCGGCGGGATCGCGTCGCGGTAGCTCTCCCAGCTATCAGGAAATACGGCCGACGCCCCTTGTTGATAAAACCAGCGGATTTCAGCGTAGCGCAGCAGGAATATTCCGCGCAGCACCAGCTCCGTCACACGTTCGGGGTGGGTTTCTGCGTACGCGAGCGCGAGCGTGCTGCCCCATGAGCCGCCAAACACCAGCCAGCGCTCGAGGCCGAGGTGGCGCCGCAACCGTTCAACATCGGCGACTAGGTGCCACGTCGTATTCTCGACGAGACTGGCACTTGGCCGGCTGCGCCCACAGCCGCGCTGGTCGAATACCACGATGCGATAATGGTGTGGATCGAAGAATTGGCGCGCGCGCTTGTCGGAGCCGGCGCCGGGGCCCCCGTGCAGAAATACCGCCGGTTTACCGGCCGGATTCCCGCATTCCTCGTAGTAGATCTCGTGCACGTCGGAGACGCGCAGATACCCGTGACGCAGCGGCTCCACAGCCGGATATAATGTCCGGCGTAATTCGCCGCGCACGGCCGAGACGGCTGACTGCGCAGGTTTTTTTCCGGTCCGTTTCTTGGCCACTTTGGCGCGCTTGGGTTGCGCACGCGCAGTCTTTTTCTGCATCGTCGGTTCCTTAGATTTTTCTTGTCACTTCCGCAGGACCATCGGGCCGAGTGGCTTGCCCCCCAGCAGGTGCATGTGCAGGTGATAGACCTCCTGACCACCATGCGCATTGCAATTGACGACCAGGCGATAACCGTCGGCATCAATGCCGTTGGCCCGCGCCAGGTCGCGCGCCAGGATGAACATATGGCCGATTAGCGCCTCATCCTCGTCTGCGACATCGTTCGCCGTTGCGATGACTTTATTGGGCACGATCAGGATGTGCACAGGTGCCGCCGGACGTATATCCAGGAAGGCAGTTACGCGGTCATCCCGGAAGACTATGTTGGCCGGCAGGTCTCCGGCGATGATCTTTTCGAACAAAGTAGGCATGAAAGCGTCCCAACAGCCCTGCGCCTAAGATATCAGGAACCGCTTGGGACCCCAGGGTTGTTCCGATAGTGTCTCAGTTTGAACCTTCCTTAAATACGGGCGGCCGCTTAGAGCCGACCATAGTCATTGGAGCACCCGGTATTACCGAAACATTTAATTCGAGGGCAATTTGCGGCAACGGAGCTGTCGAAAACGTAAGTCCTTAATCTTTAAATGATTTTCTGAGTATTTGAGCATCGAGCCCCTTACTGTCTGGGAGGGACAGTCCAAAAATCAATGCATTATTGAAGGTGGCCGCGCCCAGCACGCCGGCTCTAGCCTTCAAATCGGGACACCTGTCCGTCGCTGCCCGGCAAATAAGCTGCTATAGGGCCGCCCGCAGTCGAAGGCATTGGGATCTCGTCTGCGTCCTAGTGCCCGATGACGAACAGATGACCGTCGTTCTGCGTGTAGATCTTTCCATCGGGCCCCAAGGCGAGCGGAGTGTAAGCGGCACCGACCGCGAGGTTGGTGAACGACCTTGCAACCAGCGTACCACCCTGACCGATTACATACGTATAACCGTCTTCACTGTTGACGTAGACGGCGCCATTTACGTCAATTGCCGGGGCGTTGATGCACCATTCGAAGCCATTTTGGTGCGCAGGATCCGGAACGCAGGTTACCGAGTTGTCGGGATTGCGTTCGCAAGCGTCCATGTTGGTGCTCTTGAAGTGCCACTCCGGCGTCATATCGGGAGAGATTTGAGTGATGTAATAAGGCCCGGGAGGCGCAGCAGGACAGGCCGTGGTGTCGAAGCAATATGAGCCAACGTCGTAGTGGTTGTCCTTGATAACGATCGAATACGTCCCGTCATGGGCATACATCGCCGGCGTCGAATCCCAGCCAAAATCATACGTGCCGAGAAATGTTCCATCGGCTTTGAAGTGAAAAAGCTTGCCACGGTCATGGTTATAGCGCGTATAGGCGCCATACAGCACGCTACCATCGGGCGCTACCGCGGGACTCGACGTTGAATCATCGTCTGCCATGCCGGCAGGCATTTCATTGGTCGCCGGGTCAACCCCGGGCGTTGATCCCAGGCGACAGCCGCCCGGTGTCCCATTCGCCGGCAAGACCGATCCGACGAACGTTCCGTCGTCGTTGTTGCAACCGTCGTTGAGGCGGCCGCGCAGCGATGCTGCCCATTTCAGCGTCAAGTCCGAATTTAGTGCCAGGATGTATGCGTACCGTTCACCGGTAGAATAAGGTGTATGCGCACGACTCACTGTATAAATCGTGCCGTCCGCAGCGATCGCGGGGGCAATGTTAACCGGCGGGCGCTGCGAGCCACAGGGACGCGTTCCGGGTACAGCGGTGGGGCTGGGTGGCCATGGCAAGGTTGCATTATCAGTGAAGGCAGCGTTGCAGGTGCTAGGCGCGCCAGCAATCAAGGTCTTGTAGCTCACCATGTTGAAACTGGGTGCCGTGCCCGCCCCGCCGGCGAATATCTTGACGAGCCAGGCTTGCGGAATATCAACGTAATCGCTATTGCCGGTAGAGCAGCATCCCCAGGGATTCGCCGGATCAAGTTTCAATACGTTGTAATAGATGTTGCCATTTGAGTCGACTGTAATCGGACCTGCAACATAGGTATTGGAATCCACGACAGTACCAAAAGGATCAAGATTCTGCGCCTTGCCGCTGGTGCGATCGACTTTCCAAATCGTCCCGCCAGCACCGGGCACATACACGGAATCCTTGGTCAGGGCAGGATGAAAAACCGGCTCCCAGCCTCCCAACCATCCACCTGCGTTGGGTTCAGGCTTCCAGTCACTTTGGAATGTCCAGACGGCCAGCAGAGCATTTGAGTTCCATTGCAGCCGTTTGACGTTCCAGATCTGCGAATTCCAGGCGTCCGGACCGCAGGGGAATGGCACTCCGGAACCTGGTGGGTCGCACGAGACATACGTCCCCGTTTTGAATTCCATGAAAACATCAGAGCCATCAACCAGCGGCGTGGAGTAGTGCGTGATCAGGGCACCGTTGGCCTCAGCCTGCGCCAGGGCGACGAAGGGGTCGTAGACGATGTCGACCAGTATTTTGCTGGGAGCCTGCCCGACGATTGAAACCGCGCCGGAATGCTGCGCGTCATGGCCCCATTGCGGCCACGACTCCGTGATGCCTGGAGCCGAAATCGTGCCCGAGCCAGGACCAGAGCCAGAACCCGAACAGGAGAGCATCATCGCGGCCAGGGCCATCAACAAGGAGCGAAAAACACTCGGAGAGCGGCCTGTGAGGACAGACTGGTGAGGGTCATCCACTTTGCGCGCCAACGTACCGCCTAGGAGCAACTCATAGCCGCTTCGACTAATTCAACCAGATCGTACCGATCTTCGACGACTATTTGGCAACTTATCAACTCCGAGATCAACGCTGTGCCACGAACTGATCCTTTTCCCTCAATGCGGCTACCGAATCGTGCAGTTGCGCCATTTCTTAGGCCAGATCGCCTAATTTCAGCACCTGCTCTTTTGGCTCCTTAAGATTTCCGATGCCTGCAGATCAATTCGGCGCGTGAGCGACGAAATCGACGTTTGCTCATTTTGCATCTCGTTCAGCAGTATGGGTGCAAGTTGCAAGTGTCTGTCAGCAAACGATCAGCCATCGCGATTGTCGTTGAATCATTGCAAATAGCTGCGACGCAGGTAGTCACGGTAGGAACTCTTTCTTCGGACTCCCTATCGCGCAGCTTAAGGCAAGTACCCCATGAATTGGCACATATGATGGCGCTCGCCGTTTCAGGTATTTTGATGGCCATGCTGCGTCGCATCATGCAAATTGAGACACTACCCCAATGGTAATGGGAACGATTCTCATGTAGGATTGGAGCATGGCTACCACGCCCGATCGCTGCACTGCCGCATCTGATTCGATAGGCCTGACCGACCTGCCTGAAGGGACTGTCGCGCGGGTCATCCGTGTCAGCCCAGGCTGCGCGGGCGCGCCACATGAACTGTCTAAGCGATTGGCAGAACTCGGTTTTCTGCCTGGGGAACGGGTGCGAGTCGTTGGTCGGGGGTGGTTCGCACGCGAGCCGCTAGCGGTGCGAATCGGTACCGGCACGTTCGCGTTGCGGCTATATGAGGCGGCTTGCGTGCAGGTATGCCCGGAGCCGGCGCCAACGGCGTGAGCATGCCCGCTCCCTTGGTCGCCCTGGTCGGCAATCCGAACTGCGGCAAGACCGCACTCTTTAATATCCTGACCGGCAGCCGCCAGAAAGTCGCCAATTACGCCGGAGTCACGGTCGAGCGGAAGGAAGGCTCCCTGGTCACTCCGTTGGGCCGGCGGGTTCGCGTGCTTGACCTGCCAGGCGCCTATAGCCTCGAGGCGCTGACCCCGGATGAGCGCGTCACTGCCGACGTGGTGTTTGGCCGCAGCGCCGGCGAGGGACGCCCAGATTTCATCGTCTGCGTGACCGATGCGACGAACCTTCGCCAGAACCTGAGGCTCGTGCTGAATCTGAAGCGCGTGGGCCTGCCGATGGTGGTCGCGCTCAATATGAGCGACATCGCGCGGCGCAAAGGGATCGCGATCGATCCGCAGCGCCTCGCCGCCGAGCTGAGTGTCCCGGTGGTAGCGACGGTTGGCATTAAGCCCGGTGGCGTCCGCGCACTGCTGACGCTGCTCGATCAGACGCTGCCCGAGGGGCTGCCCGCGGCGCCTCAGACGGCCATTCAATGGACCGTGCAGAGCGCGGCCGATGTCGAGCGCGACCAGGCAGAGGTTCGGCGTATCCTGGCGAGCGTCGGTGGCGAGCGCGCCGACGGGCTCATGCACAGCGATCAGGTCGATGCGATCGTTCTGCATCCGGTGTTTGGCCCGCTGATCCTGGCGCTGATCCTGTTTCTCGTCTTCCAGGCGGTATTTGCCTGGGCACAGTTCCCGATGGATGCGATCAGGTATGGCGTCGCGTCCGTTGGCGAATGGATTGCGGCCTTGCTACCGGCAAGCCTGTTCAAGGACCTGCTGGTCAACGGCGTGCTGGCGGGGGTCGGCAGCGTGCTGGTTTTCCTGCCGCAGATCCTGATCCTGTTCTTCTTCATCCTGATCCTTGAGGACTCAGGGTATCTGCCGCGCGCAGCATTCCTGCTCGATCGGATCATGGGCAGCGTCGGCCTCTCCGGCCGCGCCTTTATCCCGCTGCTGTCGAGCTTTGCCTGTGCGATTCCGGGAATCATGGCGACGCGCACGATCCAGAGTCCGCGCGACCGACTAGCGACGATCATGATCGCGCCGCTGATGACCTGCTCGGCGCGCCTGCCGATCTACGCATTGATCATTGGCGCATTCATTCCACACCGCCTGGTCCTCGGCGGCTTGCAATTGCAGGGCCTCGTGCTCTTCGCGCTGTATCTTGCCGGCGTGCTTTCCGCGATGGGCGTTGCATTCCTCATGAAACGCCGCGGTCCCGGCGCTCATTTCCAGTCGCTGATGCTCGAGTTGCCGGCCTATCATTGGCCCAATCCGCGTAACCTCGCGATCGGCCTATGGCAACGGGTCGAGATTTTCCTGACGCGGGTGGGCACAATCATTCTTGCGCTGATGATCATCCTGTGGGCCTTAAGCTCGTTCCCGGCGCCGCCGCCCGGCGCGACGGGCCCAGCCATCCAGTACAGCATCGCGGGACGCCTCGGGGCAGCGCTGGCGGTCGTGTTCGGCCCGATCGGATTTAATTGGCAGATCTCGATCGCACTAGTGCCGGGACTCGCGGCGCGTGAAGTTGCGGTCGGTGCGCTCGGCACCGTCTACGCGCTTTCCGCCACGGGCAATAACCTGTCCGAAGCGCTGACGCCGCTGATAGCGCAATCCTGGGGCCTGCCGACGGCTCTATCGCTGCTGGCTTGGTACGTGTTCGCGCCCCAGTGCGTGTCGACCATCGCCACGGTCAGGCGCGAAACCAATTCCTGGAAGTATCCTATGATCATGACCGGGTACCTATTTGCACTGGCTTATCTCGGATCCTTTATCACGTATCGCCTTGCGCTGGCATTCGCATGAGCCAGCTCTTTGACTTCCTGCTGGTGGGTGCCGCGATTTTCGGCAGCATCCTGTATGCGCTGCTTGCCCTGGGACCGCGCGCATGGCGCGAGCGCCTATCCGCGGGCCTCGCAAGCCTGGGACTTGCGCGCATTGCGCCAAAACCTTCCGGCAGCTGCGGCGGATGTGACAACTGCGCTGCGCCCGACGCAAAGGAGCCGGCCGGCGCCGAAACGCGCATCCCGCTGCAGGAAATCGGCCGCCGCCAGGGGTGAACTTTAAACTAGGAGAGCATTGATGGATCGTCCGCCCCTGCCGCCATTCACGCCGGACAGCGCCCGGCAAAAAGTACGCATGGCCGAAGATGCCTGGAATACACGTGAGCCGGCGCGCGTGGCGCTTGCGTACACGCCGGACAGCCGCTGGCGCAACAGAGCCGAGTTCCTGCAGGGACGGGCTGCGATCGAGGCATTCCTGGTGCGTAAATGGAGCCGCGAGCTCGACTATCGGCTGATCAAGGAGCTGTGGGCCTGCCACGAGAACCGCATCGCGGTGCGCTTCGCGTACGAGTGGCATGACGACAATGGCCAGTGGTTTCGCAGCTACGGCAATGAGAACTGGGAGTTCGACGCGCAGGGCTATATGGCGCGGCGCATTGCGAGTATCAATGATCTGCCCATCCTGCAGAGCGAGCGGCACTACCACTGGTCACTTGGACGCCGCCCCGACGATCATCCCTCGCTCAGCGACCTTGGCCTCTGAATCCGCCGGTCACTCGCCCTTGAATTCTGGCGCGCGCTTGGCACGGAACGCGTCCAGGCCTTCGGCAAAATCGCGGGTTCGCCCGAGCGCCGTCTGCCCGGCAAGTTCACGCTGCAGTTGTTCTTCCAGCGTGTGCGGCGGCTCTTCGTTGAACACTTGCTTGATCTGCCGGTAGGCACGGGTCGGACCCTGCGCCAGGCGCTGCACGATGCTCTGCGACTCCTGCGCGAGCACCGCATCATCGACGCAACCCCAGATCAGGCCCCAGCTGACCGCATCGGCCGCGCTCAGCGGATCGCCGAGCATGCTCAGGGCCTTGGCGCGGGCTGTTCCCACCATGCGCGGCAGATGAAATGACCCGCCGAGATCGGGCATCAGCCCAAGTTTTGGCGCGAACAACTGTAGGAATACCGCCGAGCGCGCAGCGATGACGATATCGGCCGCCAGCGCGAGACTCACGCCGGCACCAGCCGCAATGCCCTGAACCGCCGCGACGACCGGGACCGGCAGGTGATACCAGGCGCGCACCATCGGATTGAATTGGTCGCGCAGGCTCGACTCGACGCTGTCGATGCTCGAGCGCATCAGGTCCGCGCCCGAACAGAACGCGCGGCCCGTCGCTTGCAGCAGGACCGCGCGAATGCTCGCATCGCCACCGATAAGTCCGGCAGCGCTGGTCAGTTCCTGGACCAGCGTTGCATTGAGGGCGTTCAGGCGATCCGGACGATTAAGCGTCACGTGGACGATGTGCTCACGGCGCTCGAACAGGATCGTTTCGAAGATCATCAGGACAGCATAACTTATGGCATGATTCTCAGTGAAATGCGTGTGAACCTCGACCAGTTGCCTGCCGCGCTACAACGCGGCCTCGCCAGTGCATACCTGGTTTCCGGTGAAGAATTTCTTTTGGCCGGCGAGGCCGCAGACGCGATTCGTGCGGCTGCGCGTGCGCAGGGCTATGCCGACCGGCGCGTGTATTTTGTCGACCGGGGTTTTTCCTGGGACCAGCTGCGCAGCGACTCCCAGTCGCTTTCACTGTTCGCGGATCGCCGCCTGTTCGAGTTGCGGCTTCCCAGCGGCAAACCGGACAAGGGTGCGGCGCAACTGGCGGCGCTCGCGACCAATCCGCCGCCCGACGTCATCACGCTGGTCCTGACCGAGAAACTGGACAAGAAATCCATGGACGCGCCATGGGTCCAGGCCTTTTCGCAGCACGGCGTTTGGGTGGCGGTGCGCAGCGTGGGCGAGGCGGAGTTGCAGGCCTGGCTGGTGGCGCGTGCCCGGCGCGCCGGATTCACGCTTGAGGAGCCTGCCGCAGAGCTGATTGCAGAGCGCACCGAAGGAAATCTGCTTGCAGCGGACCAGGAACTGGCCAAACTTGGGTTGCTGGCCAAAGACGGGCGCATCGATGCGCCGCTGGTGCTGCAATCGGTCGGCGACAGCGCGCGCTACGACGTGCTGCAACTGGCCGCCGCCGCAGCGGCCGGGGACGCGCACCGCGCGGTGCATATTTTCCATGGGCTCAGGCGTGAAGGCATCGAGCCGACGCTGATCCTGTGGGCACTCGTGCGCGAAGTGCGCGGCCTGTGGCAGGCGCATGAGCGCAACCGCCTGCGCTCAGGCGGCGGGGGCAGCAATTGGAGCCTCGCCGCGAGGCCATCCGAGCGCGCCTTGTCGCGGCTGCGCTCGCTAGCGCTGCCCGCACTGCTCGCGCAGGCCGGGCAAGCGGACCGGATCGTCAAGGGAATGGCATCGGGCGATGCCTCCACCGCGCTGCTGGGGCTGGTCGCGGCGCTCGCCGGCGCTTTGCAACCACCGTGTATTTCGGGCAGGGTGGCCATATGAACGCCATGGGTATTTTCGGCGGCACCTTCGATCCGATCCACTATGCGCATTTGCGTACCGCCTTCGAATTGCAGCAGGGGCTGCGCCTGAAGGAGATTCGTTTCCTGCCCGCCGGGAATCCCCCGCACCGGGACCAGCCCTGCGCCGAGGCGACATTGCGCCTGCGCATGGTGCGCGCCGCGACCGCCGGCCAAGCCGGCTTTGTGGTCGATGAGCGCGAGATTCATCGGACCGGGCCTTCGTACACGGTCGATACGCTGCGCGAACTTCGGGCCGAATACCCAGAGCGCAGCCTGTGCCTGATTGTCGGCATGGACGCGTTCTTGGGTTTGCCCCAATGGTATCAGTGGCGCGAGCTGTTGCCGCTCGCGCACCTGCTAGTCGCGCACCGGCCGGGCTGGCGTGTGCCGGGGACCGGGGCGCTCGGCGAGCTCGTGGCCAAGTGCGGCACCGATCGCATCGGCGACCTGCACGAACTGCGCTTTGGCTGCATCTATATCCACGCCGTGACGCAGCTGGAGATATCCTCGACAGACTTACGTCAGCTGATCGCGACCGGCCGGGACCCAAGGTTCCTGATGCCGGATCCGGTGCGCGAATTGATCCTTGAAACCAATTGTTATTCCCTATAACGGATGAGCTAGTGCCCACGAAGAAAACCCTTAAGCGCGCCCCTCGCAAACCCAAGATCACACGCAAATCCTCGCTGCCGACGATCGTTGTCGATGCCCTGGCCGACATGAAGGCCCTGGACATCAAGGTACTCGACGTTCGCGGCCTGACCGACATCGCCGATACCATGATTATCGCCAGCGGCACGTCCGATCGGCACGTGCACTCGGTGGCGCAGCGGGTGGTGGATAAGACCAAGTCGGCGGGCTTCCGGCCGCACGGTGTCGAGGGCCAGAAGGACAGCGACTGGGTACTGATCGATCTGTCGGATGTGATCGTGCACGTCATGTTGCCGCGCGTCCGGGATTTCTATGGGCTTGAGAAGCTCTGGGGCATGACGGCCGTGAAACGCGCCACCGCGAGATGAAATGCCAGCTGATTGCCGCCGGCACCCGCCTGCCCGAATGGGTCAACTTAGGATATCTGCAATACGCCAGGCGGCTACGCAAACCCTTGGCGCTCGAGCTGCGCGAGATTGCCGTCAGCACGGTTGCCAAAGAGGGCGCGGCCATGCAGGCGGCGCTGGAACGTGGCGACTATGTCGTGGCGCTCGCAGTGCCTGGCAAGAGCATGGACACGGCCGCCTTGAGTGCCTGGCTGCAGGGGCGCTTGGGCTCGGGGCGCGCGCTTAAGCTTCTGATCGGCGGTCCCGACGGGCTGAGCCGCCAGTGCCTCGATTGCGCCGATCTACAATGGTCGCTCTCGCCGCTGACGCTTCCGCATGCGCTGGTTCGGGTCATTGTGGCCGAGCAGCTGTACCGGGCCATTAGCATGCACTCGGGACATCCTTATCACCGAGCTTAAAGTCCTTAGGTTCGCTATTCTGACCCCATGACTACCGGTTTCGTCTATCTGGCCTCCCAGTCGCCGCGGCGGCATGAATTGCTGCAGCAGATTGGGGTGCCATTCAGACCCCTCGGCGTCACCGTTGACGAGGCGGTGCGCGAAGCCGAAGTAGCACCGGACTACGTCGTGCGCCTGGCGCTTGCGAAGGCCGAGGCGGGCTGGCAGGTTGCGACCGGCGCACGTTCCGCGTTGCAGGCGGCGCCGGTACTGGGCGCAGATACCGCGGTGGTCATCGACGGGCGCATCCTCGGCAAGCCCGTCGACCGCGAGGATGCAGAGCGGATGCTGGGCGAATTGTCGGGCCGAACCCATTCGGTGCTGACCGCGGTGGCCGTTCGCGATGCGGCCGGGTCGGCGTGGCGCCTCAGCGCAAGCGAAGTCAGTTTTCGCCCGATCACGCCACTAGAACGCCGTGCCTATGTGGACAGTGGGGAGCCGGAGGGCAAGGCCGGCGGCTACGCGATCCAGGGCTATGGCGCGGTGTTCATCGAGCAATTGCATGGCTCCTATTCCGGCGTCATGGGCCTGCCGGTCTTTGAGACCGCCGAGCTGCTGGCCCGCGCCGGCGTGCCGCGCTGGTGCGCGCCATGAGTACCGAGATATTGATCAACGCGAGTTTTCACGAGGCCCGCGCCGCCGTCATCGAGGAGGGCATGCTTCAGGAGTTGTTCCTGGAGCGCCCCAGCCGTCGTGGCCTCATCAGCAACATCTACAAAGGCCGCGTGTCGCGGGTTCTGCCCGGCATGCAGGCCGCATTCATTGAGATCGGGCTCGAGCGCACCGCGTTCCTGCATGCCTCGGACATCTACGACCGGCATCATGCCGGGACCGGCATCGAGCCGCCGCGCACTGAAAATATCCGTACCCTGGTTGCCGAGGGCGACGAGATACTGGTGCAAGTGGTCAAGGATCCGCTCGGCACCAAGGGCGCGCGCCTGACGACCTACATCACGCTGCCGTCGCGCTTCCTCGTTTATATGCCGCAGGGTGGCGGCATTGGCGTGTCGGCGCGCATCGAGAGCGAGAGTGAGCGCGAGCGACTGCGCGCCGCCGTGCAGGCGGGCGTACTGCCCGACGAGGGCGCAGGCTTCATCGTGCGCACCGCAGCGGAGGTCGCGACGCCTGCGGCGCTGCATAGCGACATGAGCTACCTGCGCCGCCTGTGGGAATTCATCCGCCAGAAGGGCCTGCGCACCTCGCCCGGACAGTTGGTACATGCGGACCTGCCGCTGCACCTGCGCATTCTGCGCGACCTGCTGCGGCCCGATGTGGACCGCGTGCTGATCGACCAGCCAGGTGCCCATCAGGAAATGACGGAATTCGCGACAACCTTCATGCCTGATGCAAGATCGAAGCTCGAGCTGTACGGCGAAGCGCGGCCACTGTTCGAGATGCATCATGTGGAAGAGGAGATCCAGAAGGCCCTCGAGCGCAAGGTGCTACTGAAATCCGGCGGCTACGTCATTATCGACCAGACCGAGGCGATGACGACGATCGACATCAACACCGGCGCATTCGTCGGGCATCGCAACCTGGAAGAAACCATCTTTCGCACCAACCTCGAGGCTGCGGTCGCAATTGCGCGACAGCTTCGGCTGCGTAACCTTGGGGGCATCATCATCATCGATTTTATCGACATGGAGGAGTCGCAGCATCGCCGGCAGGTGATCCAGGCTTTCGAGCGCGCGCTCGCCTCGGACCACGTGAAGACCAGCATCTCCTCGGTATCGCCGCTCGGGCTTGTGGAGATGACGCGCAAAAGAACGCGTGAAAGTCTGGAACATGTCTTGTGCCAGGCTTGTCCAACTTGCGAAGGGCGCGGTTTTGTGAAAACCGCGGAAACAGTATGTTATGAGGTATTTCGGGAAATTCAGCGCCAGGCTCGCCAGTTTGAATGCCAGCAACTGATGGTGTTGGCGCATCAGGATGTGATCGAGAGACTGCTGGACGAGGAATCCGTTGCGCTCGGGGAGCTGGAACTATCAACCGGCAAGCCGATCCGGCTGCAGACCGAAGCGCTTTATACGGTCGACCAGTACGACGTCGTGTTGATGTGAATGAATATTCGTAAGCTCGGCAAGATCCTGCTGTATGTGCTGGCCGGATTCATAGGCTTCGTGCTCGTGGTCCTGCTGCTCACGAAGGTCGCGCTCGATCGCGTGCCGCATTACCAGGACCAGATCAAAGCCTGGATTAATCGCCAGACCGGCTTGCATATCAGCTTTGCGCATGTCTCGCCGACGCTGCGCTGGTATGGCCCGGAACTGCTGTTTGACCAGCTTGAACTGCGTTCGCGCGACGATCGGCGGGTGCTCGCGCGCGCCGCAAGCGGCCGTATCGGCGCGGACCTGCGGCAAGTACTGCGCACCGGCAATATCTTTGCCGGCCGGCTGGAGCTGGTCGGCCCTGATCTTGCGATCGTGCGCCTGGGGCCGAGCAGCTTCGCCCTGGCCGCCGAGATTGAGCTGAGCGGCCCGGCTGCGGATGACGAGGCGCTCACCCTGGAAGATCTGCCGGCGGGTACCTTTGAAATCCGCTCGGGGCGCGTCGCGCTGCAGAACTGGAATCCATCCATGCCGCAGCTGCTGCTCGAGAAGGTCAATCTGGTTATGCAGCGGGACAAGGATGCGATTGCCATTACCGTGGAGGCGCGATTGCCGCCGGTGCTGGGCGGGGACTTCAATGCGAGCGGCGCAGCGGCGGGCCTGGCCCCTTCCAGTACGCTCATGTGGCACGGCGACATGCAGGTCCACAACGTGTCCTTCGCAGGCTGGCGCGAGTTCATGCCTGAGTACCTGACCAACCTGAATGCGGGTGAGGGAAATTTTGAGTTGACTGCGGCAGGGCGTGGCGCGGAACTCGCGCATGCGCAGGTGAACTTCTCGGCCCACGCCGTCGAGACGCGGCTCGATGAAGGATCGGTGGCTAAATTTGACGAGATTGGCGGCCTTGTGACGCTCGATCATATCCAGGACCGCTGGAGCTTGAGCGGCCGGCGCATACTCGCGCGGCGCGCCGACACCAAGGACCCGTTGTCGCAGTTCGATGTGACCTGGCGCAGTAGTGATGCCGGATTGCTCGAGTTGCGCGCCAGCGCAAGCTATTTGCGCGCGGCCACTTTGCTGCCGCTGACCGGCTTGCTGCCACAGCGTGAGCTGCGCGAACGGCTGCTTGATATCGCGCCGACCGGCATCTGGTCGGATGCGCAGCTGGAAATTGCGCGTGCCACAGTGGCCGATCCGTGGAGCATGCGGGTGGCCGCCCGGTTCCGCGACGCCGGTTTTGCGCCGGTCGGCTCGATTCCCGGATTTCGCGGGCTATCGGGGGAGATTGCCGGAAATCAATTCGGCGGCCACGTGCAGCTCGACTGCGATTCGCTGCTGATGGCCTGGCCGACGCAATGGCCGCAACCGGTCAGCTTCGACGTGCTGAAGGGAACGCTGTACTGGAACCGCTCCGCCGACAACCTGACGATCGCGACGCCATCGATCGAGTTTCGCAACCCCGACGCGGCGGCGCACGCACAGGCCGCGCTGCAACTGTTCCCCAATGGCGATTCACCGCAGATCGCGGTCATCGCCGAGGTCGAAGATGGCAACATCGCCGGCACGCGTTACTACCTGCCGCATGGGCTGATCGGCGCCTCCGCCCTGGCGTGGCTTTCCCAGGCCTTCGTGTCCGGGCGCCTCTCGAAGGCCGAGGTCATTCTGCGGGGCGCCTTGCGCCAGTTTCCATTCCGGGACGGCGGCGGAGTTTTCATTGCGCGTGCCAATGTCGACAGCATGATCTTGAGCTACGGCGAGGGTTGGCCGCTACTCGAGAACATGGCCGGCCAGGCAGAGTTCCACAATGAAGGCCTGAGCATGCATTTGACCCGCGCCGATACCCAGGGACTTAACCTCGAACGCGGCGATGCCCGCTTCGCCGATTTCAAGACCGGCGAGCTGGAAATTCATGCGCAGGGCGGCGGCGATGCGCGTGCGGCGATCGGTTTCCTGCGCGCGACCCCGTTGAACACCATGACCGACGGCGCCTTCTACGGCGTCGAGGGCAACGGTCCGGTCAGCGCCAACGTGGACTTGTTCCTGCCGTTCAAGGAATTTGAGCATCGCCGCGTTCTCGTGCATGCGCAACTTGACGGGGTTACGCTGAGCCATCAGGGATTGCCGCTCAGCGCGAGTGAGCTGCGCGGCAGCGTGGACGTCGATGGCGGACATGTCGCCCGTGCCGATCTGCACGGGCAGGTGCTCGGCGGCAGCCTGCGGGTCAGCGTCAATGCTGGCAAGAAACGGCCGTTGACCCGCACGCAACTGGACCTGCATGGCACGCTCAGTGGTGAGGCCTTGCGGACCGCGCTCGGACTGCCAGCGGAGCTCGCATTAACCGGCGCGGCGGATTGGCAGGGAACGGTCGCAATCGCGCAGTTGCCGGCGCGCGAGCGCTCGGTGCACCTCACCACGAACTTCGTCGGCCTCGAAAGCGCATTGCCGGAACCGCTTCGCAAGGCCGCAGCGCACCCGCTGCCCTCGACCCTCGACATCCAGTGGCCGACCGGAGGTGGCACGCAAGTCGCCGTGTCACTCGGGCCGATCGCGCGCGCGGCGTTCGAGTTCGAATCGAGCACGGGCGAGGAGAAGCTCGCGCATGCATCGGTGATGTTTGGCGGCGCAGATCCGGCGTTCGCTGACAATCAGATCGTGAGCATCGGCGGGCACCTGGAACGCCTGGGCCTCGATGGCTGGCAGAGCCTGATGGGGAGCGATGACAAGAACGCGAGGCCACTGTCCTTCTACCTGCACGAAGCGAAGCTGGACGTTGAGCGGCTCGATGCCCTCGGACTCGCGTTTCGAAAGGTTGGTATCTCGCTGGAAAAAAGCGCCGATCACTGGCGCCTGGGGTTCGACGGCCCGAATGTCGACGGCGCGGTCACCGTGCCCGCAGCGGGGACCGATCCGTGGGACCTGAAGTTCACCCGTATGCGCGTGGATGACAGTGACGAGAGCGCCAAACCCGCTGCCGCGCCTGTGGCTGCCGGAGCCTTCGGGCCGGCCCGCGTTCCGGCGCTCAAGATTCAGATCGACGAGCTTGACTGGGGTGACCGGCATTTCGGCGATGTGCAGGCGGCGATCTCGAAGACGGGCGATGGGGTCATCCTCGATCGGATCGATGTCACGAGCCCGAGTTTTTCGATCAAGTCCCAGGGTGAATGGCGTGGCAAGGACGCGGGGCTGGGTCATCTCGCCGGTGTGCTGCAGAGTACCGATGTGCGGACGACGCTGACACAGCTGGGCTATGTCGACGTGATGTCCGGAAAGTCCGGACGCCTAGACTTCGACATCAACTGGCTGGGCGCGCCCAGCGCCGATACATTGCGCGATGCGGTCGGGCACTTGCAAGTCGCACTCGACAAGGGCCAGATCTTTGCCATCAAGCCGGGCGCTGGCCGGGTACTCGGACTTGCCAGCATCGCGGAGATCCCGCGGCGCCTGTCGCTCGATTTTTCGGACCTGACCGACAAGGGCATGGCCTTCGATACGATACGGGGCGATTTTGACCTGCGCGGGGGCGATGCCTTCACGGACAACGTGCTGGTCAAGGGCCCCGCCGCGGAAATCGGCATCATCGGCCGCGTGGGCTTGAAAAATAAGGATTATGACCAAACAGCAGTAGTCACAGGCAGCGTGGGAAATTCCTTGCCCCTGGGGGCTACCGTAATCGGGGGCCCGGTGGCGGGGGCCGTCGCCTTGCTGTTCACGCAGGTGTTCAAACAGCCGCTGCGCGGATTGGCACGGGGGTATTATCGGATCACCGGAGGCTGGGATAATCCGATCGTGAAAAAAGTTCAGGGTTCGGAGGCCGCGGGGGTCAATACAGGGGTTGCCAAGTAATGGGAAAAGTTGCTGCTATCCAGATGACTTCTGGTCACCTGGTGGAAAAGAACCTGGCTACGGCCGGGCGCTTGCTGCGCGAGGCGCGCGAGGCGGGCGCGGTTATCGCCTGCCTGCCCGAGAATTTCGCGTTCATCGGACTGCGTGACGCCGACAAGCTCAACATCGCCGAAAGCGATGGGCAGGGACCGGCGCAGGACTTCCTGCGCGATACCGCGCGCGCGCTGGGCCTGTGGATTCTAGGCGGAACGGTCAACATCCGCGGCGCCGGCGACGGCCGCGTCGCCAATGCCTCGCTGCTGATCGATGCGGCGGGCCGGCGCGTCGCACGCTACGACAAGATCCACCTGTTTGATGTGGCCATTCCGGGGCGCAACGAACAGTATCGCGAATCGAGCACGGTTGAGCCCGGGCGCCGGATTGTCCTCGCCGATACGCCAGCGGGACGCTTGGGACTGTCAGTCTGCTATGACATGCGCTTCCCCGAGCTGTATCGCGACATGGTTGCGAAGGGCGCCGTATGGCTCGCCATGCCAGCGGCCTTCACCGTGCCCACGGGACGGGCCCACTGGGAGACATTGCTACGGGCGCGAGCGATCGAGAACCTGTGCTACGTGGTCGCGCCAGCGCAGGTTGGCACGCACAGCAGCGGCCGGGAGACTTACGGCGATTCGCTGATCGTCGATTACTGGGGCCAGGTCCTCGCGCGCCGGCAGGAAGGCGAGGGCGTGATCATGGCGGAGTTCGACCTCGCCGGGCAATCTGAGGCGCGCGCGCGCTTTCCGGCGCTCGACAACCGGAAATTGCCCATCACCGCGCGCGAGACCGAGACCGCATGAACGTAGCCATGCAAACGTCACCGCCGTACGAACTCGCCGATCGGATGATCCTCGCGCCCGCCGGACTTAACGAGAGTCGCCTGAGCAACGTCCTCGGCGAGGTCATGAGTCGCGGTGCCGATTATGCGGACCTCTATTTTGAGCTGTCGCGCGAGGAGTCCTGGTCGCTCGAGGATGGGATCGTCAAGGATGGCTCGCACAGCATCGAGCAGGGCGTGGGCGTGCGCGCGATCTGCGGCGAGAAAACCGGCTTTGCCTATACCGACGAGGTGCAGCTGCCGGCGCTGCAGGAGGCCTCCGATGCTGCGCGCGCCATCGCGCGCAGCGGCGGGCGCAATGCGGTCAAGGTCTGGGAGCGCCGCCCGGCACAGCGCCTATATCAGCCCATTGATCCGCTCGATACCGTGCGCGACGAGGATAAGGTCGCGGTGCTGATGCGCATCGATGCGGAGACACGTCGGATCGACCCCAGGGTCAAGCAGGTCATGGCTTCGCTCGCCGCCGCGCACCAGGTCATCCTGATCGCCAGCAGCGACGGGACGTTTGCCGCGGATGTGCGCCCGCTGGTGCGCATCAATGTGTCGGTGATCGTCGAACAGAATGGCCGGCGCGAGCAAGGCTACAGCGGCGGCGGCGGACGATTCGGGCTCGATGAGCTGCTGCAGGGCGATGAGGCGCTCGCGCATGGTCGCGAAGCGGTACGCCAGGCACTGGTCAATCTTGATGCAGTGGCCGCGCCCGCCGGCTCGATGCCGGTCGTGCTAGGGCCCGGCTGGCCCGGGATTTTGCTGCACGAGGCCATCGGTCACGGCCTCGAGGGCGACTTCAACCGCAAGGGCACCTCCGCTTTCTCCAATCGCATCGGCCAGAAAGTCGCGGCCGAGGGCATTACGGTGGTTGATGACGGTACGCTCAATCGGCGCCGCGGTTCGCTGAACATTGACGATGAGGGAACGCCGACGCAGTGCACCACGCTGATCGAGCAGGGCATACTGCGTGGCTACCTGCAGGACAAGCTGAACGCGCGGCTGATGGGGCTTCCGGCCACGGGCAATGGCCGGCGTGAATCCTTTGCGCATATGACGATGCCGCGCATGACCAATACCTACATGCTCGCCGGCTCCCACGCCCCGGAAGAGATCATCGCGTCGGTGGACAAGGGGCTTTATGCCGTGAATTTCGGCGGCGGCCAGGTCGACATCACGTCGGGCAAGTTCGTATTTTCGGCGAGCGAGGCTTATTTGATCGAAGGCGGCAGGATAGGTGCCCCGGTCAAAGGTGCGACGCTGATTGGCAATGGCCCGGATGTGCTGACCCTGGTGAGCATGGTCGGAAATGACCTGAGGCTTGATGGCGGCATCGGTACCTGCGGTAAGGAAGGCCAGTCGGTCCCCGTGGGTGTCGGCCAGCCGACGCTGCGCATCGATGCCCTGACCGTCGGTGGCACGGGCTAAATTCCGCGGCCAGCTGCCGGTATTGGCTTCCGAATGGCCCGGCCCTGGTTTGACTTATTCTGACGCATCATGAGGCGCGCAGTTCACGACGCGCGATGCCCCTCGCATTGCGAAACAATGGCATCGTGTAACCTCGGTTCATGGCGCGGCCGACAGTACGGGCGCAAGCGCACGCAGTATGTGTTTCGCCCGAGCGCTAGCCGCGCTGATCGATGCACACGTGTCGTGCCGGAAGAGTGTCAATGGACCTCACCCCAATGCAAAAGCAGGAGACAACATGAATCATTCAAAGGCTATTGCGGCAATGGTCTGCCTGTTCTATGCGATGACAACTGCGGCGCCGGCTCAGCAACCGCCGGACACGGTGGCAAGTGATTCCCTGGCAAATACCGCGATGGGCACCGACGCGCTGCTCAACATCGATTTGTCCGAATCAGGTTGCCATAACACCGCGAGCGGCGAGGACGCCCTGTATTCAGATACCAGCGGCAGCTACAACACCGCCACCGGCTTTAGCGCCCTGTTCTCGAATATTTCCGGCAGCAACAACACCGCGGCAGGCGCTGAATCGCTGTTCTCCAACACGACCGGGGTCGACAATATCGCGGATGGCTTCCAGTCGATGTATCACAACACCACCGGAAATAACAATGTCGCGACCGGCTATCAGGCGCTCAACAACAATACGACCGGTGCTTACAACTCAGCGCTCGGATATCAAGCGTTGCAAAATAGCCAAACTGGCCAGGGCAATATCGGCGTGGGACCTTTCGCCGGTCAAAATATCGTTCAAGGCGGGTTCAATATCGACATTGGCAGCTGGGGAACGGCTGACGAGAGCAACACCATCCGAATTGGCCTCCCGCAGTATCACCACGCCACCTTCATCGCAGGCATCACCAGCTCACAGGTAACCGGCGCCCAGGTTTATGTCACGGCAAATGGTCAGTTAGGCGTGCTGGCCTCCTCTGAGCGCTTTAAGACCGATATCACGACGCTCGCCCCCGTCAGCGAACGGCTGGCGCAATTGCGTCCGGTGAGCTTTCGCCTGAAAACTGACCCCCACGGCCTGGTCCAGTACGGCTTGATTGCCGAGGAAGTCGCCCAGGTGTACCCGGAACTCGTGATCCGCGACAGCGACGGTAAAATCCAGGGAGTGCGCTACGAGGAACTCGCGCCAATTCTGCTCAATGAGTTGCAGTCGCAGCACGCGTCGATCGTGTCACTGACCAGTCAGAACGGTTCGCAGGCAGCGGCGATTGTCGAACTGAAGCTGCAAGTAACGAAGCTTGAGGAGCTCGCGCGCGAGGTGGCCGAGATGCACGCGGCGCTTGCCGCGCTGCAGAGCAAAGACGGGCTGGTCGCACAGCGCTAATCCGGGCGGCTAAGTACTCTCACAAATTGCCCACTCCGGTCAATTTTGCCGGCTGGTCCTGCCTGCAGCCGGGCGCGAAGATACCGGCGCGGCCATTCACGGATGAGGCAGCCGCGGCGCGGGTGGTGCCGGCGATTGCCGATGCTATGACGGCGGTAAAAGCGATCGGCGGCGTCTAACCCGCGCCTTATTCCGACTCGTCATCCTCGGCGGATTGATCCATGGGGCGTTCATCCGCGGCAGCTTGATCTATGGGCCGTTCATCCGGCGTGGGCTGACGATGCTCCCCAGTTGCGTCGGCGCGCCGAGGCACGCGCTCGTCCATATACATGATTTCATGCTGGCCTATTTGCACAACGTCGCCGTCGTTGAGGTTGTACTTGCGAACGCGCTTTGACTGCACGTAGATGCCGTTGGTGCTGTTCAGATCTTCGATCATGCACGTATCAGCGCGCGTTGTGATCTGGCAGTGGTGCCGGCTGATAAAGGCGCTGTCGATCTGGATGTCGTTTTCGATTGTGCGCCCGATCACGAGCCGACCCGGCTTCAGTTCCTGCTCAAGGAAGGTCTCTCCTTCATGCGCGACAAATATGCGCGCAAGCGTAACGTTGGGCTCCGGTTCGGGCAACGCTGGCGATTGCACTGGCGATTGCGCTGGCGATTGCGCTGGCGATTGCGCCGGGGTTGCCGCTGCTGCTGCGGCGGCGGCGGCGGCCGCTTTGCTGAGGGCGCGAGTGTGGGGGCGATTGCTCTCCACGGACTGCTCCTTCCATTGCATCTCGCGGGCCGCCTCCTCGACGTGGGCCATCGACACGCTATCGGTGCCTGCGTTGAAGGCCGCCAGCATGGCCGTGTCGCATAACGAGTTGATGAGGCGCGGCACGCCGCCCGTGTAGCGATAGATCAGCGGGTAAGCATCCGTGTCGAAAATATGCCGGCCATGGGAGCCCGCTACCTCCAGCCGATGGTCGATGTAGGCGCCGGTCTCAACATCCGACAAGGGGGTCAGGTGAAAACGAAGGCGCACTCGCTGCGCGAGTTGCATCAGCTCCGGCGAATTGAGTTTCTGATTGAGTTCGGGTTGCCCGGCGAGGATGATCCGCAGCACTTTTTCCTTGGTCGTCTCGATCCCCGAGAGCATGCGTACCTCCTCCAGCACGCGGCTGCTGAGGTTCTGCGCCTCGTCAATGATTAGCATGACCCTGCGCCCGGCCGCATGCTGTTCGATCAGGAACTCATTGAGCGTCGCAATGCACTCTGCCTTTTTCATCTGGAACGGGGAGAACCCGAATTGCACCAGCACGCTTTGCAGGAAACCGGTCGGGGTCAGCTGTGTCTGGTTGATCTGCGCAACAACGACATCTTTCTGCAGTTCGTGCAGGAACGTCTCGATCAGCGTCGTCTTGCCGGCGCCAATCTCGCCGCTGATGACGACAAAGCCGTCGGTAAACCAGATCGTCGATTCCATGTACGCCTTGGCGCGCGCATGCTGCTTGCTCAGATACAGGAAAGACGGGTCCGGGCTCAGGCGGAACGGCAACTCGGATAGCTGAAATAGGTCGAGATACATCGCTCAGGTCCACTCGACCAGGGAAAGAACCTGCCTGAGCGCCCGGTTGCGGTCCGCGACTCGGCTCTTCAGGATCGTGCAATGCCCAAGCTTGCGACCGGCGCGCGGTGCCTTGCCATAGTCATGATAACTCAGGCCCTCGATGTCCAGCAGGCGCTCGCGCGAGGGCATGGTACCCAGGAAGTTGATCATCGCAGCCGCGCCTAGCGTGCGCGTGCTGCCGAGGGGCAGGTCGCATATGGCGCGTAAATGATTCTCAAATTGGCTCGTCACGCAACCCTCAATCGTCCAGTGCCCGGAGTTATGCACGCGCGGCGCCATCTCGTTGGCTACCAGCCTGCCCCCCACAACGAAAAATTCCACGGCCAGCACGCCGACGTAATCCAGCGCTCGCATGACCCGCCTCAAGTATACGGCCGCGGCCTTCTCGAGCCGGCGATTCGAGTACGGAGCGACGCTATAGCGCAGGATGCCGTCCTGATGGGTGTTGGCCGCCAGGGGGTAATATGCCACCTCGCCGCGCGCGGAGCGCGCGCCAATGATCGAAACCTCGCGGCTGAATGGCTGAAATGCCTCATAAATCAGCGCTTCGCCTGCGAGGCGCGCCCACGCGGCCTGTGCGTCCGCGCCACTGCGGATCAGCGCCTGGCCCTTGCCATCGTAGCCGAAGCGGCGCGTCTTCAGCACCCCTGGCAGGCCCAGGCGCGACAGGGCCCGCTCCAGTTGCCGCTGCGTGTCGACTGCGGCGTGCGGTGCCACCGGGATGCTTAACTTCGTGAACAGGGCTTTTTCGTGCAGCCGGTCTTGTGATATTCGCAGCGCCATGGGTGAAGGCCGGATGCGGGTCAGCCGGCGCAATGGCGCGAGTGCCTCGCCGGAAATATTTTCCCAGTCGAAAGTCAGCACATCGACGCGCGCTGCAAGTTGCTTGAGCTTTTGCGCATCATCGAGTTCGCCGACCAGGATCGGCGCTACCTGACCGCCGGGGGTCGCGGCGTCGCGGTCCAGGAATTCGCATTGCAGGCCGAGCGGATAAGCGGCGAGCGCGAGCATGCGTCCCAATTGCCCGGCACCGACAATGCCAACGCGTGAATATCGTCGCCGACTCAAGTTTGGCGCGGATCCGGCTTGGCCAGGACCGCCTCGGTCTGCGCCTTGCGGAACGCATCAAGAGCGCTGCGAATGCTGGCCGACTCGTTCGCGAGCATGGCAGCCGCGAACAAGGCGGCGTTGCGCGCGCCGGCTGGCCCGATGGCAAAAGTCGCGACCGGAATGCCGCCTGGCATCTGTGCGATGGACAGCAGCGAATCCAGCCCGCCGAGATCCTTGGAGCGGACCGGGACGCCGAGTACCGGCACGGAGGTCTTGGCCGCCGTCATGCCGGGCAGGTGCGCGGCGCCACCGGCGCCGGCAATAATGGCCTTCAGTCCCCGCGCGCGCGCTGATGCCGCATACTCAAACAGCAGGTCCGGGGTCCGGTGCGCCGAGACCACGCGCACCTCGTGAGCAATGCCGAGGGCGGTCAGCTGCTCGGCTGCACCCTGCATCGTCTCCCAGTCGGACGAGGAGCCCATGATGATTCCAACCAGCGCTGTCATGGCCTAGAAGTCTACCAAAAGCCGCTAGCCCAGCAATTGCCGCAAATAAGCAAAGAGCTCGCGTGCCGCGACCGGGGAGCGCTGCTCGGCGCGTTCGCGCCCGGCCTTTTCTACCAGCCGGTTCAGCGTGGCCCGGTCCGCCGCGGGGAAATCTGCCAGCAATTCGTCGATCGCAGCGCTGCCGGGCGCGGGCTCGCCTAAAGCCAGTAGCCGGTCGCGCCAGCGCTCGATGATCTGGAAGTGGCGGATTTCGGTATCATGCCGCTGCTTGCGCTCGGCCAGCTTCGCGAGCACCGGTGCCGGATCGATTTGGCGCATCAGCTTGCCGATGTACTGGCGCTGGCGCACCTGCGCACCATGCGATGGCAAGCGGCGCAGCGCGCGCAACGCAATGAACAGCGTATCCGGCAGGCCGAGTTCCTTGATCTCCTGGTCGGGCAGGGCGGACAGCTGTACGCCCAGGTCTTGCAGGGCCGCCGCCTCGCGTTTGCGGGCGCTCTTGCTCAGGCGTTCCTCCTCGGTTTCGCCAGGATCCAGGGTTCCTTCCATGTTCGTCATATTGCCCATGCTATCACCCGGGCCGGTAGAATCGCCGAACAGAATCCTCAACAGACTTTACCTGGAGTGCCCATGGCCCTCGTGCCGGACCTTGAATCGATCATCGAGCTTGCGCTTGCCGAGGCGAAAACGCGTGGCGCCTCGCAGGCCGAGGCCGCGGTCAGCCAGGACACGGGACTTTCGGTCAGCGTACGCCTGGGCGAGGTCGAGACGCTGGAGCACCAGCGCGACCGCAGCATGGGGGTTACGGTCTATTTTGGCCAGCGCAAGGGATCGGCGAGCACGGCAGATTTCTCGCCTAACGCCATCGTGGCGACCGTGGCCAAGGCCTGCAGCATCGCGAGGTTCACCGCCGAGGACTCCTTTGCCGGCCTTGCTGACGCTGCACTGATGGCGCAGCAGCGAGCCGATCTTGACCTGTTCCATCCCTGGGATGTCAATGCGGAGCAGGGTATCGAACTTGCCAAGGCCTGCGAAGCGGCGGCGCGTGGCTTCGATCAGCGCATCAACAACTCCGAAGGCGCCTCGCTCGCCACGCACCGGGGCCTGCACCTTTATGGCAATACCCATGGGTTCCTAGGGGGCTATCCGACCACCTCGCACACTTTGAGCTGCGCTGTGCTCGCCGGCACGGGCGATGAGATGCAGCGCGACTACTGGTACACCACCTCGCGCGACTGGCGCGAGCTGGAGAGCGCCGAGGCGGTGGGCCGCGAGAGTGCGCGCCGTACGATTGCACGGCTCTCGCCGCGCAAGCTCAGCACGCGCCGCGCCCCGGTGCTGCTCGTCCCCGAAATCGCGCGCGGCCTCATTGGCCACTTCACCGCAGCGATACGCGGCAGCAGCCAGTACCGGCAGTCATCCTTCCTGCTCAATGCCGCGGGCACGCAGGTGTTTCCAGAGGGATTTTCCATTGCCGAGCGGCCGCACATTCCGAAGGCCGCGCTCAGTGCAGCATTTGACCAGGAGGGAGTCGCGACGCATGACCGAGAGCTCGTGCAAGGCGGCATATTGACCGGCTACATATTGTCGAGCTACTCGGGCCGCAAGCTCGGGCTGCAAACCACGGGCAATGCCGGCGGCCCGCATAACCTGGTCGTTGCGCCGACGCAGCGTGGCGGTTACGCGGAGCTGATGTCGCAGCTTCATACCGGACTCATCGTGACCGAGCTGATGGGGCAGGGCATCAATATTGTAACCGGCGATTATTCGCGTGGCGCGGCCGGTTACTGGGTCGAGGGTGGCGTGATCCAGTACCCCGTAGCGGAGGTCACGATTGCCGGAAACCTGGCCGCAATGCTGCGCGGGATCGTGGCGGTCGGCGATGATGTCGATGCGCGCGGCGGCGTGCGCATCGGCTCCGTGCTGCTCGAGGAGATGACGATCGCCGGGGCGTGACCCTCAGGCGGTCAGCAGCGCGTACGCCCGCCGGTAATTCGCGCTGGTGCGCTCGATCACCTCGGCAGGCAGGGGTGGTGGCGGCGGCTGCTTGTCCCAGTGCAGCGATTCGAGGTAGTCGCGCACGTACTGCTTGTCAAAGCTCGGCGGACTCGTGCCCGGCTGGTAGGACTCGACCGGCCAGAAGCGCGAAGAGTCGGGAGTCAGGGCCTCATCGATCAGCGTGAGGCGTCCCGTGCCATCCAGCCCGAATTCGAATTTCGTGTCGGCAATAATGATGTCGCGCGCCCTTGCATGAAGCGCCGCGAACTCGTACAGCTCCACAGCCACGCGCCTGACCTGCTGCGCGATGTCATTGCCGGCGAGCGTCACGACGGCAGCAAAATCGATGTTTTCATCGTGATGGCCGGCAGGCGCCTTGGAAGCCGGGGTAAATATCGGCTGCGGCAGGCGATCGGCCATCCTGAGGCCCGCCGGCAAGGCGATGCCACAGACCGCTTGCGTTTTCTGGTAGTCCTTGAAGCCGGAGCCGCTCAGATACCCGCGCACGACCGCTTCGAGGGGCAATGCGCGCAGGCGCCTGACGATCATCGATCGCCCGGCGAGCTGCGCTCGCTCCGCTGCATCCGTGACAATATCCTCGATGCGCAGGTCAGACAGGTGGTTGGGGATGATCTGGCGCGTGCGCGCGAACCAGAACAGCGAGATCTGCGTCAGCACTTCGCCCTTGTGTGGAATCGGCTCGGACATGATTACGTCAAACGCAGACAGCCGATCGGTGGTCACGATCAGCATGTGCTCAGCGTCGACTTCGTAAATATCGCGGACCTTGCCCTGGTGTATTTTTTTGAAGTTCTTGAGCCGCGACTCGAAGAGCGGCGCTGAAGGGGCTTGCTGTTGCACTTTAAGGGAGCCTGCCTGCTGCTACCATTGGGTCGGCAGCCGATTGTGGCGGCGCAGATTGCATAGGTCAACGCGAATGACATGGGAATGGGCGCTTATATCGGCCGTAATCGGGTTCCTCATCACCAGGAGGCCCTGGGGCGTCGTCCTCGGGTTGATCGTCGGCTTTGCGATCAGGCAGGCCCTCGGCGCCCGTTCGGGCGGCGCAGGCTACGCCGCCGATTCCGGCGGAATATCGGACGTGTTCTTTCGCACGACCTTCGAGCTGATGGGTCATGTCGCAAAATCCGACGGCCGCGTTTCGGAAGCTGAGATCGAGGCGGCGCGTCGCCTGATGCAGCAGCTGAACCTCGGACCCAATGAAGTGAGCCTTGCCATCGCCTGTTTCCAGGCCGGGAAATCCCCTGCCTACGATGTCGAGCTTGGCATCGAGCGGCTGCGCGAGGTGTGCGGCATGCGCCATGACGTACTGCGCGCCTTTGTTGAATTCCAGTTGCGCGCAGCGCTCGCCGGTAACGGGCTCTCGCCGCCGGCGCGCGCGATCCTGACGCGGGTGGCGCAGCGGCTGGGCATGTCGGAACTTGAGTTCGCACGCATGGAGGCGGCACTGCGCTCGCGCGATCGAAGGGCGGGACCTGATGCGTTGAACGACAGCTACGCGGAACTGGAGGTCGAGCCCGGCGCGAGCGACCAGGAGGTAACCCTGGCGTACCGGCGCCAGATGAGCCGCCATCATCCGGACAAGCTGGTCGCAAATGGCCTGCCCGAGTCGATGGCGCAAGTGGCCAAGGAAAAGACCCAGCGCATCCAGGAAGCGTATGAGGCGATCCGGGCAGCGCGGGGCATGCGATGATAAACTCGAATCATCCATGAAACCGATCATCGCCGCCTCGATATTGTCCGCGGATTTTGCCCGCCTCGGTGATGAGGTCCGCTCGGTTTTGCAGGCGGGTGCCGACTGGATTCACTTCGACGTCATGGACAATCACTACGTGCCGAACCTGACCGTGGGTCCGGTCGTGTGCGAGGCACTGCGCCGGAGCGGCATCACGGCGCCGATCGATGTGCACCTGATGGTCTCCCCGGTGGATCGGCTGGTCGGCGACTTCGCCAAGGCCGGCGCCACCACGATCAGCTTTCATCCCGAGGCCACCGGCCACGTCGATCGCACCATCCAGCTGATCCGCGATTCGGGCTGCCGGCCGGGTCTGGTGCTGAACCCCGCCACGCCCCTCGACTGGCTGGACTACGTGATCGACAAACTGGACCTGATCCTGGTCATGTCGGTGAATCCCGGCTTTGGCGGCCAGAAGTTCATTCCATCCGCGCTTCAGAAACTCGCCGACGTACGAAAGCGCATCAGCGCCTGTGGCAGGGACATTCACCTGGAGGTCGACGGCGGAATCAAGATCGAAAATGCCGCAGATGTCGCGCGAGCGGGCGCGGATGCATTCGTGTCGGGCACCGCGATCTTCGGTGCAGCCGACTACACGGCCACCATCAAGGCGCTGCGCGAACAGATCGGGATCGGCGCCCGCAAATAATCGCGGCTTTTGGGGCGACTACTCGTCGTCGTCCTCTTCCTCATCATCAACGGGCATGCGCCGCGCGGTGGCTTTGGCCGCGACTGCCGCACCGGTGCCAGCCTTGACCGGGACCACCAGCGGGCGGGTCTTGATCTTGGGCCGGGCGTTGAACACCACGATCGTCTTGCCGGTCGCGCGCAACAGGCCCTGATCTTCAAGCACCTTCAGCACTCGTCCTGCCATTTCGCGCGAACAGCCGACCAGCCGTGACAGTTCCTGGCGACTGACCTTGATTTGCATCCCTTCCGGATGCGTCATCGCATCGGGCTCGCCGCACAGATCCATGATCGCGTGCGCGACGCGGCCCGTCACATCGACAAACGCGAGGTCGCCGAGCTTCTTGTTGGTCCGGTCGAGCCGAGTCGCCAGCTGTGTTGCCAGCTCGAAAATCAGGCCCGGGCTTTCGGCAGCAATCTGCCGGAAGCGTGGATAGGTCATTTCGGCAAGCTCAGCCTGTTGGCGTGTGCGTACCCAGGCGCTACGGGTCGGCTGTTCGTAGAACAGCCCCATCTCGCCAAAGAACTGGCCCTTATTGAGGTAGGCCAGCACCATTTCGTTGCCGTCCTCGTCCTCGATCATGACTTCGACCGAACCACTGATGATGTAGTAAAGAATGTCGGGAAGGTCCCCGGCATGAATGATGACTGTTTTCGACGGTACGGTCCGTATCCTGCAGTAGCTCAGGAAACGATTGATTGCCGGGATATCGCTCAATGGCTTTGCGCCGTCTTCCATGATCCATCCCTCATTGTTCGCCATGCGTCGTGATAAACGCATATGTCTGGGCGCAGTTTTATTACATAAGTCCCGGAATCGCAAGCAGCACGGCGATTCCTACAGCCAAAAGGAGCTTCGCGTCATCAGCCGCGAGGACAGGCGCATCGCGGCTTTCAGCGGCATCGGCAGTGCCGATCCACCCATGGAGGAGGCCCTGGCGCCATGCTCAGTTTCGTCGTGCTTCATCTGCTCCAGGATCGCGCGGCTTCCGGTATCAGCCTCCGGCAGGCGTTGCAAATGTTCACGCAGGTGCAATTCGACCTGCTTTTCCGTTTCCGCAATGAAACCGAGGCTGAACCGATCGCCACATGCTCCCGCCATGGCGCCAATCGCATAGGACCCTAGGTACCACACGGGATTCAGCACACTGGTGCGCCCGCCCAGCTCGCGCAAGCGCCCCTCGCACCAGGCCAGGTGATCGGTCTCTTCCGTTGCGGCCTTTTGCATGGTCGCCGCCACCTCTGGATTTCGGGCCGTCAATGCCTGCCCCTGGTAGAGGGCCTGCGCGGCGACTTCCCCGGCATGATTGACCCGCATCAGGCGTATCGACTGGCGTGTTTTTTCTGCGCTCAGCGCCGAGGCGGGGCGCGCTGGTGCGGGGAGTGTTCGCCTCGCCCGCGCTGGCGCACCCAACACATTGATTGCTTTATGAATTTCTCCGATCAGACGGTCGGACAAGCTAAACCTTCGGCTGTTCATACGCTTATTATATAGGGGGCGAGGGCGTGCCCAGATAGCGATGTGCGCCAGCAGGGGGCAGGACTGGTCATGCGGCCCGGGCTTCTGTACACTTCCGCGCCTTTCTTGCAAGACCAAAGCAGCTGAGAATTCGTATGACCACCGTATTTTCCAAACCCGAGGAGACTCGCGGCGACTGGTTCGTCGTTGATGCGGCGGGCAAGACCTTGGGGCGTCTGGCCTCGCAGATTGCGCATCGCCTGAAGGGCAAGCACAAGCCGAATTATGCGCCCCATCAGGACCTTGGCGATCATATCGTGGTCATCAATGCAGGTACGGTGCGCGTGACCGGGGCGAAGCTGACCGACAAGTTCTATCACCAGCATACCGGCTACGTTGGCAACCTGAAGAGCATTGTGCTCGGCAAGCTGCTCGATGAGCATCCCGAGCGCGCGATCGAATTCGCCGTCAAGGGCATGCTGCCGAAGGGCCCGCTGGGACGCCGCATGTATCGAAAGCTGCATGTCTTCGGCGGCAAGGATCATCCTCATCAGGCCCAACAGCCCAAAGCGCTGGAACTCTAAGAGTCCGCAGGTAAACCATTCATGGCACAGAAAAAAGCCAACGATTCCTTTTATGGCACGGGTCGTCGCAAATCCTCGAGCGCGCGCGTTTACCTGAAGTCGGGTACCGGCAAGGTGTCGATCAACGGCCGCACACTGGAAGAATTCTTCGGTCGCGAGACGGGGCGCATGATCGTCCGCCAGCCCTTCGGCGCGGTCGAGCTCGATGGCAAATTCGATGTCGACGCGCATGTCGAAGGCGGTGGCATCACCGGCCAGGCCGGCGCGATCCGTCACGGCATCACCAGGGCGCTGATGGCTTATGATGAGTCACTTCGCGGCCCGCTGCGCAAGGCCGGATTCGTGACGCGCGATGCGCGCGAAGTGGAACGCAAGAAGGTAGGGCGGCGCAAGGCACGTCGCGGGACGCAGTTCTCGAAGCGCTAAGCTGTACCAGACCGTCCGGTATGCGATCGAATTTGGGGGATCGTCTAGCGGTAGGACAACGGTCTCTGACACCGTTTACCTAGGTTCGAATCCTAGTCCCCCAGCCAGATCAAGGGCTCACCTCGGTGAGCCCTTTTCCTTTGGCGAGCTTTCGCCGATGTCGGCGGTGTTCCGAAGCGCGGCATCGAAGCTGTTGATGTCTGGTTCTCAGGCAGGCTGAACTCCACGATCGCAAGTGAGTTCTTTAACTGGACCCTGAGGCTTTGCTGGTGGCATCTGCGGTCGCGGTCGGCCAACCCTCCAGGTCTCCTGGGTGACATCCGCTGATCGCTTGGGCTACCGGGCCTGAAGCGCCGACTCCATCCTCAGGTCACGGCGCAATAACTGTTCTTCACCGATTCGTTGTGCAATTGCGCCAGCAGTTGCTGGCGCGGGTGCCGGTGGTGGACGAACTCGACGCGCTACTCGAGGCCCATAGCAATCAGTAGTCCCGTCGCGGCGATCGCGTTGCGCATGAAAAAATCTGTCCACTACCCGGCCGCCGCATGCGGCGGATGCACCTCTAGCATAGGTGCTGCACGCCGGCGTCGGAGGCAACCAGCAGATCGTCCGCGCCACGCCGGGCGAAGAGCCCGACGCAAACGACGCCGGTGATCTGGTTGACAGTCGATTCGAATGCGACCGGATCGGTGAGCATCAAGTTATGTACGTCGAGAATCACGTTGCCGTTGTCGGTGACCACCCCCTCCCGGTATACCGGCTGGCCACCCAACGCGAGAAGTTCGCGCGCGACCTGGGAGCGAGCCATCGGTATGACCTCGACCGGGAGCGCGAAGCGGCCCAGTACCTCGACGAGCTTCGAATCATCGATGATGCAGACGAAGCGCTTCGAGGCGGCCGCGACGATCTTTTCGCGCGTAAGGGCTGCACCGCCGCCCTTGATCAGCGCTCGCTGCCGGGTCGCTTCGTCGGCGCCGTCTATATAGAGGTCAAGCGGACCGGTGGAGTTAAGTTCGAGTTCCTCGATGCGCGCAGCCTTCAACAATTCGGCGGTGGCCCGCGAACTTGATACAGCACCCGCAAGGCTTATTTTATGGTCTTTCAGCGCGGCGATGAACGCGTTGACCGTGGAGCCGGTGCCGATTCCAAGCACCATGCCCGATCTGATGAAGCCGAGGGCGGCGAGGGCGACGGCGTGTTTTTTTTCCTGTGGTGTCATTCCAGTGTTACCAAGAATATCGTACCCCAGAAACGACTGTGCCCGCTTTCGCGGGCACAGTGGGTAACGTTACAAAGACCTACTTTTTCTTAGCGGCCTTCTTCTTCGTTGCCTTCTTCTTACCTGCTTTCTTTTTCGCTGCCATGTTAGAAACTCCGTTGTCGGGTTAGTCCGGGGTCCGAGTATATACACGATTAATCAAATTACAAGCAATACGTCGTACTGCTTTCGTCTGGATGTGGTAGTGAGAGTGTGAACTCATTCAAGTTTTTCGATGAAGACCCAGTCTTTTTTCTCCACCGGAGTTACCGACAGACGATTGCCGCGACGCAGGATCGTGAGTCCGGAGAGCGCCGTCGATTGATGCGCGCGCAGTTCATCGAGTGCAATGATGCGCTTGAATTTACGGACCAGGCGCACGTCAACCGCGTACCACTGCGGATCCTCGCGCGTTCCCTTGCCGTTGTTGCTGGGTGGATCGTAGTGGGGGTGGGCGGGATCGAATGCGGTCGGATCCGGGTATCCCGCCCTGATAATGCTGACGATGCCGGCGATGCCTGGCGGCTCGCCGCTGGAATGATAGAAAAAGGCCTGATCACCCTTCTTCATCGTGTCGCGCAGCATGTTGCGCGCCTTGAAGTTGCGCACTCCATCCCACATCGTGGTCTTCCTCGCCGCTTTCGCCAGGTCATCGATGCTGAAGGTCGAGGGTTCGGATTTCAGCAGCCAGTAGTTCATCGAGTCTCCTCCCGGCAATGGTGCAGGCCCGATTCCGTGGCGAGATCATCGAGCTTCAGATCCCATGCTTCGGCGTAAACCGATGCCGTTCGCTGGCAGTCAAATGCGAATCCGACCAGGCGCGGTCCGCGCCAGCTCTGGCGCTGTCGGCGGAACGCCATCGCGGTGTCATAGAAGCCGCCGCCCATGCCAAGGCGTCGCCCCTTGGCATCGACTCCGACCACGGGCACGACGATCAGGTCGAACCAGCGCGGCGAGACCGGATGTTGCATGCGCCGCGGCACCAGGATGCCGTAGGTACCGCGGCGGATATCCTGATCCAGTGGGTAGAAACGCAGCCGGCTATGGCGCTTGTCGACGATGACCGGGGAATACAGCCGCACGCCGCGCCGGCGCGCTGCTGCGATCAGCGCTGCGGTATCGATCTCGCGATCAAACGACAAGGTTAGGGCGACCCGCCGGCCACTTGCAAACTGCGGCAGGCGCGTGATGTACCTGGTGGCAAGCGCGGAGCGGGCCGCATGCAACGCAGCGGGAAGGGCCCGGCGTTTGGCGCGCAGCGCCTTGCGCAACAGGCTCTTGTCATCGGCTGGAGTTGGAGATGGCGCTACCCGCATGTGCCGTTTTGGACCGTTGCTCCCGACCTGAGCAACAGGTGGGGCTAACTGCGGCATTTAAGGCTTTCCGCTCACGGCGGACTTGCACAATGCTGCCAGCAAGCATGGCCCCGGGGGTTTACAAATTAGGGTCGAGAGGTTACCCGATCCGCATCGAACACCGCAGGCAGCGCCAAACTTAACCAATCGCGAAGGACTGCTCACAGCTCGAGCTGTTGTCCTTTCTCCAAGGCCGACTCTACGCGCTCGCGCAGGATACGCAAGCGTGAGCCGACTTCACTTTCGAGATGGCCGTCACGACTCCGCAATCGAATCAGCTCGTTGGCCATGTTCAACGCAGCGATCACCGCAATGCGGTCGAGGCCGACGACCTTGCCGCCGTCGCGGATCTCGCGCATGCGAGAATTTAGCAGTTCGGCAGAATCCAGCAGGTCGGAGCGCTCGTCGGTTGGACAGGCGATCTGGTAGTCCTTCTCGAGGATGCGAACGCTCACGCGCGCAGAATTCTCGCTCATGCCTGTTCCATGGATTTCAGGCGCCCGATCATGGCCTCGACTCGCGCGCGCACCTGCTCATTTTTCTGCAACAGGCCGGCACGCTCCGCGGTAAGCGCGTCCTGGCGCTGCCGCAGTGCGCGGTTTTCTTCCTTGATCTGGTTGACCGTGCCGATCAGGTCCTCGAGGCGCTTCTCGAGGCGCTTGAGTTCCATCTCGACTGCGGATTTCGGTGATGATTCAGCCATAGACAGTCAATATAGAGCGACCCTTCGCGCAATGCAAAGGTCTGCTGTGCCGCTTCCTGCGGTATCATTCCAAGATCATGGTTCCGGGCATCCGATTCAGGGATTTCGAGGACGTTCTGGCAAACGCCGGCAGTCTCGCTGACGCCGCGGAGGCGCATGGATCGCTGTGCGGGGCGCTTTGTGCCATGTCGCCCTACCGGATGCAGGACTGGGTCAATGAGATATTGCCCGACGGCGCATCGCTGCCGGAAGAATCCGCGGCAGTCATTGAGCGGGTGTTCATGACGACCGCTAACACGTTTGGCGAACAGGGCATGGAATTCGAGCCGTTGCTGCCGGATGACGAGCAGCCCCTGAATGGCCGCGCCAATGCCTTGGCATTATGGTGCACCGGATTTCTGTATGGCTTGGGCACCGGGCAGATCTCAGATCTGGAGGGCCTGGTCGGTGATGTGGGCGAGATTGTGCGGGATTTTACCGAGATTTCGCGCGCGACTGGGGACGAAGCCGACGCCGACGAATCCAATGAGCAGGCGTATGCGGAGCTGGTCGAATTCATCCGGGTCGCGGCCCAGGTCGTCTTCGAGGAACTGCTGCCGTTGCGCAGCCAGGCGTTTCCTTCCGCCCAGCGTCTGCACTGAGCGGGCCGGTGGATCCCAAGGAGTGTTCCCGTCGCCGCCGGCAGCTGATGCGCATGATTGGCCGGGACGGCATTGCGATTCTGCCGGCAGCGCCCGTGCGCAAGCGCAACGGTGACGTGGAGTATGCATACCGGCAGGACAGCCATTTCTTTTACATAACGGGATTTTCAGAACCCGAAGCCGTTGCAGTCCTCGCACCGGGCCGTTCCCAGGGCGAGTTCCTGATGTTCGTGCGCGACCATGATGCGATCCGGGAGGCCTGGGATGGCCCGCGCGCCGGACCCGACGGCGTTGTCGCGCTGTGCGGCGCCAATGATGCCTTCCCGATCGAGGACATTGACGAAATCCTGCCGGGCCTGATGGAAAACCGGCGGCGGATTTTTTATTCGATGGGTGCGCATGATGAATTTGACCCGCGCGTACTCGGTTGGGTCAATGAACTGAGGGCGCACTCTGGCCAGGGATCGTCGGCACCGCAGGAGTTTGTGGCGCTCAGCCACATCCTGGATGACCTGCGTCTCTACAAGAGCCGCAGGGAACAAACCAGCTTGCGCCGCTCGGCGGCGATCGCGGTAGGCGCGCATCGGCGCGCCATGCGCTTTGTGAAGCCCGGCTGCATGGAATACGAGGTCATGGCAGAAGTGCTGCATGAGTTTCGCTCGCATAATGCTGATCTCGCCTATTATCCGATCGTCGCTGGCGGACCGAGCGCCTGCGTGATGCATTACCGCGATAACGACAAGCAATTGCGCGACGGCGACCTACTGCTGCTGGATGCCGGATGCGAACTCGATTGCTACGCATCGGACATCACGCGCACCTTTCCGGTCGGCGGGCGCTACAGCAGCGCGCAGCGGGCGATCTATGAGATCGTGCTTGACGCGCAAAGCGCGGCCATTGCTAGGGTGCGAGCGGGAAATCAGTGGAACGACCCCCATGAAACAGCCGTGCGCGTCGTGACTACTGGCCTCGTCAAGCTTGGGCTTCTGAAGGGGTCTGTCACGCGCCTGATTCGCGAGCAGGCGTACCGGGAGTTCTTCAATCACCGCACCGGCCACTGGCTCGGACTCGACGTGCATGACGTCGGCAACTACAAGGTCGGCGGCGAATGGCGCGTGCTGGAGGAGGGCATGGCGCTCACCGTGGAACCGGGGATCTATGTGCGCCCGTCGGCGCGCACCCCGAAGGAGTTCTGGAACATCGGCGTGCGCATCGAGGACGATGTCCTGGTGACGGTCGCGGGCTGCGACATCCTGAGCGCTGGGGTACCCAAGACCACCGCCGATATCGAAGCGCTGATGCGGGACGGCCGCGCGTAATGCGACGGGCAGCGCGGCGCTTGCGGCGCACTCTCGCATGAGCGGCAAACCCGGGATCGTCGACGTCGCGATCTGTGGCGGCGGCGCGGTCGGCATGGCGTTGGCCCTCGCGCTCCACGCGGCAGGACGCAGCTGCATGCTCCTCGACGCCCGACAGGCTTCCGCACATAAGTCGCGCAACCTAGCGGCCGCCGATCCGCGCACCCTCGCGCTGTCCTACGGCAGCCGGCTCGTGCTCGAACGCATCGGCGTCTGGGAGGCGCTGAGCGCCACGCCCATACTCCGCGTGCACGTCTCGCAACAGGGCGGTTTCGGCCGCACCGTGCTCGACGCGGCCGACGAGCAAGTCCCGGCGCTGGGTTACGTGGTCGCGCTCGCGGAACTGGAGCGGGCC
>JANXZG010000172.1 GCA_025355645.1 Gammaproteobacteria bacterium | reverse complement strand
CTGAGTTCTGTCGTTAGAAGCCGAGGCGTGCATCGTGCGCGCTGGACATGGGCAGCGTTGAGTCCTATCCTCCAATCATGAGTGGCATCAGTTTCGTTGTGGACGACCGCGGTAAAAAGAAAGCTGTGATGATTGACCTCGAGCAGCACAGCAGCGTTTGGGAGGACATTCACGACCTGCTGGTCGTGAGATCGCGCCGCCGAGAAACGCGCGAGAGTCTAGCCGAAGTGGAGAAGCGCTTGGCGAAGCGCCGCCGTGGCTGATTACGATGTTGTTTTCGTCCGTTCGGCACGTCGAGAGCTCGAGGCTCTGCCTGACCGGATCGGAGAGCGGATTTTGGCGAGGATTCGACCGCTGGCCAAGACTCCACGTCCAGCTGGAGTAAAGAAGCTGAGAGGAGAGTCGGAACTTTGGAGGATTCGGGTGGGTGATTATCGTGTGCTTTACGAGATTCAGGATGAGATTAGGAGAGTCGAGATTTCCTACATCCGGCACCGGCGAGATGTTTTCAGAGATCTCTAAACGGCTTCTAACAAAGACGGTGCAGGCAACGGCGCGGGAGCGCCCTCGTTCCATGTCGGACACCTTGAGCGCGCCGTGCCTGACCTCTGTCGTTGATATGGCAGAAAGTACAGCCAGCTGTAGCCGTCGCACTCGCTTGGATTGCCACGCTCTGCCTTTGCGGTTGCGACGTCGACCTGTTCGGCCAGAATTCGAAGCGCCTCGCGGGTGGATACACGCTATTGCTCACCGAGAGCGAAGAGTGCGCGTTGGTAGAGCCCCACGCGTCCGGAGGCGAAGTCATCCGTGAGATCGGGTGGCAAAAACCAGTTATTCTCGCACGGGCATCCACAAGGGAAGATTGGGATGCGATCAACACCGTGACTGGAGAGCATACGCGGCTGGCTGAGACTAAAAGACGATCAGACGAAGCTTAGGGAGCGTCAATTCATAACATTTACATGTCCTGGCGTTGATGAGGGTGGATAGTATAATTCCACTCGCCATGAAAGCGCAAGGGAGTGATGTTGATCGCGGCCAGCTCCTCATCGGTAATCTTCTGCCCCCGAGGGTATTTCCGATGATCGAGACGACAAGTGACGGTCAGCCCTGTGGCGGTAGTCGTGCCGGCAATCAGACGCACGATGGTTTCGTAGTCACGCAACGGTTCCCCCCGCCAGTTCGAGGAGATGAAGGAGAAGAGGCGATGCTCCACTTTGTTCCACTTGCTGGTGCCTGGCGGGAAGTGGCACACTCGGATGGGAAGAGCGATCTGATCGGCCAGTCGCTGTAACTCCGTCTTCCACAGGCGCAGGCGATAGCCATTGCTGCCGCCCCCATCGGCGGTGATGAGGAGTTGGGGCGCCGCAGGGTACAACCTCCGGCCTTCGTACCTCCACCACCCACGGATGGAAGCCACCGCGAACATGGCCGTGTCGTGGTCGGTGCCGATGTTCACAAACCCGGTATTACGCCCCTGGTCGTAGATGCCATACGGATAGGCGCGGGGCACTGAGGGATCAGGAAAGTCGTGGCCATTGACGCGTTCCCCCGTCTTCTTGCGGCGCCATTGCCGGCCTTTGTTTTCATAGTTCCCGATTAGTTCCTTCTTCTTGGTATCGACCGAAATCACCGGCCATCCCCGCGACATCGCCCGCCGCACCTCACGATTGATGTGCCGGAACTGGGCATCTCGATCAGGATGATCCTCCCCTTCTTCGCTTTTGCGGTTGCCCTGCAGGCTGTAACCCAGCTCGCGCAGAAGCTGGGCGACTTTCTCGTGGCTAATCGGACCTCGACGGTCCCTCAGCTCCCAAGCCAGCGTTCGGGTGCTCTTGCACGTCCAGCGCAGCGGCGATTGCGGGTCACCGCGCGCCAACGGTTCCACCAAGGATTCCAAAGTGCCGAGGAGTTCTGGGTCGTTGATCTCTAGCCTCTGACGACCGCCGCCTGCGTGCCGGATTTGATTCTGCGGCAAGGGTGCTGCATTTAGTTCGCCGATCCCTTTGGTGATCGTGACCCGAGACAGACCACAGGTGCGGCTGACCATCGATACGCCCCCATATCCAATTTGCAGCGCCTCCGCCGCCGCCAGCATTCGCCTCGACCGCTCATTTAAATGCGGCCATATCTGGCGGAACTTCTTCTTGAGATCCCGTAGCGCAGCCATACCGCTCTCACTGCTATCACAATCCTCCTTTGATGTAAATTTTATTGCTTGACGCTCGCTTACGCGTCCTTGATGAACAGAGCCGGCGACTTGCTGGCGATCCGGTTGCACGATCTCGACGGACCTGATTTGTTTGCTCTGAGCTGAGCGGCGAGTCGCCGATTGTCATCGGCTCCAGATTTCGGAGCATTTG
>JANXZG010000164.1 GCA_025355645.1 Gammaproteobacteria bacterium | reverse complement strand
CTCGCTGACGGAAGGAAGATTCGGACACTTACTATCGTTGATATATTCACACGCGAGTGCTTGGGAATCGAAGTGGGCTTCAGTCTTCGTGCTGAACATGTAGTGGCGGCGATGAATCGATTGAAGCACGACCGCGGTTTGCCGCAACGAATTACCACGGACAACGTACTAAGTTCGAAAGCAAGTCCAGTCACAGACAAAAATTATCCTGGCTCGCGATGCAAGTGGCATTGCGAGACGAAAAACATCGAGCGTCTCCATCAAATCCAGCAGTCTTCCGCAGCCATCGAGATCCTCTCTGACCACAATGAACACAAAATCCGTCTAAATAATACGACGGTCTTCACCGCACCTAAAACAGCCTAAGGCCCCAGCGGAAGGTCCGAGCATTTTCTACGAGGTCCCGAAGGCCTCTACGGCCCGTCTGAGAGGGATCGATCCGCCGGGTAAATCAACATCGAAACGCTGTCGGTAAGGCTGACCATGTTTGACTAGTGCATAAACAACTCGAGCCATCTTGGCGGTGATCGCAGTTCGCGCCTTGCGCTTGAGATCGGTGTCGTCCGGCGCGCCCGCGGTGTAGCGCGTGTATTTATCGCGGAAGGCGTTCTCGCGCATCCTGGCGGCACTCATCGCCGCCATCCAGAGTGCGCAGCGCAGTCGCGCGTTGCCGCGCTTGGAGAGCTTGTCCTTGCCCCTGAAGTTACCCGACTGCGACTTCGCTAGATCCAAGCCGCAGAACTTCAGGAACTGGCGTTGATGCCGGAAGCGTCTTAGATCGCCGGCCTCAGCCAAGATTACCAACGCTATCACCGAGCCAATACCCGGGATGGTCTTGAGGCATTGGAAATCGGCACGGTCTGCCAACAGCTCATCAGCTTGTCGCTCCGTTGCGGTCTTGGCCTCGGACAACTGAAGATAGCGTCCGAGTTGAAGCCGGAATGTCGTAACCGCTGGTGAGTCAGCAGACATCGGCAGAGCGATACTGCGTTCCGCCAGAGCGTAAATCTCGGCTATCTTGGCCTCTTTGTGCACCCGCCGCCCCATCGGCTTCCAGATCGCCTCGCGAAATCCCGACAAGCCGTCGGCAGTGATGGAGGCTGGCGTAGGAAAGAGCATCAACAGCTGGATGAACCACTCGTTACGTTGTGTGGTCCAGAATCGCGCGAGCTCGAGAAAGTACAACGTCAAATAGTGGGTCAGCAAAACATGTTGCAGTCGGGTTCTTGCACGGGAGATGTGCAGGAACGTCTTCGACAGTTCCTGCAGATCATGTGTCTGCGTAACCACCGGGTCGCAATAGCGCTGCGTCATGCCTTGCTTGAGCAAACGCATAATGACTTGGGCGTCCTTCGGATCGTTCTTGTCCCAGGAGTTGAAGATCGCTTCACGCAAGCGTGCGCCCGCAACTGAGGACACCAAGACCAAGTCAAAGCCCTCCGACACCAATCGGTAGGCGACCGTTCGATGATAGTCAGCAGTCGCTTCAAGTGCGATGCGGCAGGGGCTGGCGCACGCCCTGATAAAAGCCACCAGCCGGTTGTAATCATCCCGCTGGTGCACGAAGCGAAATCGTTGCTGCCGTCCGTCGGAATGTTCGACAAGAACCACGTTTACTCCCTTTGCAATATCAATCGCGACCCACGTTCGAGGTGCGATAGGATCAGTCTCGCTAGCCATCGTCAGTCTCCTCCAAAAGGTCCTAGAACAACCTCAGGATGTCGTCTCTGGCGATGGCTGGCTACCGTTACGTATGTACTACGGCTCGGAGTTTGCCAGCGCTCAGATGGATCTTTGGGCCTATGCCAACGGCGTGAAGATCGATTTCAGTCGCCGCGGTAAGTCCACCGACAACGCCTTCATCGAGTCGTTCAACGGCCGATTCCGCGAGGAGTGTCTCAACGCTCATTAGTTTCTATCAGTGGAGGACGCGGAGGAGAAAATAAACGCATGGCGAGGGGAGTATAATGAGAACCGGTCTCACCGATTTCTCAAGGGCCTTACACCTCGAGAATTTGCGAGGCTTCCGATCAACAACCAGGTCGCAGACTTACATACCTAGTGGGACTGAAATCGGGGGCTTCTCATGATGAGCGGACTCTACTACCGTTCCGGACTAAACTCGGGTGGCCGGCGTCAATTATTTCTTCCGATGGCGACAATTATTCTTGCCGGTCTTGAGCCTTCATCATTGGTCCACCATCACGCAGTCTGACGCCAAGAGCGCGTCAGAAGCTCCGTTTCCGAGATTTGCCGAAGATTTTCTGCCGATCGAACGCATAGGAAGGTCCAAGAGCGGCGAGCTCACGGGTGGTCGCTATCTCACCATCTCGCGTGAGACCGTTGAGTCGTGTCTTGCTCATGCGTCCGCCGGAGGCGCGGAGCTGCGTTTGCTTTGTGCCGCACGCGCTCGTTCCTCTGCGACTTCCGCCCGAACGCTCGGGCCCAGGAACTCGAGTACGGCGGCGTGATGCACGACCCGATCTATGGCCGCCGCGGTCGTCATCGGATCTTTGAAGATCTGGTCCCATTTGGAGAACACGAGGTTCGAGGTGATCATCACGCTCTTGCGTTCATAGCGCTCCGCCAGCAGCGCGAACAGCACTTCCATTTCGGTGCGGTCGTGCTGGACGTAACCGATGTCATCGAGCGCGATACACTCAAAGTTGTCGAGCCGCTTTAGCTCACGAGCCAGTCGCAGGTTCTTTTTTGCCTCCAGTAGCCGCTCGACGAGCTGCGCGACGGGCGTAAACAGAACCGGGTGGCCGGCTTCGACCAGCGCGCGGGCCAACGCCGCCATGACGTGCGATTTTCCCGTCCCGGGTCGGCCGATCAGACACACATTGGTTGCGCCGGCGAGGAACTCGCCGCGCAGCAGTTCGCGGATCTTGCCACGCAGGGGCGCCTCGTAGCGATTCAGGTCGAGCGTCGCCACCGATTTGTCACGCGGCAACTTTGCATCGTGCAGTAGCCGCGTGATGCGCCGGTCGGCGCGATCTTGTGCCTCCTGGGTGACCAGTTCGGCCAGATAGCGAACCTGGCTCCAGCCCTCGCTGGCGGCGCGCTCGGCCAACTCGATATATTGTTCCAGGAACGAGGGGAGCCGCAGCGCCTTGAGGCGTAACTCCAGCGTTTCATCGCGGGAGATCGTCGCGGCGCTCATGCGCACACCGCCGCAGTGTTCGCACCCAGGAGCCGGTCATAGAGGGCCAAGTCGGGCGGCGTAAAGTTCAGATACGCTCCAGATTCCTCGCTCCGTGCACCGCGCACTTCGGCGCGCACGGTTTCGTAGGTGGGCACGATCCCAGCGGCCAGCAGTGAGGCCAGCACCTGGCGGATGCATTCCTCCCCATCGCTGGCCGCCAGATGCAAGATCCGCACGTAATCCAAGTCCGCCTGGTCGGCGCCCTCGAGCACGAGTGCATCATAGGCGCGGCGGAACTCCAGAGTCGGGAACAAGGCCTCGCGGAACACATAGCGCCGGAACGCACCGGGTTTGCGTACCAGGGAGTGGATGATGTGCCGATAATCGATCCGATGCGGGTCCTTGCCGATCAGGCGATCCATCACCGCGACGCGCTCGCCGCCGTGATGCAGTTCCACGATATCGGCATGCAGGCGTACCCGTAGCCGGTGTCCGATCAGGCGCGAGGACACCGAGTAGGAGTGCTTGAGCACTCTCACCGCGCTCGCGCGCGAGACAGTGGCATAGGATTCCCGGAACGAGGGCAGTGGCCGCAGCGGCAAAGGCCGTAGGACTTTGCGTTCCTCCTCCAAGCGTGCGGTGCGGGTGTCATTGCGCCCCTGCACGCAGCTTTCGAGAAAGCCTTCGTACGCCTCGCGTGAGGCGAACGCACGGGATCCGCGCAGTCGCAGTCGCTGCTCGATGGCATTCTTCAGATGACCGTTGGCCGATTCCACATCACCGTTCTCATGCGCGTTGCCGGGGAAGTTGCGCGAGGCGCGCAAGCCATAGTGGTCGATCAGTTCGCGGTATCGCAGCGTGAAGTCCCGACCGCGGCTCTCTGCCAGTTCATGCGTTGCCGCCGACAAATTGTCGGTGCGGTGCTCGATCGGCACACCGCCCAGACGCCAAAAGGCCGTTTGCATGCCGGCGCTCAACGCCTCAAAGCTCTCGCTCGGGCAAATAGACACCGACTCCCAGTTCGAGTACGTCAGCACGAAGTGATACAGCAAATGGGCAAACGGCTCCCCGGCGATGAGGATTTCCAGCCCCCGCATGTCGGTAAAATCCGATTGCCCTTGTTCCCCGGGCACATGCGTCTGCGCAAAGAACACCTCGCAGTCCGGGCCCGCCTTTAAACGCCACGCCAAGAACCGCCGCTGCAGGGTGCGCAGCTGTCCGGCGCTGAACCGCCCGGCATCGCGCCGGTTCAGTTCCGCCCACACGGTCTTGGCTTGCAGTCCGCCATCCTGCTTCAACATCGCCTCGATCGCCGGCCATACATCGGCAAACGGATCCGACCGCGTTCGCCACGTGTGTGGCGCCTTCGCTTCCGAGGGCGTGCCGCCGCAGCGCACATATTTGCGCGCCGTGCGCTCGCTCATCCCGGCCTTTGCCGCTGCCGTCACCTGAGAGAATCCTTGCTTTAACAATGCCATGAGTAACCTCACCTGTTCGTCTGTAACCACGCCACCCCCTTGGTTGTAGGGGCAGCGTAAACCAGACCTCTGACGAGGCTTCCCGACCGGCAAATCTAATTGTCGTTAACCGGCAGTTCTAATTGTCGCCGGCCAAGCAGCCATATATCCGGACACCAAGGCGCAATACTACGAGGTGCTCAGACGTAGCGAGCTGTCCGGGCCTAGGACGCCAATTCCCGCGCTGAGGGTGATCCAGGAGGG